>NZ_CP017755.1:677717-1355434 GCF_001854325.1 Cupriavidus malaysiensis
AGAAGAAGATCGACCTGCTCGACGACCAGATCCTGCCGCGCGGCGTCAGGATCGTGCCGTACTACGATCGCTCCACGCTGATCGACAAGACCCTGCACACGGTGTTCGGCAACCTGGTGGAAGGCGCGCTGCTGGTGATGGCGGTGCTCTACCTGTTCCTGGCCAACGTGCGCGCCGCCGCCATCGTGGCGCTGGTGATCCCGCTGGCGCTGCTGTCGACCTTCATCGGCCTGACCTGGGTCGGCATTCCCGCCAACCTGCTGTCGCTGGGCGCGATGGACTTCGGCATCATCGTCGACGGCGCGGTGATCGTGGTGGAGAACATCTTCAAGCGCCTGGGCGAGTTCAAGGAGCAGCAGATCCAGGACAACAAGGCGCGCATGCACGCCATCCTGCAGGCCACCACCGAAGTGGGCCGGCCGACCGTGTTCTCGATGATCATCATCATCGCCGCCCATATCCCCATCTTCACGTTGCAGCGCCACGAGGGCAAGATCTTCGCGCCCATGGCCTACACCGTGACGGGCGCGCTGGTGGGCTCGCTGATCGTCTCGCTGACGGTGGTGCCGCTGCTGTGCTACCTGCTGCTGAAGAAGAACATCGCCCACGACGACAACTTCGTGGTGCGTTTCTGCAAGGGGCTCTATGAACCGATGCTGGCCTGGGCGCTGGACCACAAGCGCTCGGTGGTGGGCATCGCGGTCGGCCTGCTGGTGGCCACCGTCGGCGTGGGCAAGTTCCTCGGCAGCGAGTTCCTGCCCGAGCTGGACGAAGGCTCGATGTGGGTCAGCTTCGACCTGCCCGCCTCGGTTTCGCTCGACGAGGCGCGCGACCAGGCGCGCCGGCTGCGCGGCGTGATCCGGCAGACGCCGGAGGTCAACTCCACCATCTCCAAGGTGGGCCGCCCCGACGACGGCACCGACCCGAAGCTGATCAACACCGTCGAGATCCTGGTCGACCTCAAGCCGGACAAGCTGTGGCGCGCCGGCTACGACAAGCGCAAGATCATCAACGAGATCAACCACAACCTGCGCCGGCTGCCCGGCATCGAGCCCAATTTCTCGCAGCCGGTGCGCGACAACATCCTGGAGAGCATCTCGCAGATCAAGGGCCAGATCGTCATCAAGGTGCAGAGCGACAGCCTGGAGCACAACAAGGCGGTGGCCGACCAGATCCTGGCCAATGTGCAGTCGGTCCGGGGCGTGATGCGCGCCTTCATCGACCGCGACGGCGAGCTGCCGCAGTATGTGCTCGACTTCGACCGCGCCCAGGCCGCGCGCTACGGCATCAACGTGGCCGACGTGCAGGACCTGATGGAGACCGCGCTGGCCGGCAAGGCCGCGACCGAGCTGTGGGAGGGCGAGAAGCACTTCAGCGTGGCCGTGCGCCTGAAGCCGGGCGAGCGCGAGCTGCCCAACCTGCCCAACATCTTCATGCAGACGGCCGATGGCGCGCAGGTGCCGCTGTCGCAGCTGGTGAGCTTCCGCGCGGCTTCCGGCGCGATGAACATCAGCCGCGAGAACGGCCAGCGCACCACCTCGATCGGCATCTTCATCCACGACCGCGACATGGGCAGCGTGGTCAAGGACATGCAGGCGCTGGTGGCCAAGAACGTCAAGGCGGACGACGTGAAGATCAACTGGTCGGGCGAGTTCGAGAACCAGGAGCGCGCCATGGCGCGGCTGTCGATCGTGGTGCCGCTGTCGGTGCTGCTGATCTTCCTGCTGCTGTTCAACGCCTTCAAGTCGTTCAAGAGCGCCACGCTGATCATCTCGAACATCCCGTTCGCCCTGATCGGCGGCGTGTTCGCGCTGTTCCTGACCGGCATCCCGCTGTCGGTGTCGGCCGCCATCGGCTTCATCGCGCTGTTCGGCCAGGCGGTGCTCAACGGGGTGGTGATGGTGACCTACTTCAACCAGTTGCGCGAGGAAGGCATGCCGGTCCGCCAGGCCGTGCTGACCGGCTCCATGGACCGCCTGCGCACGGTGCTGATGACCGCGCTGCTGGCCATGCTGGGCCTGTTCCCGATGGCCATCTCGCGCGCCATCGGTTCGGAGACGCAGCGTCCGCTGGCCATCGTCATCATCGGCGGCCTGATCACCGCCACGCTGCTGACGCTGATCGTGCTGCCCACGCTTTACGAATGGATGGTCGGCCGCAGCTGGCCGGATGAGGAAGTGGGCGAACACAACCGCCTGTCGGGCGCGCTGCCCGAGTAAGCGCGGCGCGGACGCGGCGAGACCCGCCATTGCCCCCGGGCGATGGCGGGTCTTTTTCCATCGGGGCCGGGGAGGGCGGGGCGCCGCCTCCGGCGCATGCCGCCGGCGGCTTCAGGGGAAAGGGTTCGCCAGCACTGGCCCGCCCTCGACGGCGAGGCCGTGATGCATGGCTTCGCTGTAGAGCGTCTCGCAGCCCTCGAGCGACGCACAAGCCACGATGCAGGCGTCATAGAACGCCAGGCCGTACCGCGCGGCGAGACGCCGCGCCAGGTCGTGCATGTCCACGGTCAACGGCGCGATGCGGCACAGGCTCTTGACCAGCGTCAGGAACTCGTCGACTTCGTCCCAGCGCATGCCGAGCTTGCGCACGCAGACGTGGGTGACTTCGTTCAGCACCTGGACGCTGATGACCGGCCTGCTGCGCAGCAGCGCTTCGGCGCGGTCGGCCTTGGCGGCATCGGCCGACAGCAGGTAGAGCAGGACATTGCTGTCAAGGAATCCTTCGGCCTTGCCGCGACCCGCTGCGCGGGAGGACTCAATCCCGCCCATCGTCCCGCTCGTTGGCATCGTCGCGGCTGAACTTGAAGTCGGCCGGGAGCCGGCCACGGAATCGGCGCAGGCGCTGCAGCAGTTCATCCGTTCCCGGCTTCCTGCGGATGGCGAAGGTGCGGGACTGCTCGACCACGATCTCGATATCGTCGCCCTCGCGCAATTCCAGCGCTTCCACCACGCTTGCCGGCAGGCGCACGGCGAGGCTGTTACCCCACTTCGCGACTTGCATTGCAACCTCCTGCTTGGATATACATCCGGAATTGTATATCCAGTCCGGCGCCGGCCTACATGGCGCGGAACAGGTCCGCGTACAGCCGGCTCACGCTCAGTGTGTCGCCATGGCCGCGCAGGTGCAGCGTGAGCCGGCCGGCGTCGTCGCGCACCGCGCTGGCGATGGCGGTGCAGCGCACGATGGTGCTGCGGTGGACCTGCCAGAACACGGCCGGATCCAGCCGCAGCTGCAGCTCGCGCAAGGTCATGCGGATCAGGTGCTCGTGCGTGGCCGTGACCACCCGCACGTACTTGTCGGCGGCTTCGAAATAGATGACCTCGTCGACGGGCACCAGGGAAATGGTGTTGCCGGCGCTGGCCTGGATCACCTGCAGCGGGGCCGGCCGCGCGGGCGGCTGCGCCACGCCGGCCTGCAGCAGCGCGCGCAACTGGTCCAGCGGCGCCTCCCAGGCGGCGGCGCCTTGCGCCTGCGCGCGCCGTCCCAGCGCCGCCTGCAGGCGCGCGCAGGTCTTGGCCAGCCGCTCGGGCTGGGCCGGCTTGAGCACGTAGTCGGCGGCGGCGTGCTCGAAGGCGGGCAGGGCGTAGTTGTCGTAGGCGGTGACGAAGACGATCAGCGGAAACGGCCGGCCGCCGTCGGGCCAGTCCTCGGCCAGCGCCTGCGCGGCTTCCAGGCCGCTCATGCCGGGCATGCGGATGTCGAGGAAGAGCAGGTCCGGCTGCAGCGCCAGCGCGCGCTCGGCCGCGCTGGCGCCGTCGCCGACGGTCGCCACGATCTCCAGCCCGGGCCACAGCCGGAGCAGTTGTGCGCGCAGGTCGGCGGCGAGCAGGGCTTCGTCTTCGGCGATGAGGGCGGTGGCGTGCATCGAAGGGTCAATGGCTGTTGTGAGGGGAGCGGGTGGCGTGGGCGGCGCCGGTGGCGCGCGCGGTCGCGGCAGGGCCAGGGTGGCGGGCCGCGCGGCCGTCCGGCGCGGCGGCGTCCGCCAGCGGCAGGCGCACGATGGCCAGCGTGCCGCCGTCGTCATCATCGGCCGCGCGCAGTTCCAGCGCCGCGCGCTCGCCGAACAGGTGGGCCAGGCGCTCCCGTACCTGCGCGGTGCCGAAGCAGCCGGGGTCGGGCGGCAGCGCGCCCAGCCCCACGCCGGTGTCGCGCACGGTCAGTACCAGGCAGTCATCCTCGCGGTGTGCGGCGAGGCGGATCCAGCCGCCGCCCACGGCGGGTTCGAGCCCGTGCTTGATGGCGTTCTCCACCAGCGGCTGCAGCAGCAGCGGCGGCACCGGCAGCGCCGCCAGCGCGGGCGGCAGCTCGGTCTCGACACGAAGCCGCTCGCCCATGCGGATCTGCATCAGGGCCAGGTAGTCGCCGATGCGGGCGAACTCCGTGGCAAGCGGATGGGTGCCGGCGCGCGAGGCGTCGAGGGTGGCGCGCAGGAAGGCGATCACGTGATTGAGCATGTCCTGCGCGCGCTGCGGATCCTGGCCGATCAGCACGCGCAGGTTGGCCAGCGTGTTGAACAGCATGTGCGGCTCCAGCTGCGACTGCAGCAGCCGCAGCTGGGTCTCGGCGGCGCTGCGCTGCGCGGCCTGCGCGCGCGCCTCGGTGGCCGCCAGGCGTGCGCGCGTGTAGTGGAAGTAGGTGATGCCGAGCGACAGCGCCAGCACCACGCACAGGCTCAGCAGCAGCGCGCGCGGGTTGCCCTCGACCAGCAGGCTCGGGTCCTGGGCGCCGCTCAGCCAGGCGGCGATGGCGTGGCCGCCGACGTAGCCGAGCACCCCGGACAGCACGATCCAGGGCAGCATCAGCTTCCAGTGCGGCCAGCTGCGCTCGCGCGCGGCGCCGAGCTCGACTTCGCTGCGGCCCGCTTCGAACCAGCGCAGGATGGCGAAGCGGCCGGCGCGGATCAGCAGCTGGATGGTGGCGGTGATGCAGGCCGCGTAGAGCAGGTTGGTGGCGAACGGCTCGCGGAACATTGTGCTGAAGAACAGCGCGCAGGACAGCGAGATGACCGCGCAGAAGACCAGCTCGCGCAGCAGCCGCATGCGCCAGGTGGCGGGCTGGAGAAGGCCGGCCATGCCATCAGCTCCCGCTCGGGCCATGTGCCGTCGCCGGCAATGCCGCTCCGGTGTGGCCGCTGCCCGCGATCGCGCCCGCACCCGCGCCGCCGGCATCGCGCCGCGCGCGCAGCGCTTCCGTGGTCTCGCCCGGGCCGTCGGGCGACCAGCCCGGCGGCAGGAACAGGTAGCCCAGCACGGCGCGCAGGCTGCGCGCTGCCGCCAGGTCGCGCAGCAGCGCGCGCCACTGGGCGAACTCGACGTGCAGCGGGTTGTAGCTGGTCATGGGGTGCACCAGGCCGTAGCGGCAGGGCAGGTCGGCGCGCTCCGGCACGTAGGTGCCGAAGAGCCGGTCGAACACCACCAGCACGCCGCCGTAGTTCGCGTCGAGGTAGTCCAGGTTGGAGGCATGGTGCACGCGGTGCGCCGAGGGCGTGTTGAGGATGCCCTCCAGCCAGCCCAGGCGGGGAATCCAGGTGGCGTGGAGCCAGAACTGGTAGAGCAGGTTGAGCGACAGCACGGCGAACACGGTGGCCGGTGGAAAGCCCAGCCAGGCCAGCGGCACGAAGAACAGGGCGGTGCCGCTGGCCTTGCCCAGCACACCGATGCGGAAGGCCGCCGACAGGTTGAGTTCGTTGGGCGAGTGGTGGACCGCGTGGTTGCACCAGAACCAGCGCATGCGGTGGGCGGCGCGGTGATACCAGTAGTAGCAGAACTCCTGGCCGAGGAAGAGCAGCGGCACGGCGGCCCAGTTGTCCAGGGGCAGCGTGGCGACGCGGTGCGCGTGGGCCGCGTGCACCAGCGGCGCCGCGATCGACAGCGGCAGGAAGATGCCGACCGCCAGCCGCGCCGCCAGGTCGAAGGTGGAGACGCAGAAGGCGCGCCAGTCGTAGCGCTGCCGGCGCGACAGCACGATGGCCTCGAGCAGCGCGAGCAGGAAGACGGCGGGAACGGCCGTATGGAGCAGGAAGCGGTCCAGGTCGTGCATGGTGGGCGGCTGGTCTCGTTGGGGGGGCGCGGTCCGTGGCGGCGGGATGGCCGGTGGCGGGCTGGGCGTCCGCCCGGCCCGCCCAGCCTGCTCAGCCCGGCAGGCCCTGCGGCAGCGCGCTGCGCATCAGCCTCCAGGCCTGCAGCCCGCGAGCCAGAAAGATACCGCTGACCCCACCATAGGCGAAAGCGAAGACAATCCCTAGGTCGCTGCGCAGGGCCAGGGCCGGGTCGCGCGCCAGGGCGACGCCGGCGGCGAAGCGGATGGCGAACAGGCACAGGATCAGCGCCAGCGGCAGCCAGCTGCCCGGCAGCAACAGGTGGCGTGCCGACGGCGCCCGCCGCATGCCGCGCCACAGGCCGAGCCCGCGCGCCAGGCCGAGGGCCGCCGCCGCGCTGGCGGCCCAGGCGGCCAGCGCCAGCGGCTGGTGGGGAAAGGCCGCCGCCAGGCCGCTCCCGGACAGCACCGCCATCACCAGCGGGGCCGCCATCGCGCGGGCGGCCGATACCTGCTTCGGCGTGGTCTGGGCCAGGCCGTAGGCGACCAGGGCCGCGAGCAGCAGCCAGACCCAGGCGGGCGTGTGTTGCAGGATGGCGATCAGCATGGCATGTCTCCGGGGTGGCGGCGCGCTCCCCAGGGCAAGGGAGGCCTGGTGGCGGGCGCCGTGGTGGGGCGATGCGGCATCATCGCCGGCCGGGCGCCACGGCGCCCGGCCGCTGCGACGGAATGCGGGCGGTTGTCGTGAAATGCGGAAGAACGGCGACGAAACGCCAACGAAACGCCAACGGGCAAGGCTGTGCAAGCCCGCCCAGAACGTGCTGTATCGGCAACCCTGCGTGCGCCGCGCCTGCCGCGCCTGCCGGGCCTGCCGGGCCTGCCGGGCCTGCCGGGCCTGGCGTCCTGCCTTGCCCAGGCGCCGGCTCAGTCCGCCGCGAGCCCGTCGAGCGCCGGCCCGTGCCGCTCGCGGGCGGTACGGAACAGCCACGCGGTGAAGGCGCCCAGCGCGCGGTCGCCGGCATCGTCGCGGTACAGGCAGTGGTAGGGCGGTCCTTCCAGGCGCACCTCGGGGAACAGCGCCACCAGCCGGCCATGTTCGATGTCGTCCTGCACCACCGCGCGCGGTGCCAGGCAGACACCCAGCCCGCTCTGCGCGGCCTTGACCACCAGCAAGAACTCCTCGTAGAAAGGCCCGCGCAGGGTCTCGCCGGCGGCCACGCCGGCCTGGTGGAACCAGTACTGCCAGGCGCGCGCGATGCCGGCGTAGTGCAGCAGCGGCGCGTGGCGCAGATCGGCCGGGGCGCGCCAGTCCGGCAAGGCCGGGTGATGCGGCGAGCAGACCGGCACCGCGGCATTGGCCAGCAGGGGCCGCGAGACGAAGCCCTGGCGGCGCAGTTCGGGCGTGTAGCGGCGGATCACCACGTCGCAGCCTTCTTCGATGCGCTCGCTGTCGCGGTCGGGCGTGGCCACCACCTGGACCTCGATACCCGGGTGTGCCGCGTGGAAGCGCGCCAGCAGCGGCAGCAGCCAGCCATGCGCGAACGACACCGAGCTGTTGACGCGCACCTGGCGGCGGTCGGGGGCGTCGAACATCTGCTCGGAGGCCTCGGCCAGGCGTCCGATGCAGCTCGCCACGTCGACGTGGTAGTGCTGGGCGCGCTGGGTCAGGCGCAAGGAGCGGCCATCGCGCTCGAACAGCTTCTGGCCGAAGAAGGCTTCCAGTACGCGGATCTGCTGCGCCACCGCGCTTTGCGTGACGTGGAGTTCCTCGGCGGCCAGGGTCAGGCTGTTCAGGCGTCCGGCGGCTTCGAAGCTGCGCAGGGCGTTCAGTGGCGGCAGGCGTCGCATGGGGCGTGGCTCGTCGTTCCTGTGGTTGGCGGTAGCGGATGGCGAAGCAAATCTAAAGCGTCGGTCAAGAAAACTCGTTTGTGGCGGCCGGGGCGGCTCCCTATCATGGCGCGTCTGGACAGCCCCCCGACAATCCCGATGCGGATCATATCGCCGTCTCCCGCGCCCGCGGCATCGAAGTGGCGCACCATGGCAGCCGGCGCAGGCCGGCGCGCCTGCCTGGCCGCCGTCATCCTGCTGGCCGCCTGCGCCGACCCACCCGCCAACGAACGCCAGATCGGCAGCGGCGGCAACCTGGTGCGCTACAGCTCCAGCCAGGTCGAGGTCGACCTGAGCGAGGCCGAGCGGCAGACCCTGCAGGGTCTGCGCGACCGCGTTTTCACCGGCGCCACGCCGGAGCGGACCCTCGACGCCGTGGCCGGTGCCCTGACCGCGCTGGGCTTCGCCCCGGTCTCGGTGGACAAGGAAACCGGGCTGGTGGAAGCGGGCCGCAGCCAGACCCTGTTGCCGAAATGGCGCCAGCTGCTGCGCGGCGCCATCAAGCAGCGCGCCGGCATGCTCCCGGCCAAGCCCGACCACGAGCGGCTGGCCGCCATCGTGCTGGTGCGCGCCGGACACGGCGGCCGTGCCACCCTGGTGCGGGCGCGCTTCGAGCGCACGGTCTGGGACAGCAATGGCGACTCCCGTACCAAGACGGTGCTCGAACGGGAGATCTACGACGGCTTCTTCGTGCAGACCGGCAAGGCGCTGTGCGCGCCGGCCTGCGCCGAGTGAGGCGCGGGCGCCGGCCGCGCGCCAGGCGTCAGGCGCCGGCTTCCTGCAGCCAGCGCGCCACCGCCAGCGGCGTGCGGTCTTCCAGCAGCGGCCCCACCACCTGCACCCCCAGCGGCAGGCCCTGCGCATCGGTGGCCACGGGCACCACGGTCGCGGGCAGGCCGGGCAGGGTGGCCAGCCCGGCCCAGGCGAGCTGCTCGCGGTAGAGCGCGGGCTCGCCGTCCAGGTCCAGCGTGGTGGCATCCCAGTCGACGCTGTCGATGTGGGGGAAGGCGGCGCTGCCGAACGGTGGCATCAGTACCACGTCGAAGGCTTCGAACAGCCGTCGGCAGCGGTTCTGCCACTGCATGCGCCGGTCCATCAGGCCCAGCCATTCGTGCGCGGAGATGGAGGGCGGCGGGTTCGGGCCGCCGCGCGTGGTGATGGTGAACAGGATCCGGGCGTAGTCCTCGTGCAGCGCGGCCAGGTCGGGCAGCCATTCGCTGTGGCGTGCCACTTCGGCACCGCCGGCGGCGAGGCGCTCCGCGGCGCTGGCCACCGCGCCACGCACGGCCGCGCTGGCGCGTGCCAGCGGGTGGGCATCCAGGGCCAGCACGCGCAGGCCGCGCATGTCGCCGTCGCGGCGCGCCGGCGGCAAGGCCAGGCGGTAGGCGGCCGCGGCCTCGCGGTCGGGGCCGGCCAGTACCTCCAGCGCCAGTTCCAGGTCCGCCACCCGGCGTGCCAGCGGACCCGCCACCGACAGCACGTCGGGGGCGCTGGGGTAGCCGGGAAAGTCGTGGCCGCGCGTGGGTACCAGGCCGTGGCTGGGTTTGTGGCCGCACACCCCGCAGAAGTGCGCCGGCACGCGGATCGAGCCGCCGATGTCGGAGCCCAGTTCGAGCGGCACGAAGCCCGCCGCCAGCGCGGCCGCGGCACCGCCGGAAGAGCCGCCCGGCGTGCGCGACGGGTCGTGCGGATGGCGGGTGAGGCCGTAGACCGGGTTGCGGCTCTGGTAGTCGGCCAGCACCACCGGCACATTGGTCTTGCCCAGGAGGACGGCGCCGGCGGCCTTGAGGCGCGCCACGGCGACGGCGTCTTCGGTGACGCGCGCCTGTGGCGCGATGGCCAGGCCCCAGGTGCTGGGCAGGCCCGCCACCCCGAACGATTCCTTGACGGTGATCGGCACGCCCAGCAGCGGCCGGCGCTCGCCGCGCGCCAGCGCCGCGTCGGCCGCGCGCGCCTGCGCGCGGGCACGCTCGAAATCGCGCACCACCACGGCATTGATGGCGCCGTCGCCGGCCTCGATGCGGGCGATGGCGGCATCGCAGGCGGCGAGCGCGCTCACGTGCCCGGCGGCCAGGGCCCGGGCCAGTTCCGCGGCCCCGAGGGGGGCCAGGTCCGGCAGGCCGGCGCTGTTTGCTTGCATGGCATTCCCTCCGCGGGGATCTTGGCAAGCCGTCATCTTACGGTGGCGCCGAGGCGGCGCGCACCCGTCGCCAGCAGGGCATGCGCGGCGCCAGGTCGCCACGTGCAGGGGAAATCCCTAGGTAGCGAGTAAGCCATCTGTAACCGCGCGGAAAGGTCGCTGAAAGCTGTACTTGCGATAAATGCAGCACAAAAGAGAAAAGAAGGGAAGAACGCGTGTTGAAGCAGATGACGCCCGCCGGCCTGGCGACGGGGGTACTGGCTTTGCTGGCGCAGCTCGGCCAGCCGGCCTTTGCCATCGAACTGAAAGACGATACCGATCCTGCCGCCGTGATGCGCGGCAGCCGGAGCGCGCCGGCGAGCCGCGCTGGAGCGGGCCCGCTGTCCGGCTGGGACCGCATTGCCGCACCGGCCGCGCCCAAGGCGGCGGCGACGACTGCGGCGGCGGCCGACGGCGCCGCAGCGCGCGCGGCCGGGCGCCCCGCCGAGGCTGCCGTGCAGGATGCAGCCGCGGGCGTGATCGGCCCCGGCTTCTCGCTGTGGGAACTGACGCAGGAACTGCGTGCCAACAACCCGCAGCTGATCCAGGCGCGCGCGCTGTACCAGGCCGCCAAGGCCCAGGTGCCGCAGATCGCCGCGCCCAACAACCCGCAGGTCGGCTTCATCTGGAACAACCTGCCCAAGAACAGCCCGCTGGCCTTTGCCCGCGCCGAGCAGTTCAGCTACACGCTGACGCAGTCCTTCCCCTTCCCCGGCAAGAAGGCGCTGGCGGCGGAGATCGCCGACACCCAGGCCGAGTCGCTGGACGCGCAGCGCGACGCGCTGTTCCTCGAGCTCTACGCCCAGCTCAGCACCACCTACTTCCAGTCGCTGTCGCAGAAGGCCCAGCTCGAGGTGCTGCAGCTCAACCTGAAGCGGCTCGAACAGGTCAAGCAGGTGGCGCGCATCCGCTATGCCAACAACGCCGCCGGCTATGTCGACTACCTGAACGCGCAGGTGGCGCAGAGCAGCGCGCAGAACGATGCCTTCACGCTGGAGCGGCAGTACGAGAACGGCCTGAAGTCGATCAACACGCTGATCGGCAAGGCGCCGGCCTTCCCGCTGGAACTGCGCCAGGACAGCAGCGCGACGCGGCTGCCGGCCGCGCCGCTGCCGGAGCTGGAGGAGATGGCGCTGCGCGAGCACCCGGGCGTGCGCGCCTCGCGCTACCTGGTGGAGGCCGCCGAGAAGGGCGTGCGGCTGGCGCGCAAGGCCTACCTGCCGGACTTCCAGGTGATCGGCACCTTCAACGGCAACAATCCGCCGCTGGGCTTCCGGCCGGCCAGCTACGGCATCGAATTCGACATCATCATTCCCCTGTTCTTCTTCACCAAGGAGCGCTACGGAGTGGATGAGGCGGTGGCCAACAAGGTGGCCTCCGACGCCAATGAACAATCCGTGCGCCAGCAGACCCTGCTGGGCGTGAACACCGCGCACAACACCCTGCGCCAGGCCGTCAACCAGATGGAGTTCCTGCGCCGCCGGCAGCTTCCCGAGGCGATGGCCGCCTACAAGATGGCCTTCACCAACTACGCCAACAACAACGCCGCTTTCACCGACCTGCTGACGGCCAGCACCGCCTTGAAGAACGCGGAGCTGGCGGTGGCGCAGGCGGAGGCGGACGCGCGCCAGGCGTACTACACGCTGGCGGCGGCGGTGGGCCGGGAATCTCTTTGATGGAATGCAGGATTAGCGGGATCTGAGCGGATGAACAAGAACCTGATGATGGGCGCCGGCCTGGTGGTGGCGCTGGCATGCGGCGCCGTGGGCGGCAATTTCTGGGCGCAGCGCAATGCCGGACAGGTGCCGGGCGCTGCCGGCAAGCCGACGGCGCTGGCCGACGCGGCGGCCGGACAGGCCGCGCAGCCGCGCGCGCGCGCCATCCCCACCACGCTGGCGCTGCCCGAAGGCGGCTTCGACCCGAAGATCGTGCAGAGCGCGACCTTCAGCGCGCAGCCGGTGCGGGTGGACATGCCGACGCCGGGCCGGCTGGCCTACAACGTGCAGCAGGCCAAGCTGGCCTCGGCGCGGGTGGCGGGCCGGGTGGAACGCATCCTGGTGTACGAGGGCGCCAAGGTGCGCGCCGGCCAGCCGCTGGCCGAGCTGTACTCGCCCGAGTACATCGCGGCGCAGAACGAGTTCCTGCTGTCGCACAATGCCTACCACACCTTGTCGAGCAGCGACCTGAAGGAGCTGCTGGACGATGCGCGCCAGACCATGCAGTCGGCCGAGAACAAGCTGCGCGTGCTGGGCGCGAGCAGCGAGGACATCGCGCGCATCCGCGAGCGCGGCACGGTCAGCGAGACGCTGACGATCCGGGCGCCGATCAGCGGCACCATCGTCAAGCGTGAGATGGACCAGGGTTCCTACCTGAACGTGGGCGACGCGCTGATGAGCGTGATCGACACCAGCTCGGTCTGGTTCACCGGCAACCTGTACGAGCACGATATCCGCAACGTCAAGCTGGGCCAGGCCATCGAGATCGAGACGGCGGCCTACCCGGGGCGGCGCTACACCGGCCGGGTGAGCTTCATCGCGCCGAACGTCGATGCCGACACGCATACGCTGCAGGTGCGCTGCGACGTGCCCAACCCGGACGGGCTGCTCAAGCCGGAGATGTACGCCACCGCGCGCATCGTGACCGGCAGCCGGCAGGCGCTGGTGGTGCCGCAGTCGGCCATCGTCAAGGACCAGGGCAAGCTGGTGCTGCTGACGCAGCCGGACGCGCAGCATGTGCGCCGGCAGGTGGTGCAGGGCATGCCGCACGGCGACGGCATGTTCGCCGTGACCGACGGCGTGCCGCTGGCGCAGCCGCTCAAGGTGTTCACGCAAGGGGGCATGCTGCTCAACGAGATGCTGCTCAAGCAGGAGTCCTGAGATGGCCTTCTCGCCGATTCAAGCCATCATCAAGCGGCGCCTGATGATCGTCTTCCTGGCCGTCGCCCTGCTGGTGGCCGGGGTCCTGAGTTTCCTGCGGCTGCCGCTGCAGGCCTATCCCGGCGTGGCGCCGGTGACGGTGCAGGCCATCACCCAATGGCCGGGCCGCAGCACGGTGGAGGTGGAGCAGCAGATCACCATCCCGGTGGAGAACGCGCTGGCCAGCGTGCCGGACGTGCAGTCCTTCCGCTCGGTGTCGCTGTTCGGGCTGTCGGTGGTGACGGTGAAGTTCAAGGAGGGCGTCGACAGCTTCAAGGCGCGCCAGAACTTCGTCACCTACCTGTCGCAGGCCAACCTGCCGCAGGGCGTGCAGTCGGATCTCTCTCCGGACGGCGACGCCACCGGCGAGATCCTGCGCTACCGCATCGAAGGCAACGGCGTGGACGTCACCACGCTGAAGACGCTGCAGGACTACAGCGTCTACAAGGAGATCAAGCACGTTCCCGGCGTGGCCGACATCACGGCCTTCGGCGGTATGGTCAAGCAGTACCAGATCGTGCCGACGCCGGAGAAGATGCAGGCCTACGGCCTCACGCTCAAGCAGGTCATCGACGCGGTGACCAATGCCAACGCCAACACCGGCGGCGGGCTGATGAAGGCCGGCGAGCAGCAGTTCGTGGTGCGCGGCGTGGGCCTGCTGCAGACGCTGGAGGATATCCGCAACGTCACCGTGGCGGCGACCAACGGCGTGCCGGTGCGGGTGCGCGACATCGCCGAGGTGCGCGAGGGCCATGCGCAGCGCCTGGGCATGGTGCAGTTCGACCAGCATGACGACATCGTGCAGGGCATCGTGCTGATGAAGCGCGGCGAGAATGCCACCGAGGTGCTGGCGCGCGTGCGCGACAAGATCGACGAGATCAACCGCAACGTGCTGCCGCCCGACGTCAAGGTCAAGACCTTCTACGACCGGCAGAACCTGCTCGACCTCACCATGGGCACGGTGGAGCATGCGCTGTTCGTCGGCATCTCGCTGGTGCTGGTGGTGCTGTTCATCTTCCTCGGCAGCTTCCGCGCGGCCGCGGTGGTGGCGGCGGTGATTCCGCTGGCGCTGTGCGTGTCCTTCATCAACATGGATCACTTCAAGGTGCCGGCCAACCTGATCTCGCTGGGCGCCATCGACTTCGGCCTGATCGTGGACGCAGCGGTGATCGTGATGGAAAACATCATGCGCCACCTGGAGGAGGGCAAGGCCAAGCCGCAGGACGCCATCGTCAAGGCCACCGGCGAAGTGCAGCGGGCCATGATCTTCTCCACCGGCATCATCATCGTGGCCTACTCGCCGCTGTTCTTCATGGGCGGGGTGGAGGGCATCATCTTCAAGCCGATGGCCTTCACCATGGGCTTCGCGCTGCTGGCCTCGATCGTGCTGGCGCTGACCTTCGTGCCGGCGGTGACCTCCTTCGTCTTCAGCGGTTCGCTGCGGCCGCATTCGCCGCGTTTCATCGCCTGGATCCTGCGCGGCTACAAGCCGCTGCTGCGCGGCCTGCTCAAGCGCCCCGGCATGGTCTTCCTGGCCGCCGCGCTCGGCCTGGGCGCCACCCTGTACAGCTCGCGCTACCTGGGCACCGAGTTCCTGCCCACGCTGGAAGAGAACAACCTGTGGCTGCGCGTGACGCTGCCGGTGACCACCGACCTCGACTACTCGGCCGGCGTCGCCAAGGAGCTGCGCGCCTATTTCCGCGAGCAGCCCGAAGTCGCCACCGTGGCGGTGCAGATCGGCCGTCCCGATGACGGTACCGATTCGGGCGGTGTCTACAACCAGGAATACGCGCTCTACTTCAAGCCGCGCGACGCCTGGCCCAAGGGCACGACCAAGCAGCAGGTGGTGGAGCGCCTGAGCGCGCGGCTGGACCGCGTGCCGGGCATCGAGTACAACTTCTCGCAGTACATCCAGGACAACGTCAACGAGGCGCTGTCCGGGGTCAAGGGCGAGAACTCGGTCAAGATCTTCGGCTCCGACCTGCTTGCCCTGCAGGACAAGGCCAAGGAGGTGGAGGCGGTGCTGAAGAAGGTGCCGGGCCTGGCCGATGTGGGCATCTTCAAGGAACTGGGCCAGCCCACGCTGAACATCTCGGTGGACCGCGAGAAGATGGCGCGCTTCGGCCTCAGCGTCGACGACCTGCAGACCGTGGTGCAGTACGCCATCGGCGGCGACCCGGTCACGCAGATCCTCGACGGCGAGAAGACCTTCGGCCTGACCGTGCGCCTGAACGACAGCGCGCGCAGCAGCCCGGACGTGATCAACCGCCTGCTGGTGGACACGCCCGACGGGCAGCGCATCCCGCTGTCGATGGTGGCCAAGGTGGAGGCCACCGACGGTCCCTTCTTCATCTACCGCGAATCCGGCAAGCGCTATATCGCCATCAAGTTCAGCGTGCGCGAGCGCGATCTCGGCAGCGCGGTGGCCGAAGCGCAGGCCGAGGTCAAGCGCGCCGTGGCGCTGCCGGCCGGCTACACCATCTTCTGGGACGGCCAGTTCAACCAGATGAAGATCGCCCAGGGCAAGCTGGCGGTGATCGTGCCGGTGACCATCCTGGTGATCTTCCTGCTGCTGTACAGCACCTTCGGCAACTTCAAGGACGCGCTGATGGTGGTGCTGAACGTGCCGTTCGCGGCCATCGGCGGCCTGCTGTCGCTGCATATCGCCGGCGAGACGCTGAGCATCTCCGCGGGCATCGGCTTCCTGTCGCTGTTCGGCATCGCCATCCAGGACGGGGTGATCCTGATCTCCTACATCAACCGCCTGTCGCAGTCCGGCGCGGACGACCTGCATGAAGCGGTGGTGGAGGGTGCCTCGCTGCGGCTGCGCCCGGTGGTGATGACGGCCATGCTGGCCGGCCTGGGCCTGCTGCCGGCGGCGCTGTCGCACGGCATCGGTTCGGAGGCGCAGCGGCCGCTGGCGCTGGTGATCGTGGGCGGCATGGTGACCACCACGCTGCTGACGCTGCTGGTGCTGCCGGTGGTGTTCGCCTGGGTCAACCGCCGCCGCAATGGTGGTGGCAACGGTGGGGGCAACGGTGGGGGCAACGGCGGCAACAACGGCAATCATGGTGGCGACTATGCTGGCGCCGAGCCTGGCGCGCTGGCGGGGGCCGCGAGCGCCTGATGGCGGCGGTGCCGGAGGCTTGCCGGCACCTGCCGGCACTTGCGCAGCCGCTCCGCCGGGGCCACCATCGGCTTGACGATCTTGCCCGCGCGCCCCACCCGGCGCGCGGGCCCGCAGGGAGAAGGAAGATGAACGGAACCAAGACGACGCCGGGACGCCTGGCCGTGGCCATGATGGCCTGCTGTCTCGCGTTGGCCCCGGCGCTGGCGGGGGCCTCGGCCAGGTCCGCCGGCGGCGGTGCGCAGAAGCCGGCCAAGCCGGCCAAATCGGATAACCGGAACTCCGTGCTGCCGGGCAATGCGCGCCGCTGAGCGTAGCGGAGCACGCGGCGGAGCACGCAGCAAAGAGCGCGGCACGGGCAGGACGGCGGCGGATGACGGCGCCACGGCGCTGATGCACTGGCGCCCCAGCGTCGCCGACGAGGCGGCCGACCAGGCGCTGGCCGGCTTTCTCGAGGCGGCCTGGCGCCGCCTGCGCTCGGACAGCCGGCAGCCGCCGTCCTGCCCGCGCTGCGGCACGCAGGACGCGAGCCCGTGCGGCCACGACAGCTCGGGCTTGCCGCAGTTCCTGTGCCACGCCTGCCGGCGCCGCTTCAACCGGCTGACCGGCACGCCGATGGCGCGGCTGCGTCCGCAGGACAAGCTGCGCGCCTTCTTCGGCATCGCCTCGCACCACTGGTCGGTCGCCGACGCTGCTCGCCAGCTCGGCGTGAGCAGCGAGACCGTGCTGCACTGGTCGCTGCAGACGCGGCTCTGGCTGCTGGAACTCGACCCCTCCGGCACCTGGGAGCGGCGCGTGCAACTGGGCGTGCACTACCGCTTTGTGCCGGCCACGGTCCCGGCCGTGGCCGGCTGCCGCTGCGAGCCGCCGGCCGCGGAGACTGCCGGCGCCTTGCAGGACGGGGGGCTGCAGCGCATCTGTCCCCTGTGCGAACAGGCGAAGCATGCCTGAGTTGTCTTGCGCCTGACACCTGGCGCGCCAGGTCTGCCTGGCGCACGCGGCGGCGTTGCGTGCCGCCTGTCCCTCGCCTAGATTGGTTGCATCCGGGCCACGTCCCCGGCCTTCGGCGTGGACGTGCCTGCGGCCCGGCATCCCGCGCGCCGGCATCTGCCGCGCGGCAGACGGGGACGGGAGGAGACCATGGCGCGCCAATCGAAGTGGTGGAACCTCCTGGCCGGCCAGCCGCTCGATCCGCTCGCCCCGGGCACGCGGCACGCGATCGCCGTGGTGCCGCTGCTGGCGTGGGTGGGACTCGGTGCCGACGGCCTGTCCTCTTCCTGCTACGGTCCCGAGGAAGCCTTCCTGGCGCTGGGCGCGCATACGCCGCTGGCGCTGTTCCTGGCGGTGGCCACCGCCACCACGGTCTTCATCATCGCCGTCGGCTACAACCAGGTCATCGAACTGTTCCCCAGCGGCGGGGGTGGTTACCGGGTCTCGACCGCGCTGCTGGGGCCGGTGCCCGGCCTGGTCTCGGGCGCGGCCCTGCTGGTCGACTACGTGCTGACGGTCAGCACCTCGCTGGCCAGCGGCGTCGACGCCTTCTTCAGCCTGCTGCCGGTCGGGGCGCAGGGTTTCAAGCTGGCCACCGAGCTGCTGATCGTGGTGCTGATGACCGGCCTGAACTTCCGCGGCATGAAGGAATCGATCCTGGTCCTGATGCCGATCTTCCTCGCCTTCGTCGTGCTGCACCTGGGCCTGATCGTCTACGGCGTCGCCGCGCACGGGCAGCGCCTGGCCGCCGTGGTGCCGGATGCGGTGGGCGAGGCCTCGCACCTGTCGCAGACCATGGGCACCATGGTGGTGGCGGCGTTGCTGATGCGCGCCTTCTCGCTCGGGGGCGGCACCTATACCGGCCTGGAAGCGGTCTCGAACAATGTCAACATGCTGGCCGAGCCGCGCGTGGCCAACGGCAAATGGACCATGTTCTACATGGCCAGCTCGCTGGCCTTCACCGCCGGCGGCATCATCCTGCTGTACATGCTGTGGCATGCCGCGCCGCAGGAAGGGCAGACCCTCAACGCGGTGGTCTTCCGCAGCGTGATCGGCAATCTCGGGCTGGGCTCGGATGCGCTCGCGCACGGCCTGCTGGCGCTGGTGCTGGCTTCGGAGGCGGGGCTGCTGCTGGTGGGCGCGCAGACCGGCTTCCTCGACGGGCCCGCGGTGCTTTCCAATATGGCGGGCGATTACTGGGTGCCGCGCCATTTCCGCGACCTGTCCGCGCGCCTGGTGCGCCAGAACGGCGTAGTGGTGATGGGCGTCGCCAGCCTGCTGATCCTGCTGTGGACGCGCGGCGAGGTGTCGGTGCTGGTGGTGCTCTACAGCATCAACGTCTTCCTGACCTTCAGCATGTCGCTGTTCGGCCTGTGCGTGTACTGGTGGCGCCATCGCACGCAGCCGCGCTGGCTGGTGCGCTTCGCGCTGTCGCTGCTGGGCTTTTCGGTGACCGCCTCGGTGCTGGTCATCACGCTGGTGGAGAAGTTCGGCGCCGGCGGCTGGCTGACGGTGCTGGTGACCGGGCTGGTGATCGCGCTGTGCCTGGGCGTGAAGCGCCACTACACCACCACCCGCGCCGAGCTGGCGCGCGCCGATGCGCTCTTCGCCGGCAGCGCGCCGCTGGTCGATGCCGAGCGCGTGCGGCCGCTGGACCCGGCCGCGCCGACCGCGGTGCTGCTGGTGGGCAAGCACCGGGGCGCCAGCATGCATGCGCTGCTATGGGTGCAGCGCCTGTTCCCCGGGCACTTCAAGAACGTGGTCTTCCTGGCCGTGGGCGAGGTCGACGCGCAGAGCTATGAAGGCCAGGAGACGCTGCAGCGGCTGCAGCAGGCCGTGGGAGAATCGCTGCGCTACTACGTGGCCTGCAGCCAGCGCCACGGGCTCGCGGCGGAAGCGCGCGCGGCCTACGGGACCAATCCGGTGCGCGAGTTCATCGGCCTGGTCGACGCCGTGACCGCCCAGTACCCCAACAGCGTCTGCTTCGCCAGCAAGCTGATCTTCCGCCGCGTGAACTTCCTCACCGCCTGGCTGCACAACCAGACCCCGGTGGAACTGCAGGAGCGGCTGCACCTGCAGGGCAAGCAGATGGTGCTGCTGCCGATGAACGTGCAGTGAGAGGGGCGATGGCGCGCGGCACGGCGGGCGGGGCGCGCAGCCGCCCGGCCTACCTGACCAGTGTCACCGGCACGCGCGACAGGCGCAGCAGCCGGTTGGAGAGGTGGCCGGCGAAGAGGGCGCCCATCGGCGAGCGCGCGGCGGTGCCCATCACGATGGCGTCGCAATCGTTGGCGGCGGCGGTGTCGGCGATGGTGCGGGCGATGTCGCCCACCTTGACCTGGGCGACATAGGGGGTGCCGGCGTCTTCCAGGATGCGGCGGGCCTCCTGCAGGGCGGCCTCGCCATCGCGCGCCTCGAGCCGGCGCAGGGCGTCGAGGCGGTGGAAGGCCGCGGCGCGGCCCGCTTCCAGCGGCTCCTGCACATTCAGCAGGACGATATCGGACACGCACTTGTCCCGGTACATGAAGGCCGCGTGCCGCACGGCGTCCAGGGCATGCTTCGAGCCGTTGACCGGTACCAGTACCTTGAGCATGGCTTTCTCTCCCGTTTGCCTGCGCTTGTCTTGCCTCTTGCCTCTAGCCTCTTGAGGGGGGCGGGGGCTGGCGTGCCGTCCCGCCACACCTCTATCTAATCCCCGGCGGTGCAAAGATTGTGTAAAGAGTGGCGGGCGCGGCCTTGCGGTCGGGGCCATGCGGTACCGGACGGGGACGGCTGCCGGCGGCACCGGGGGTGGACCGCCACGGGCCGGTCGGGCTGGCCTGGTGCTCAGCGCTCAGCGCCCTGCCAGGCCGCCGCCGCCGTCGACGCCGAGCACCTGCCCGGTGATGAAGCCGGCATCGGCAGACAGCAGGAAGCACACCGCCGCCGCTACTTCATCCGGCTGGCCCATGCGGCCCATCGGGATGCCGGCCAGCACCCGCCGTTCCGCCTCGCTGCCGACCGGGCGCGAGCGGCGGAACAGTTCCGTCTCGACCGGTCCGGGCGAGACGGCGTTGACGGTGATGCCGTGCGGCGCCAGTTCCAGCGCCCAGGTGCGGGTGCAGCCGACCAGCGCGCTCTTGGCGGCCGAGTAGGCGGTGCGGTCGCGCGCGCCGAGGATGGCGCGGCTGCAGATGTTGACGATGCGGCCATGGCCGCGCTGGCGCATCGCCTCGACGAAGGCCTGCGTGACCTGCACCGCGACGCGCACATTGAGGTCGAACACCGTCTGCAGCGCGGACAGGTCGATGCCGCCGAGCGGCTGCGGCGCCACCAGGCCGACGTTGTTGACCAGTCCCACGATGTCGAAGCGGGCGCTTACCTGTGCCAGCACCGCGTCGGTCTCGTCGACGCGCGACAAGTCGCAGGGCAGCAGCGTGCCCGGGAAATCCGCCTCCGCCGCGCCGCGCGCCAGCCCGACCACATGCCGGCCGCTTGCCGCCAGCCGTTGCGCGATCGCCAGGCCGATGCCCTTCGAGGCGCCTGTCACCAGTACCGCTTCCTGCTTCATGCCGTGTTCTCCTCCGTGTCGGGCCCGCCGGCGGCGGGCAGTGTGGGTCACCGCGCATGCTACCGCTGTCGTCCGCTCCCTGCTGCCGACGCGGCGAACAGATGCCGGATGCGGCGCGCCAGGGTCTTGGAATTGCGCAATGCATCACACGACATGCCATTGTCTGAAGCGGGTTCTCAGAGTTTTTCTATAATCAATGTTGCGGTGCCGCATATCACTGCCGGCGGCCGCCGTGCGGCACGAGGGACGCGGGGCCGGCAAGGAGACAGCAGATGCCACCATGCGAGCGATGCCATGAACAGGCGGGCCGGCCAGGGCACTTCCCGCCGCACCGCGACCTCGTGCCCGGCCCGGTGCTGCGCGACGAGGCGGGCCAGAAGGTCTACACCTACCGCTGCCGCCGCTGCGGCCAGGCCATGCTGCTGCAGGCGCCCGCGGCCGACCTGCCGGACCGCTGGAGCTTCGGCGGGCGGACCTGCAGGTTCTAGTTGGAATGGCTTGCGCAACGGATCGAAGACTCCGGGCGCCAGGACTCCGGGCACCGCTTCCGCAACGGGTATCGGGCCCGAGCGCATGCGCGGACAGGCCATCGCACGCCGCCGCCGGGCGGCGCAGGATTTACAATCGCGCTTTTACCCGGCGCGGATCCTCCGGCCCGGGCGACCTGACTGAGCAGACAGACCTGATATGAGCCACATCGGAACCCCCCTCTCTCCCTGCGCGACCAAAGTGATGCTGCTCGGCTCGGGCGAACTCGGCAAGGAAGTGCTGATCGCCCTGCAGCGCCTCGGCGTCGAGACCATCGCGGTCGACCGCTATGCCGACGCGCCGGGGCAGCAGGTGGCCCACCATGCGCGCACCATCGCCATGAGCGACGCCGACCAGCTCAAGGCGCTGATCGAGGCGGAGAAGCCCGACCTGGTGGTGCCGGAGATCGAGGCCATCGCCACGCCCGCGCTGGAAGCGCTGGAAGCGGCCGGCGTGGCGCGGGTGGTGCCGACCGCGCGCGCCGCGCGCCTGACCATGGACCGCGAGGGCATCCGCCGCCTCGCCGCCGAGACCCTGGGCCTGCCCACCAGCCCCTACCGCTTCTGCGATTCGCTGGAAGAGCTGCAGGCCGCCATCGACGGCGGCATCGGCTATCCCTGCGTGGTCAAGCCGGTGATGAGCAGCTCGGGCAAGGGCCAGAGCAAGATCGACGGCCCCGACGGCGTGCGCGCCGCCTGGGACTACGCCATGGCCGGCGGTCGCGTCAGCCACGGCCGCATCATTGTCGAAGGCTTCATCGACTTCGACTACGAGATCACGCTGCTGACGGTGCGCGCGCGCGGCGCCGGCGGCGAGGTCGAGACGCAGTTCTGCGAGCCGATCGGCCACGTACAGGTCAGCGGCGACTACGTCGAGAGCTGGCAGCCCCACCCGATGCATCCGGCGGCGCTGCAGAAGGCGCAGCAGATCGCCGCCGCCGTGACCGCTGACCTGGGCGGGCAGGGCATCTTCGGCGTGGAGCTGTTCGTCAAGGGTGAGCAGGTCTGGTTCAGCGAGGTCAGCCCGCGTCCGCACGACACCGGCATGGTGACCATGATCACGCAGTGGCAGAACGAGTTCGAGCTGCACGCGCGCGCCATCCTCGGCCTGCCGGTCAGCACCGCGCTCAAGAGCCCGGGCGCCAGCGCGGTGATCTACGGTGGCGTGGACGCCAAGGCCGTGGTCTTCGAGGGCGTCGACGAAGCGCTGCGCGTGCCGCAGACCGACCTGCGCCTGTTCGGCAAGCCGGAGAGCTTCGTCAAGCGGCGCATGGGTGTGGCCCTGGCGCACGCCGCCGACGTCGACACCGCCCGCGAGCGCGCCAAGGAGGCGGCCGCCAAGGTCAAGGTGCGCGCGGCCGGCTGATGCAGCGCCGCATCACGAGGTCCTGACGAGGGGCGGGGCGCCGCGCCCGCGTCTGCAGGCTTGGTGCAGTTGAGGCATCATGCAGTGCTTTGCTGCATTGCCACAAGGATGCCGCCGGGGCACGCGCCTGCTGTCTGCGACGCCCTCCCGTGCCGGACCGCCATGACCTCGCCCAGCCCCTCCTCCTGCCGCACCAGCCAGGCCAACCAGGCCAGCCAGACCTGCCAGAGCGCCTTGTCTTCCACCCCAGCCGCCGCTGGTGCGCACGCGGGTCCGGTCGGCGGCGCCGCCTGGATGACACCGCTGCTGGCCGCCGCCTGCGGCCTGGTGGTCGCCAATCTCTACTACGCCCAGCCCCTGATCGGGCCGATCGGCCAGGCGCTCGGCCTGACGCCGCAGGCGGCCGGCCTGATCGTCACGCTGATCCAGCTCGGCTACGGCCTGGGCCTGCTGCTGATCGTGCCGCTGGGCGACATCGTCGAGAACCGCCTGCTGATCGTGTCGCTGCTGGGCGCCAGCGCGCTGGCCCTGGCGCTGGCCGCCGTCGCCATCCATACCGCGCCTTTCCTGGTGGCCGCCGGCGCCATCGGCCTGTGCTCGGTGGCGGCGCAGGTACTGGTGCCCTTCGCCGCCCACCTGGCGCCGGCAGCCTCGCGCGGCCGCGTGGTCGGCAACGTGATGAGCGGGCTGATGCTGGGCATCATGCTGGCGCGCCCGGTCGCCAGCCTGGTGGCCGATCGCTGGGGCTGGCACGCCATCTTCGCCGCCTCGGCGTTCGGCATGGCCGTGCTGGCGGTGGTGCTGCGGCGCCTGCTGCCGCGCCGCCAGCCGTCGCCGACGGTGCGCTACGGCGACCTGCTGCGCTCGATGGCGACCCTGCTGGCCACGCAGCCCGTGCTGCGCCGGCGCGCCGCCTACCAGGCCTGCATGTTCGGTGCCTTCAGCCTGTTCTGGACCACGGTGCCGCTGTGGCTGGCCAGCCCGGCCTTCGGCCTGTCGCAGCGCGGCATCGCGCTGTTCGCGCTGGCCGGGGTGGCGGGCGCCATCGCCGCGCCGATCGGCGGCCGCCTGGCCGACCGCGGGCGCAGCCGGCAGATGACCGCGCTGGCCATGGTGCTGGCCGCCGGCGCCTTTGCCTGCGGCGATATCGGCCCGAGCGGCCCGAGCGGCCCGCTGCTGGCGCTGGGTGTGCTGACGGCGGCGGCCATCGTGCTCGACTTCGGCGTGGCCGCCAACCTGGTGGTCGGCCAGCGCGCCATCTTCGCGCTCAGCGCCGAGCACCGCAGCCGCCTCAACGGCCTCTTCATGGCTCTGTTCTTCGTCGGCGGCGCGGCCGGCTCGGCGCTCGGTGCCTGGGCCTACGCCACCGGCGGCTGGACCCTGGCGAGCCGCTTCGGGCTGGCGCTGCCGCTGCTGGCGCTGGCGTATTTCGCCACCGAGCGGCGCGCGGCGCGGTAGGCGAACAGCCGCCGCCAGTGCGGGCGCGCCGCGGCAACCCCGGACAAAGAAAAGGGCCGGCGCAATGCCGGCCCTGTCGCTTGCGGCCGCCCGCCGCGGGGGCCGCGGGGGCGGTAGCGGCGCGCGCATGACGCGCGCCGGAATGCGGCTTCGCTGTGCCTCAGCGCACCGTGCCGACCACGCGCACGTACTTGTAGATATCGTCCGCGGTGCTGGAGCGGATCTCCAGGTTGCGCTGGTCGCCGGCCTGGTTGAAGGCGGCGAAGCCGGCGCCGATGCAGCTTTCGCCCGCGGACGAGCCCACCATGTCCGGCTTCAGCGTGATGGTCTTCACATTGCGCGGCAGGTAGTTTGCCTGCGCATACATGCGCTGCGGCAGCGGCGAAGCGGGTGTGACACCGAAGGCGGAGGCCTGGTCGACCGGCTCGTCGGTGACATCGTTGCTCCAGGCCACGTCGACGGTGGGCTGGAAGCCGGTCTTGTCGCTGCCGGCGGTGACGAAGCCCAGGCTCGCCGCGGCGATGCCGTTCCACGACAGCTGCGCCAGGCGCGCGGGCGGTACCACGCCGCTGCCCGCCATGGTGGTGAAGACCACGTCAGGCGCGGCCGCCAGCGCACCGTCGTAGTAGCCGCCGCCGATGGGGCGGTTCCAGACCTCGAAGCGGTAGCGCCCGAATTCCGGCAGCGCGGCGAACTGCGCGTCGCTGAGCGGTGTGGCCGGGTAGGACGCGCTGGTAGCCAGGCGGCTCCAGTCGAGCGTGTCGCCGGCACGCAGCGGGCTGGCCGCCAGCACCACGTGGGTGGTGTTCTGGGCGGTGGTCTGGATGGTCTTGTTCGGCGAGATCGGATCGTCTGCCGCATAGGTGAGGCTGCCGCGGGTGTTCTGCACCGACAGGTAGCCATTGGTGCCGCACACGCGCGAGCGCGCCAGCACCACGCCGGCGGCCGGCAGGCCGGGGCCGCTCACGCGCACGACCTGGGCCTGGGCGCCGGGGCCCCGGTTCGGGTTGAAGAACACGCGCAGGCCGGTCTCGTAGCGGGAGACCACGCCGGCGGCCGGGTTCAGCTCGGTGACGCGGGTGATGCGCGGCGCCACCGAGGCATCGTAGTCGTGCTGGTTGCCGGTCAGCTCCCATTTGGCCGGGGCACCGGCGGCGGCGCGGTTGGTGGCCAGGCGCGTCAGGTGGCCGGTGCTTTTCTCGCTGTCGTTGCGCACATAGGGCAGGCGCAGCAGGGCGGTCGGCTGGCTGGCGGCATTGGTCGCGTGGAAGACGATCTGCGGGGTGCCGAAACGGGCGCCGGTCATGTCGTCGCGGGAGAACAGGCCGCTGAGGTCGTCCGACAGGTTGTAGCTGCTGTTCTTGTAGTCGGCAGCGAAGGCCGCCTGGCAGCTGCCGAGCACGGTGCTGCCGCTCCGGCGGGTCTCGGGCTTGCCGGCGAAGCAGGCTTGCAGCGCGGCGCGGATGGCTTCGAAGTCGGCGGCCGTGGTTTTCACGGTCGGCTTGGGCAGGGCGGCGGCAGGCTTGCCGAGGGCATCCTGGGTCAGCGTGAGCTGGGTCTGGGAACTGTCGGTGCCCATCGGCACGCCGACGCTGACCAGGCGGGCGCCGTTGCCGGTCAGCGAGACCTTGACCAAGTCGAGGACTGCGTCCGCGCCTTCGCCCTGGCGCGTCAGCGGCGTAGCGATCGGGTCGAAGCGGGCCGGATCCAGGCCGGTCTCCGTGGCTACGTTCTGCAGCGCCTGGCGCAGCAATGCGATGGCGCTCTGCACCTGCTCGCTGCCGGCCTTGCTGCGGAGCACGCCCGGCTGGGTCAAGGCGAGCGGGTCGCCGCCGGTCAGCAGGGCGGCAATGGCGGTGGTGAGCGGTGTCGTGTTGACGATGGCGGTGGTGTTGGACGGCCTGGCCGCCAGCACGGAGACATGGGTGACGCCGCTGCTGCTCTTGGCGATGACCGCGAACGGCGCCTTGAAGTCGCCGAGGTCGAAGCGGTAGCCGCCATTGGCATCGGCGGTCTGGGTGCCGACCAGCTTGCCGTCGGCGTCAAAGACCGTCACCGTGGCCCCGGCCATGAAGGCGCCGGTGGCAGCCGTGCCTTGCAGCGAGGCCTGGGTCGGCTGGTTGGGTGCCGGGCTGCTGCTCCCGCCACTGCTGCCGCTTCCGCTGCTGCTGTTGCTGTTGCTGTTGCCGCTGCTGCTGCTGCTGCTGCTGCTGCTGCTGCTGCCATCACCACCACCGCAGGCCACCAATGCCGCGACCGCAGCCGCCAGCGCGGGCCAAAGCAGGCCCTTGCCGGCCAGCGGCCGGTTCTCCCTGTTTGCTTTCATCGAGATCCCTTCGTTCTTGTTGTGTTCAGGCTCGGATAGCCTGCGCCAGATCGGCGCAACCCCGTCCTTTGTGTTGTACGGCAGACATGGAGTGACGCACCAGCGCCGCCGCGAGCACATCTTAGCGACGCGCATCCGGCGGCCGGCCCCTACCGAAGAAGGGAGGGGGGCGAAACAGGGGCCGGGCGTTGGTTTGTAATTTTTTGTCCACGCCGTCAACGCCATATATTTCATTGCGTTACAGTCAATTACAGAAGTGCCGCGCCAGTTACAAAAATCCCGGTGCTGAACGGGGGTGTGGCGGCGCGGCGACAGGCGGCCCGGGAGGAGGCCGCCGGATCTGAGGTGTCGCATCAAGGCGGCAGGCGAACAGACCGGAAACCGGCACCGCCCGCCGTGGCAACAGGGGAGCGTTCAATCGTGCAAGAACCTTTGTCGAGCCTGTCATGGCTCGCCAGCGGGCCGCACGCCAGGGGACTGGCGTCCTGGGCTGGCCCGCTTTTGTATTGTCGGTACCTGGGGACCGTGGCCAATGTCTCGGCGGCCTGCCATCCGGTCGGCGTGCGCCGCTGGTGGCTCAAGCGGCTCAAGCTGATCGGGCGTGCCGCCTTCCGCGCCATGGCGGTGCTGTCCTGGCTGCGCGCGGCGGCATCCTGCGCCCTGCTGCGGCGCGTGGCGTCGGCGCGGCCGGTGCTGCTGGAGCGGCCGTTCCGCCCGCTGGCCCGCTTCGGGCTCGGCTTCGACGAGCGCGCGCGCGTGCTGCTGGAGCACTACCGCCTGATGCACGACAAGCTGCCGGCGGCCGTCAGCGAGCGCATCTACCTCGACGGCGGCCTGCGCTGGGCGCTGCCCGACGTGCCCTACGCGCTGCGCCTGGCCGACTCCGGCCCCAATCCGAAGGAGGGCGAGCTGGCCTTCTACTGGATGGACCTCGCGCGCGGGACCTGCCTGGCACAGCTCAGCTTCTACCTGGCGCAGGGCCAGCACGGCATCGAGCTGTTCGTCGGCGGCCTGCAGGGGCCGGCCGGCCCCGACAGCCGCGACGCGATCCGCGAGGCGACGCGCGCCTGCGACGGGCTGCGTCCCAAGGATGCCGTGATGGAGGCGCTGCTGGCGCTGGGCGCCGCGCTCGGCGCCGAGCGCGTGGTGGCGGTGTCGCGCCGCAACCATGTCGGCCGCCAGCGCCGCACGCCGCGCGCCATCCAGGCCGACTACGAGAGCTTCTGGACCGAGGCCGGCGGGCAGGGACTGCCCTGCGGCAATGTCTCGGTGCCGGTGGCGCAGCCGCGCCGTGATCTGGCCACCGTGCCGTCGAAGAAGCGTGCCGCCTACCGGCGCAAGCAGGCGCGCGGCGAAGCGATCGAGGCGGCGGTGCGCGCCTGGCTCGCGGTGCCGGCCGGCGTGGCGGCGGACGTCCCCGCCACCGGCGCGTCGACCGCGCCCGCGTTGGCCTTTGCCTAGTTTTTCACCTGGTTCTCTGCCTGGTCCTGGGCCTCGGCCTGCGCCGACCGCCCGGGCCGGCGCTCAGATCTCCGCGCGCAGCCCGATGAAGAAGCGCCGCCCCGGCGCCGGCTCGAAGTAGCGCCCATTGCTCTCGTTGACGATGACCGAGCCGATGTAGCGGCGGTCGGCCAGGTTGTCGAGGCGCCCGTAGGCGTACCAGCGCGTGCCGGCGGCGCGGAAGGCATAGCCGGCACGCAGGTTGAAGGTGGCGTAGGCGGGCGCGGCCTGGGTGTTGAGGTCGTCGGCGAAGACGCGGCTTTCCACGCGTACGCCGGCGCCCAGCACCAGCCCCGGCAGCGCCTCGACGCTGGCCTCGGCGGCCAGGCTCTGGCGCGCCGTGCCCGGCAGCCGGTTGCCGGCCGCCACCAGCAGGCCCTGGGCGTTGCGGAAGGCCTGGCCGAAGAAGGCGTCCAGCCAGGTATAGCTGAGCGCCGCGCCGAAGCGGTCGGCGGGGCCGAAGCGCCCGCTCCAGCCCAGTTCCAGCCCGCGCCGCCGCACTCCGTCGACGTTCTGGTAGGTGGTGCGGCCGTTGTCGCTGGAGAGCGGCACGATCTCGTTATGGCTGTCGGCGTCGAACACCGTCGCTTCGAGCCGCTGGGTGCCGCGCTGCCACTTGAGGCCGAGCTCGCCCTGGCGGCTGGTGGATGGCTGCAGCCCCAGGTTGGCGCCGCTGCCGCCGGGGCCGTAGGCGACCTCGGTGAGCGTCGGCGTTTCCAGCCCGCGGCCGAGGTTGGCGTAGAGGTTGAGCGAGTCGAGCGCGTGCCACACCACGCCCAGCACGGGATTGACCCGGCGGTAGGTGGCGCTGCCGCTGTCGTCGGGGCTGGCGGCGGTGATGTAGTGGTCGTCGATGGAGAGCCGGACCTGGCTGGCGCGCAGGCCGCCGACCAGGCGCCAGGACGGGTGCACGGTCCAGTCGAACTGGGCGTAGGCGCCCAGGCTGCTGGCACGGTCGGTCTCGTCGCGCCGCAGCGCACCCTGCGTGCCGTTCTGGTTCACGTAGCCGGTGCGTGCGTCGCGCATGCCGTCGGCCTCCAGGCCGGCGCTCCATTGCAGCGGCAGCCCGGCCAGCCGCGTCTCGTGCTGCCAGGACAGTGCGCCGCCGCCGTAGCTGCGGCCGATGTCGACGATGCCGCCGGCCGAGCTAGGCGCGGCGCCGCTCATGCCGAGGTACTGGGTGAGCTGGCGGGTGCCGCCGTAGAGCCGGAAGGACAGGCTGTCCTGCGCGCCCAGCCGGTGCTCGACCACCACGCCGCCCTGATTCTGCTCGATCTGCTTGCGCGTGTTGAACTGGTCGGCCAGGGCGATGGCCTGGCGCGGGTTGGCGTCGGCCTGGGCGCGCGTGAGCCCCAGCGGATCCTGCGCCAGCGGCTGGCTGAACACATTGAGCAGGGCCGTCACGCGCGTGCCGGCGGCCGGCTCGGCCACCACCTTGGCGTTGAGCTGGCGGCGGCGCGCCGCGCTGTGCCCGCGGTAGCCGTCGGTGGTGAAGGTCCAGGCATCGACGCTGGCGCCGAGCGCGCCGGTGCCGCCGGCGGCGCTGACGCCGGCCATCCACTGGCCGTCCGATCCCATGCCGGTGGTGGCGCGCGCCGTCGCGCTGTCCTTGGGCGGATCGGGCGAGAAGACCTGCACCACGCCGCCGGAGGCATTGCCGTACAGCGCGGCGAAGGGGCCGCGCAGCACCTCGATGCGGCTGGCGTTGGCCAGGTCGGCGGTGGCCGCCTGGCCCTGTCCGTCCGGCATGGTGGCGGGGATGCCGTCGACCAGCAGGCGCACGCCGCGCACGCCGAAGGTGGAGCGGCTGCCGAAGCCGCGCACGGCGAGCTGCAGGTCCTGCGCGTAGTTCTGCCGCTCGCGCGCGCTGAGGCCCGGCACGCCGCCGAGCACCTCGGAGAGGTTGACCAGCGGCGTGGGCGAGGCGAGCGGGTCGAGCGTCACCGCGTCGATGGCGGCCGGCGCGTCGAAGCGCTTCTGCTCGGCGCGGCTGGCGCTGACCACCACGTCCGACAGGGTGGCCTCGTCGGCCCAGGCCGCGGCCGGGGCCGCGGCGAAGGGCATGGCGGCCGGCGTGGCGAGCAGCGCGCCGGCCAGCCAGCGGCGACGCCGGCCGGCGCGTACCGCCTTCCTCACGGCTTGGGTCGCACGGCGTCGGCCGTCGCCTGGATGAAGGCCTTGATCTTCTCCACGTCATCCATGCTCAGCTTGCCGGTGAAGTCCGGCATGCCGCGCGACATCGCCGGCCCCTTGAAGATGAACTTGTCCAGGTTCTGGATGTAGGCCGTGTGCATGTAGCCGAGGTTGGGAATGTTGCCGCCGCGGTCGACGCCGGGCACGCCGTGGCACAGCACGCAGTTGCTGACGTACAGCATGGTGCCCGCCTGCACGTTGGCCGGGTCGTACTTCACGCCCGACAGCAGCGCGCCCTGCTGGTAGGCGACGAAGGCCGGCAGCGGCGCCTTGCCGCCCACGGCGAAGGTGTAGACCGTGCCCGGGCCCTTGCGCTCGGTGGCGCGCTGCGCCTCGCCGTAGACGCCGCCCCAGCCCACCGCGATCGACACGTACTGCTTGCCGTCGACCAGGTAGGTCACCGGCGCGGCGATCACGCCGGTGCCGGTGGGCGTCTCCCACAGCTTCTCGCCGCTGGTGGCGTCGTAGGCGAGGAAGCGCCCGTCGGCGGTGCCCTGGAACACCAGGTTGCCGGCCGTGGTCAGCGTGCCGCCGTTCCACGGCGAGACGTAGTCCTGCGTCCAGGCGGCCTTCTGGCGCACCGGGTCCCAGGCGATCAGGCGGCCGAAGGGCTGGCTCTTGGGCGGCTCGGCATTGAGGAACTTGGCCGTGTTCCAGCCCAGGTTGCCGTGCGGCTGGCCGGGCTGGCTGCCGTTGAAGGTCCAGTTCTTGTCGTCGATCAGGTTGATGGGCACGTGCTGGGCCGGCAGGTAGACCAGCCCGGTCTGCGGGTTGAACGACATCGGGTGCCAGTTGTGCGCGCCGTAGGGCCCGGGGATGGCATCGTAGGGCTTGGCGCCGTCGCGCGCGGCCGGCAGCTCGATCGGGCGCCCGTCCTTGTCGTAGCCGCTGGCCCAGTTGACGTCGACGAAGTTCCTGGCCGAGATGAACTTGCCGTTGGTGCGGTCGATGACGAAGAAGAAGCCGTTCTTGGGCGCGTGCAGGATGACCTTGCGCGGCTGGCCGTCGAGCTGCAGGTCGGCCAGGATCATCGGCTGGGTCGAGGTGTAGTCCCAGTTGTCGCCCGGGGTCTCCTGGTAGTGCCACACGTACTTGCCGGTGTCGGGGTCGAGCGCGACCACGGAGGCCAGGTAGAGGTTGTCGCCGCCGGCCGGGCTGCGCCGGCTGCGCGACCACGGCGAGCCGTTGCCGGTGCCGATGTAGAGCAGGTTCAGTTCGGGATCGAAGGCCATGGTGTCCCACACCGTGCCGCCGCCGCCGGCTTCCCACCACTTGCCGGCCGGGTCCCAGGTCTTGGCGGCGCGTTCCAGCGCCTCGTCCTCGAACGGCTTGGCGGGGTCGCCCGGCACCGTGAACCAGCGCCACTTCTGCTCGCCGGTGTCGGCGTCGTAGGCCGTCACGTAGCCGCGCACGCCGTACTCGGCGCCGCCGTTGCCGATGATGACCTTGCCCTTGACCACGCGCGGCGCGCCGGTGATGGTGTAGGAGTGCTTGTGGTCGATGATGGTGTCCTTCTCCCACAGCTTGCGGCCGGTGGCCGCGTCCAGCGCGACCAGGCGGCCGTCGTAGGCGCCTACGTAGACCTTGCCTTGGTAGATCGCCACGCCGCGGTTGACCACGTCGCAGCAGCCGCGGTAGCCGATCGAGCGGTCCACCTTGGGATCGAAGCTCCACAGGCGGCGGCCGGTGCGTGTGTCGATGGCGTGCACCACGCTCCAGGAGGCGGTGACATACATGATGCCGTCCACCACCAGCGGGGTGGCTTCGACCCCGCGTGTCGACTCCAGGTTGTAGGACCACACCAGGCCGAGCTGCTTCACATTGCCGCTGTCGATCTGCTTGAGCTTGCTGAAGCGGCTTTCCGCGTAGTCGAGGCCGTAGCTGGGCCAGTCGCCGGTCTTGGCCGCATTGGCCTGGATGAAGGCGCCGTCGACGGCGCCGGTGGCGGCGCGGATGCGCGCGGCCTTGTCGTGGGTCTTGCCCTGGGCCTTGCCCGGCGCCTTGTCCTGGGCCGTGGCGGCCGGGGCCGCGGCGATGGCCAGGGCGAGCGGGGCGACGATGGCGGCCACGCGGGCGAGGCGCCGCGCGGCGGGCTGCGATGCTGGGGTCATGATGTCTCCTGGGGTTCGGTCTTTGTTCTTCTTGCCGTGCTTTTTGCTGTGCTTGTTGCCGTGCTGCTTCTTGCTGCCGTTCCCGTTGTGGACACGGCGCTTGCCGCCGCCATGGCTGCAGCGGCTGCGGATCGACTGCTCAGGACTGCTCAGGACTGCTCAGGACTGCTCAGGACTGCTCAGGCTGCGGGGCACTGCACCGCGGTCCTCCCGGTGCCGCGGGTTTGCCGCGCTCCCGCGAGGGGAGCGCCGGGGAAAGCTGCCGGCCGCCGCGCAGCCGGCGACCGGCCGGAGATCGGCCGGTCAATCGTCAATAGGCCATGCAGACCGACTTGAGCTCGGTGTAGGCATCGATGGCCGAGCGGCCGTGCTCGCGGCCCACGCCCGAGGCCTTGTAGCCGCCGAACGGCAGGTTGGGGTCGACCACGTTGTGCGTGTTGACCCACACCGTGCCGGCGTGCAGCCCGTCCACCAGGCGCTGCACCGCGCGCAGGTTGTTGCTCCAGATGCTGGCGCCGAGGCCGTATTCGCTGCGGTTGGCCTCGGCCAGCACTGCCTCGGGATCGTCGAAGGGCATGGCCACCACGACCGGGCCGAACACTTCCTCGCGCACCAGCGTCAGGTCCTTGCATGCGCTGTTGGCCACCACCGTGGGGCGCACGAAATAGCCTTCGCGCTCCAGCGCGGTACCGCCGGCGACGATCTCCGCGCCTTCGGCGCGGCCGCCGCCGATCAGGCCCATCACCTTGTCGCGGTGGCGCGACGACACCAGCGGGCCCATCTGGCTGGCGGGGTCGAAGCCCGAGCCCAGCACGGTGGCGTCGGCCACCCGGCCCAGGCCCTCGACCACCTGCTCGTAGTGCTTGCGCGCCACATACAGGCGCGAGCCGGCCGTGCAGACCTGGCCCTGGTTGAAGAAGATGGCGCCGGCCGCGCCCTGGATGGCCATGGCCGGATCGCAGTCGTCGAGCACGATCACCGGGCTCTTGCCGCCCAGCTCCAGCGCCACGCGGCGGATGTCCTGGCCGCAGCGCGCGCCGATCAGGCGGCCGACCTCGGTCGAGCCGGTGAAGGTGATCTTGTCCACGCCGGGGTGGGCCACCAGCGCCGCGCCGGGCACGCCGTCGCCGGTCACCACATTGAGCACGCCCGGCGGGAAGCCGGCTTCCAGCGCCAGTTCGCCCAGGCGCAGCGCGGTCAGCGGCGTCTCCTCGGCGGGCTTGAGCACCACCGTGCAGCCGCAGGCCAGCGCCGGCGCGATCTTCCACACCGCCATCAGCAGCGGGAAGTTCCACGGCACGATGGCGCCCACCACGCCGACCGGCGCGCGCCGCGTCATCGCGCTGTAGCGGGTGCCCGGCGGGAACGGCACCGAGACCTCCAGCGTGCTGCCCTCGATCTTGGTGGCCCAGCCCGCCATATAGCGCAGCCATTGCACCGCGCCGGGCACTTCCATGCCCTGCGAATGGGCCAGCAGCTTGCCGTTGTTCAGCGTCTCCAGGCGCGCGAGTTCCTCGCCGTGCTGCTCCACCAGGTCGGCCAGCTTGAGCAGCAGGCGCTCGCGCTGGGCCGGCAGCGTGTCGCGCCAGGCCGCGCCCTCGAAGGCGCGCCGCGCCGCGGCGACGGCGGCATCGATGTCGGCCTGGGCGCCCGCCGGCACGCGCGCGATCTCGCTGCCGCTGGCGGGGTCGAACACGGCGAAGGTCTCGCCGCTGGCTGCCTGGCACCAGGCGCCGTCGATCAGCATGGCATTGCGGATGGCCCGCTCCAGGCCCTGGTGTCCCTGCATCGGTGCGTTCATCTCTGTCTCCTGTCGTTCTCGGCATGTGCCTGTTCGGGAACGGCAAAAGTAGCACCCGCTCGCGGCGCTGGCTTGCCTGCCGGTGCACACCGCTTGCCGCTGCGTGCAACGATGCCCGCGCGCCGTGCGTGCCACCTCAGGCGCGCGTGGCGGCGTGGCGCTGGCGCCATTGCGACGGGCTCATGCCGAAGCGCTCGTGGAACACGCGGCTGAAGTGGGCCGCGTCGGCAAAGCCGAGCGCGAAGGCGACTTCGGTGATGCTGCGCTGCACCCCGCCGTCCTGCGCGAGCCGCAGCGCGGCCTGCCGCAGCCGGCGCGACTGGATATAGGCGTGCGGGGTCTGGCCGATCTCGCGGAACAGGTTGTAGAGCGTGCGGCGGGAGATATTGAGCGCGGCCGCGAGGTGCTGGGCCGACAGCTCGGGCTCGTGCAGGCGCGCGTCCACCAGTTCGTGGATGCGCTGCAGGCGCGCTTCGTCGGCGCGCGAGGGCGCCAGCGCGGGCTGGCCGCCGCCGCCGCCGCTGCCGCCGCTGCGCAGGGCCGTCTCCATCAGTGCCACCACCGAGTCCTGCAGCACCCGCTGCGCGTGGGCGTCGAGCGGATGGCCGGTGCTGCTGTCGTGCAGCAGCGCGCCCAGCGCCGACATGGCGATGCGCGCTGCGCCCTCGCCGCGCTGCGCCTGGCCGCCCATCGCCGTGGCGGCGTCGCGCCAGCCGTAGGCCTGGTCCTGCGGCACCAGCAGCACCATCGCGCGGGCGCCGTCGTCCAGTTCGATGCTGTAGGGCTGGGCAGTGTCGTAGAGGGTCCACATGCCGGGATCGAGCGCGGCCTGGTGCTCGCGCTGCGCCACCCGGCTGCGCCCGTGCAGTTGCCAGAAGACCTTGAAGAAGCCGGCATCGGAGTCCTCGGCATGCCGGCGCAGGCGCGCCACGCGGTGCGCGCTGACCTGCATGTCCGCCACCGCGCAGGCGCCGAAGCGGGCGTAGCTGACCTCGCAGTGGAAGCGGCCGTGCGACTCGCGCGCATAGTCCAGCGGCAGGAAGCGGGTGTCGATGATCTCGCGCCACTGGTCGAAGCTCGACACGGTCAGGCGCGTGGCATGCGGCGACGGCATCGGGTCAAGGGGCTGCATCGCGTCTCCAGTAGCCGGCGGCGGTGCGGGAGGGCCGCGCGGGTGCCAGGGGGAGGCCCAGCCTAATGCATGCCCCGGGTTCGGACAATGGGAACAAGTGCGGAGCCCGCCGCCGCGCCGGCGGGCCGGTCCTGCGGTTAACCCTAGTGGTCTAGGTATGTAGACCTTAATAGAGTGAGGGGTCATCCGGAGTTGCCGGGCTGCGGTGCGGACGCTGTTCCGCGCCGGGCCGCGCCACGCCGCACCACACCACGCCATCCCGGGCCACCATCCCTTGCCGCCGCAACCACCCGCCAACGACCTGCTGTCGCGCAGCCGCGAACCGGTCTACCTGCAGCTCGCCACCATCTTCCGGCGCCGCATCGAAAGCGGCGAGTGGGCACTGGCGCAGCGCATTCCTTCGCTCGATGCGCTGAGCCGGCAGTTCGGCGTGGCCCGCATGACCATGCACAACGCGCTCTCCGTGCTGGAGGATGAGGGGCTGATCGAGCGGGCGCGCGGGCAGGGCACCTTTGTCAAGGCACGCTGCCGCGAACGGCGGCCGCTGAACCTGCCGACCAGCTGGCACCAGGCGGTGGCGGTGGGCGAGCGGCTGGCCACGCAGGCGCTGCATGAGTCGGACGGCGAGGTGGCCCTGCCGGCCGAGCTCGGCATGCCGTGCGCGGCCGCGCGTGCCCCGGCCTACCGCTTCCTGCGCCGCCTGCACACGCAGCAGGGGCGGCCCTTCGCCATCGGCGAGGTGTTCATCGAGGCGGGCGTGTTCGCGCGCGACCCGGAGGCTTTCCGCCAGGGCGCCTCGGTGCCGGTGCTGGACCGCTTCCCGGGGCTGCAGGTGAACGCCGCCCGCCAGCGGCTGCAGATCGTCGCCGCCGGCGCCGACTCCGCCGCCCGGCTGCAACTGCCGGTGGGTGCGCCGCTGGCCGAACTGCGGCGCTATGCCTGCGTCGACGACGTGATCGTCTACTACGCCCGCATCGAATTCCCGACCGAGTATGTCTGCCTCGATTTCGACCTGCTCGATCCCGGGGGCGCACGCCCCTGAGGCGCGTTCGCGCCCGGCCGCGCTTGGCTTTTCCTCCCTCCCACCTACCACCGCAAGAACAACATGGACACCAACGAACCGATGAATGGCGCCGAAAGCCTGGTCAAGACCCTGCTGGCCAGCGGCGTCGACACCTGCTTCGCCAACCCCGGCACCAGCGAGATGCACTTTGTCGCCGCGCTCGACCGCATTCCCGGCATGCGCTGCGTGCTCGGCCTGTTCGAGGGCGTGGTCACCGGCGCCGCCGACGGCTACGCGCGCATGGCCGACAAGCCGGCGGCGACGCTGCTGCACTGCGGCCCCGGCCTGGCCAACGGTCTCGCCAACCTGCACAACGCGCGCCGGGCCAACACGCCGGTGGTCAATATCGTCGGCGACCAGGCCACCTATCACCGTCCGCTCGATGCGCCGCTGACCGCCGATACCGAAGGCTGGGCGCGCCCGGTCTCGGTCTGGACCCGCACCGCCACCCGCGCCGCCTCGGTCGGCGCCGACGCTGCCGCCGCGGTGCAGGCCGCGCGTGGCGCGCCGGGCGGCGTGGCCACGCTGGTGCTGCCCTCCGACGTGTGCTGGGACGCCGGTGGCCGCGTGGCCGCCCCGCTGCCCGACCTGCCGGTGCCCAAGGTCTCGCCCGATGCGGTGCAGCAGGCCGCGCGCGTGCTGCGTTCGGGTCAGCCCACGCTGGTCGTGCTCGCCGGCGCGGCGCTGCGCGAGGCCGCGCTGGCCGATGCGCACCGCATCGCCGCCGCCACCGACGCGCGCCTGATCACGCCGATGTCGAACGCGCGCGTGGCGCGCGGGCGCGGCCGTCTCGCCGTCGAGCGCATTCCCTATTCGGGCGAGGCGGCGCGCACCAGGCTGGCCGGCATCCGCAACGTGATCCTGGTCGGCGCGCCGCCGCCCGTGACCTTCTTTGCCTATCCCGGCCAGTCGCCGCGCCCTTATCCCGAGGATGCGGTCATCCACGTGCTGGCGCGTCCCGAGGAAGACCTCGGCGAAGCCCTGGCGCGGCTGGCGGATGAGCTCGGCGCGCCCAAGGTGCAGCCGTCGGCCGGTGGCCCGCGCGCGGAGATCGCGCGCGGCGCGGTGACCTCGGAAGCGGTGGCGCAGACGCTGACCGCGCTGCTGCCCGAACAGGCGGTGGTGGTGGAGGAGAGCGTCAGCTTCGGCCGTGCCTTCTATCCCGGCACCGTGCACGCGGCCCCGCACGACTGGCTGCAACTCACCGGTGGCGCCATCGGCGACGGCCTGCCGCTGGCCACCGGCGCCGCCGTGGCCGTGCCCGGACGGCGCGTGGTGGCGCTGCAGGCGGACGGCTCCGGCATGTACACGCTGCAGTCGCTGTGGACCATGGCGCGCGAGCGGCTCGACGTCACCGTGGTGGTGCTGGCCAACCGCAAGTACGCCATCCTGCTGGGTGAGCTGGCCGGCGTCGGCGCCAACCCCGGCAAGACCGCGCTCGACATGCTGGACCTGGGCAATCCTGACCTCGACTGGGTCAAGCTGGCCAACGGCATGGGCGTGGAAGCCGCGCGCGCGGCCGACATGGAGAGCTTCGCCGACCTGTTCCGCTCGGCCAACCAGCGCAAGGGCCCGTTCCTGATCGAACTGGTGATCTGAAGCGGCGGCCGTCCGCTTGCCGGCGCGGCATTCTGCCCCGCGGCCCCGGGTATTGCCGGCGGCAGCGCTCCCCTGCGCTGCCGCCGGCCGCTCCGCCCCGGTCGGACTCCACCACACCCTGCCTGCATCCCCCCTGCGACAAAAGGTAGCATTGATAATCACCGGAAGCTGTGTGCAAAGCCGCCCGGTTTATATTTCCTGATTAATTTATTTTCCCTTTTATTCGGCTGCAGGCTGTACAGACATTATTGTGTCTGTCAATCAATCGGAAAAATATTTTTTAAAATCAATAAATCCAATTGTCAGTCGCGCCAGCCGCCCGCTAACATACGCCGCGTTATGCCCTTGCCCGCTCGCCTGGTGATTGCAGTTCACCGCTGGCCGCGCCGGGACGGGGGCCGGGCGCCGGTCGTCGGGCCGCCTGTAGTCCGCCTCTAGCCCGCTTGCAGCCTGCCTTGTGGCCCGGGTCTTGATTCGTCGAAGCATCAAGGCTGTCGAGAGGCCGCACCGGGCCAGGAAGGCAGCGCGCGGCTCGTCGGCGGACTGAGTCAAGGTATTCCTGATTCAGGGCGCCAGGTCTTTCTCGCCGTATTCCATTGCCACCACGCAGCCAGGCCTTACCGGCCAGGCTGTGCGGCAGCGTGCGCGCGCCATCCGGCGACGCGCCGGCAGCGGGCAGGGCGTTATCAACGCTTTGCCGATTTTGTCTTTCACCTTGAAAGGAATGCCGCATGTCCAGCAAAACCCTCAGTGCCATCCTTCTCGCGCTCGGTCTTTCGGCCTGTGCCAGCCTGCCACCGCCGGACACCGGCGCTGCCGGCAGTGCCGGTACCCTGTCGCTCGTGACGCAAAGCCGCACGCTCCACCTCGCCAGCCGGCCGGGCTTCAGCCCGGCGCGCTATGACGGGTTGGCAGTCGGCCGCATCGACATCCGCCGCCCCGCGCAGCTGGATGACCAGGACCAGGCCGGCTACGAGACGCTGCGCGCGGCCCTGGCCGAGCAACTCGCCAAGACGTCGGCCGCGCCGGGTACGTCGGGTACGCCGGCCGCGCCGGCGAAGAACGCCTTGCGCATGGATGTCGCGCTGTACGATGTCCAGCCGGTCAGCCCCGCGCTGAACGTGCTTTCGGCCGCCGCGCTGTTCCTGCCGCTGGATACCGGCGCCGTGACGCTGGAAGCGACCTTCACCGATGCCGACGGCACCGTCCAGGCGCGCCGCACGGAACGCCTTAGCGGCGATGTGACCAGCATCCTGAGCGGATTCTCGCGCTATGAACGGTTGAAGGAGGCCCTCGTCGATTGGGCCGCGCGCTGTGGCAGCTGGGACAAGCAGGCCTGCGCCACGGCGGCAAGCGGAAGCTGAAGGGGTTTGCCCCGCGCCGGTTTGCCAAGACCGTGCGCTTGGCGATTGGCGTTGGCGTATCTCGTCGGCTTCGTCCAGTGCGATGGCAATCGCCTCGCGCTGGTTTGCTCCCCTCTCCCGCTTGCGGGAGAGGGGCCGGGGGAGAGGGCAGGCGCTGGCTGTGCCGTGGCGGCTGGGATCACACCATCCGCTTCGTTTCCGTGCTCGCGGGCTGGATCACACCGAAGGCTTCGTTTCCGTGCTCGCGGGCTGGATCACACCGAAGGCTTCGTTTCCGTGCTCGTGGGCTGGATCACACCGACGGCTTCGCCTGGGCGCTCGCGTGCTGGACCACACCGTTGGCTTCGCTGGATGTGGCGCCTTGCTGAACCACCCCTCACCCCCGCCCTCTCCCCATGCGGGGAGAGGGAGCCAAGACCGTGTGCTTGGCGATCGGTGTTGGCGCATCTAGCACGATCGCCTGTCCGTGTGGCGTGCGCCGCGCGGCCGCATCCCATTGCTGGCGGCGCTGTTCGAGCATGCCGTCGGTGACCAGTCCCTTCTCGGCGCTGATGCGTTCCAGCGCGGTCAGCCAGTGCTCGTAATAGGTGTCGCCGAGATCGGGGTCGCCGGCCTGCTGGGCGTCGAGGATGGCGCGGTTCAGGTGTGCCGCCCATTCGCTCCAGGTGAAGGCGCCGCGCTGGTGCAGTGCCAGCGTCATGGCGAAGGCCTGCGCCTGCCAGGGCGCGCCGAACACGGGGCCTTCGCTGCCGCAGGGCAGGTCGGGCAGGCTGGCGCGCAGGGTGTCGAGTTCGCTTGGCTTCATGCGTCCACCGCTTCCAGATAGGGTTCCCAGCAGTCGACGTGCACGCACGATGCCGTGGTGTCCGTGCCCCACAGCTCCGCGGCCTCGAAGCGCACCGTGTACAGCCATTGGGGCTGCTCGCCCTGGCCGATGGCGTTGGTGTCGGGAAAGACATGGGCGCCATGCACGCTGACGATGTGTCCGCGCCGGCCGCGGCAGTAGCGTGGCAGGCGGGTGTGCGTGGCCGGGTGGAGCTGGCGCGTGCGTACCGCATCGCCGACGGCGAAGCGTGCCGGCCCGGGGGCGGGGCGCTCGCTGGGGCCGCCGCGCAGCATCGCCGCGCTGACCTGGTCGGCCGCCAGCACGCGCGCCACCGGCACCGGCTCGACCTGGCGCCTGCCGCTCTCGATCTCCGCAGGCGTGGCCATGCCATTGGCGAGCAGCAGCCGCTTCAGGCCCTCGAACCAGATTTCGTAGTAGCTGCTGGACAGGTATTGCGCCGGCGGCAGGCTTTCGCGCGCGGCGCGCGAGGCGTCGAGGTTCCACTTGCCGCAGGCACCCATGGCCACGGTGATGGCCAGCATGCGGCGTTCCCAGTCGGCATGGAAGGGGTGCGGGTCGGGGTCGGGGCGCACCGGGCCGAAGCCCTGCATGCCGCCCAGGTCCTGGGCGCCGTTCATGGCCGTGCTCCCGGCGCCTGCGTGGCGATGGAAGACGGCGCGAGCGCCACGCCGGTGCCGATCATGGCATCGCGCGTGACCAGCCCGGCCAGTGCCGCCTGGTCCCAGCCCTCGGTGCCCGCGGGCCGCATCGGCAGCACCAGGTAGCGCAGTTCGGCGGTGGAGTCCCACACGCGCACCTCGGTGTCGGCCGGCAGCGAGACGCCGAAATCGCCGAGCACGCCGCGCGGATCGATGACGGCGCGCGAGCGGTAGGGCGCCGACTTGTACCAGACCGGCGGCAGGCCGAGCACCGGCCACGGGTAGCACGAGCAGAGGGTGCAGACCACCAGGTTGTGCACCGCGGGCGTGTTCTCCAGCACCTGCATGTGCTCGCCCTGGCGGCCGCTGTAGCCGAGCGAGGCGATGGCCGCGGTGGCGTCCGCCAGCAGCCATTGCCGGTAGGCCGGTTCTGCCCAGGCCTTGGCGACCACGCGGGCGCCGTTGTGCGGGCCGACCTGTTTCTCGTAGGTTTCGATCAGGACGTCGAGGGCCTTGGGATCGAGATAGCCCTTGTCGACCAGCAGCGATTCCAGCGCGCGCACGCGCAGGTCCATCTCGGCGAGCGGGCTGCCGCCGTGGTCGTGATCATTCTCATCGGCGTGATCGTGCTCATGGTCATGGTCGTGCGCGTGGCTCATCGGAAACCCGCCCGGGTGGGATGGCGATAGCGCACAGTATGGTGCCGGCCCGCGCCGATGGCAATCGGCGCGGGGGAGGGGGAAAAGGGGGGCGCGGCGTGCATGCCGCTGCCCTCCCGGCCCGCCGCGGGCGCCGTCAGGCCGTCAGGCCGCCATCACCTGCGTATAGCGCTGCAGGTGGTAGTCGCTGTCGCCGAGCAGCGGGTCGATCATGGTCAGGCGCTTGAAGTAGTCGCCCACCGCCAGCTCGTCGGTCATGCCCATGCCGCCGTGCAGCTGCACCGCCTGCTGGCCGACGAAGCGGCCGGCCTTGGCCACCGTGACCTTGGCGGCCGAGAGCATGCGGCGGCGCTGCGCCGGGTCGGCCTCGTCCAGCGCCTGGGCGGCGACGTAGGCCATCGACATGGCGAGCTCCTTCTGTACCAGCATGTCGGCCACGCGGTGCTGCAGCGCCTGGAAGGCGGCCAGCGGCTTGCCGAACTGCTGGCGCGTGCCCAGGTACTCGGCGGTGATCTCGATCAGCTTTTCCATGGCGCCGGCGGCCTCGGCGCACAGCGCCGCGATGCCGTGCGACAGGCCCAGGTCGAGCGCGGCCAGGCCGTCGCCCGGCTGGCCCACCAGGGCGTCGGCCGGCACGGCCACGTCGGCCAGCTTCACGTCGGCGGCGCGCAGGCCGTCCATGGTCGGATAGCCGCTCACGCTCAGGCCGGCGCTGTCGCGCGGCACCAGGAACAGGGCGATCTCGTCGCTGCCGGCGACGCGCGCGGTCAGCAGGAAGGCATCGGCCGCCTCGCCGTGCCAGGCCAGGCTCTTGGTGCCGTTGAGCACGTAGCCGCCGCCGCTGCGGCTGGCGCTGGCGCGCGCCGCCTCGGGGCGGTAGCGCGTGCCCGGCTCCAGGTAGGCCAGCGTGACGATGCGCTCGCCGGCGGCGATGGCGGGCAGCCAGTCCTGCTTCTGCGCGGCGCTGCCGTAGGCGCCGAGCACCGCCGCGGCCATCACGCTGCTGGGCGTGACCGGCTCCAGCACCAGGCCGCGGCCCAGTTCGCGCTGCACCACGAGCTGGCTGGTGGCGCCCTCGCCGAAGCCGCCGTATTCGCTGTCGATGGTCAGGCCCAGCACGCCCATCTCGGCGAGGCCCTTCCACACCGCGCGGTCCAGGCTGCCGCCGCCGCGTGCGCTCTTGCGGCGCGCCTCGAAGCCGTACTCGGCATCGATGAAGCGGCGCAGGCTGTCGGCCAGCATCCGCTGTTCTTCGCTGTAGGTGAAATCCATGTGCGCTGCTTCCTTCAGAATCCGATGATCATCTTGGAGATGATGTTCTTCTGCACCTCGGTGGCGCCGCCGTAGATTGTGGTCTTGCGCATGTCGAAGTAGGTGGAGGCGGCGGGCGCGGCCCAGTCGGGGCCGGCCACCGGCTGGGTGGCGCCTGGCTCGAGCCACTCCGGCGCATAGGGCCAGGCGTCGGGGCCGGCCACTTCCATCTGCAGCATGGCGAGGTCCTGCTGGATCTCCGAGCCGCGGATCTTGACGATGGAGGCTTCGGGACCGGGGCCCTGGCCGGCTGCATCGGCGGTGGCCACGCGCAGCAGCAGCATCTCCAGCGCCATGATGTCCATCTCGATGCGGGCGATCTTGTCGCGCATGCGCACGTCCTCGATCAGCGGACGGCCGGCGCCATCGGTGGCCAGGCTGGCGTAGTGCTTGAGCTGGCGCAGCTCGCGGTTGCAGTGGCCGATGCCGGCGATGCCGGTGCGCTCGTGGCCGAGCAGGTACTTGGCGTAGGTCCAGCCGCGGTTCTCCTCGCCCAGCAGGTTCGCCACCGGCACTTCCACGTCCTCGAACCAGGTCTCGTTGACGTCGTGGCCGCCGTCGAGCGTCTTGATCGGGCGCACCGTCACGCCGGGCGACTTCATGTCGATCAGCAGCATCGAGATGCCTTCCTGCGCCTTGGCCTCGGGGTCGGTGCGCACCAGGCAGAAGATCCAGTCGGCGAAGTGGGCCATGGTGGTCCAGGTCTTCTGGCCGTTGACGATGAACTTGTCGCCGCGGCGCACCGCGCGCGTCTTCAGCGAAGCCAGGTCGGAGCCCGAGCCAGGTTCCGAATAGCCCTGGCACCAGAAGTCCTCGACGGTCGGGATGCGCGGCAGGAAGCGGGCCTGGTGCTCGGGGCTGCCGTACTTCATCAGCACCGGGCCGATCATGGTCAGGCCGAACGGCAGCAGGCGCGGCGCGCCGGCGCGGAAGGCCTCGATCTCGAAGATCAGGCGCTGCAGCGCGTTCCAGCCGGTGCCGCCGTGCTGCTTCGGCCAGCTCGGCGCGCCCCAGCCGTGCGCGTGCAGGATACGGTGCCAGCGTACGTAGTCGTCCTTCTCGATGCGCTGGTGGCCCAGCACCTTGGCGCGGATATCGGCCGGCAGCTTGGCCTGCACGAAGCCGCGCACTTCCTCGCGGAACGCCTGTTCCGCAGCGGTGAAACGCAAATCCATCTGCTTGTCCCCTGAGTGTCGGAGACGGCGCGCAGGCCGTCTCGCCATGGTGGGCCGATTGTATGGGCGGCGTGCCGTTCGCTTCTTCCGCAATGGCAAAGCGCCTCTTCGCAGCAGCGAAACCATCGCCCGCCAGGCCTTGCGGGACGGGCGCTTCCGTCCAGGCCAAAGGTGGCCTTAGTCAAATCGGAATGGCAAGGGGGCAGGCCCTGCCGCACACTGCGGCGGTGCCTCCCCGACGGGGCATGCCGTGCCGCAGCCGAGGGCATGACGACATGACGCGCCGCAACGAGCGCGCAACCTGGAGACAAACCGATGGCCCGCTGGACCTCTCGCGCGCTGGCGCTGGGAATCTCGCTGCTGGCACTGGCCGCAGGCGGCCTGCCTGCGGCGTCACATGCCGCCGCGCCCGCCGCAGCCTCCTACCCCGACAAGCCGCTGCGCCTGGTCGTGCCCTTCCCGCCGGGCGGCGCCACCGACCTGCTGGCGCGCGAGATCGGCAATGCGCTGGGGGCGCGCCTGCACCAGTCGGTGGTGATCGACAACCGGCCCGGCGCCGGCGGCAACCTCGCGGCGATGGCGGTGGCACGCGCGCCGGCCGACGGCTACACGCTGCTGTTCGGCACCTTCGGCTCGCTGGCGGTCAACAAGAGCCTGTACGACAAGCCGGGCTACGACCCGCTCAAGGATTTCGCCCCGGTTGCCTCGGTGGCCTACCTGCCCAATGTGCTGGTGGTCAATCCGTCGGTGCCGGCACGCAATATCGACGAACTGCTGGCGCTCGCGCGCCGCGACCCGGGCAAGCTGACCTATGGCTCCTTCGGCATCGGCTCGTCCTCGCACCTGGCCGGCGAACTGTTCACCCACCTGGCCGGCGTCGACATCCGCCACGTGCCCTACAAGGGCAGCGCCGCCTCGATGACCGACCTGCTGGGCGGGCGCATCACCATGATGTTCGACAGCATCTCCACCGCGCTGCCCTTCGTGCGCGAAGGCCGTGTGCGCGCGCTGGCCGTCACCACCGAGCGGCCGTCCGACCAGTTGCCGGGCGTGCCGACGCTGGCGCAGGCCGGCGTCAAGGGCTACGAGCTGACCGCCTGGTTCGGCGTGGCGGCGCCGGCCGGGACGCCGCGCGCGGTGATCGATCGCCTCAATGCCGACATCGTGGCCTCGCTGCGCCAGCCCGACCTGGCCGCGCGGCTGGCTCAGCAGGGCACCGTGCCGTTCCCCTCCACGCCGGAGCAGTTCGGCGCCTATATGCGCACGCAGTACGAGAAGTGGGACGGGCTGATCCGCTCGGCCCATATCCGTGCCGACTGAACCGAGCCGGCTGAGCCGCACCGACTGAACTGCATCGACTGAATACCCGCCGGCCATCCCGGCCCTGTCTTACGCATCCTTGCCATCCCGGAGCACCATGTCGTCCTTCCGTCCCGAGTTCATCCACGAGATTCCCCGCCACTGGGCCGTGCAGGCACCGCAGGCGCCCTGCCTGCGCGAGGCCGGCGGCATCGTCAGCTACGGCGAGCTGTGGCGGCGCATCGAGGCCGCGCGCGACTGGCTGGCGGCGCAAGGCGTGGGCGCGGGCGACCGGGTGCTGGTGGCCGGCGAGAACTGCAACGAGATGGTGGTCATGCTGTTCGCCTGCAGCGCGCTGCACGCCTGGCCGATCCAGGTCAACGCCCGCCTGTCGGCGCGCGAGATCGACACCATCCGCGCCCATGCCGAGCCGCTGCTGACCTTCTTCACCGGCCACGTCTCCGAGGTGGCGGCGGCGCACGGGCAGCGCCTGGGCGCGCAGCCCAGCGGCTGCCCGGTGTTCCATGCCGGCATGCACGTGCTGCGCGCCGCCACCGTGCCGCAGCGCGTGGCGGCGGAGGAGGCGCGCCAGGTGGCGACGCTGATCTACACCTCGGGCACCACCGGCGCGCCCAAGGGCGTGATGGTGCCGCATGCCGGCCTGACGCACTTCGCCCGCATCTCGGCCACCTCGCGCGAGCTGGGGCCGGCCGACATCGCCTACGGCGCGCTGCCGATGTCGCACATCTTCGGCATCGCCACCGTGCTGATGGCCACGCTGTACGCGGGCGCCAGCCTGATCCTGCGGCCGCGCTTCGATGCCGGCGAGGTGTTCGACGCGCTGGCCGAGCCCGGCATCACCATCCTGCAGGGGGTGCCGACCATGTTCACGCGGCTGATGGCGGTGGCGCCCGGGCGCGCGCACCCGGCCGGCGGCTATCCGCGCCTGCGCTACCTGTACACCGGCGGCGCGCCGCTCGATCCCACCCTCAAGCGCGAGGTCGAGCAATGGTTCGGGCAGCCGCTGCACCATGGCTACGGCATCACGGAGTACGCCGGCTCGCTGTTCATCACCCGCATGGAAGCGCCGCGTGCCGACTGCTCGGCTGGCTACATCGTCGAAGGCGTCGAGATTGCCATCACCGACGGCGAAGGCAAGCCGCTGCCGGCGGGCGGGCGCGGCCAGATCCGCGTGCGCGGCCCGGGCGTGATGGCCGGCTACTTCCGCAACCCGGAGCAGACCGCGGAGGCGCTGCTGCCCGGCGGCTGGCTCAATACCGGCGACCTGGGCTACCTGGCGGACGACGGCGCGCTGTTCATCTCGGGGCGCTCCAAGGACCTGATCATCCGCTCGGGCTTCAACGTCTACCCGATCGAGGTCGAGGCCGTCATCAACGCCTTCCCGGGCGTGCGGCAGTCGGCGGTGGTCGGGCGCACGGCCGCCGACGGCAACGAGGAAGTGGTGGCCTTCGTCGAGCCGCAGGAAGGTGCCGTGCCGGACCAGGCGGCGCTCGATGCCTACCTGCGCGAGAACCTGGCGCCCTACAAGCGGCCGGCCGAGATCCGCGTGATCGACAGCATTCCCACCACCGCCAGCGGCAAGCTGCTCAAGCAGCCGCTGCGGGCGTTGCTGGGCTGAGACGGAACCGACGAGCCGACGAGCCGACGACAAGAGCGGCAAGCAGCGCGGCGGCAAGCGTGCCGCCGGCGCCCCGACGAGTTCCCGCAGCAACGCGCACAGACCGCGGAGACCGCAGGGAACCGTACAAGACCCGAAGGACATCAAAGGAGAAGACAGATGAAGCGATGGATGGCCGCGGCAGCGGCATTGCTGACGATCGTGCAGGGCAGTGCCTGGGCGGAGAGCTACCCGAGCCGGCCGATCCGGCTGCTGGTGGGCTATGCGCCGGGTGGCCCGGTGGACACCGCGGCACGCATCTACGCCGACCAGCTCGGCCGCGTGCTGAAGCAGCCGGTGGTGGTGGACAACCGTGCCGGCGCCAGCGGCGCGATCGCCGCCGACCTGACCGCCAAGGGCAAGCCGGACGGCTACACGCTGTACTTCGTCGCCAGCCCGACCATGACCATGACGCCGCTGATCCAGAAGACGGTGAACTTCAACCCGACCAAGGATTTCAGCTACATCGGGCTGATCACCGATTACACCAACGTGCTGGTGATCAACAAGGACTTCCCGGCCAAGAACGTCAAGGAGCTGGTCGAGTACGCGCGCAAGCATCCCGATGGCGTTTCCTTCGGCTCGGCCGGTATCGGCGCCTCCAACCACCTGTCCGCCGAACTGCTGGCGCAGATGAGCGGCGTCAAGATGCTGCACGTGCCCTACAAGGGCAACGCGCCGGCGATGACCGACGTGATGGGCGGCAAGGTCACCTTCATGTTCGACATCACCGGCACCGCCATCGGCCATATCCAGGGCGGCAAGGTGCGCGCGCTGGCGGTGACCTCGCGCACGCGCAACCCGGCGCTGCCGGACGTGCCCACGCTGATCGAGTCGGGCCTGAAGGACTATGACCTGACCGGCTGGTATGCGCTGGTCGGCCCGCCCAAGCTGCCGGCCGAGGTGGTCGACAAGCTGGTGGCCGCGCAGAAGGCCGTCGGCGAGGTGCCGGAGTTCAAGCACCGCATGAGCGAAGTCGGCTACGACCTCGACGTGACCGGTCCCAAGCCGCTGGCCGACCGCATCCAGCGCGAGCTGGCGCTGTGGGGCAAGGTGGTGAAGACAGCCGGGATCGAGACGCAATGAGCGCGTGATCCGATGGCCGCGTGACCGCATGACTGCATGACCGCAAGGAGGGTCCCGCCGCGGGCGGGGCCTTTGCCACCAGCTTAGGCGTGGGGCGGGACGGGCCGGCTGGCCGGTCCCGCCCCGTTTTTTTGGGCGGCGCGCGGCGGGCGTGTGCCGTTCAGCAGGTGGGGGTGCCTTGCCCCGGCAGCAGCTCGCGATAGAAGTTCGGCAGCGCGAACTGGGCCTGGTGGACGGCGCCGTTGTAGTAGCGCAGCGCGCCGATGCCGCGCGTGCGGATGCGCTCGTCGATGGTCTCCGCCGGCACGGCGAGCGGGTCCAGCGTATCGGAGACGCAGGCCATGCCCCAGTAGCAGCCGTACAGCGGCACGTAGAGCCCGAAGGGGCGCACGTGCGCGAAGAGCCGGCCCAGCAGGGCGAGCTGGCGCGCCACCTGCTCGCGCTGGAACACCGGCGAGCCGATGTGCAGGGTCAGTGCGCCGCCGGGCGCCAGCAGTTGCCCGGCCACGCGCAGCGCCGTCTCGCCGTAGAGCGGATGCGCGGGCGTGTCGGGATCGGTCAGGTCGAGCACGATCAGGTCGAAGCGCTCGCCCTGCGGGTCGGCCGCCTGGGCCTCCATATAGGCCAGTCCGTCGCCGATGCGCAGCGCCAGCCGCGCATCTTCGAAGGCGCCGCGATGGATGGCGTGCAGGTGCTTGCGCGCCAGGCGCACCACTTCGGCATCGAGTTCGGCCAGCACCAGCCGTTCCAGGCCGGGATGCTTGAGCAGTTCCTCGCTGCAGCCGCCGTCGCCGCCGCCCAGCACCAGCGCGCTGCGCGGCGCCGGGTGCGCCAGCGCGGCGGCATGGGCCATGGGTTCGTGATAGAAGAACTCGTCGCGCTCGGAGGTCATGTAGCGGCCGTCGATGCGCAGCAGGCGGCCCCATTGCGGGGTGTCGAACACCTCCAGCAACTGGTGCGCCGAGCGCAGCGTTTCCAGCCGCCGGGTGGCGCGGAAGCCGTAGGCGCAGTCCGCGTTCAGCCACTCCAGCAGCAGTTCGTTGGCGTTGTCCTGCGGCTCGTCGCTGCCGCGCAGGATGCGGTTGGTGCTCTGTTGCGCGGGCGCGAAGGCGACCAGCAGCGCGTCGAGCAGGGCCTCGGCCTTGGGCGAGTTGTTGGCGGAGAAGTTGCAGACGTAGACGTCGAGGGTGACGCCGCCGCGCTCGGGCCAGGTGTGCACCGCCAGGTGGGATTCCGCCAGCAGGCAGGCGCCGGTGACGCCGCCGGGCTGGCCGCGCCAGCGCGGGAAGGGGTGGTATTTCTGCGCCACCAGGCTCAGGCCGGCGCCGGCGACGGCCTGCCGGCACAGTTCGGCGAGCGCCGTTTCGTCGGTCAGCAGCGCGGGGTCGCACTGGCAGCCGTAGAGATCCGCGGTGAGGTGCAGGCCATGCATGTCGGTGAGCGTCCTCCTGTGCAGGGCGGCCCGAGGCCAGGCTGGCGGGCCGGCGGGCCGGATGGTGTCGGGCGGCGCGCGTTCCTCGGGGAGGAGAGGGCACGCGCCGCCCGGCACGGTGTCGCGGGGAGGGGAGGATCCCCGCGCCGGAGAACGACGCAGTATAGCCGGCGAAGCCTGGGGTAGCCAGCCGATGTACGGGAATTGTGAAATTTCCCGCCGCCGGCGCTCATGCCGGTTCAGCCGGCCGGGCGCTTGCGCAGCAGGTAGCGCTGCTCGCCATCCATCACCAGCTCGCCGCGCTGGTTATGGACGGTGCTGCGCAGCGCCAGCACGCCGGTGCTGCGGTTGGGCGACAGCTCGCAGACTTCCAGCGCGGCGTAGAGCGTGTCGCCGACGAAGACGGGATGCAGGAAGCGGCTGCGCTGCTCGATGAAACCCATCAGCGAATCCTCCACCATGTGCGGAAACAGGCCGGCGCCGGCGGCGGTCTGGATCAGCACCTGGTAGCCGTGGGCCAGCATGTGCGGCATGCCGCGCGCGCGGCAGTACTCGGCATCGTAGTGGACCGGGTGGTTGTCGCCGCTGGCGAGCTGGAAGGCGGCGAACAGCGCTTCGGTCATGGTGCGCGACGGCAGCACGAAGCGCTCGCCGAGACGGAAGTCGTCGAAGTAGCGCGATTCGCACAGGCGGTGGGCGCGCGGGTCGAAGGGGATGTCGGTCGGGGCGGTGCTCATGCTGCGTGGCGGTCCGGAAGCGTGAAGTGTGGGCCGCGCCGGGGCCGGCGCGGGCGGAGACCGGCGGGGCGCGCAGGGGCGTCCGGCCGCCGGGGGGCTTGCGCCGTCAATCGGCGCGGATGCCGAGCCGTTCCACCAGCGCTTTCTCCTCGGCGATCTGCTGCAGGGCGAAGCGGGTATAGGCCGCGCTGTCGAGATACATGGGTTCCTGGTCCATGCGCTTGAGCGTGGCGAGGTAGCGCGGGTCCTCGGTGGCCCGGCGCAGCGCGTCCTGCAGCACGGCGACCACCTGCGGTGCCATGCCCTTGGGGCCGGCGACGCCGTAGGGCGAGCTGGAAACCATGTCGTAGCCGAGCTCGCGCAGTGTCGGCGCGTCCGGCCAGCGCGGCGAGCGCTGCGCGGTCCACAGGTTGAGCCAGCGCAGCTTGCCGGCATCGACCAGCGCTCCAGCGGCGCTGCCGGCCGCGCACAGCTGGACGTGGTTGCCCATCAGCGCGTTCAGGCAGTCGGCATCGCCCTTGAAGGGGATGTGGTTGACGTCGAGCTTTTCCTTGGCGGCCAGCTCCAGCATGGTGACATGGGGCGAACTGTACTGGCCCGGCGAGCCATAGCTGATGCCGCCGGGGCGCGCACGGGCGTCGCGCAGGAAGTCGGCCCAACCGCGCCAGGGCGAGTCGGCGCGTACCACCACGCCGAAGATGTAGCCCGTGATGCGCGACAGGTAGGTGAAATCGCGCGCGGGATCGAAAGCGGTCTTCTGGATGAAGGGCTGGCGGAAGACCGTGACAGGCATCAGCGACAGCGTATAGCCGTCTGGCGCTGCCTGGCGCAGCGCCAGCGCGCCCATGGTGCCGGCGACGCCCGGCTTGTTTTCCACCACCACGCTCTGGCCGAGCGCGCCCTGCAGCGACTGGGCGAACTGGCGTGCCACCACGTCGGTGGTGCCGCCCGGGGCGTAGGGCACGATCAGCGTGAGCGGGCGCGTGGGGTAGGCCGGCTGTCCCTCGGCCCTTGCCGCCGGGGCGCAGGCCAGGACCATGGCAAGCGCTGCGCCGGCCGTCCGGGCCGTGCGCAGGGTGAAGCGTGCTGCTGTCATCGGATGTCTCCTCCTGTGCATTGGCTTGCCCTGTTATCGCGGCGCCCGCGCGCTTGTTCTGGGGGCATGGCGCGGTGCGCCGGCTGGCGCGGGGCGATCAGCCCGCCAGCTCCGCCCAGGCTTCCATCGCCTGGCCGCCGGTGTCGTCGCCGGTCCACAGCACGACGCGGCCGGGCCGGTCCGGATCGGGCGTGCCGCCGACGGTGACGGTGTCGTGGTCGAACAGCGGCGCCACGCCGCGGAAGCCGAAGCGGGCCACGCGCGCCTGCGGCTGCTCGCGCGCCAGCAGGTCGAGCGTCAGCACGGCCTGCAGCGGGCCGTGCACCACCAGGCCGGGATAGCCTTCCACGTCGCGCACGTAGTCGTGGTCGTAGTGGATGCGGTGGCCGTTGAAGGTCAGTGCCGAGAAGCGGAACAGCATGACCGGGTCGGCGTGCAGGCTGCGCTGCCAGCGCGGCGCGTGTTGCAGGCGCGGGCGCGGCGGCAGGGGCTGGCCCGGCTCGGGCATGGCGCGGTAGACGAGGTCCTGGCGTTCGCTCAGCACGCTTTCGCCGTCCACGGTGAGGTCATGCTCCACGGTGGCGAACCACAGTTCGCCGCTGCGCCCGGACTTGTGCTGGACGTCGGCGATGGTGGAGGTGCGCGTGACGGTGTCGCCGACGCGCAGCGGACGCTTGAACGCGAGCTCGCCGCCGGCCCACATGCGGCGCGGCAGCGGCATCGGCGGCATGAAGCCGCCCAGCGCGGGGTGGCCGTCGCCGCCGATCTCGTGCTGGGGCGCGCGCGGGAGGAAATAGAGCCAGTGCCACAACGGCGGCAGCGCGCCGCGCACGATGGCGTCGCCGTCGAGGTCCAGCGTGGCGGCCAGGCCGATCACGGGTTCGGGGGCGAGCGTCTCGGTGCGGCTTTCGCTGCGGCCGATCCACTGGCGCAGGTGTTCGAGGGGGCTGTCTTGGGTCATGGCGGTCGGTTGTGGAGAGGGCCGCGCGCGAGCGCGGCCCGGTAGGTGGGTGGCGGTCAGCTGGAGGCCGGCGCGGACAGCAGGGCCAGCAGGCGCTTGGCCTGCTCGATCACCGGACGGTCGACCATCTTGCCGTCGACCTGCACCGCATGGCTGCCGGCGGCGGTGGCGGCGAGCACGCGGCGCGCCCAGTCCGCCTGCTCGGGCGTGGGCAGGAAGCCGGCACGCACCGCCTGCAGCTGCGCCGGATGGATGCACAGCTTGGCACCGAAGCCCAGCGCGCGCGCGTAGGCCACGTCGTCGGCCAGCACGGCCTCGTCCTTGAGCGCGGTGGTGACGCCATCCACCGGCTGGGCCAGCCCGGCCACGCGCGAGGCCAGCACGATGCGGGCGCGCGCATGGGCCAGGGCCTCGCGCACGTGGGCGCAGCCCAGGTCCACGGCATAGTCGAGCGAGCCGAAGGCCAGCCGCGCGACGCCGTCGGCCGCCGCCACCTCGTCCACGCGATGCAGGCCGAGCGCGGTCTCGATGATGGCCACCAGCGTGCCTTGCGGGGCGATCTGGCGCAGGGCGTCGGCGATCCCGGCCAGCGCGGCGGCGTCTTCCGCCTTCGGCACCATCAGGCCGGCCAGGCGCGTGCCGGCCGGCAGCGCGCGCAGCCAGGCCAGGTCTGCCGGGAAGGCCGGCGAGGCCGCGTCATTGATGCGCACCAGGGCGGCCGGGCCGGGGCCGCGTGTGGCCAGCCAGGCGGCGATGGCCTCGCGCGCCGCGGGCTTCGCGTCCGGATGCACGGCGTCCTCGAGGTCGAGGACCATCACATCGGGGGCGGCCGCGGCGGCCTTGTCGAAGCGTTCCGGACGGTCGCCCGGCACGAACAGGTAGGAAATGGCGTTCTGCATGGACATGGCGCGATGGATCAGCGGGCGGCGGGCAGCCAGTCCTTGACGTCGGGGGCGGCTTCCAGGGCCCACACGCGCGCGATGATGGCGCGCATCTCGGCCTCGGAAGCACCGTGGCGGAAGGCGCCGAGCTGGATCGCCTTGGCCTCCAGTTCGGGGCGCGACAGCGTGTTGTCAGGGTCGCCCTTGGGCACGTCGACGCGGCCTTCCAGCGTGCGCCCGTCGGTGGTGCGCACGGTCACGCGGCCGATCCACTGGCGCGGGTAGGCGTTGTTGATCTCGTCGTCGAGCGCCATCGCCACCTTGGCGCGGAAGGCCGCCACCTTGGCGTCCTGCAGCGCGTGGTCCTCGAATTCGCCGAGGCCGGCGTGCGCGTGCACGGCCACCAGGCCCAGCACCGTGCCCATCGAGAACTTGGCCTGGTGGATGGTGACCGGGTTGACCACCGGGCCGAGCACGTCGATGGCGCCCTGGTGCACGTGCGCGGTGACGCTGGCGATGTCCTCGGCGCGCAGCCCTTCGCGCACCATCACCGCCTTGAGCGCATCGGCCGCCGGGTGGGTGTGGCGGCAGGAGGCGAAGAACTTGAACGAGGTCTCGGCGGTGGCCCAGCGTGTGCCCAGGCCGTCGGTCAGGCGCGACGGGTCGGCATCGCTCGACATGCCCGCGGCCATGCCCTGCGCGCCTTCGAGGATCTGGCGCGCGCCGGTGAAGCCGGCACGGGCGAGCCAGGCCGACTGCAGGCCGTCGGCGGCCGCCTTGGCGGTGTGGAGCTGCTTGGAGTCGGCGGCGTCGCGCAGGAATTCCCACAGGCCGGCGGCCTGCGTGCCGGCCGAGCCCAGCGCCTGGTTGATGCCCTCGGCGTCCAGGCCGTAGAGCTTGGCCACCGCAGCGGCGGCGGCCAGCGTGCCGACCGTGCCGGTGGTGTGGAAGATGCGGTAGTGCGAGCGGCCGAGGAACTCGCCGATGCGGATGCCGGCCTCGTAGCCGGCGATCGAGGCCAGCAGCACCTCGGCGCCGTTCTTGCCCTCGGCCTGGGCCGCGGCCACCACGGCCGGGAACACCACGGCGGCGGGATGCAGCACCGAGCTGTTGTGCACGTCATCCTGCTCGACCACGTGCGAGGACGCGCCGTTGATCAGCGCGGCGAAGTAGGGCGAGGTGCGGCGGCGGTCGACGAAGACTTCGCTGTCGCCCTGCTGCGGACCCATGGCCGCGGCGAACTCCTGGATGCGGCGCACGGCCGGCGCATCCTTGCCGGCGATGGCCGAGGCGATCCAGTCGAGGAAGAGGTCCTTGGTGCGCTCCACCACCGGGGTGGGCACGTCGGCCAGCGTGAAGCGCGCGAGGAACTCGCACAGCTGGCGGGTCGGGTAGGAATGGTCTGCGGGTTGGCTCATGCCGGCTCCGGAGGAGGGTTGTCTGTTCGGGTGCTGCACTGTGTCCTGCGATCTGTCTGCGGCCCGGCTTCCGGGGACAAGCGGAAGGGGGCATATGCTGGTGTGGGAGAGAGGGCCGGCCTTCGCCGGTACGACGGTGTTCACTCCGCGCTGGCGCCCGTCCTCACCCGCACCCCACTCCCACCAGTGTGAGCGGGGCGAAAACCTGGCGGTCGACGCTGCGTTCCCGCGCACGCCCGCCTGCCCGTCACACCACCTTGCGCTGCATCATGTCGTCGATCTGTGCCACGCCATAGCCCAGCTCCGCCAGCACGGCGCGCGTGTGCGCGCCCAGCGCCGGCACGTCGCCCATCACCGGGTCCACGCCCGACAGGTTGGCGGGCGGCAGCAGGGCGCCGATCGGGCCGCCGGGGCAGCCGACTTCGCGCCAGCGCTTGCGCGCGGCCAGCTGCGGGTGGTTCCAGACCGCTTCGATGTCGTTCATCGGTGCGTTGGCGATCTGCGCGGCATCCAGCAGCGCTTCCACCTCGCCGACGCTCAGCGTGGCGAAGCGCGCCTCGATCAGCGCGGTGAGCGCGTCGCGGTGCTTGACGCGCCCCGAATTGCTGGCGAAGCGCTCGTCCTGCAGCAGTTCAGGCTGGCCCAGCACCTTGTCGCAGAAGGCCTGCCATTCGCGTTCGTTCTGCAGGCCGAAGATGACGCTGCCGCCGCCTCCGGTGCGGTGCACGCCGTAGGGCGCGATGGCCGGATGGGAGGCGCCGAAGCGGGCCGGCGGCGTGCCGCCGTAGTGGCCGAAGTAGAGCGCGTAGTTCATCCACTCGGCCAGCGCTTCGAGCATGGTGACCTCGACGCGCAGGCCTGCGCCGGTGCGGCCGCGCTGCAGCAGCGCGGACAGGATGCCGCTGTAGGCATACATGCCGGCGGCGATGTCGGCGATCGAGATGCCGGCGCGCGAGGGTTCTTCCGCGCTGCCGGTGATGCCGATCAGGCCGGCCGCGGCCTGGATCAGCAGGTCGTAGGCCTTCTTGTCGCGGTAGGGACCGGAGTCGCCGTAGCCGGAGATGTCGCACACGATCAGCTTGCGGTAGCGGCCGTGCAGGGTGTCGAAGTCCAGGCCCATGCGCGCGGCGGCGCCGGGGGCGAGGTTCTGCACCAGCACGTCGGCCTCGGCCAGCAGCTTGTGCAGCACGGCCTGCGCTTCCTCCTGCTTCAGGTCCAGCGTCAGGCTCTGCTTGCCGCGGTTGAGCCAGACGAAGTGCGAGGCCTGGCCGTGCACGGTTTCATCGTAGCCGCGCGCGAAGTCGCCCGCGCCGGGCCGTTCGATCTTGATCACGCTGGCGCCGAGGTCGGCCAGCTGGCGGGTGGCGAAGGGCGCGGCCACGGCGTGCTCCAGCGAAACCACGCGGATGCCGTCGAGGGGGCGGATGCCGGGAATTGTCATGTCAGGGTAGGGGGGCTTAGAACGAACGCGGCAGTTCGAGCACGTGCTCGGCCACGTAGGACAGGATCATGTTGGTGGAGATCGGCGCCACCTGGTACAGGCGCGTCTCGCGGAACTTGCGCTCGATGTCGTACTCGGCGGCGAAACCGAAGCCGCCGTGCGTCTGCAGGCAGGCGTTGGCCGCTTCCCAGGAAGCGTCGGCGGCCAGCAGCTTGGCGATATTGGCTTCCTTGCCGCAGGGCTGGCCGGCATCGAAGAGCTCGGCGGCCTTGTAGCGCATCAGGCTGGCGGCCTCGACGTTGCAATAGGCGCGCGCGATGGGGAACTGGATGCCCTGGTTCTGGCCGATCGGGCGCTCGAACACCACGCGCTCGCGCGCGTAGCCGCTGGCGCGCTCGGTGAACCAGTAGCCGTCGCCGATGCACTCGGCCGCGATCAGGATGCGTTCGGCGTTGAGGCCGTCGAGGATGTACCTGAGTCCCTGGCCTTCCTCGCCGACCAGGTTCTCGGCGGGCACCTCCAGGTTGTCGAAGAACAGCTCGTTGGTCTCGTGGTTGACCATGTTGCGGATGGGGCGGACGGTCAGGCCGCGGCCGAACGCCTCGCGCAGGTCGACCACGAACACCGACAGGCCCTCGGACTTGCGCTTGACCTGGTCCAGCGGCGTGGTGCGCGCCAGCAACAGCAGCAGGTCGGAGTGCTGCACGCGCGAGATCCACACCTTCTGCCCGTTGACCACGTACTTGTCGCCGCGCCGCACCGCGGTGGTCTTGAGCTTGGTGGTGTCGGTGCCGGTGGTCGGCTCGGTCACCGCCATCGACTGCATGCGCAGCTCGCCCGAGGCGATGGCGGGCAGCCAGCGGCGCTTCTGCGCTTCCGAGCCGTGCCGCAGCAGGCAGCCCATCACGTACATCTGGCCGTGGCAGGCGCCGGAATTGCCGCCGGAGCGGTTGATCTCCTCCATGATCACCGAGGCGGCGCTCAGCGGCAGGCCGGAGCCGCCGTAGGCCTCGGGGATCAGCGCCGACAGCCAGCCGGCTTGCGTCAGCGCCTGCACGAAGGCCTCGGGGAAGGCGTTCTGCTCTTCCACGCGCTGCCAGTAGGCGGAGTCGAAGCCGGCGCACAGGCCGCGCACGGCTTCGCGGATATCGGGATAGCTCTGGTCTTGTACCGCTGCGGCAGCCATGGGCGGATGCATTCGATGCTGGAGAGGGAATGCGGCCATTATTCCCGAGGGGTTCCGGCGCCGAAATTCGGATTTGCGAAAGAGCGGCTTAGGGGAGCCGGAATTCTGCTGCCGTTCCCGGGGCGGTAACCAGGGCAAACAGGGCAACCAGGGCAACCAGGGCGGCCTAGGGTTGACCCCGCTTCATGCGCGCCTTGTCCTGCCTTCGGCAAATGCGAATGGCGCGCGCGCGTGATTCGTCCGACCCTTGGCTTCGCACCTGCCGGCGGCATGGCGCCCGCCGGAAACCAGATCCGTAACGAAGCAGCGAAGCCACGAAGAACAGGACAGAACAGGACCGAGGAGACCAGGCATGAAGCACTTCCTAGCGAGGCATCCGGCAGCATCCGCGCAGCGTCGACACACCCAGCCGACCGCCGGCGCGGCGGCGGTCGGCGGCCGGGCGGGCTGGACGGGCTGGGCTGACTGGCTGATGGGCGCGGCACTGGCCGCGCTGCTGGCGCTGCCGCTGCCTGGCGCGGCGGCCGATGCCTACCCCAGCCGTCCCATCGCCATGGTGGTGCCGTTCGCCGCGGGCGGGCCGACCGACGTGGTGGCGCGTACCCTGGCTGCCTCGATGTCGAAGACCCTGGGCCAGAGCGTGGTGGTGGAGAACCGGCTCGGCGCGGGCGGCACCGTGTCGGCGGCCTATGTGGCCAAGGCGGCGCCGGACGGCTACACCATCCTGATCCACCACAATGGCATGGCCACGGCACCGGCGCTGTACCCCAGGCTGCCCTACCATCCGCTGACCGACTTCAGCTTCGTCGGCCAGGTCGCCGACGTGCCGATGACCCTGCTGGGCCGCCATGACCTGCCGGCCGCCAACCTGGCCGAGCTGGTCCGCTACATCCGCCAGAACCCGGGCAAGGTCAACCTCGCCAACGCCGGCCTGGGCGCGGTCTCGCAGTTGTGCGGCATGCTGTTCCAGAAGGCCATCGGGGTCGAACTGACGGCCATCCCCTATCAAGGCACGGCGCCCGCGCTGACGGCCTTGCTCGGCAGCCAGGTCGACATCCTGTGCGACCAGACCACGCAGACGCTGCCCCATATCAAGGCCAGCCGCGTCAGGCTCTACGGCGTCACCACGACCGCGCGCATCCAGGCCCTGCCGGACGCGCCGACCCTGGCCGAAGGCGGCCTCAAGGGCTTCGAGGTCAAGGTGTGGCACGGCATCTACGCGCCCAAGGGCACGCCGCCCGCGGTGATCGCCCGGCTCAACGGCGCGCTGCGCGCCGCGCTCAAGGACCCGGCGGTGGCCGCGCGGCTGGCCGACCTGGGCGCGCAGATCGTGCCGGAGGACAAGCAGACGCCGGAGGGCCTGCGTACCTGGCTGCAGTCCGAGATCGAGAAATGGTCGCCGATCATCAAGGCGGCAGGCGTGAAGGCGGACTGAGGAGGTCCGAGGCGGACCGAGGCGGACCGAGGCGGACCGAGGCGGGCGGAGCAGGGCGCGCGGTAAGATCACGGCTATCGTGTCTTCCCGCCCATGCCCGCCGCTGCCTGCCCGCTCAGCGGCGGCGGTTTCCGGAGCCCGCCTTGTTCGACGACATCAGGCAACACTTCCCCCGCCTGCGTACCGGCGCCGACTTCCACGCGCTGCGCGCCGTGCGCGAACGCGGTGAATACTGCGCCATGCGGCGCGGCGTGGCGGAGCCGCCGCGCCTGAACGACGACGCCGGTGCCATGCTGAGCGTGCGCGTGGGCGGTGCCGAGGCCTATGCCGCCACCGCGGACCTGAGCCAGTCCGGCCTGCAGGCCGCGCTGGGGCGGGCCGAGGCGCTGGCGCGGCGCCTGGCCGCCCACATGCTGGTCGACGCACGCGGCCTGCCGCCGCCGCAGGGGCGCTCGCACTATGCGTCGCCCGGCGCGGGCAGCTCGTTTCCCTCGCTGGCGGAGCGCTTCGCCCTGCTGGCCGACGAATCGGCGCGCCTGCCGGCCGATGCGCGGCTGGTGAACTGGCAGCTCTACCTCGATCACCGCAGTGTCGAGCAGCTCTACCTGAACAGCGCCGGCGCCGAGCAGTGGCAGTCGCTGCGTTTCGTCTATCCCGGCATCAGCGTGACCGCCTTCGACGGCAGCGACAGCCAGACGCGCACCTTCGGCGGCTTCGGCAGCGGCCGCCAGGGCGGCGTGGAGGTGCTCGACGCGCTGGGCTTCGCCGGCGCCGCGCCGCGCGTGGCGGAGGAGGCGCTGCAGTTGCTGGCGGCGCCCAACGCGCCCGCCGGACGGCGCGACCTGCTGCTGATGCCCGAGCAGATGATGCTGCAGATCCACGAGTCCATCGGCCATCCGCTGGAACTGGACCGCATCCTGGGCGACGAGCGCAACTATGCCGGCACCAGCTTCGTGCGGCAGGAGGATTTCGGCCACTACCAGTACGGCTCGGCATTGCTCAACGTGACCTTCGATCCCGGCATCGCCGAGGAGCTGGCCAGCTACGGCCACGATGACGATGGCTCGCCGGCGGACAAGGCCTACCTGATCCGTGCCGGCCGCCTGCTGCGGCCGCTGGGCGGCGCGCTGTCGCAGCACCGCACCGGCATGCCCGGCGTGGCCAACAGCCGCGCCAGCGGCTGGAACCGCGCACCCATCGACCGCATGGCCAACCTCAACCTGGAGCCCGGCGACCGCAGCCTGGCGCAACTGGTGGGCGGCATCGAGCGCGGCATCCTGATGACCACCAACCGCTCGTGGTCGATCGACGACGCGCGCAACAAGTTCCAGTTCGGCTGCGAATGGGGGCGGCTGATCGAGAACGGCGAACTCAAGGGCGTGGTCAAGAACCCCAACTACCGCGGCATCTCGGCCAGCTTCTGGCGCAGCCTGGCGGCGGTGGGCGATACCAGTACCTTCGAGGTCCACGGCACGCCCTTCTGCGGCAAGGGCGAGCCCAACCAGATCGTGCGGGTCGGCCATGCCTCGCCGGCCTGCGTGTTCAGCGACGTGGAAGTGTTCGGAGGGGCGGCATGAGCGACCTGAGCAGGATCCCGGCCCGGACGGTCGATGGAGCGGATGGCGCCGAAGCCGCCTTCGCGCGGCTGGCCGACGATGCCCGCGCCGCGCTGCGGCCCGGCGAGGACTTCACGCTGTGGTACAGCGCCGAGGTCTCCGAGTTCGTGCGCTTCAACCGCGCGCGCGTGCGCCAGGCCGGGCAGGTCAGCCAGGCGGTGGCGCGGCTGCAGCTGATCCGCGACGAGCGCCACGCGGAGATCGTGCTGACGCTGGGCGGCGGGCCCGAGGTTGACCGCCTGCGCCTGCAGGAGGGCCTGGCGCGGCTGCGCGAGGCCATCGGGCAGCTCCATCCCGATCCCTACCTGATGATCCCGCGCGAAGCCTGGCAGCGGCGCCGCGTCGAGGCCGACGGCGCCGCGCCGGACAGCACGGCGGCGCTGGCGCAGATCGCCGGACTGGCGGCCGGCCTCGACCTGGTGGGCATCTACGCGGCGGGGCCGCTGCTGCGCGGCTATGCCAACAGCTTCGGCGCCTACGGCTGGCACGCGGTGCCGGCCTGCCATTTCGACTGGAGCCTGTTCCACGCCAACGGGCAGGCGGTCAAGGCCGACTATGCCGCCGCGCGCTGGGACACCCAGGCCTTCGCCGCGCGCTTCGCGCAGGCGCGCGCGCAGCTCGATCACCTCGGCAAGCCGGCGCGCACGCTGGCGCCCGGCGCCTACCGCGCCTACCTGGCGCCGGCGGCGCTGGACGAAGTGGCCGGCATGCTGGGCTGGGGCGCCTTTTCGGCGCGCGGGCTGGCCGACAAGGAAAGCCCGTTGCAGCGTCTCTACGATGGCGGCGCGCGCCTGAGCCCGCTCGTGCAGCTGGACGAGACGGCCAGCGGCGCGCTGGCGCCGGCCTTCGGCCCGCAGGGCCTGCCGCGCGCCGACGTGGCCCTGGTGCGCGACGGCGCGGCGGCGGGCCGGCTGGTCTATCCGCGCAGCGCGCGCGAGTACGGCCTGCAGGCCAACTGCGCCGACGCCGGCGAGTCGCCGCAGTCGCTGGCCATGGCCGGCGGCACGCTGGCGCAGGCGGACGTGCTGTCCGCGCTGGGCACCGGGCTCTACATCGGCAACCTGTGGTACCTGAACTGGTCGGATGCGCCGGCGGCGCGCCTGACCGGCATGACGCGCTTCGCCACCTTCTGGGTGGAAGACGGGCGCATCCAGGGCCCGGTCGGCACCATGCGCTTCGACGACAGCCTCTACGATTTCCTCGGCACGCACCTGGAAGCGCTGACGCGCGAGCAGGACCTGCGGGTGTCGAGCAGCACTTATGGCGAGCGGCAGACGCAGTCCGCGCTGCTGCCGGGGGCGCTGACCAGCCGGCTGGTGCTGACGCTGTAGCAGGAAGGGGAGACCCCGACCGTCACCGGGGACGGGCCGGTGCGGACCGCCCCGGCCCGGCTCAACGGCTCAACGGCTCAACGGCTCAACGGCTCAACGGCTCAACGGCTCAACGGCTCAACGGCTCAACGGCTCAACGGCTCAACGGCGCATCCGCCCGGCAGATCAGACCGGCTCGCGTGCCGCGTCCTTCAGGTATTCGATCAGCGTTTCCGCGAACTGCGGCAGCTCGCGTCCCGGGCGCCGCACCAGGCGCAGCTCGCGCCGGGCCCATTCGTCCTCGAGCGGGATGAAGCGCAGCACCTTGCGGCTGGCGTAGCGGCGCGCGCAGCTGTTGGGCACGATGGCGATGCCGGCGCCGGCCTCGACCATGCGGCACACGGCGTCGAAGCTGCCCACCTGGATGCGCAGGCTGATGCGCTTGCCCATGCCGGCCGCGATGCGGTCGAGGAAGGACTGGATGGCGCTGAACTGGTTCAGGCCGACGAAGCGGCAGGTATCGAGCAGGTCGGCGAAATGCAGGCGCTTGAACTGCGGCAGCGGGTGGTTGACCGGGGCGATGACGATCAGCTCGTCGCTGCACAGCTGCATCGCGTCGAGGTCGTCGGTGGCCACTTCGCCGGCCACGATGCCGAGGTCGGCGGCGCCCGCGCCGATGGCCGAGACGATCTCGGCCGACAGGTGTTCTTCCAGCTCCACGTCCACGTCCGGGTTCTCGGACAGGAAGCGCGACAGCGCCGTGGCCAGGAAGGAGTTGGTGGCCGTGGTATTGGCCAGCAGGCGCACCCGGCCCTTGACGCCCTTGGCATAGGGGCTCAGGTCCGAATGCAGGCATTCGAGCTCGCGGAATACTTCGCGCGCATGGCGCAGCAGCGCCTCGCCCGCGGGGGTCAGGCGCACGCCCTTGACCTGGCGGATCAGCAACTGGGTCTGGAAGGCCTCTTCGAGCTGCTTGATGCGCGTGCTGGCGGCGGGCAGCGACAGGAAGCTGCGTTCCGCGGCGCGGGTCAGGTTCTCGGTTTCACCGACATTGAGGAACAGGCGCAGGTCGGTCAGATCGTAATGCATGCGTTTCGTCGGGCCAAAGGCCGCTTTTGTGAATGGTGAATTCCCATGTCTCCGCCGCCAATTTATCGTATCTGGCGGTTCAATAGAACAATGCAAAGACAATGCGGCGTCGCCGGGGCAGCAAGGCGGGCGATAGCCGGACAAGGAGACACGGCATGACAAGTGGCACGGGCGGCGCGCGGCGCCGGGGGCGCCTGCGGCTGGCCAGGGCCCTGGGCCTGGCGGCCGGGGTGGCGGCAACGGCGTTCTGCATGGCGGGCGCGGGTGTGGCCCGGGCCGCCTATCCCGACCGGCCGATCCGCCTGATCGTGCCGGCCGCGGCCGGCGGCACCACCGACATCGCCGCGCGCCTGGTCGGCAAGCGCATGGCTGACCTGCTCGGCCAGCCGGTGGTGGTGGACAACCGCGCCGGCGGCGCCGGCATCATCGGCTCGCAGGCGCTCAAGCAGGCGCCGGCCGACGGTTACACGCTGATGATGGGCAATATCGGTCCCAATGCCATCAACTACGCGCTGTACCGCCAGTTGCCGTACAAGCCGGAAGACTTCGTGCCGATCACCCTGGTGGTGTCGGTGCCCAACGTGCTGGTGGTCAATCCCAAGGTGCCGGCGCACAACGTGGCCGAACTGGTGGCGCTGGCCAAGGCCAGCCCGGGCCGGTTGTCGTTCGGCTCCTCGGGCACCGGCCAGTCGGTGCACCTGTCGGGCGAGCTGTTCAAGAAGCGCGCCGGCATCGACATCATCCACGTGCCCTACAAGGGCGCCGCCCCGGCCGTGGCCGACCTGGTGGCGGGGCAGGTGACCATGATGGTCGACAACCTGCCCAGTTCGCTGCCGCAGATCCAGGCCGGCAAGCTGCGCGCGCTGGCCGTGACCAGCGCCGCGCGCCTGCCCGAGCTGCCCGAGGTGCCGACCATGAAGGAAGCCGGCTTCGACGACTTCCAGGTCACCGCCTGGTTCGGCCTGGTGGCGCGAGCCGGCACGCCCCCGGCGGTGATCGCGCAGCTGTACAAGGCCGCCGCCGCGGCGCTGGCCGACCCCGAGGTGAAGGCGCGCCTGGCCGACCTGGGCGGCCAGGCCGGCGGCGACACGCCCGAACACTTCGGCCGCTTCATCGACCAGGAGCGGCAGCGCTGGGCGCGCGTGGTCAAGGACACCGGCATTCCGCTGCAGTGACGGGCGGCCAGCGCATGGAGACGGCATGATCGACAAGACAGTGGATTCCCTGGACACCGCGGTGGCCGGGATCTCCGACGGCGCCACGGTGCTGGTCAGCGGCTTCGGCGGCTCGGGTATTCCCGGCGCGCTGCTCGACGCGCTGCTGGCCCAGGGCGCGCGTGAACTCACCATCGTCAACAACAACGCCGGCAACGGCGACACCGGCATCGCCGCGCTGATCCGCGCCGGCCGCGTGCGCAAGGTGATCTGCTCGCACCCGCGCTCGAACAATGCCGAGGCCTTCATCGAGGCCTACCGCGCCGGCAAGGTGGCGCTGGAGTGCGTGCCGCAGGGCACGCTGGTGGAGCGCATGCGCGCCGCCGGCGCCGGCCTGGGCCCCTTCTTCACGCCCACGGCCTACGGCACGGCGCTGGCCGAAGGCAAGGAAAGCCGCGTCATCGACGGCGTCGGCTACGTGCTGGAGCAGCCGCTGGGCGCTGACTTCGCCCTGGTCAAGGCGCACCGCGCCGACCGCTGGGGCAACCTGACCTACCGCTACGCGGGCCGCAATTTCGGCCCGGTGATGTGCACCGCCGCGCGCCATACCATCGTGCAGGTCGACGAGATCGTGCCGCTCGGCGAGATGCCGCCGCAGCAGGTGATGACGCCGGGCATCTTCGTGCAGGCCGTGGTGCTGGCCGCCTCGGGAGCTTGCCGCCATGCCGCATGACGCCAAGCCGGACCTGTCCCGCCTGCCGCGCCTGAGCCGCGCCGCCATGGCACGCCTCGTCGCCCACGATATTCCCGACGGCAGCGTCGTCAACCTCGGCATCGGCATGCCCACGCTGGTGTCGGACCAGCTTCCCGCCGACCGCGAGATCGTGCTGCACAGCGAGAACGGCATCCTCGGCATGGGCGCGGTGATCCGCGCGGGCGCGACCGACCCGGACCTGATCAATGCCAGCAAGGAGCCGATCGGCCTGCTGCCAGGCGCCTCGATCTCGGACCACGCGCTCTCCTTCACCATGATGCGTGGCGGCCATATCGACATCACGGTGCTGGGCGGCTTCCAGGTGTCCGCCAGCGGCGACCTGGCCAACTGGTCGACCGGCGAGCCCGATGCGATTCCCGCCGTGGGCGGTGCCATGGACCTGGTGGTGGGCGCCGCGCGCCTGTTCGTCATGATGGAACACGTGACGCGCGACGGGCAGCCCAAGCTGGTCGAGCGCTGCAGCTACCCGCTGACCGGCCTCGGCGTGGTCGACCGCATCTATACCGACCTGGCCGTGATCGACGTCCGGCCCGGCGGCGGGCTGCTGGTGACCGGCCTCGCCGAAGGTGTGCCGTTCGCCGCGGTGCAGGCGCTGAGCGCCGCGCCGCTGGCGCTGGCCGACGATTGCCGCGTGCTGCGGGCGCTTGCCTGAGCGGCCCGCGGCATCCAGTGGAAAGACGATGCCCGCGTGGAGCCGGCATCGGCAAGACAAGCAGGTCAGCGCGCGGCGGCAGCGCCGCGCAACCGGACCCGAACCCGTGTATTCGACAGGAGTGGAAGCAATGAGTGGACTGATGGCAGGCAAGGTGGCGCTGGTGACCGGCGCGGGCGGTGGCATCGGGCGCGGCATCGCGCTGGAACTGGCGGCGGCCGGCGCCAAGGTGGTGGTCAACGACCTGGGCGTGTCGCTGACCGGCGAGGGCGGCGACAAGGGCCCCGCCGAACGCGTGGTCGAGGAGATCCGCGCCGCTGGCGGCGAGGCCGTGGCCAATACCGACAGCGTGTCGAGCTGGAACGGCGCCAACGCCATCGTGCAGTGCGCGCTCGACAACTTCGGCCGCATCGATGCCGTGGTCAACAACGCCGGCAACCTGCGCGACCGCATGTTCTTCAAGATGAACGAGGAAGAGTGGCGCGCCGTGATCGACGTGCACCTGAACGGCACCTTCTTCGTCAGCCGTGCCGCCGCCAACTACTTCAAGGACCAGGAGAGCGGCGCCTACGTGCACATGACCTCGACCTCGGGCCTGATCGGCAACCTGGGCCAGGCCAACTACTCGGCGGCCAAGCTGGGCATCGCCGCGCTGTCGAAGTCGATCGCGCTGGACATGGCGCGCTTCAACGTGCGTTCGAACTGTATCGCGCCGTTCGCCTGGAGCCGCATGACCAGCTCGATCCCGTCGGAGACGCCGGAAGAGAAGGCGCGCGTGGCCAAGCTGCAGAAGATGGAAGCCGGCAAGGTGGCGCCGATGGCGGTGTTCCTGGCCAGCGACGCCGCGCGCGAGGTCAATGCGCAGATCTTCGCCGTGCGCGCCAACGAGATCATGCTGATGAGCCAGCCGCGCCCGGTGCGCTCGGTGCACCTGTCGGAAGGCTGGACCCCGGAGTCGATCGCCGAGATCGCGCTGCCGGCGATGCGCAACAGCTTCTTCAAGCTGGAGCGCTCGCCCGACGTGATCAACTGGGACCCGATCTGAGATGGCGCTCGACTACGCCCGCATCAAGCACTGGGCCTTCCCCGAGATCCGCCAGAGCTACGCCGCGAAGGACTCCATCTTCTACGCGCTGGGCCTGGGGCTGGGGGAGGACCCGGTCGACGCGCGCCAGCTCCGCTATGTGTACGAGGACGGCCTCAAGGCCTTCCCCACGCAGGCCGTGGTGCTGGCCTATCCCGGCTTCTGGATGCAGAACCCCGAGACCGGCATCGACTGGGTCAAGGTGGTGCACGGCGAGCAGCGCCTGCGCCTGCACCGGCCGCTGCCGGCGGCCGGCACCGTGCGCGCGCGCGCCCATGTCTCGCACGTGGTCGACAAGGGCGCCGGCAAGGGCGCGCTGGTGATCACCGAGCGCACGCTGGTCGATGACGCCACCGGCGAGGCCCTGGCCACGCTGGCGCAGACCACGTTCTGCCGCGCCGACGGCGGCTTCGGCCAGGGCGATGCCCCGCCCGAGCCGCTGCCGGCCGTGCCGGAGCGCGCGCCGGACGCCGTGCGCGAGATCGCCATCCTGCCGCAGGCGGCGCTGCTGTATCGCCTGAACGCCGATCCCAACCCGCTCCATGCCGACCCGGCGGTGGCGCGCGCGGCCGGCTTCGAGCGCCCCATCCTGCATGGGCTGTGCACCTATGGCGTGGCCGCGCGGGCGCTGCTCGACGCCTTTGCCGGCGGCGACGGCGACCGCCTGGCCGAGCTGAACGTGCGCTTCTCGCGCCCGGTCTTCCCCGGCGAGACGCTGCAGGTGCGCATGTGGCGCGAGGCCGATGGCCGTGTGCGGTTCGACGCCCGCATCCCCGCGCGCGACGTGACGGTGCTCAGCCATGGCGTGGCGGAGTTGCGTCCATGAGCGCGGCCGACGGCAAGACTGCAGCGGCTGCGCCGTCCGCTGCGCCGTCCGCCGCTCCATCGACGGCGCGCGCGCTCGACGGCGTGCGCGTGCTCGACCTGTCGCGCATCCTGGCCGGCCCGTGGTGCGCGCAGAACCTGGCCGACCTCGGCGCCGAGGTGATCAAGGTGGAGCGCCCGCGCGTGGGCGACGACACCCGCTCCTGGGGCCCGCCCTGGCTGCCGGACGGCGAAGGCAATCCCTCCGGTGACGCCACCTACTACGCCGGCGCCAACCGCGGCAAGCGCTCGCTCACGCTGGACATCGCCAGCGCCGAGGGCCAGGCCATCGTGCGCGAACTCGCGGCGCGCTCGCACATCGTGCTGGAGAACTACAAGGTCGGCGACCTGAAGCGCTACGGGCTGGACTTCGACAGCCTCAAGGCCATCAATCCCGCCCTGGTCTACTGCTCGATCACCGGCTACGGGCAGCAGGGCCCGAGCGCGCACAAGCCCGGCTACGACTTCATCTTCCAGGGCCTGGGCGGGCTGATGAGCATCACCGGCGAGCGCGACGACCTGCCCGGCGGCGGCCCGCAGAAGGTCGGCGTGGCCGTGGTCGACATCTTCACCGGCATGTATGCCACGGTGGCGGTGCTGGGCGCGCTGCGGCATGCCGAGCGCACCGGCGAAGGCCAGCATCTCGACATCGCCCTGCTCGACGCGGCGGTCGCGGTGGGCGCCACGCCCATCATCGGCCAGCGCATCACCGGCAAGGTGCCCGGGCGCTTCGGCAATGCCCACGCCAATATGGTGCCCTATCACGTGTTCGCCACCGCCGACGGCTACATGATCGTGGCCGCCGGCAACGACGGGCAATGGCAGGCCTACTGCCGCGGCGTCGACCGGCCCGACCTGGCCGCCGACGAGCGCTTCCGCAGCGGCCCCGGCCGCCTGGTCAACCGCGACGCGCTGGTCCCCCTGCTGGAGGCCCATATGCGTACCCGGCCCACCGCATTCTGGGTGGAGGCGCTGGAGCGCGAGGGCATCCCATGCGGGCCGATCAACGACTACGCGCAGGTGCTCGAAGACCCGCAGGTACGCCACCGCGAACTGCAGGTCGACCTAACGCGCAGCGACGGCGGCCTGTGCCCGACGGTCAAGAGCCCGCTGCGGCTGTCGGCCACGCCGGTGCGCTACGACGCGCCGCCGCCGCGCCTGGGCGAGCACACCGAGACGGTGCTGTCCGGCGTGCTGGGCAAGAGCCCGGAAGAGATCGCCGCGCTGCGCGAGCGTGGTGTGATCTGAGGGGCAGCGACGCTGCAGCGCATGGAGCGATGGGGCTCCATGCCAGTCTGCGTCGCTGCATGCTGTGCGGAAGTGCAGCGAATGGAAAGAGGGCTGGTGGATGCCTTTCTCGGCAGCATTCTGTGCCACCCGTCGGCGCTCGCGCTGCCGTCCGCACCACCATTCTCCCGCTCAAGCCGGCTCCAACTGCGTCAGCGCGGCCATGCGCACCGCGGCATTGGCCGCCCCGTAGCCGCGGTAGCCGTCGCGCTGCACGATCTCGAAGAAGAAGCGCTGCTGGAAGGGCGCCGTATAGGCGTGCAGGAAGTCGCCGTGCGCGTCGCGGTCGTAGAGCATGCCCAGGCGCTGCAGCCGTGCCAGCAGCGTGTCGTCGAGCGCGAGCCGGGCGGCCACGTCGTCGTAGTAGTTGGCGGGCACCGGCAGCATGCCGGCGCGCCGGCGGTCGATGGCCTGCACCGTGCCCTCGATCCCCGTGGAGCGGAAGGCGATGTGATGGACGCCCGCGCCGGCGTGGGCCTGCACGCAGCGCCCGGTGGTGGTCAGGCCGCTGTCGGACACATTGAGGGGGATGCGCACCCGCCCGTCCGCGCTGACCATGGCGCGGCTGCGCACGAGGCCGTAGGGGTCGGCGATTTCGTGCAGCGCCTCGGCCTGCATGCCGAACACCGTGCGGTAGAACAGCACGAAGCTGTCGAAGCGATGGGCCGGCAGCGCCTGCGCCAGGTGGTCGACGCCGGCCAGGCCGGCATGTCCGCTGTCCGCGTTGGCAGTGTCCGCCACAGGGGCGGCGCCCGTACGGGTCCAGTCCGCCAGCGCGAAATCGCTTTCGTAGATGCTGCGCTCGGCGCCATGGTCGTCGATCAGGTGGAACAGCATGCCGTCGGGCGCGCGCAGCGCCGGGATGGTGCGCTCGCCGGGCCCGGTGGGCTCGCGCCACTCCGGGCAGCGCAGCGCGCGGGCGCGCGCCATGGCGCGGCCGGCGTCGTCGACCTTGAGGCCGATCGCGCATACCGAGGGGCCGTGCTGGGCGAAATGCCCGGCGGCGGCGGTATCTGGCTCGGCGTTCAGGATCAGGTTGACGTCGCCTTGCCGGTACAGCTCGACCGCCTTGCTGCGATGCCGGCCCGCATGGGTGAAGCCCAGCGCCTGCAGCCGTTGCGCCAGCGCCTGGCCGGCGGCGGCATCGACGGCGAATTCGAGGAAGTCGACGCCGGCCAGCGCAGGCGGCGCGGGCAGCGCGGCGCCGCCCGCCTCGGATTCCAGCCAGATCAGCGAGCGCAGCCCGTCCTCGGCGGTCAGCCGTGCCGGGGCGGCGCGGAAGCCGTCGTTGAAGACCTCCAGCGAGAGCGGCCCGGCATAGCCGGCGCGCAGCACGGCGTTGGTGAAAGCGGTCACCGGCAGTTCGCCCTGGCCGGGAAAGTTGCGGTAGTGGCGGCTCCACGACAGCACGTCCATCGACAGGCGCGGCGCATCGGCGAGCTGGACGAAGAAGAGCTTGTCGGCCGGTACCGCGTCGAGACCGTCGAGGGTGTCGCCGAGCGCGAGCGTATGGAAGCTGTCCAGTACCAGCCCCAGCGCCGGATGATCGGCCTGCCGCACGATCTGCCAGGCCTCGCGCCAGCGGCGCGTGTGACGGCCCCAGGCGAGTGCCTCGAAGCCCACGCGCAGGCCGCGCCGGGCGGCGGCCTCGGCCATCCGGCGCAGGTCGTCGGCAGCGCGCGCAGGATCGTCACTGGCGGCCTCCTGCACATTGCTGCACACCAGCACCATGCCGGCGCCGAGCTGCTCCATGACGTCGAACTTGCGCTCGGCGCGCGCCAGGTTGCGCGCGAACTGCTCGCGCGGCATGGCCTCGAAGTCGCGCAGCGGCTGGTAGAGGAAGACCTGCAGGCCCAGCCCGGCCGCGATCCCGCGCACTTCGGCCGGCGAGCCGCCGAAGTGCAGCAGGTCGTTCTCGAAGATCTCCACGCCATCGAAGCCGGCGGCCGCGGCGGCCTCCAGCTTTTCCGGCAGCGTGCCGGAGAGGGAAACGGTGGCGATGGATTTGGGCAGTGGGCGGGATGCGGTGGTCATGGCGGTCAGCTGGGGAAACAGGGGTGGCAGGTTCAGCAGGGGCGGCAGGGGCAGCGAAGGGGGTCAACAAAGGCTGGGTCACGCGCCGAAGATTAGGAAACATCCCTGCGGCCAACAATCACCATTCGCGCCTTGGCGTGCGACAATCGCTCGTCAATGAGCGGCATTCGCTCTTTACCAGGGTTAACCACATGGACAAGGAACCGTTGAACCGGCGCGACTGGATCGCCGGGCTGGAGAAGGGGCTTGCCATCCTCGAAGCCTTCGACAACGACCATCCGCGCCTCACGCCCACGCAGGCGGCGCAGCTCACCGGCCTCACGCGCACGGCCGCGCGGCGCTACCTGCTGACGCTGGAGCACCTGGGCTACACCACCAGCGACGGCACGCTGTTCAGCCTGACGCCGCGCGTGCTCAAGGTGGGCTGGTCCTATTTCGATTCGGCGCGCCTGCCACGCACGGTGCAGCCCTTCCTGCAGCAGATCACCGCGCAGCTCGGCGAGGCCGCCTACCTGAGCGTGCTCGATGGCTGGGAGCTGGTCTTCATCGCCCGCACCAGCGCCAGCCGCGTGATGAGCACCGGCTTCGTGCTGGGCGCGCGGGTGCCGGCGCCGCTCGGCTCGGCCGGCGTGATGATGCTGGCCTCGCGGCCGGAGGAAGCGGTGCGCGAGTGGCTGGAGAGCTGCGTGCTCGCCCCCTACACGCCTTACACCATCATGCAGAGCGACCGTCTGCTGGAGGAGATCCGCAAGGCTGGCCAGCGGGGCTATGCCATGCTGGAGCAGCAGTTGCAGACCGGCGTGCGCGGCATCGCGGTGCCGCTGCGGGATCGCCACGGCAAGGTGATCGCCGCGCTGTCGGTCAATATGCCGATCGGGGACGAGACTGCCGAGCAGGCGCTGGAGCGCGTGCTGCAGGTGATGCAGGACACGGCGCTGCTGATCATGCGGGTACTCTAGCCGGGGCCACCGGTCCGCCGCGCCGGGCCCCCTCCGGGGGCGCGGCGGCATCCGTCTATTTTCCGTTGATTCCCGGCGACTTCCCCTCTTGCGCGGCCACGCCCGCGAGCTGCGCCAGCGCGGCGATCGCCAGGCCGTAGCCCTGGACTCCCAGCCCCGCCATCACGGCGCGCGCTACCGGGGAGACCCAGGAGTGGTGGCGGAAGGCCTCGCGGGCATGCACATTGCTGATGTGGTACTCGATCACCGGCAGTGCGGTGCCGCGGATGGCATCGTGCAGGGCGATCGACGTATGCGTGAGCGCGCCGGCATTGAGCACGACCCCGATCGCTTCCCCCTGCGCACACAAGCGGCCCGCCTCGTGGATCCAGTCGATCAGCACGCCTTCGTGGTTGCTCTGCCGGCACGCTGCGCGCAGGCCGAAGCGTTGCGCGGCATCCTGGCAGATGCGCTCGACGTCGGCCAGCGACTCGCTGCCATATACCGCCGGCTCGCGCGAGCCGAGCAGGTTGAGGTTGGGACCGTTCAGCACCAGCACCGATGGCATGGCATCTCCTGATTCAGATGAAACGACGATAGAAGGTGCGGCGCGCCGTCAGAACTTGTGGCGCATGCCTGCCATCGCGCCCAGGCGGGTGCCGTTGCCATAGGTATTGCCGCTGTTGGCGAAGGCCGGCGCGCTGTTGAGGGCGATCCACTGGCCCTGCAGGTTGGTGTAGTCCACTTCCAGGTAGACGTCGGTGCGCTTGCTGAAGCTGTACATCAGCATGCCGGCGGTGGTGAGCCGCTTGCCGCCCTGGCCAGCATGGCGCAGCCAGTCGTACTGCACGGTGCCGATCAGGGCCAGCGCATCGTTCAGGTTGTAGCGCGCGCCGGCGTAGGCGGCCTGGTTGCGGTAGTCGGCCACGTCGAGCCGGTTGTTGGTGTAGCCCAGGTAGTACTGCGCGCGCGCGGCCTTCCAGGTGCCGCCCAGGCCCCACACGGTCTGCTTGCTGGCCAGCGCGGCCGGCACCGCGCCGAAGTAGGCGCTGGTGACGTTCTGCGTCTGCTGGTAGACCGCGCCCACCTCGAAGGGGCCGGAGCCGTAGACCAGCGAGCCGGCCGCGGCCGAGCCGGTCTTCAGGCTGCCCGGCACCTCGCCGAAGGTATAGGCCGCCGCCGCCTGCAGCCCGCCGAAGGACTTGATGTACTTGATGGTGTTGTCGTAGCGCAGGCCGGTGTAGTTGCCGCCCTGGTAGCCGACGATGGAGTTGTTGGCGAAGGCCATGGCCTCGTAGGAGGACAGCACCTCGTGCGCCAGCGTGTACTGGCGGCCCAGCGCCAGCTTGCCGTAGGCGCCCTCCAGGCCGACCGCCGCGGTGCGGCCGAACAGGCGGCCGCCCTGCTGGCTGCCGCCGGTGTCGGGGAAGAAGCCGGATTCGAGGATGAACCAGGCCTTGGTGCCGCCGCCGAGGTCTTCGCTGCCGCGCACGCCCCAGCGGCTGCCGGTCAGCGCGCCGTCGCCGAGCTGGGTGCGGCTGTTGCCGGCGGCGTCCTCGTGGGTGCTGTAGCGGACAGCCGTGTCGATCAGGCCGTAGAGGGTCACGCCGCCGGCAGTCTGGGCGGCCGCGGGCACGCTGCCCGCGCCCAGCGCGAGCAGCGCCATCATCGTCTTCTTCATGCTTGGTGTCTCGGAGTCTTGTGGTGTGATCGGTGGGGCGGCGGGTGCGGGGCGTCAGGCGGCGCCCGCCACCTTGCGCGGGGCGAGGATGAACAGCCAGGCCAGCGCGATGAAGTAGGCGCAGGGGATCATGGTGAAGAGCACCGTGTAGTTGTCGTGCGTGGCGGTGAGCACGTAGCCGACCAGCTGGGTCATGAACATGCCGCCGATGGCGCCGATCATGCCGCCGAAGCCGAACACCGAGCTGATCACGTGCTTGGGCGTGTAATCCATCACCAGGCTCCAGATATTGGCGGTCCAGGCCTGGTGAGCGCCGATCGCGACCGAGATCGCGGCCACCGCCATCCACAGGCTGCTGGCGCCGGCGGCCATGACGATGGAAGTGATGCACAGGGCGAAGGCCAGCATCGACAGCAGGCGTGCGCGCACCGCCGGCATGCCGCGGGCGATCAGCCAGGAGGAGAGCGCGCCGCCGCCGACGCTGCCGATGTCGGCGCACAGGTAGATGACGATCAGCGGGATGCCCATCTGGGTGACGCTGATGCCGAGGTGGTACTGCTGGTTGAGGAAGGGCGGCAGCCAGTACAGGTAGAACCAGAACACCGGCGCGGTGATGGCGTAGGCCAGCGCGAAGGCCCAGGTGCCGCGCATGCGCAGGATGCGCGAGTAGGGAATGCGCTGCGGGGCGGGCTCGATGTCGCGCGTGACGTGGGCCAGCTCGGCCTGGCTGACCGTGGGGTGCTCGTCGGGGTTGTGGTAGCGCACCAGCCACAGCACCAGCCACAGGGCGCCGAAGGAGGCGATGACGAGGAAGGCGGCCTGCCAGCCCCACGCCTCCAGGATCAGCGGCAGCATCAGCGGCGTCAGCATGGCGCCGACATTGGTGCCGGCGTTGAAGATGCCGGTGGCGATGGCGCGCTCACCCGCCGGGAACCACAGGCGCGTGGTCTTGACGCAGGCCGGGTAATTGGCTGCCTCGGACAGGCCGAGGAAGAAGCGGCAGATCATGAAGCCCACCGCGGAGGCCGCGAAGGCATGCGCGCCGCAGGCGATGCTCCACAGCAGCACCGCCAGCGCGAAGGCCCGCTTGACGCCGACCATGTCGATGAAGCGGCCTTGCAGCGCGAAGCCGATGGCATAGCCGACCTGGAACCAGAAGTTGATGTTGGCGTAGTCCTGCGCGGTCCAGGCCATGGCCTTGGCCAGCACCGGCTGCAGCACGCCCAGCGCGGCGCGGTCGACGTAGTTCAGCGTGGTCGCGAAGAACACCAGGGCGAGCATGCCCCAGCGCACCTTGCCGGCGGCGAAGGCCGCGCGGATCTTGCCGCCGAGCGAGGCGCCCGGGGTGGCCGCCATGGGCAGCTCCTTGTGTGTCGTGGTCATTCGATTGTCTCCACCAGTAGATGAGAATGGCTGGCCGGCGTGCCTTTGTCACGTGCGCATGGCAACGCTCGGCGGGGTTTCTTGGGGGCGATTGGGGCGATTAGGGCGATCGGGGCGATTGGGGGGGCGGGGGCGCCCTCAATAGCGGATGCGGGACACCGCGCGCAGCGCGTCGGGCGTGGCGGTACCGAATCCGAAGAACTCCAGGTAGGCCGGGATCATCTCAAACAGCATGTCGGTGCCGACCTGGACGGTGCAGCCGCGCGCCAGGGCGGCGGCCAGGAACGGGGTGACCTCGGCGCGCATCACGACCTCGCCGACGATCGCCGCCGGTGCGATGCGCGTGACGTCGAAGGGCAGCGGATCGTCGGCGCGCATGCCGAGCGGAGTGGCGTTGACGATGATGTCGAAGCCGTGCGGATCGCCGCAGCCGGTGCGCACGGCCAGGCCCGGATAGTGCTCGGTGAGGCGCAGGCCAAGCGCCTCGGCGACGGCCGGGCGTGTATCGGACAGGGCCAGTTCGGTCACGCCCTCGGCGGCCAGCGAAGCAGCGATGGCGCTGCCCACGCCGCCGCAGCCCGAGATGATGGCGCGCGCGCCGGCGAGCCGGGCGCCCTTGCGGCGCAGGCCGCGCACGAAGCCGGCGCCGTCGAACTGGTCGCCCAGCAGGGTGCCGTCGGCGCGCCGCAGCACGGCATTGCAGGCGCCCGCGATGCGCGCGGTCGGGGTCAGCTCGTCGACCAGTTCGACCGTGGCCACCTTGTGCGGCATGGTGACCAGCGCGCCGCGCAGGTTGCTGAGCCGGAACAGCGCGCGGAACACGTCCGGGTAGTCATCCGGCCGCACCCCCAGCGGGACCACCACGGCGTCGATGCCCTGCTGTTCGAACCAGGGGTTGTAGATCATCGGCGCCTTGAAGGACTCGGTGGGATAGCCGAGATGCGCGATGACGGTGGTCTTGCCATTGATCATGATGTGCGGGAATCCGGAAGCGGCGTGCCGGCTGCTGTCGAGGTGCCGGCCGCGGGTTGGGTTGCGACGACCGGAGATTAGTGGCCGGCCGCGGGTCAGCCAAGCAACTCAAGGGGCACATTGCGCGATCATCGTACGAAGATGCGCGATGATGATTCGCAGTACGGGTTTCCACGAGGTGGGCCGGATGGCCTCGCCGCGGCGGCAGGGCAGACGCGCGTTGCTAAGATGCGGAGCGTCGCCGCCCGCCACGGGCGAACCCCGCCATCCCCCCCGACGCCACCGCACAGGAACCATGACGATGCACCCCGCACAGGCCGCTTCCGCGCGCGTCGACGCGCCCCAGCACTGGGACAACCCGCTCGGCATCCAGGGCTATGAATTCGTGGAGTTCGCCGCGCCCGATCCCGCCGCGCTGGGCCGCACGCTGGAGCGCTTCGGCTTTGCCGCGATCGCCCGCCACCGGCACAAGGCCGTGACCTTGTACCGCCAGGGCGAGATGAATTTCATCCTTGACGCCGAGCCCGGCTCGTTCGCGGCCCGCTATGCCGGCGAGTACGGCTTGTCGATCTGCGCGCTCGGCCTGCGCGTGGACGATGCCGCCGGCGCTTTCGCCCGCGCGCTGGATGCCGGCGCGTGGCCCTTCGAGGGCGGCGCGATCGGGCCGATGGAACTCAATATCCCCGCCATCCAGGGTATCGGCCAGTCGGTGCTGTACTTCATCGACCGCTGGCGCGGCAAGGAAGGGCAAGCGGGCGATGTCGGCGATATCTCGATCTACGACGTGGACTTCCGCTCCCTGCCGCGTCAGTCCCGCGCGCCGGGCGCGGGACTGACGCGCGTGGACCACCTGACCCAGGCGGTCGAGCCCGGGCACCTGGCGGAATGGCTGGAGTTCTATCGCAAGGTGCTGGGCTTCCGCGCAGTGGGCGCGGCCGACGGCACCGGCCCGGCACATGCCCTGGTCTCGCCCTGCGGCGGCATCCGCATCCCGCTCTATGAGAAGGGCACCGAGCGCCATGACCAGATGCGCGGCTACCTGTCCGAGCAGCACGGCGAAGGCATCCAGCACATCGCGCTGGCCACCGGCGACATCCTGGCCAGCGCGGCCGCGCTGGCGCAAGGCGGGGTCGAGTTCGTGCAGCCGCCGGCGGCCTACTACGATACCGTGGACGCGCGCCTGCCGGGCCATGGCCTCGACCTGGCGGCCTTGCGCCGCTACGGCATCCTGGCCGACGGCGCATCGCACGCGGACGGCAGCCCGGACCGCTTGCTGCAGGCCTTCGCCAGGCGCGAGGCCGGTGAGTTCTTTTTCGAGATCGTGCAGCGCGACGGACGCGCGCAAGGCTTCGGCGAGGGCAACCTGCCGGTGCTGGCGGCGCTGGCCGGGCGCTGAACGCAGCCAGCACCGGGCGGCGCGTGCGTCAGCCCGACACGGCCTGCATCACGCGGCGCAGGCCCGCCTTGCCTTCGAAGCCGATGCCCGGCAGGTCCGGCAGGGTGCCGTTGCCGTAGCGCCCGGTGGCCTCGCTGGGGACCTGGCGCAGCATCGCTGCATCCTCCACCGGCTGAACGAAGATGCTCCCGCCGTCTGGCGCTTCCGCCAGCGCGGGCGCAATGAAGTGGTGAAGGTCGAGGGCATGCTGTCGCGCATCGATGGCCGAACGATGGCGGCATCGTGCCCGGCTGGGCGCTGGTTGCCGCGCGGGTTGTCACGGCATCCTGATCCGCGTTGGCGAGCGTGTCGATGCCGCATCGCATCATCGCGCGCGCCGGGAACCTCATCGATCTTCGCGCGTCGCAGGCCGCGCGGGAAAGCGGGTTTCTCCCTATGTTCTCCTCACGCGACTTGCGAGAGTCTAGCTGCACGGATGCGCACAAACAGCTGTCCGCGCCGTGCAGGTGTACCGTCAGCGTGTGGTGCTAAATCGCGGAGGTGAACATGGAAGCCAGCAAAAAGGTAGTCCGCAATCGCCAAGTCGGGTTTGCCCTGTTGTTCTTGTGCGCCTTCTCGACTTACCTGAACGTCGGCCTGATCGCTGTGGGCCTGCTCAATATCTCCGATCTCGTGTGGGTGCCGTCCGAAGTGCTGGGCGCGATCGCACTGGTCACCGGGCTGGCGGGTGGTTTCTACCTGAGCCGCCGTTCGGTGAACCTGCATCTCCCTGCGATGGCTTGAAGCGCTGAGCCGCTGAGTCGGTAGGCGCTGAGTCAACGCCGCGCGGCGCGGGGCAGCAGCCCGGCACCGCGCGCCGCCGCCACGCACCGGCTTGCCGCGCCGCGGCCTGCGCCGGTGTGCGGCGAGGCCGGAGCCCCGGGCGCCGGCCCGTTCTTCCTGTCCTGTCCCTGCCTCTTCGCTTGTCCGCGGCCCTCGCGGGAGACGCCGGGCGTCTCTGCCCGGCTCGAGCGCTCTTGTCGCTGATCGCCTTACTTCTTGCCGCGCTGGCCTGACGCATCGCCGCCCGCGCCGTTGACCGGCTCGCGCGACGCCGCGGGTGCAGTCGCCTGCGCCACCGCATCGAGGATTTCCGCCGTGCGCATCAGCGCATCGCCACGCTTCGCGAGCCGGCCCATGGCGGCATCGAATGCCCCCGACAGCGTGGGGCCGCGCCCCAGCACGACTTCCACGCCGGTGACGAAGTCCGCGCGCCGCAGCAGCACCCATTCGATCTCGTAGCCCTGGTCGACGCGCCGGCTGACGCAGGTGGCGAACGCATCGTGCACCTCGGCCCAGAGCAGGCGCCGCTGGTCTTCGGCAGACCACCCCCAGAATGCCTCTGCCACTGATTCCATTGCCGGCTGTCGATCCTTGGGCAAGGCGCGCCGCCATCGCGGTGCGCAGAAGAAAAATGGCGGCGCCGGTGCGCCGCCAGATCCAGGTGGATACAGCGAGTCGGGTACCTCGCCGGCACGCGAAGTCAGGCGTGCTACGGCACAAATTTATGGGCAGGCCCGGCTTGGCGTTACCCGCCGATTGTGGGGAGCCTGAGGCCGGCATGCCGGCGCCCGGCGCACCTTGGCAGGGTTTTTGTCGCGCTGCGTCATGGCCGGCGCGAAGGGATGCATCACGACCCGCGGGTGGCAGCGCGCCGGGGAAGCCCGCGGCCTGCAGGACGGCGCGCTGGCCCGCATCTAGAAGACGTGCTTGACCCCGGCCATCGCGCCGAACTGCCTGGCGCCGGCAACAGGATTGGTGCCGGCCTGCCCGCTGTTGACGGAGAGCGCGAGATCGCCACCGTTGACGATATAGCCGAGCGTGCCGTAGACGGCAGTGCGCTTGGTGAAGGCATAGGTGGCGCGGCTGGCGAACAGCCAGACCTTGTTCGGGCTGTGGTGGAAGCGCTGGTAGAAGGCTTCGGCTTCGAGCGTCAGCGCCGCGGTGACGGGATAGGCAGCGCCGCCGTAGAAGAGATCGCTGCGCGGCGCGGTGGGGCTTGCCTGGTTGTCGCGCCGCAGCCAGCCGCCGCCGATCTTGGCCTTGCCCAGCATCACGAAGCCGTTGACCGACAGGCGGTCATCGCGCAGCGCGCTGCGCGTGAGGCCGGCGAAGGCACCCGGGCCGCCGCGCAGCGAATCGTAGGCGACCGCGAGGCTCCAGGCCGCGGCGTCGTACTTCAGCATGGCCGACCACTCGCGGCAGGCGCGGGTATCGGCGGGATTCTCGCCCGCGCAGTTGGTGCCGGCCGGGCTCGGGCCGGCGTTCACGGTGTCGCGGCCGAAGCTGTAGGTCGCGCCCACCGTGAAGCTGCCGAAGGTGCCCTTGTAGGACACCGCGTTGTCGGCGCGCGTATTGGGAATGTAGCTGTCGATCGAGCCGGAACCGAAGATGTTCGGGCCGAGGATGTCGGGCTCCGCCATGGCCCAGAACAGCATGGTGTACTGGCGGCCCAGCGCCACCTGTCCCCAGCCGCCGGCGAGGCCGACCAGCGCCTGCCGGCCGAACAGGCGCCCGCCCTGGTTGGCCGTGCCGCTGTCCGCGGCGAAGCCCGATTCGAGCCAGAAGATGGCCTTGTTGCCGCCGCCGATGTCCTCGCTGCCGCGCAGTCCCCAGCGCGAGGGCACGGTGCCGGTGATGTTCGGCATCAGGGCGGCGCTGTCACGGTTTGCACCGATGCCGTTGACGTAGGCGATGCCGGTGTCGACGACGCCGTACAGGGTGACGCTGTCCTGCGCCTGCGCGAAGGCAGGCAGCGCGGCCGCGCAGGCGGCCGCGAGCATGGGGAACTTCATGGATGTCTCCTCTCGGTGGTGCTCGATCAGTCGAGCCGGGAATGACGTGGGTGGTGTGGGTGGCGGGGATGGCAGGGATGGCAGGGATGGCGGATTTGACCGGGATGGCGTTCGCAGGCCTGCCGGCGGCCGATGGGCCGGGCGGGGCTACTGCACGTCCAGCAGGATCTTTCCCGCCAGGTCGCCGCGCTCCAGCGCGGCGTGGGCTTCGCCGGCCTGCGCCAGCGGCAGGCGCAAGGCGATCTGCGGCCGGATCCTGGTGCCGAGCACCGGCCAGGCCCGCGCCAGCAGCCAGCGGGCGATTTCCGCCTTCTCGGCGTCCGGCAGCGGGCGCAGCAGGGAGCCTGTCACCACCGCCTCCTTGCGCATCAGTTCGCGCAGCGGCAAGGCGATATCGGCGTTGCCGCCCGGCGCCAGGTGCACCACGCGGCCGCGGCGTGCGAGGGCCGCCACGTTGCGGCGGCCGTAGTCCGGGCCCGCCATGTCCAGGATCACGTCGACACCGCGGCCGCCGGTCGCGGCCAGCACGGCCTGTTCGAAGGCGGTCTCGCGGTAGTTGAAGGCCTGCGCCGCGCCGAGCGCCTCGGCCATGGCGCATTTCGCGTCGCTGCCGCAGGTCGTGTAGACGCGATGGCCGAGCCAGCTCAGCAACTGGATCGCCAGCGTGCCGACGCCGCTGGTGCCGCCATGGATCAGCACGGACTCGCCGGGTGCCAACCTGGCCACGTTGAAGAAGTTGTGCACGGTGGTGAAGAGCGCCTCGGGCAGGGCGGCCGCATCGCGCAGGGACATTGCCGCCGGCACCGGCAGCACCTGTCCGGCATCGGCCAGCGCGTATTGCGCATAGCCGCCGCCATCGACCAGGGCGCAGACTTCGTCACCGGCCGCCACGCCGGCCACCTGCGCGCCGGTGCGCACGACCACGCCGGAGACTTCCAGCCCGGGGACGGGACGATGGGACGGGTCCGGTCCGCGCCGGCGCTGGTTGATATCGTGGCGGTTCACGCCGGCGCAGGCCACGCGGATCAGCACCTCGCCGGGGCCGCACGCGGGCACCGGCAAGGTGGCGGGAAGCAGGACCTCGGGGCCGCCGGCGGCGCTGATCAGGATGCCGGTCTGCTGTGCCGGCACGGTATCGGGAAATGGCATGGCTATCTCTTTGGCGGGAGTGGGTAAGGCAGGCGAAGGGGGAGGCGACATCGCCCGGCGTTAGGCCAGGCCGACGGGATCGGCCTGGCTGGCCGCGGCCCGGCCGCTGCGCGCCAGCAGCAGCACGAACACCGCCGCGACCGCCAGCACGCCCCCGTACAGGCGATAGAGTTGCGCCGGGGTCCAGCCGAAGGTCAGCATGTAACCGGTCCAGACCGGCACCAGCACCGATACCGCGCGCCCGAAGCCGAGCATCAGGCCGACCGCGGTGCCGCGCACGAAGGCCGGGTAGAGGGACGGGCTGACCGCGTAGAAGGCCGCCACGCCGCCACTGGCGCACAGCCCGACCAGCATCGACAGCGGTACCGCCACGTCGAGCTGCCGGAAGCAGGCGGCGTAGAGCGAGAAGACCGCCGCGCCGGCGAGCAGGATCAGGGCCGTGACCAGCAAGGGGGGCAAGCGAAGCGACAGCGCGGCGAACACCAGCGCACCCGCCACGCCGCCGATCATGATCAGCATGCCGACGTGCACGCCCAGCGCGGCATCGCCGCTGGCGTCGGCGATCAGCTTGGCGGTCCAGGTATTGGCGAAGTAGAAGGCGGCGATCAGGCCGGCGTAGCCCAGCCACAGGCAGGCGGTACGGCGCAGCATGGCCTGGCCGAAGATGGCGCGCAGGGCCGCGGCAACGGCCGGGCCGTCCCCCCTGCGTGCCGGCGCGGGCAGTTCGCGCGCCGGCGCATAGCCGAGCCAGGCGGCGATCCTGTTGTATTTTTCCAGGGCGCGGCGGGGGCGGCGCTCGATCAGGTATTCGACCGATTCCGGCAGCAGCGGAAACACGATCGCGGCCATGGCGAGGGTGAGCAGCCCGCCGCAGGCAAGCGGGCCGCGCCAGCCGAAGTGGGCCACCAGCGGCGCGATGGCGCTGCCCGCCAGCGCGGAGCCCAGCGGCAGCCCGATGCCGTACAGGCCCATCACCACGCCGCGGCGCTTCTCCGAGCTGTATTCGGAGACCAGTACATTGATGCTGGCGATGACGCCACCGATGAACAGCCCGGCGAAGGCGCGGCACATGATCAGTTCGTCGAGCCGTTGCGCGCTGGCCGACAGCAGCATGCCGCCGCTGATCAGCAGCAGGCACAGCAGGATGTGCGCGCGCCGGCCGATGCGGTCGGCCAGCGGCGAGATCACCACCGCGCCGATCGCCATGCCGAGCACGCTGGCGCTGAGCAGGTAGCCGACCTCGACCGGGCCCAGCCCCCAGGCCTTCGCCAGATGGGGCATGACGAAGGGCATGACGATGATTTCGTAGCCGTCGATCATGGTCAGCATGATGCAGATGGCCACGACGGCGATCTGCGGCCATCGCATCGGACGGTCGTGGATGGCTTGGCGGATGTCCATGGTGTTGTCTCCTCGGATCCTCGGATCCTCGTTGTTCTCGGTGTTGTTGTTGTGCGTTCTTGTCGCGCGTCTTCGCGCGCTGGCGCCCGCCCCGTGGGGGCGAGCGCTTCCCCGCGCCGGTCGATCGCGTCGGCAGCCCGCTGGCGCGGACCTTCGGCTCGGGGGGGCCGCCGCCTGCGGGCGGCAGGCTTATTCGGCGCGCACCGGGTTGCGCAGCACGCCCAGCTTGCTCACTTCGACCTCGACCACGTCGCCGTCCTTCATGAAGACCGGCGGATTGCGCTTGGCGCCGACGCCGCCCGGGGTGCCGGTGACGATCACGTCGCCGGGAGCGAGCGTGACGAAGCTGGAGCAGTAGGCGATCAGCGTGGGGATGGAGAAAATCAGCATGTCCGTGGTGGCGTGCTGCATGACCTGGCCGTTGAGGCGCGTCTCGAGCGTCAGCACCTCGTTCTCGCCGATCTCGTCGCGCGTGACCAGCGCCGGACCGAAGGCGCCGGTGGACTGGAAGTTCTTGCCGGGCCCCCATTGCGAGGTGTGCAACTGCCAGTCACGGATGCTGCCATCGTTGTAGCAGGCGAAGCCGGCGATGTGCGCGTAGGCCTTGTCCTCGGCGATGCGGCGGCCGCCCTTGCCGATCACCACGGCGATCTCGCCTTCATAGTCGAGGCGTTCCGATTCCGGCGGCAGCACGATGGCTTGCTCGTGGCCGGTCTGCGAGGCGGCCACGCGCAGGAAGATCGTCGGGCGCTCGGTGCGCTGCTTCCTGGTTTCCTGCACGTGCTCGTCGTAGTTGAGGCCGGCGCACAGGATCTTGTCGGGGTCGGCCACCACCGGGCGGAAGGCGTCGATCTCGGCCAGGGCGAAGTCGGCCGGCGACCTGGCTGCCAGTTCCTGGATGGCATCGAGGCCGGACTGGCGCAGGGCGGCGCCGAGCTCGGCCAGGCCGAGACGCGCGCCCAGGTCGACCACGCCCTCGTTGACGACGGCGCCGAAGCTGTTGGCGCCCTGGCGGGAAAAGCTGATGAGTTTCATCTGGATATCTCCGGTTGCGGATAGGTGATTGCGGATCGTGATTGCGGATCGTGATGCTCGGGACGCGAAGCCCGGGCGGCAGGCCAGGGCGATGAGAGGGTTTGCGGGGGCGGCGGCGGTGGGGGAGGCCGTGTGGGCTGTCAGGGCCGGCAGGCGGCGAGCGCCTGCGCGTCCGGGCGCAGGGCCTGCCCCAGGCTTGCCAGCAGGGCCTGCAGGCCAGGCAGGTCCGCTGCCGCGCCGTAGACGTAGCGGTCAGGGCGGATCACCAGCGCAGCGGCCTGCAGCGCATCCAGGCACGCCTGCACGGGCGCGCTGCCCTCGGTGATGACGGCGAGCGGATAGGGCAGCCGCTGCTGCAGGGCCGCCGCGGTATCGGCTGGCAGCAGGCCAGGCCTGGCCAGCACGGCGAAGGACTGCGCCGCGGCGCAGTCGAGGCGCTGTCCGTCGGCCAGCAGGGGCTGGGCGGCAACCGTGCCGCTGGCCGGCTGCGCCAGGCGCAGCGCGCTCGGGCCGAGGCGCGGGCTGAGGCTGCGCAGCAGGCGCGGCGCCGATGCCAGGGTGCGGTCGCGTTCGGCGACTTCGTCCGGGTCGCGGGCCTGGATGATACGGCCCAGCTCGACGGCCAGCCGGATGTATTCGCCGACGTGGGGCGCGCGTTCCTCCTGGTAGCTGTCGAGCAGCGTCTCCGGAGCGCCATGGCGCAGGACCGCGGCGAGCTTCCAGGCCAGGTTGGCGGCATCGCGCAGGCCGGCGCACAGGCCCTGCCCGAGGAAGGGCGGCGTCTGGTGCGCGGAGTCGCCTGCCAGCAGCAGCCGGCCGTGGCGCCAGCGCTGCGCCACCAGCGCGTGGAAGGTGTAGACCGTGGCGCGTTCGAGGTCGGCATCCTCCGGCGTCATCCAGCGCGAGATCAGCGACCAGACCGTCTCCGGCCGCGCCATCTCGGCGGCGTCCTCGCCCGCATGCAGCATGATCTCGAAGCGGCGGCGCTCGCCCACGCCGCGTACATAGGTGGCGGGGCGGGCCGGATCGCAGAACTGCACGCTGTGGTCGCCCAGCACCGACCAGGGGCGCTTGAGCAGCGCGTCGAACACCAGCCACCGCTCATGCAGGCCCAGGTCCTCCATCTCGCTGCCGATCAGCCGGCGCACCAGCGAGCGGGCGCCATCGGCGCCGATCACGTAGGCCGCCTCGATCGCCGCGAGCCTGCCGCAGCGCAGGTCTTCGTACCGGACCGTGGCACGCTCGGCGGCCGCTTCGATCGCGTAGACCTCGCAGCGCAGGTGGACCGTGGCCCCCGGCTGTGCGGCGAGGCGGGCGCGCAGGATGCGTTCCAGGTCCGGCTGGTGGAAGCGATAGCTCGCATGCCAGCCCTGCGCGCCGACCTCCGGCGGCCGGGGCCAATCCACCAGCAGCTGCCCGCCGGCATTGAGGAACTTCATGCCGGGCGACACATGGCAGGCGGCGCCGACTTCCCCGGCGACGCCGATCGCGTCGAACACCCGCATGCATTCGGCGTCGAAGTGCACCGCCCGGGGCAGCGCATAGGGGGTTGCTTCGCGCTCCAGCACCGCGACCGACAGCCCATAGGCGGCCAGCAGGTTGGCTAGCGTGGCGCCGACCGGGCCCAGCCCGATGACTGCGACATCAAACATCATGCACCGTCTCCGTATTCGTCTACTATCACAATGCGATAACAATACACAATTGATAGGATCTAAGTCAATGTAAACGTGCTAAAGTATCAATATACGATTCCAAAGGAGATCATTGATGCGCCCGGGACTGAGCTTCAGCCATGTCGGCCTCTATGTCAGGGAGCTGGCGGCCATGACCCGCTTCTATACGGAGCTGCTCGAATTCACCATCACGGACTCCGGCCAGTTGAGCGGGCCGCATGGTCCGGTGGAGCTGGTGTTCCTCAGCCGCGACCCGGACGAGCACCACCAGATCGTGCTGGCCACCGGACGGCCGGAGCACATCGATTTCAACGTCATCAACCAGGTCTCGCTGCGGGCCGACAGCCTCGCCACGCTGAAGGCGCTGTACGGGCGCCTGGCGGCGGCCGGCGCGACGGACATCCAGCCGATCACGCACGGCAACGCCGTCTCGGTCTATGCGCGCGACCCCGAGGGCAACCGTCTCGAACTGTTTGTCGATACGCCGTGGTACGTCAGCCAGCCGATGCGGGTGCCGCTGGACTTCTCGCTGGACGACGGCGTGCTGATGGAGGTGGTGGAGAAGCACGCGCGAGCGCTGCCGGGATTCGAGCCGCGGGCGGCCTGGCGGGCGCGCATGGCCGCGAAGATGGGCGTGGCCTGACCTGGGTGGCGGAGGGCGCAGGGGCAGCGGGGGCGCCAGGCGCTTTCGCTACAATGCGGGCTGTTCCCGGGCGGGCCTGCCCCCGCCCGCCGTCCTGTCCTCCGGCACCGCTTCCATGTCCAGCTCCTCCAAGATGCTCTCGATCCTCGACCTCTTCTCGGTCGAGAGTCCGGTGTGGTCATCGGATGCCATCTGCGGGGTGATCGGTTGCTCGGCGCCGACGGGCTATCGCTACCTGCGCGAACTGGTGGAAGCCGGCCTGCTGTCCCGCCTGGGCAACGGCAGCTATACGCTGGGGCCGAGGGTCATGACGCTGGACTACCAGCTGCGCACGGTCGACCCGTTCTTCCGCATCGGGCAGCCCCTGATGCGCGAGTTGTCGGAGCAGACCGGCTGCGATTGCGTGATGACGCGCATCTTCGACGAGGAGATCGTCGACACCCACCGCGAAAGCGCCGGCGGCGGCCTGGATCTCGCCTATGGCAGGGGCCGTCCGCGTCCGCTCTTCAAGGGGGCCGCGCCCAAGGTCATCCTGGCGACGCAGACACGGCCGCGGCTTGCGCGGCTGTTCGAAAAGCATGCCGCCGAGATCCGCGAGGCGGGCATGGGGACGGACTTCGAGGCGTTCTGGCGCGGCATGCAAGCGATCCGCAAGGCCGGCTACTACGTATCGCGCGGCGAACTGGAACCGCAGATGAGCTCGCTCGGGGTTCCGCTGTTCGCCTCCGGTGCCCAGGCCATCGGCGCCTTGGGGCTGGTGGCGCCGCTCAGCCGCTTCGAATTCATGGATCAGGCCAAGCTGCTGGAGCGCCTGCAGGCGACGGCGCAGAAGATATCCGGCACCGTCGCCGAGCAGGCGGTGAGCGACCAGGCGGACGGCTAGGCGAACGGCCGGGCGCGCGCCGCGCGCGGCCGGCTCAGGGCGTGACGACGGCGACCACGTCGCCCTCGGTCACGCTGTCGCCTTCGGCCACGCTGAGCCGGCCCACCCGGCCGGCGACCGGTGCTTCCACCGGGATCTCCATCTTCATCGATTCCAGCACCATGATGGCCTCGCCGGCCACCACGCTGTCGCCCTCCTGCTTCTCGATCTTCCAGACCTTGCCGGTCACGATCGCTTCCACATTGGTCGTTGCCATATTGTGTTCTCCCTTTGTCCTGGTGGTATTGCGGGTTCCTGCCGTGCCGGCGGGCCCGGCTCAGAAATTGGTCGGCCAGGTGGCCAGGTGATGCTTGCCGATGCCGCCCGCGCGCTCGCCGCGGGCCAGCTCCAGCGTGCGCACCAGGGTGGCGCGCGTGGCTTCGGGCGCGATCACGTCGTCGAGATGGCCCAGCCCGGCGGCACGCCAGGGCGCGCTGGCGCTGCGCAGTTCCTCGTAGAGCCTGGCCTTCTCCTCGCGGTCGTGGGCGGCGTCGCCGCTGGACGGGCGCAGCACGTTGACCGCCACCTCGGGCGACATGAAGCTGATGTCGGCGCCAGGCCAGGCGAACACGAAATCGGCGTCCATGCCGCTGCCGGCGAGGTTGGAGTAGGCCATGCCGTAGGACTTGCGGATGACCACTGCCACCTTGGGTACCGTGGCCAGCGCCAGCGCTTCGACGAAGTTGATGATCTTGCCGGGCATGCGCTTGTGCTCGGCGGCCTTGCCGACGAAGAAGCCCGGCGTGTCGTGCAGGAACAGCAGCGGGATGTTGAAGGAGTCGCACAGGCAGATGAAGCTGGTGCACTTGTCGCAGCCGTCCGGGCCCATCGCGCCCGCCGAGTAGAGCGGATTGCTGGCGATGATGCCGACGGTCTGCCCGTCGAGCCGCGCCAGGCAGGTGATCACGCTGCGGTCGAACTCGGGCTTGAGCTCGAACAGCTCGCGGTCGTCGACCAGCACGCGCAGCACTTCCCGCATGTCATAGGCGCGCCGCGGCGCATCCGGCACCAGCTTGCCGAGCCCGGCCTGGCGCGCGGCGATCGCCTCGGCCGTCTCGCGCGGCGCGCGTGCCGGCGGCAGCGCGCCGGCGTGCGAGGGCAGGTAGGCGAGGAAGTCGCGGATCAGTTGCAGGCAGCCTGCCTCGTCCTCGGCCACGCGGTCGACCAGGCCGGTGGTGCGTGCATGGAGCTGCCAGCCGCCCAGTTCCTCGTTGCTGACCTTCTCGCCCGTGGCGATTTCCAGCACGCGCGGTCCCGACACGGCCATGCAGCTGCCTTTAGCCTGCACCACGAAGTCGGCGAAGGCGGCGTGCCAGGAGGGGCTGCCGAAGCATTCGCCGAGGATGGCAGCGGCCATCGGCACCTGGCGCACGCGCCGCGCCAGGCTGGTGCCGACCGTCATCGAGCTGAGGCCGTCCGAACCCTGGATGTCGGGCAGGCGGGCGCCGCCGGCCTCGCCCAGGTTGACGATGGGGTAGCCCTTGTCGAGCGCCAGCTTGACGAGCTGGCGCGACTTGCGGCTGCCGACGCGGCCGCCGGTGCCGGCCAGCACCGAGACGTCGTCGGCCTTGACCACCACCGGGCGGCCGTCGATGCGGCCGACGCCGCAGACCTTGCCATCGGCCGGCGTCTTGCCTTCCATGCCGGGCACGTCCGAGTGGTTGAGCATGCCGAGCTCGAAGAAGCTGTCGGCGTCGAGCAGGGCGGCGATGCGCTCGCGCGCGTTGAGCGCGCCGCGCGCGCGGATGCGCGCGAGCTTGTCCGGGCCGCCCATCTGCGCTGCCTGCGCCTTGCGCAGCGCCAGGTCTTCGGCGGGGTTGTGCACGTTCATGGGGATTCTCGATCGGGTTCGATGGGGAGGGGGTTCAGTCCAGCTGGCTGGCCAGTTCGTGCTTCTTGACCTTGCCGGTGGCTGTCATCGGCAGGGCGCTGACGAAGCGGATCTCCGGCACCTTGTAGGTGGCCATGTTCTGCCGGCACCACTGCGTCAGTTCGGCCTCGGTGACGGTGCCGGCCAGTTCCGGGTGCAGCAGGATGAAGGCCACGGGCACCTGGCCGCGCTCGGCATCCTCGCGGCCGATCACGCCCGAGCCGACCACGGCCGGGTGCTGGCCCAGCAAGGCCTCGATCTCGGCGGGGAACACGCTCATGCCCTTGACCTTGAGCATTTCCTTGCGCCGGCCGAGGAAGTGCAGATAGCCCTGTTCGTCGTAGACGCCGATGTCGCCGGTATGGAACCAGCCGCCACGGATCGATTCGGCGCTGGCCTCGGGCTTGTTCCAGTAGCCCTTGAGCAGCGACGGCGTGCTGACCACGATCTCGCCCTCCTGTCCGGGCGGCAGCAGCGCGCCGCTGTCGAAGTCGCAGATCTTGATGCGGGTGCCGGGCATGGGAATGCCGACGAAGACGGGCTGGCCCTTGAGGTCCATGTCGTCCTCCTGCATGCCGGTGGTGAAGGTATCGCTGGTGTGGGTCTCGGTCATGCCCCAGGCACCCTCGGCCATCACCGTGCCGGTCAGCGCCAGCCAGCGGCGGCGGAACGCCGGGTTGACCTTCTTGACGAAGGACGAGACGCGCGTGGCGGCGAGCGAGCGCAGGTCATAGCGGCCGGCGTCGGCATGGTTCATCAGCTCGTCGGCGTTGTCCACCAGCATCACGGTGCGGCGGACCCGGTAGCGCTCGATGGCGGCCATCACTCCGACCGGATCCCAGCGTGCCAGCAGCACCAGCGTGCCGCCGCTGAAGATCGGGTAGATCAGGCCGATGTTCTCGCCGGCGATCCAGAACATCGACATGAAGTTCAGCGAGACCTCGTCGGGCGCGGCGCCGTGGCGGTCCGGCGCCAGCATGCCGGACATGGTGCAGCCGGTGGCGGCGGTGTAGAGCATGTCGCGCTGGGTGTGCACGCAGCCCTTGGGCATGCCGGTGGTGCCGCCGGTGTAGTTGAGCGCGGCGACCGCGTCGAGGTCGGGTGCCACCTGCGGCGGGGCGGCGCTGCAGGTCGCCAGGGCCGGCATCAGGTCGATGGTGCCGGGCGGCACCACGCGCGGGGTGTCGATGCTGTCGGGGACCGGCAGCGTGGGCCGGGCCGGCAGCAGGTCGCGATAGCCGGTGACGAAGACCGTGCGCACGCCGGTGCGCGCCTGCACCGCCAGCGCCAGCGGGGCCAGCTGGTCGAGCACCAGCAGCGTCTGCGCGCCGGCGTCGTTCAGTTCATAGACCAGCTCCTGCTCCTTGAAGAGCGGGTTGACCGGCACGTGCACCGCGCCCAGCTTGAGGATGCCGTAGAAGGCGATGTGGAACTGCGGGCAGTTGCCCAGCATCACGGCGACGCGGTCGCCGGGGCGCACGCCGTGGGCGTGCAGCAGGGCGGCGAAGCGGTCGCTGTAGTCGTCCAACTCGCGGTAGCTGAGCTCGCTGCCGTAGAAGACGATGGCGCGGTGGTCGGGGCGCTCCCTGGCCCAGGCGCGCAGGTAGCCGGTCAGCGCGATCTCGCCATGCGGGTAGATCGGCGCGCGCGGCACGCCGGCGGGCCAGTTGCGTTGCTGCAGGGCTTCGAGCTGCGAGAAGAAGGCGGCTTCGGCGGGAGTGGACACCGGAGGGCGGTGGCCGGCGGCAGCGGAGGTCATGACGCGATCAGCTCCTGTTTCGGTTGGGTGGCGGAAGGCGGGGCGCCCGCGGCGGCGAGCAGGTGGCAGGCCGCCAGGTGGGGCGGCCCGGCATTGCCGGCGGCGGCGTCGGTGGCATCGGCGGCATCGAGGCGCTGTAGCACTGGTACCTGTTCGGCACAGCGCGGCAGGGCATGCGGGCAGCGCGGATGGAACTTGCAGCCCGGTGGCGGCTGCAGGGCGGAGCCGATCTCGCCGTGGATCAGGCCTTCGGCGGGCTGGTGGTCGGGGTCCGGGCGCGGCGCAGAGCCCAGCAGCGCCTGCGTATAGGGATGGCGCGGCGCGCCGAACACGGCGGTGCTGGCGCCGCTTTCGGCCAGCGCGCCCAGGTACATCACGCCGACCGCCGAGCTGAAGTGCTCGACCAGCGCGAGGTCGTGGGCGATCACCAGGTAGGCCAGGCCGAAGGCCAGCTGGATGTCGGCCAGCAGGTTGACGATCTGCGCGCGGATGGAGACGTCCAGCGCCGAGGTGGGCTCGTCGAGCACGATCAGCCGCGGGCGCAGCGCCAGCGCGCGCGCCACCGCGATGCGCTGGCGCTGGCCGCCGCTGAACTCGTGCGGATAGAGGTCGAGCGCGCCGGCGGGCAGGCCGACGATGTCGAGCAGTTCCGCCAGCTTGGCGCGCAGCGCATCGCGGCTGCCGGCTTCGCCGTGCGCCAGCAGCGGCTCGGCCAGCAGGGTGCGCACCTTCAGGCGCGGGTTGAGCGACGAGGACGGATCCTGGAACACCGCCTGCACCTGGCGCCGGTAGCGCATCGTGCCGGCGCGGTCGAGCGCCAGCACGTCCTCGCCGTCGAAGCGGATGGCGCCGCCGTTGGGGCGTTCCAGCAACAGCAGCAGGCGCGCGATGGTGGTCTTGCCGCAGCCGGACTCGCCCACCAGGGCGAAGGTCTGGCCGGCACCGACGGCGAAGCTGACGCCGTCCACCGCGCGCACCGTGCCGCCGCCGCGGGCGGGGAAGTGCTTCTTCAGGTTGTCGACTTCGAGCAGCATGCCGGCCTCCTTCATGTGCCCTGGGCCAGCCAGCAGCTGACCTTGTGGCCGGGCGCCAGTTCGACTTCCGGCGGATAGGCGTCCTCGCACAGCGGCTTGCGCTGCGGGCAGCGCGCCGCGAAGCGGCAGCCCTTGGGCGGGTCGACCAGGCTGGGCGGGGTGCCGGGAATGGCGAACAGGCGTTCCTGGCGGCGGCCGAAATGGGGGATCGCGCGGAACAGCGCCTGGGTGTAAGGGTGGGCCGGCTCGCGGTAGAGGGTGCGTACGTCGGCGGTCTCGACGATGCGCCCGGCATACATCACCGCCACGCGGTGGCAGAGGCTGGCGGCCACGCCCAGGTCGTGGGTGATCAGGATGATGCCGACCCCGGTCTTCTGCTGGATGTCGCGGAACAGCGCCATCATCTGCACCTGGATGGTCACGTCCAGCGCCGAGGTGGGCTCGTCGGCCACCAGCAGGCGTGGCGCGCCGGCGATGGCCATGGCGGTGACCACGCGTTGCCGCATGCCGCCGCTGAACTGATGGGGGTAGTCGTCCAGCCGTGTCGCGGGCGAGGGGATGTGCACGCGTTCCAGCACCTCGGCGGCATGGCGGCGGTTGTCGGCGCGGCCGTGCGTCAGGCCGTGGTAGCGGCCGGGCGCGCCGACCTGGTCGCCGACGGTGAAGACCGGGTTGAGCGAGGTCAGCGGATCCTGCGAGACCATGGCGATCTTGCGTCCGCGGTAGACGCGGCTCATGGTGGCCTCGGGCAGCTGCAGCAGTTCCACGCCGTCCAGGCGCACGCTGCCGCCGAGCGCCACGCCGCCCTGGCGCGGCAGCAGCCGCATGATGGAGAGGATGGTCATCGACTTGCCCGAGCCGGATTCGCCGACCACGCCCAGCGTCTCGCCGGCATCGACCTGCAGGTCGACACCGTCCACGGCGCGCACCGTGCCGCGCTTCAGGCGCAGGTGGGTGGTCAGGCCGCGCACCGACAGCATCGGTTCCGCTGTGCCCGCCCCGCCGGTGGATGGCGCCGCGGTCCGCGCGCGGGCCGTCGCCTCGGCGGCGGAAGAAAGGGATTCGCTCATAGCTGCCTCCGGCGCGGGTCGAACTGGTCGCGCAGCCAGTCGCCCAGCAGGTTGGATGCCAGGCAGGTGGCCATGATGGCCAGGCCCGGCATGGTGATGACCCACCAGGCATTGCTGATGTAGTTGCGCGCATCGGCCAGCATCAGTCCCCAGGAGACGTCGGGTTGCTGGATGCCCAGGCCGAGGAAGCTCAGCGAGGCCTCGAACAGGATGACCTGGCCCACCTGCAGCGTGGCCAGCACCAGCAGGGTGTTGAGCAGGTTGGGCAGCAGGTGGCGGCGGAAGATCACCAGCGTGCCGCAGCCGGCCACGCGCGCCAGCGCGACGTAGTCGCGCTGCTTGAGCGACATCACTTCGCCGCGCACGATGCGCGCGTACCAGGTCCAGTAGGTCACCACGATGACCAGCACCACCGTCTCGAAGCCCGGCCCGAGCACGGCGGCCAGCACCAGGGCCAGCGCCAGCGCGGGGATCGACATCTGGATGTCGACCAGGCGCATGACGAGCGCGTCGACGCGGCCGCCGAAGTAGCCGGCCGCCATGCCCACCGCGGTGCCGATGCCGCCCGAGATCAGGATGGCGTAGAGCGCGACCACCAGCGAGATGCGGGTGCCGGCCAGGATGCGCGACAGCACGTCGCGTCCCATATTGTCGGTGCCGAGCGGATAGGACCAGTGGCCGCCGGCAAGCCAGGCCGGCGGCTGGAAGGCGAGGCCGAGGTCGAGCACGTTCGGATCGTGCGGCAGCAGGGCTTCGCCGCCGAGGGCGCAGGCCAGCAGCACGGCGAACACCGCGCAGGGGAACCAGGGCAGCGCGGCCAGCGTGGACCAGCGCAGCCAGGCCGGCGGCGGCGCGCGCCGCCGGGCCGCAGAAGGGGCCGGGGCCGGGGTCATCGAAGCATCGGCGCGATCAGCCATGGCGCATCCTCGGGTCGATCAGGCCGTAGCTCAGGTCGACCAGTGTGTTGGACAGCACGAACAGCACCGAGGTCAGCATGACCCCCGCCTGCACCACCGGGAAGTCGCGCGCGAACACGGCTTCCACCACGGTGCGGCCGACCCCGGGCCAGGCGAAGATGACCTCGACCACGAAGGCGCCGCCGAGCATGGCGGCGAAGTAGACGCCCAGCATGGTGACCAGCGGGATGGCCGCATTGCGCAGCGCGTACTTCCACACCAGCGCGCGCTCGGGCACGCCCATGGCGCGGCCCATGCGGATGTAGTCGCTGTCGAGCACGTCGAGCATGGCCGAGCGCACCACGCGCGTCTGCGCCGCCACCGGGTACCAGCCCAGCGCGATGGCGGGCAGCACCAGGCTGGCCGGTCCTTCCCGGCCGAAGGCCGGCAGCCAGTTCAGGCGCACGGCGAACAGCAGGATCAGCAGCAGGCCCACCCAGAAGTTGGGCATGGCCTGGCCGAGCATGGCGAAGGCCTTGCCGAAGCGGTCGAACCAGCCGCCGCGGTAGCGCGCCGACAGCACGCCGAAGGGCACGGCCATCGCCACCGAGAACAGCAGCGCGGCGACGGCCAGCTCCGCGGTGGCCGGCAGCCGCTCCAGGATCAGTCCCAGCGCCGGCACCTGCCAGCGGTAGGAGTTGCCGAAGTCGCCGCTCAGCGCGTGGCCGAGGAAGTAGAGGTATTGCGTCAGCAGCGGCCGGTCGAGGCCGAGGTGCAGCCGGGTCTGCTCGATCACGTCGGGCGGGGCGTCGGCCGGCAGCAGCAGGGCGAGCGGATCGCCCGAGAGCCGGGAGATCACGAAGATGATGACGCTCGCGCCGAGGATGCTGACGAGGCCGTGCAGCAGGCGTCTGGCGATGGGCATGCGTGGTGCCTCCAGCGGGGGAGGGAAGGGAGGCCGCACCGCGTGGCGGGCGCGCGCGGTGCGGGCGGCGGCGGCCGGCTAGTGTCCTGAGTCCACGAATTCGTGATTCAGGGCACTAGGGCTTCAGGCCGACTTCCTGGAAGGCGCGCCAGTAGTCGCGGATCGGCCAGGGCACGTAGTCGACCTTGTCGCGCCAGGCAAAGGTGACCAGCGGGCGGTAGGTGGGCAGGCCGCCCTCGACGCGCTCCTGCTTGAGGCGCGCGATCTGCTGCAGCAGGTCGGCGCGGGCGGCCGGATCCATGGTGCCGCGCTGCTTCTCCAGCAGGGCGTCCATGTCCTTGTCGCTGGTGTAGGAGTAGGTGCCCCAGCCGCTGCCCTGCTGCCAGCTATGCAGGTGGCCGGACCAGGCCAGGCCGGGGTCGCCCGGCAGGCCCTGCGACCACATCCAGCTCAGCACGCCGTCCATCTCGGGCGGGCCGCTGCGGCCGCGCTTGCCCAGGCTGATCCAGGCGCCGTACTCGAGATTGCGCACCTGGCAGCGGATGCCGACCGAGGACAGGTAGGCGTACATCGCCTCGCCGACCTCCTTCATGCTCGGCTCGCGCGGCGTGGTCAGGTTGTAGCAGGGTGTATCGAAGCCGTTGGGGTAGCCGGCCTGCTTGAGCAGGTCGCGCGCCAGCTTGGGGTCGTAGGAATAAGGCTTGAGCGCGGGGTCGTAGCCGACCGAGCCCTGGCCGACCTGGGCGTAGCGCTCGCCCTGGCCGAACAGCACGCGCTTGATGATGGCGTCGACATCGATGGCGTGCGCGGCGGCCTGGCGCACGCGTACGTCGTTGAACGGCGACCTGGGCATCTGCGTATTGAAGTTCAGGAAGAGATTGTTGCCGCTGACCAGCGTGGCGGTCTTCACGCCGGGCATCTTCTTGAACTCGTCGACCATGGACGGCGGCACGTTGTCGATCCAGTCGACCTTGCCGGTCTTGAAGGCCGCCACGCGCGTCATGTCCTCGGGGATGATCTTGATCACCAGCTCCTTCACGCGCGGCCGGTGGGCCTGGTTCCAGTAGCCGTCGAAGGCCTCCAGTCGCAGTTCGTCCTTGACGGTGCGCGAGACGAACTTCCACGGCCCGGTGCCGACCGGGCGGCGCGCGAATTCTTCCTCGCCGACCTTCTGGATGTACTTCTTGGGCATGGCCCACAGCTGCATATTGCCCGCGATGAACTGGGCGTCGGGCTCCTTGAAGTAGAGCTTGAAATGATAGGGATCGAGGATCTCGAAACGCTCGACCGATGACACATAGTGCGAGAAGAAGCTGCTCTTGGGGTCGCGCTGGCGCTGCCACGAGAACTCGAAGTCCTCGGCCGTGAGCGGGTCGCTGTTGTGGAACCTGACGCCTTTGCGCAAGCGCACGTCCAGCACCGGCTTGCCGTCCTTGCCGTTCTCCAGCTTCCACGATTCGGCCAGCCAGTTCTCGTCCTTGAGCGCGGCATTGCGCCGCGTCAGCATCTCGAAGATCTGGCCGACGAAGTAGTGGTCGACGCCGGCCGAGATCTTGACCGGGTCCAGCGTGGTGGATTCGGCCGCGAAGGCGACCGTGAGCGTGCCGCTGGCGGCGGCGGGCGTGGTGGGTGTGGCGGGTTTGCCCTGGGCGGCGGCGGGGCCGGCGGCGCAGGCGAGCGCCCCCAGCATGAGGGTGCCGATCCAGGCTTGCAGCGAGTGCTGACGCATCGTGCTCCTCCTTGGGTGCCGGCGCGCGGCCGGCGGGGTTGTCTCCGCCCCCGTTTCTGGTACGTGGTCCGGTCGCCGGCGGGTCGCGGCCGCGCCCGGGGTGGCGATGCGCGCCGGGGCTGGCCGTGCCCGCGCAGTCGCCGCGGGTGGCGGAAAAAATTATGGAAGCGCTTAACTCACAAGTCAACGGTCAATTGTTAACAATCGACGATTTACGCGGCAAAGCCAGCCCGGATAGAATGGGACATCTCTGTATCCACCTCTCTCCACCTCTCGTCATGAGCGGACTTTTCGACTTCCTGCAGGCGCGCTCGGTGCCGGACGCAGCGGCGGTGGCGGACGGCCCTGCGTCCGAGCCACCGGCAGGCACTGCCCGCCGCAGGCTGACCGCGGCCACCATCCCGGAGCAGGTGGCCAAGCACCTGGGCCAGGCCATTCTCAATGGCCAGTACGCGCCGGGCGAGCAGATCAAGGAGCAAGCGATCGCCGAGCTGTTCGGCATCAGCCGCGGGCCGGTGCGTGACGCGCTGCGCGTGCTGCAGGCGCAAGGCCTGGTCGAGATCTCGCCGCGCCGCGGCGCCTTCGTCGTCGAACTGCAGCTCAACGACGTCATCGATATCTTCAATATCCGCAGCGCCCTGCTGTCACTGGCGGTGCGCTACCTGGCCATCAATCCGGACAAGGCGGCGCTGGCGCCGCTGCGCGAGCGGCTGGCGGAACTGAAGGATCTGGGAAGCCAGGACGAGCCGGCGCTGATCGAGTTCGTGCGCGCCATCGGCCGCATGGGCGTGGGCCTGATGCATGCGTGCGGCAACCGGCAGCTGATCCAGGCCTACCGCACGCTGCCGCATGACGGCATCTGGCAGATGCTGTGGGTCACCACCCGCCCCATGGACTACATGACGCGCGCGCGCCGGCAGGAGAGCGTGCGCGACTACACGCAGGTGCTGGCGGCCATCGAGGCCGGCGGCGCCGACCAGGCCGAGCGCACCATGCGCAAGATCATGCAGGATTCCCGCAACGAGGTGATCCGGCAGATGAGCCAGGCCCACGGCGAAGCCATCGAGGCCTTCCGCCTGCAGACGATCTGAGGGCGGAAGGTCTTGCCCGGGGCGCGGCCCCGGGGCCGCTCAGGCGCCCGCCGCCAGGCCGGCCGCCAGCTGCCGGTGGCGGTACTCGCCCGGTGCCACGCCGGTCCATTTCTTGAACGCGCGGTGGAAGGTGCTCGGCTCCGAGTAGCCGAGGCGCAGCGCCACCTGGTGCAGCGGCAGGTCGGAGCGTTCCAGCAGGCCGATGGCCGCGTCGCGGCGCAGGTCGTCCTTGATGCTCTGGTAGCCGCGGCCTTCCTCGCGCAGGCGCCGCCGCAGGGTCTGCGGCGTGAGCTGCAGGGTGGCGGCCACCGCCTCCAGCGAGGGCAGCTCGCCGTCGAGCTGGCAGCGCAGCTGGCGGCGGATGCGCTCGGCCAGGCCGCAGTCGTCGCGGTAGCGCACCAGCAGGTCGCGCGGCGCGCTGCGCAGGAAGCGCTGCAGGCTGCTGGCGTCCTGCGCCAGCGGCAGGCGCAGCCAGGCCGCGTCGAAGTGCAGCGCGGTGCGCGGCCGCCCGTAGGCGACCTCGGCGCCGAAGATGCGTTCGGTGTCGTGGCGCTGCGCGTGCGGCGCCGCGCTCAACTCGACGGCGCTGATCGGCAGGCGGCGCGCCAGCAGCCAGCACAGCAGCCCGTAACCGTGGAACACGAAGGTCGATTCGGCGAAGCGGCTGCAGGGCGTGGCGGGCGCCTGCGGCACCAGCACCAGGCTGGCGCAGCCGTCCTGTACCCGCAGGCGGGGGGCGAAGTCGTCGATCAGCAGGCGGTAGTGGCGGACCAGCGCGCGCAGGGCGTCGCCCAGCGTGGCGCAGTGGATGGCCGCCGCGCAGGCCTGGGCGAGGGCGCCCGGCAGCACCGGGCGCGACAGCAGGCCGCAGAACTCGTCGCGCATGACGCGCCGCAGCGAACGCATCAGCGCCGCGTACTGGCCCTGGCTGACGCGGGCGCTGGGCGACAGCAGCAGGGCCGGCGAGATGCCCGCGCGGCGCAGCAGCGCGTCGATATCGTGGCCGAGCCGCTGGGCGCCGAGCAGGATCTGCTCGACATGCTGCACTGCAATGGTGTGGCGCGCCTGGGCGCAGCCGTCGGCGGCATGCGGTGCCACGCGGCTGGCGGCGTGCGCGCGGGCGGCGGGTGCCAGCAGCGGCATGGCGGGGGGCGGCGGTGCTGCGCGTCCGCCGGACATCGCACGGTGCATGGGTCTCCTCTTCTGGTCGCCTTCGGGTCGCGCTCGCGGGACTGGCCCGCGCCGTTGCAGGCAATTTGCCGCAGCCGGCCGGCGCGTGCAATCCGCATTTGCCGAAGGCAGCCTTTGCCCTGAACGATTCGGCCAATCATTTTGGGCCGATTGGTCATTGTCCACGCGGCGCAGCATCGCGCAATCTTCGCCTGTTCGTGACCGAAGGCAACAGACCGAGGCAAGGAGGAGGCAAGATGCAGGCAAATCGTCGCCAGGTGCTGTATCGGCTGGCAGCCGCACCGCTGCTGCTGGCGGGCATGGCCCTCGGGCCGGCCGCGGCCCAGACCGCCGCGTCCGCCCCCGCGGCAGCGTTCCCGCGCCGTCCGGTGCGCATCGTCGTGCCCTATCCGGCCGGCGGCGCCACCGACGTGCTGGCGCGCGCCATCGCCGAGCCGCTGGGCAAGCAGTGGCAGCGCCCCATCGTGGTGGAGAACAGGCCCGGCGCGAGCGGCATGATCGGCGCCGACGCGGTGGTCAAGGCACCGCCCGACGGCCATACGCTGCTGCTGACCCTGACCGGCGTGGTGCAGGTGCCCAGCCAGTACGCCAAGCCGCCCTTCGATCCGCTCAAGGACCTGGCACCGGTGTCGGAGCTGGCCACCACGCATCTGGTCGTGACCGGCAACGCCGACATGCCCGCCTCGCTGGCCGGCTTCGTCGCCGAGGCCAGGCGTCGCCCGCACCACTATTCCTACGGCACCTATGGCACGGGTTCCGGCGCCCACCTCTATATGGAGGTGTTCACCGCCGCCGCCGGCCTCGACATGATCCACGTGCCCTACAAGGGCGAGGCGCCGCTGTTCAACGACCTGCTGGGCAAGCAGGTGTCGCTGGCCACGGTATCGCCGATGGCGCTGCGCCAGCACCTGGCCTCGGGCAAGGTGCGTCCGCTGGCGGTGACCGGAAGCACCCGCTCGCCGCTGCTGCCCGACGTGCCGACCTTCGCCGAGCAGGGTTTCGCCGGCCTCGACGGGCCCGGCTGGTTCGGCCTGTTCGCGCCGGCCGGCACGCCGGCCGCCATCGTCGACAGGGTCTCGGCCGACGTCAACGCCGTGCTGGCCGGCCCCGATATCCGCCGGCGCATGGACGAACTGGGGGTGCTGGTGAAAGGCACCAGGCCGGCGGAGTTCGCCAAGGTGGCCGCCGCCGACCACCGCTACTGGTCCGCGCTGGTGCGCAAGCTCGACCTGCGCATGGACTGAGGGACTGAGCGGCGCATGGGCCATCACAAAGACAACCAGGGAGGAAAAGGGATGCAGGAGGCAGTCAGCATGCAAGGATGCGGCCGCGTGGCCGGGCTGTTCGCACGTCGGGGCCGGTCCGGCCGGTCCGCTCTGTCCGGGCTGTGGCTCGGCGCGCTGGTCGCCGGCCAGCTGGCCATGTCCGGCGCGGCCGCGGCCCAGCCCGTCCAGGCCTTTCCCAGCAAGCCGGTGCGCATCGTCGTGCCCTATCCGGCCGGCGGCGCCACCGACGTGCTGGCGCGCGCCATCGCCGAGCCGCTGGGCAAGCAGTGGCAGCGCCCCATCGTGGTGGAGAACAAGCCCGGCGCGAGCGGCATGATCGGTGCCGACGCGGTGGCCAAGGCGGCGCCCGACGGCCACACCGCGCTGCTCACCATCACCACCCTGGTGCAGGCGCCCAGCCTCTACGCCAAGGCGCCGGTCGACCCGGTCAGGGACTTCGTGCCGGTGTCGGAACTGGGTACCACCAGCCTGGTACTGGCGGTCCATCAGTCGGTGCCGGCCAGCACCCTGGCCGAATTCATCGCCCTGGTGCGCGCCGCTCCCGGCAAGTATTCCTACGGCTCCTTCGGCACCGGGTCCAGCGGCCACCTGTACGGCGAGATCTTCAAGGAGTCGGCCCGCCTCGACATGACCCATGTGTCCTACAAGGGCGAGGCCGCCGAACTCAACGACCTGCTGGGCGGCCAGGTGCCCGCCGCCATCATCTCGGTGATGGGCGCCAAGCCGCATGTGGCCAGCGGCCGCCTGCGCGCGCTGGCGGTGACCGGCCCGGCGCGTGCGCCCCAGTTGCCGGGCGTGCCGACCTTCGCCGAGGCGGGCATCGGCGGCATGGAGTCGATGGGCTGGTTCGGCCTGCTGCTGCCGGCGGCGACGCCGCGGCAGATCGTCGACAAGTACGCCGCCGACGTGAACCGCATCCTGGCCACGCCGGCGCTGCGCGGGCGCATGGGCGAGATGGGCGTGGTGCTCAGCGGCAGCACACCGGACGCGTTCGCCCAGACCGTGCAGAGCGACTACGCCCGCTGGGGCAAGGTGATCCGTACCCGCAATATCCGCTTCGACTGAAGGCCCGATCCCGCGGCGGGGGCACGCAGTTCCTCCCGACGCGCTGCATTTCCGCTTGAACCCACTGGCACGATATGACGCAGTCCCCGCATTCCGGCGCCGCCCAGGCGTCCAGCCCCGCTCCCCGCCGCTCCCCGTTCTGGCCGACCGGCCTGCCCGCGGAAGCGCACATCCCGCGCACCAGCCTGGTCTACAACGTCGAAGCGGCGGCGCGCCGCTATCCCGGCAAGACGGCCATCCAGTACTTCAGCCGCGCGATCCGCTACGCCGAGCTGCATGCGCAGATCGAGCGCATGGCGGGCTACCTGCAGCGCGCCTGCGGGGTCGGTCCCGGCGACCGCGTGCTGCTCTACAGCCAGAACTGTCCGCAGTTCATCATTGCCTACTACGCCATCCTGCGTGCCGAGGCGGTGGTGGTGCCGGCCAACCCGATGTGGCTGACCGACGAACTGGCGCACGTGGCCGGCGACAGCGGCGCGCGCGTGGCGTTCGCTGCGGCCGAGCTGTACGAGCGGCTGGCGCCGCTGCACGGCGAGGCGCTGCCGCATGTGATCGTGCACGACTATGCCGACATGCTGCCCGAGCCGGCGCAGGAGGCGGACGGCCCGTCCGTGCCCGCCTGGCTGCGCGAGCGCGCGCCGCTGTCGGCGCGGGCCCCGGCCGGCTGTACGCTGGTGCGCTGGCAGGATGCCGAGGCGGCCGGCCTGGCCCCGCTGCCGCACGCCGCCGGATTCGACACCCTGTGCATGCTGGCCTACACCTCGGGCACCACCGGCCATCCCAAGGGCTGCATGCACACCCACGGCACCCTGATGAGCGCGGCCGTGGGTTCGCAGATCTGGCGCAGCAACACGCCCGAGGCGGTCTTCCTGTCGGTGGCGCCGATGTTCCACCTGCTGGGCATGCAGAACGGCATCCACGCGCCGCTTTACCTGGGTGCCACCATCGTGCTGCTGCCGCGCTGGGAGCGTGCGCTGGCAGCAGACATGATCGAGCGCTACCGGGTTTCCAACTGGGGCGCGCCGCCAGCCATGCTGGTCGACTTCTTTTCGCAGCCGGGCATCCTGGAGCGCGACCTGTCGAGCCTGGCCTTCCTCGGCGGTGGCGGGGCGGCCATGCCCGACGCCGTGGCCAATATGCTGCAGGAGCGCTTCGGCCTGGGCTACGTCGAAGCCTACGGCCTGACCGAGACCGCCGCCTTCCTGCTCTCCAACCCACGCCAGCGGCCCAAGCGCGAATGCCTCGGCATCGCCACCTTCGGCGTCGACGCGCGCGTGATCGATCCGCACAGCGGCGCCGAGCTGCCCCAGGGCGAGCTGGGCGAGATCGTCGCCAGCGGGGCCCAGGTGATGCGCGGCTACTGGCGCAACCCGGAGGCGGACGCCGAGACCTTCATCGAGATCGACGGCAAGCGCTTCCTGCGCACCGGCGACCTGGGCTTCATCGATGCGGATGGCTACTTCTTCATGCGCGATCGCCTCAAGCGCATGATCAACGCCTCCGGCTTCAAGGTGTGGCCGGCCGAGGTGGAAAACCTGCTGTACGGGCACCCGGCCGTCCATGAAGCCTGCGTGATCGCCGCCAAGGACGCGCGGCGGGGCGAGACCGTCAAGGCGGTGATCGCCCTCAAGCCGGGCATGCAAGGGCGCGATGAGGCCGGCGCCGAACAGATCATGCAGTGGTGCCGCGAGCGCCTGGCCGCCTACAAGGTGCCGCGCCTGGTGGAGTTCGTCGAGGCGCTGCCGAAGTCGGGCACCGGCAAGATCCAGTGGCGCGCGCTGCAGGAGGCCGAGAATGCCGCGCCGGCGCGCGCGGTGGAGTAGGCGGCGGACGGCAACGGGCGACAACGGGCAGCAGCGGACGACAGCGGACGACAAGCGGTGGCCGCGGGCAGGCCCGCCGCCCGCGGCAGGGCGGGGCCGGACAGGCAAGAAGAGGGCGCCGGCGCGCCCCGCAACGAGAACGAGGAGACAGCAATGGACAAGCAGAGAAGGCAGTGGCTGGCACAGGCCGCCGCACTGGGCGGCGGCGCCGCATTGACGAGCTGGGGCGTGCGCGCCCAGGGCGACTACCCGGCACGCCCGCTGCGCCTGGTGGTGCCGTATCCGGCCGGCGGCGGCACCGACACCGTGGCGCGGCTGATCGGGCAGAAGCTGTCACAGAACTGGGGCCAGCCGGTGGTGGTGGACAACAAGCCCGGCGCCAGCGGCATGCTGGGCAACGACATCGTCGCCAAGGCCGCGCCGGATGGCTATACCGTGCTGCTCGGCATCACGGCGATGATCCAGTCGCCCGGCCTGTACAAGAAGATTCCCTACAACGTCGAGCGCGACTTCGCGCCGGTCTCGCTGGTGGCGCGTTCGTCGGACCTGTTCGTGGTGCCCAACCGCGTGCCGGCGCGCACGCTGGCGGAGTTCGTCGCGTTGGCCAAGGCCAGCCCCGGCAAGCTCAGCTATGGCTCCTACGGCAACGGTACCTCGGCCCACCTGCACGGCGAGCAGCTCAAGATGCGTGCCGGCATCGACCTGGTCCACATTCCCTACAAGGGGGCCGCGCCGCTGGTCAGCGACGTGCTGGGCGGGCAGGTGGACTCCGCCTTCGTCGACGTCACCTCCGCCAATGCCTACGTGACTTCCGGCAAGTTCCGCGTGCTGGCCATCACCGGCACGCAGCGCCACAAGGCGCTGCCGGCGGTGCCGACCTTCGCCGAGGCGGGCTTCGCCGGCTTCGAGCCGAACGGCTGGTTCGCCTTCTTCCTGCCCGCCGGCGCGCCGCGCGACGTTTCGTCGCGCTTGTCGGCGGAGATCGTGCGCATCACCCGCCTGCCCGATGTGTCGCAGCGGCTGGCCGACATGGGGCTGCAGCCGGTGGGCTCGACCCCGGAAGAACTGGCCGCGGTGGTCGCGACCGATACGCCCAAGTGGGCGCGCATCGTGCGCGATGCCCATATCCAGCTCGATTGAAGCGGCCCGCCGCGGCCGCCACGTGACAGGCCACAGGAGACTCCGATGGAAACCATCCGCTACGCCGTCGAGGACGGCATCGCCACGCTGACGCTGGACTACCCGGCACGCAAGAACGCCCTCAACGGCACCATGCGCCGCGAGATCGGCGAGGTGATCCACGGCCTGCGCCAGGACAGCTCGGTGCGCGCCCTGATCCTGACCGGCGCCGGCACCGACTTCTGTTCCGGTGGCGACATCAGCACGATGAAGGGCCAGATCAGCGCCGACCAGGGGCGCCAGCGCCTGGCAGCCATCCACCCGTGGCTGGAAGACCTGATCCAGCTCGACCGCCCGGTCATCGCCGCCGTCGACGGCGCCGCCTTCGGTGCCGGCTTCAGCCTGGCGCTGACCGCCGACATCGTGCTGGCCACGCCGCGCGCGCGCTTCGCGCTGCCCTTCCTGCGCCTCGGCCTGATTCCCGATTGTGGCGCTTTCTACACACTGCCGCGCATGATCGGCCTGCAGCGCGCCAAGGCCTTGATGTTCTCGATGCGGGAGCTGAGCGCCGAGGCGGCGCGCGACGAGGGCATCGTCATGGAGATCGTGCCGGCCGAGGCCCTGCAGGCACGGGCGCGCGCCATCGCCTCCGCCTTCACCGAGGCCTCGCCGGTGGCGCTGGCGTTGACCAAGCGGGCACTCAACGCATCGCTCAACCAGGACTTGCACAGCATGCTCGAGATGGAGGCGGACGGGCAGGGCATCGCCTTCGCCACCGAGTACCGCGAGCAGGCGGCGACGCGCTTCCTCGACAAGCAGCCGGCGCGCTATCGCTGGCCGGACTGACCAGGACCGCGCGGGCGCCGGCACAAGACACAGGCACAGGACACAGCACAGGAGACAGGCCGATGGAGAGCGTGTGCGTGGTGGGCGTGGCCATGGTGCCGTTCCACGAGCCGGGCGCGGGCGGCAGCGAAGCCGCGCTGGGCGCGCGCGCCGCGCGCGCGGCGCTGGACGACGCCGGGCTGTCCTATGCCCAGGTCGAGCAGGCCTATGCCGGCCACGCCTGCGGCGATCCCTTCGGCGGCCAGCGCGCGCTGTATGGCCTGGGCATGACCGGCATCCCGGTGGTCAATGTCAGCAGCCACGACGCGAGCGGTGCGGTGGCCTTGTTCCTCGCGCGGCAGGCGGTCGCCTGCGGTGCGGTGGAATGTGCGTTGGCGCTGGGCTTCGACCAGCCCGGGGCGGGCGCCTCGGCGGACCTGCCGGAGGCCTTCCTCGATGCGCTCGACGATCTGCAGGGCTTCGATCCGGAAGTGCCATGCGAGGCCCAGTTCTTCGGCGGTGCCGCGCGGGCCTATATGCGCGAGCATGGGCTGCGGGCGGAGACACTCGGGCACATCGCCGTCAAGGCCCGCCGGCATGGTGCGAGCAATCCGGGCGCGCTGGCGCGCACGCCGCTCGGCCTGGCCGAGGTGATGGCCTCGCCCACCGTGTTCGCGCCGCTGACCCGCCTGCAGTGCTGCCGGCCCGCCAGCGGGGCCGCCGCCGCGGTGCTCTGCTCGCCCGTCTTCGCGCGCCGGCACGGTCTGCCGCGGCAGGTCGAGATCGCTGCCCAGGCGATGGCCTCGGCCCTGCCGTCCGCGCTCGAGGGAGCCGACCTGCGCTGCCTGGCGGGCGCCGACATGGCGCAGGCGGCGGCGCGCCAGGTCTATGAAGCCGCGGGCCTCGGCCCCGCCGACCTCGACCTGGTCGAACTGCACGACAGCGCGACCGCCAATGAGCTGATCACCTATGAGGCGCTCGGGCTGACGGCGCCGGGCACGGCCGAGCGCTTCGTGCTCGACGGCGGCAATACCTACGGCGGCGCGATCGTGACCAATCCGTCCGGCGGCCTGCTGGCGCGCGGCAACCCGCCCGGGGCGACCGGGCTGGCGCAGTGCGCCGAGCTGGTGTGGCAGCTGCGCGGCAGCGCCGGGGCGCGCCAGGTCGAGGGTGCCCGTATTGCATTGCAGCACACGCTTGGACTCGGCGGCGCCTGCGTCGTCGGGCTTTACCGCGCGGCGGGCCGATGATGGCCAGGCCGCCCCGGCAGCCGGTCGCGGCGGCCTTCCGCCGCAACCGGCCATGACCCAATCCGCATTCATCCCAACTGCAACGAACCAGGAGAAAGACCATGGGAGCGCAAGACAGACACAATGAAATGGCGCCGCGGCCCACCCCGTGGATGACCGACGACCTGCGCCTGTTCCAGGAAACCGTGCGGCGCTTCATCGAGCGCGAGCTGGCGCCCCACGAGGCGCGCTGGGCGGAGCGCGGCTATATCGACCGCGAGGTGTGGAACCGCGCCGGCGAGGTCGGCCTGCTGTGTGCCAGTATTCCCGAGGAATACGGCGGCGGCGGCGGCAACTTCGCCCATGAGGCGGTGATCACCATGGAAATGGCGCGCGCCATCGTCTCCAGCCTGGGTAACGGCGTGCACAGCGGCATCGTGGCGCATTACCTGCTCAACTACGGTACCGAGGAGCAGAAGCGCAAGTGGCTGCCGAAGATGGCCACGGGCGAGCTGGTGGCCGCCATCGCCATGTCGGAGCCCGGCGCGGGCTCCGACCTGAAGTCCGTGCGCACCCGCGCGGTGCGTGAAGTGACCCAGGATGGCGAATGCTATCGCATCAACGGTGCGAAGACCTTCATCACCAACGGCTATCACGCCGACCTGGTGTGCGTGGTCGCCAAGACCGACCCGGAGGCCGGCGCGCGCGGCGTGTCGCTGATCATGGTCGAGACGCGTGACCTGCCGGGCTTCCGCCGCGGCCGGATCCTGGAGAAGATCGGGCAGAAGGGGCAGGACACGGCCGAGCTGTTCTTCGATGACGTGCGCGTGCCGGTGGCCAACCTGCTCGGCGAGACGGAGGGGCAGGGCTTCTACCAGCTGATGCAGCAGCTGCCGCAGGAGCGCATGATCATCGCGCTCGGCGCGGTGGCCAGCATGCATCGCGCGATCGAGCTGACCACGGACTACGTGCGCGAGCGCAAGGTGTTCGGCCAGCCGCTGCTGGACCTGCAGAACACCCGCTTCAAGCTGGCGGAGTGCAAGACCAATGCCACCATTGCCGCCACCTTCGTTGACGACTGCATGGTGCGGCTGATGGACGGCAAGCTCGACGCCGCCACCGCCGCCATGGCCAAGTGGTGGTGCTCGCAGCGCAACTGCGAGGTCATCGACGAATGCCTGCAGCTGCATGGCGGCTATGGCTACATGCTGGAGTACCCGATCGCGCGCATGTACGCCAATGCGCGCGTCAGCAAGATCTATGGCGGCTCCAACGAGATCATGAAGGAGCTGGTGGCGCGCACGTTATAGCCACGCCGCGCTGCATGCATCCGCGCTCGTGCGAATGCACTAGGGCGTTCGCAGTAGACCGCCCGCAATCGCTTGTGCCGCCGGCCTTCGCGCCGGCGTTCTCTTTGGGCCTGAGGTTTCTCGTTACAAAAGCACCTGTGCACGCCCGCGGCATAAGGTGTAAGGTGTGACCAGAAAGTGGTCGGATAGACCGACAGAAGCGGGTGGGGGAGCGCAATCATCGCCGGCGGCTTCATCGCTTGGCGCACTAGCAAATGCAGGGATCGCGCATCCGTTGCACATTTGCAGCGATCGAAAAAAGTGCGTCAACTCTCTCCTCCGCTCCGCCGTTATTTGACTATGATGAAGTAAAGAATTCGCAACTTTGCCAGCTTCCGTCAGGCCGGGGTGGCGGAACCGTCAATGCTGGCGTGCAGTCTCAGGTAGTAATACACCTTCGCCTCGGACGATTCGCTGACGGGAGTGAGGTATGGACATTTTCGGCCACTACGCATCGCGCTTCGAAGCCCGCAAGGAAGAGGAGTACAGCATCCAGGAGTACCTGGATATCTGCAAGAAGGACCCTTCCGCCTATGCGACTGCCGCCGAGCGCATGCTCGCGGCGATCGGCCAGCCGGAGCTGGTGGATACCCACCACGATCCCAGGCTGTCGCGGCTCTTCTTCAACAAGGTCATCAAGATCTATCCTGCGTTCCGCGAGTTCTACGGCATGGAGGACACGATCGAACAGATCGTCTCCTTCTTCAAGCATGCCGCGCAAGGGCTGGAGGAACGCAAGCAGATCCTCTACCTGCTCGGGCCCCCGGGGGGCGGCAAGTCCTCGCTCGCCGAGAAGCTGAAGGCGCTGATGGAGCAGATCCCCATCTACGCGCTGAAGGGTTCGCCCATCCACGAGTCCCCGCTAGGGCTGTTCGCGCCCGAGGAGGACGGCAAGATCCTGGAGGAAGACTACGGCATACCGGTCCGCTACCTGAGTACCATCGCTTCGCCCTGGGCGGTCAAGCGGCTGCACGAATTCAACGGCGACATCACCCGCTTCCGCGTGGTCAAGCTGCGCCCGTCGGTGCTGTCGCAGATTGCGATTTCGAAGACGGAGCCCGGCGATGAAAACAACCAGGACATTTCCTCGCTGGTCGGCAAGGTCGATATTCGCAAGCTGGAAGACTACCCGCAGGACGATCCGGATGCTTACTCGTATTCCGGCGGGCTGTGCCTTGCCAACCGTGGCCTGCTCGAGTTCGTCGAGATGTTCAAGGCGCCCATCAAGGTACTGCACCCGCTGCTGACGGCGACGCAGGAGGGCAACTACAAGGGCACGGAAGGCTTCGGCGCGATCCCCTTCGACGGCGTCATCCTGGCGCACTCGAACGAGGCGGAGTGGCAGTCGTTCAAGTCCGACAAGAACAACGAGGCTTTCCTCGACCGCATCTACATCGTCAAGGTGCCGTACTGCCTGCGCGTGTCGGACGAGGTCAAGATCTACGACAAGCTGCTGCGCAACAGTTCGCTGACGGCCGCGCCATGCGCGCCCAGCACGCTGAAGATGATGGCGCAGTTCGCGGTGCTGACGCGGATCAAGGAGCCGGAGAATTCCAACATCTTCTCGAAGATGCGGGTCTATGACGGCGAGAACCTGAAGGACGTGGACCCCAAGGCCAAGTCCTACCAGGAGTACCGCGACTACGCCGGCATCGACGAGGGCATGACCGGGCTGTCCACGCGCTTTGCCTTCAAGGTGCTGTCGAAGGTCTTCAACTTCGACAATACCGAGGTGGCGGCCAATCCGGTGCACCTGCTCTACGTGCTCGAGCAGCAGATCGAGCGCGAGCAGTTCCCGCCGGATGCCGAGTCCAAGCTGATGTCCTACATCAAGGAGTACCTGACCACGCCTTACGTGGAGTTCATCGGCAAGGAGATCCAGACGGCCTACCTGGAATCGTATTCGGAGTACGGGCAGAACATCTTCGACCGCTATGTGGTGTTCGCCGATCTCTGGATCCAGGACCAGGAATACCGCGACCCGAATACCGGCGAGATCCTCGACCGCAACGCGCTGAATGACGAACTCGAGAAGGTGGAGAAGCCCGCGGGCATCTCCAACCCGAAGGACTTCCGCAATGAGATCGTCAACTTCGTGCTGCGGGCGCGCGCCAACAACGGTGGCAAGAACCCGAACTGGACCAGCTACGAGAAGTTGCGCATGGTGATCGAGAAGCGGATGTTCTCGACCACGGAAGACCTGCTGCCGGTGATCTCGTTCAACGCCAAGTCTTCGCGAGAAGACCAGGAAAAGCACGAGAACTTCATCAACCGCATGGTGGAGAAGGGCTACACACCGAAGCAGGTCAGGCTGCTGGTGGAGTGGTACCTGCGCGTGAGGAAATCGTCGTAACGGCGCCAGGACGAGGCCTACAACCGAGGACGATCCTATGGCCACGGTCATCGATCGGCGCGAGAACGGCGGTGGCAAGAGTACCGTCAACAAGCAGCGCTTCATCAAGCGCTACCGGGAGCAGATCCGCCAGGCGGTGGCGAAGGCGGTGTCGGGCCGGAAGATCATGGACATCGAGCAGAGCGGGCAGGTGTCCATTCCGGTCAAGGACATCTCCGAACCCGTCTTCCACCACGGCCACGGCGGGCGGCGCGAGTGGGTCCACCCGGGCAACAAGAAGTTCGTCCGGGGGGACAGCTTCGACCGCCAGCAGCAGGGCGGCGGTGGCGGCGGCTCCCAGGCGAGCGACTCGGGGGAGGGCGAGGACGATTTCGTCTTCACGCTTTCCCGCGAGGATTTCCTCAATTTCTTCTTCGAGGACATGGCGCTGCCGGACATGGCCAAGCGCCACCTGGCCAAGATTGCGGAAGTGCGCAAGGTGCGCGCCGGCTTCTCGCTGGACGGCACGCCGTCCAACCTGTCGATCCTGCGCACCATGCGCAGTTCGCTGGGGCGGCGTATCGCGCTCTCCAGTCCCTACCAGCGCAAGCTGCGCGAGCTGGAGCACGAGTACGGCGAAGTGCTCGAGCAGGACGGCCCTTATGGCGAGCGCGCGCTCGAGCTGATGCAGGAGATGCGCCACCTGCGTTCCTGCCTGGACCGGGTGCCCTTCATCGAGAAGCTGGACCTGCGCTACAACAACCGGGTGCTGCGCAAGCGTCCGCAGGCGCAGGCGGTGATGTTCTGCGTGATGGACGTGTCGGGCTCGATGGACGAGAGCCGCAAGGATCTCGCCAAGCGCTTCTTCATGCTGCTCTACCTGTTCCTGAAGCGCAACTACGAGCGCATCGACGTGGTCTTCATCCGGCACCACACGGTGGCCAAGGAAGTGGAGGAGGACGATTTCTTCCATTCGCGCGAGTCCGGCGGCACCGTGGTGTCGAGCGCGCTCAAGCTGATGGCCGAGGTGATCCAGAACCGCTATCCGCCCAGCCAGTGGAATATCTACTGCGCCCAGGCATCGGACGGCGACAACTGGGCCGGCGATTCGGAACTGTGCGGCCGCCTGCTGCGCGAGTCCATCCTGCCGCTGGTGCAGTACTACGCCTATGTGGAAGTTGCGTCCGAGGAACCACAGAATCTCTGGGAAGAGTATCTTACGGTGAAGGCCGGGCACGAGAACTTCGCGATGCAGCGCATCATCACCGCGGACGAGATCTATCCGGTCCTGCATGACCTGTTCCAGAAGCGGGCGGCGTGACGCGATTGCCGGCGGATGAGCGCCGCCGGCCGCCGCAGCCCCGGGAGCGGGGAGCGCATCGCAGACGCAGCCAACGGGAGCGCATATGGCTTATCTCTCCACCGGTTCGGAGTGGACCTTCGAGCTGATCCGGCGCTATGACCAGGAAATCGCCCGCATCGCCGGCGAATTCGGCCTGGATACCTACCCGAACCAGATCGAGATCATCACCGCCGAGCAGATGCTGGACGCCTATGCGTCGGCCGGGCTGCCGGTCGGCTACAGCCACTGGTCCTACGGCAAGCATTTCCTCGCCTCGGAGCGCAGCTACCAGCGCGGCCACATGGGGCTGGCCTACGAGATCGTCATCAACTCGAATCCGTGCATCGCCTACCTGATGGAGGAGAACACCATGCCCATGCAGGCGCTGACCATCGCGCACGCCTGCTACGGCCACAACTCCTTCTTCAAGGGCAACTACCTGTTCCGCACCTGGACCAACGCGGACGCCATCATCGACTACCTGCTGTTCGCCAAGAACTACGTGGCGGAATGCGAGCAGCGCTATGGCGAGCAGGAGGTGGAAGCGCTGCTCGACTCCTGCCACGCGCTGCAGAACTACGGCGTGGACCGCTACAAGCGCCCCAAGAAGCTGTCGATCACCGAGGAAAAGGCGCGCCAGGCGGAGCGCGAGAACTACCTGCAGATGCAGGTCAACGACTTGTGGCGGACCCTGCCCAAGCACCGCTCGCACGCGCTCGCCACCGAGGACGAGGCGCCGGAGCCGGAACCGCAGTTCCCGCCGGAGCCGCAGGAGAACCTGCTCTACTTCATCGAGAAGAACGCGCCCAAGCTGCAGCCGTGGCAGCGCGAGATCGTGCGCATCGTGCGCAAGGTCGCGCAGTACTTCTACCCGCAGCGGCAGACCAAGGTGATGAACGAGGGCTGGGCGACCTTCTGGCACTACACCATCCTGCACCGGCTGTACGACGAGAAGCTGGTCAACGACGCCTTCATGCTGGAGCTGCTGCAGGCGCATACCAACGTCATCTACCAGCCGCCGTACCACAGCCCCTACTACAGCGGCCTCAATCCCTACACGCTCGGCTTCCTGATGTTCCAGGACATCCGCCGCATCTGCGAGGACCCGACCGAGGAAGACCGCCGCTGGGCGCCCGAGATCGCCGGCAGCGACTGGCACCAGACGCTGGACTTCGCCATGCGCAACTTCAAGGACGAGAGCTTCCTGCTGCAGTTCCTCTCGCCGCGCGTGATCCGCGAATTGAAGCTGTTCTCGGTGCTGGACGATGACCGCGAGGGCAAGCTGCGCGTGACCGCCATCCACGATGACGAGGGCTACCGCCTGATCCGCCAGCTGCTGGCCAGCCAGTACGACCTGTCGAACATGGAACCCAATATCCAGGTGACCAATGTCGACGTCGGCGGCGACCGTTCGCTGACGCTGCGCCACCTGCAGAGCAGCCGGCGTCCGCTGGCGCACAACTACGAAGAGGTCGTGCGCCATGTGACGCGGCTGTGGGGCTTCACCACGCGGCTGGAAGTGGTGTACGAGGACGGCCGCCGCGAAATGAAGTACGAATGCCGGCCGGAGCGCCGGCACCGCAAGGCCGCCTAGCGTTGTTTATGGCTGCTTAGGGCCGCTTAAGGCCGCTTAAGGCCGCTTAGGGCCGCTTAGGGCCGCTTAGGGCCGCTTAGTCGCGGCGCGCGGCCGCCGTCGGCAAGGCCGCGGTCGCGAGCAGTGCTTGCGCGGCCCACTGGCCGCTGAGGGCGGCCGCGTCGGTGAAGGGCGCGTTCAGGTAGTCGCCCGCCAGGAAGACGCGCTGCCCGCCGGCCGGCCGGCGGGTGCGGTAGGCCTGCACGTCCCGCGCATGGCCGACGTCGGCGCACGGCATCGCGTGTTCCCAGCGCGACACCAGGCAATCGGCCAGCGCGTGCGAGATCCCCGGCAGATACTCCTCCAGTTCCGGCAGCACGTCGGCCAGCACGCTGGCGTCGCTGGCGCCCAGGCGCGCGGCCGCGGCGCTGTCGCTGAGCATCACATTGATCACCTGCGCGCCGTCCGGGGCGGGTCCCAGCTTGCCGGCCTCCAGCGCGATGGCGGCAATGTGACGCCGCTCCGTGCGCGGCACGAGCAGGCCATACAGGTTCTGCAGGGCGGGGGGCGGGCGGAAGCCGGGACGGGTCAAGAGGCCGAGATTGATGGTGCGGCTGTACGGCGTTTCCATCAGCCGGCGCGCAAGCGTGTCGGCGTCGCGCCAGGCGCGGCGGGCGTGTGGCGCGGGCATCGCGCAGACCAGGTAGTCGGCGCGCGCCTCGAAGCCCGGCCCGCTGGCACGCACGCCCTGGCCGTCCTGCACGATCTGCTCGACCCGGTGGCCGTAGCTGACCGGCAGCGACTGCGCCAGCTTGTGCGGCAGGCTCTGCATGCCGCTGGCCAGGGCGGTGGTGGCCTGGCGGCGCCAGCCGAAGGCGCTCACCTGCAAGGCCAGTGCGGCCGAGGTCGTTTCGGGGTCGAGGAAATAGAAGCCGTGCAATACCGGCTCGCTGACATAGGCCAGGGCGCCGCCGGCGCGCCGCCGCCCGAGCCAGGTGGCGGCCGATTCGCGGTCGAAGTCGGCCCAGGCGCCCAGGTCATTGAGCGCAAGGGTGCCGAGCGGGCCGCGCACGCCCCATAGCGCCATGCCCATGCGCAGCCACTCGGCCGTGCCGAGCAGGCCGCTGCGCAGCGGATCGGTGGCATGGGTGGCGCGCAGGCGGCGCGGCCGGCCGGCGCGCACCACGGCGCTGGCCGTGCTGGCGAGCGGGCGCGCCGGCGCCAGCCCGGCGGCAGCGGCCAGCTGCGGCACCGCCGTATAGCCGGACGACAGGAACTGGGCGCCGCGCTCGAACAGGTGCTGTCCCGCTGCCACCGTGCTCATCCGTCCCCCCGGGGCATCGCCGGCTTCCAGCACGCGCACGCGCAGGCCGGCCTGGGCCAGATGCCAGGCGGCAGCCAGGCCGGCGATGCCTGCACCCACCACCAGCACCGAAGCGGGCTGGCCCTGGTGGGAGGCAGGGCCCGTGCCGCTGGGCAGGGGCGGTCCGGCGTGGGGGGAGAGGGGAGCGGGGGAGGCCGGTGCGGCGGGGAGGTCGGTCGGTGCGGACATCGCGGGGCGGCAGGTGGTGGCTGGTGGTAGCGGTCGATGGTGGCCGGTCGGGAAGCAGGACGGCCGGGCGAGGTCGGCGCCGGCCGGTGTGCGACAATCCTGCGGCAACGCGGCCCGCTTGCCTACTCGCTTTCCCCTCAGGTTTCGCCCCGGCCCCCGGCCCGGTCCATGTCCGGGCTGCCGCGCTTGCCGCTGCGCCGCAGCGCGGCCGGGTCGCCACCCGCTCGATCCGACCCGAACCGATGTCCACCGCCGCTCCTCCCGCCGAGCCCGCCCGGCGCCGCAAGCCCACGCAATCACGTGCCCGCTTCACCGTCGATGCCATCCTGGATGCCGCCGCACGCCTGCTGGCCGGGCAGGAGCACGAGGACGGCGCGGCGCCGTCCACCGACCGTATCGCCGAGCTCGCCGGCGTGTCGATCGGCACGCTCTACCAGTATTTCCCGGACCGCGATGCCATCGTGCGGGCGCTGGTCCAGCGGGAACGCGAGGCCGCGCTGGCCAGGCTCGACGAGCTGGTCGCACAGGGCGCGCAGGCGCTGGCTGGCCGCAGCGATGGCCCGCCTTGCGGCGATGCCGCCCGGCAAGGGATGCGCGCGCTGCTGCGGGCCTATGTGGCGGCCTACGTGCGCAGCTTCGGCGGCGAAGGCGCGGCGGGACGGGCGCTGGCGCGGCTGGCGTGGCGCCACGATCGGGAGGAGGATGCGCTGGTCGCGCTGCGCGCGGCCGGGGAACGCCTCGCCGCCCAGTTGCAGGCGCTCGAGATGCCGGGCCTGCGCGTGCCGGGACCGGCCCAGATGTACGTGCTGACGCGGGCGCTGTTCGGCAGCGTGCGCGCCGCCTCGCTGGAGCGTTCTCCCCTGCTCGGCACCGCTGCCTTCGAGGCGGAACTGGTGCGCCTGTGCTGGGCGATGCTGTGGGACGAGGGCCACGGCGCCTGAGACCGCACCGGCGGGCCACGGCCTGCCCCCTGGCCCGCGGCCCGCGTTCAGTCCAGCGTGACGCCCGAGTCCTTCACCACCTTGTGCCAGCGCTCGATCTCGCGCGACAGGTACTTGCCGTAGGCTTCCGGCGTCGAGCCGAGGGGCTCGGCCCCCTGCGCGGCCAGGCTGGCGCGCAGTTCGGGCGAGGCCAGCGCCTTCATCACCGCGGCATTGAGCCGCTGCACCACCTCGGCCGGCGTGTGCGCCGGCACCAGCATGCCCTGCCAGGCACCGACCTCGAAGCCGGGCATCGCGGCCTCGCCTACCGTGGGCACCTCGGGGAGCTGGGAGCTGCGCGCGCTGCTGGTGACCGCCAGGGCCTTGAGCCGCTTGTCGCGGATGAAGGGCAGGGACGAGTTGATGGTGTCGGTCATGAACTGCACCTGGCCGCCCACCAGGTCGTTCAGCGCCGGCGCGCTGCCCTTGTAGGGTGCGTGCACGGCGGAGAGTCCGTTGGCCTGCAGGAAGAGGAAGGCGGCCAGGTGGGTGACGTTGCCGTTGCCGGCCGAGCTGTAGGTCAGCTTGCCGGGATGGGCCTTGGCGTACTGGATGAACTCCTTGACGTTGTTCACCGGCAGCTGGGCGTTGACCTCCAGCACCAGCGGCACCACCGCGGTCAGCGCCACCGGGGCGAAGTCGCGGCGCACGTCATAGGCGAGCTTGCGGTACAGCGCGGGGCTGAGCGCGATCGACGAGGTGTTGTACAGCACGGTGTAGCCGTCCGCCGGGGCCTTGGCCACCATCTCGGCGGCGATGTTGCCGTTGGCGCCGGGACGGTTGTCGACCATGACCTGCTGGCCGAAGCTCTCGCTCATCTGTTTCGCGATCACGCGCGAGACCAGGTCGGTCGGCCCGCCGGCGGGGAAGGGCACGACCAGGCGGATCGGGTGGGCGGGGAAGTCGCTGGCCGCCTGCGCGGCGCCGGCGGTCCAGGGGCCGAGCGTGGCCAGCGTGGCGAGCGAGGCCGCCAGCCAGGTTCTACGGTTGGGCATCGGGTGTCTCCTCCTTGTGTTGGGTGGCCGGCGCACCGCCGCGAGGCGCCGCGCGGCCTCAGCGGCCCGCCAGCAGCCGGCGTGCCGCGTACGTCATGACCTTCTCTGCGCGCTGGTTGAAGACCTCGATGGTCGAGTCGACCACGGCGCGCCCGCTGCGCGAGGTGGGGCGGATGGCGTCGACCGTGACCGTGGCCCGGATGGTGTCGCCCACCACCACCGGCGCGAGGATCTTCTGCTGCAGTTCCAGCATGGCCAGGCCCGTGCCCTGGATCATGGTCTGCAGGATGAAGCCCTCGATCAGCGTATAGGTCAGCGCCGCCGGCACCGGGCGGCCGGGGATGGCGCCGGCCTCATAGCCGTCCTCGATGAAGATGGCCTCCAGCATGCCGGTCACCGAGATGAAATTGACCAGGTCGGTCTCGGTCACGGTGCGGCCGAAGGTCTGGAAGGCCTGGCCTTCCTTCAGGTCCTGCCAGTAGAAGCCCTGGCCCAGCCGGGGCAGCTGCATCGGCGTCATGTCGTCTCCTTGTCGTTGTCGTTGCCCGCGCCGGCGCAGACCGCCGCGCCGCTGCGTACCAGCGCCTCGAGCTGCGCCGCGTCGAGCCCGGCGGCCAGCAGCTCGGCGCGGGTATGCTCGCCCAGGCGGGGCGGCATGCCGACCGCGCCGCGCTCACCGTCGAAACGCACCGGCGCGCCGGGAAAGCGCAGGGTGCCGAGAGCGGGATCCTGCAGGCGGGAGAAGAAACCGGTCGCCTGCAGGTGCGGATCGTCGGGCAGTTCGTCCAGCCCGTTGACCTTGGCCACCGGGATCTGCAGCGATTCGCACAGCGCCAGCCAGGCGGCGGTGGTGCGGCTGCGCACGATCTCGCCGGTAAGCTCGTACAGGGTCTCGATGTGCCGCGTGCGTGCACCGATGTCGGCGAAGCGCGCGTCGGCGGCCAGGTCCGGGCGGCCCGCCGCGGTGAAGAAGTCGCGCCAGTGGGCATCGGTGTACGGCATCATGCAGACGTGGCCGTCCGCGCTCTGGTAGGGCCGGCGCAGCGGCGCCAGCACGCGCGGGTAGCCGGCCGGGGCGCGCGGCGGCTCGAAGTGCCGGCCGTAGAAATGCTCGACGAGGTTGAAGGCGGCCATCGTCTCGAACATCGGCACTTCCACCAGGGTGCCGCGTCCGTCGCGCGCCGGCCGCCCGGCCAGCGCGGCGGCGATCGACAGCGCCGCCACCAGTCCGCTGGTCTTGTCGGCGGCGATGGTGGGGAAGTAGCGCGTCGAGCCGGTCTGTGCCGCCATCAGCGCGGCGTTGCCGGACAGGCCCTGGATGATGTCGTCGTAGGCGGGGCGACCGCCGTAGGGGCCGTCCTGGGCGAAGCCGAGCAGGCTGACATAGACGAGGCGCGGATGGCGCGCCATGACCTCGGCCGGATCGAGGCCCAGGCCGCCGAGTTTCTGCGGGCGCATGCTGTGCAGGAATACGTCGGCGCCGGCCAGCAGGCGGTCGAGCGCGTCCTGTGCGGCGGGCTGCTTGAGGTCGAGCACCACGCTTTTCTTGCTGCGGTTGACGCCCAGGAAGATGGCCGCCATGCCGGCCTCGGCGCCGGGACCGGTGCGGCGCGTGGAATCGCCGCCGGGCGCCTCCACCTTGATCACTTCGGCGCCCAGGTCGGCCAGCCACTGGCTGGCGTAAGGACCCATGACGACGGTGGAAAGATCGATCACGCGGATGCCCGCGAGTGGCTGCATGCCCTGTCTCCTGTCGGTCTGTGGGCGGCGCCGGGCCGGCGTCGCGATGTCGGCCAAGAGTAGATCAGCGGGGCTATCGCGTCTAATATTAGATTTTTAGCTTTCGATATTCAGGCGATATCAGCATGGATCTGCGCCAACTGCAGCAGTTCGTCGCGCTGGCCGAGACCGGCAACTTCCACCGTGCCGCCGAGCGGCTGCACATGGCGCAGCCGCCCTTGTCGATCTCGATGCGCCGGCTGGAGGAACAGCTCGGCACGCCGCTGTTCGTGCGCACGTCGCGCGGCGTGCGGCTGACCCAGGCCGGCGAGGCCGCGCTGGACGATGCGCGGCGCGCGCTGTTCCACGCCGGGCAGGCGCGCGCGGCGGTGCTGGCGGCGGCGCACGGGGAGCGCGGCGCGCTGCGCGTGGGCTTCGTCGGCTCCGCCACCTATGCCTTGCTGCCCAAGCTGATTCCCGCCTTCCGCGCCGCCCACCCCGGCATCGAACTGGTGCTGCACGAGTCCACCACGGCCGCCATCCTGGAGCGGCTGGAGCGGCATGAGCTCGACGCCGGCCTGGTGCGCGTGCCCATCCTCAACGCCGGCACCTTCGCCCTGACACCGCTGGAGGAGGATGTCTTCCTGGCGGCCGTGCACGCCGACAGCCCGCTCGCGCAGCGCGAAGCGGTGGCCTTGCGCGAACTGGCGGACGAGCCCTTCATCATGCACCCCAGCGCCGACGTGCCCAACCTCCATGCGGTGACCATGATGCTGTGCCAGCGCGCCGGCTTCGTGCCGCGCGTGGCGCAGGAGGCGGTGCAGGTGCAGACCATCGTCAGCCTGGTGGAAAGCGGGCTGGGCGTGGCGCTGGTGCCGAGCGTGGCGGCACGCTATGCCAACCGGCGCGTGCGCTTCCTGCCGCTGTCGAGCCCGCGCCCGGCCGGGCGCATCGGCATCGCGCTGGCGACGCGGCCGGACGGCGACGAGCGCCAGGTCAGGCGCTTCGTGCAGGTTGCCTGCGCGGCGGTACGCTAGCGCAGCCCGACGCGTTGGCGGGAGGCAGGAGCGGGCCGGGAACTCAGGTGGTGGCGCCGCGCCGGCCGCGCGGCGCCGGCAGGCCGGGGGCGCCGCCTCGCTCCAGCGCCACGCCGGGCAGCAGGTGCAGCAGCCGCACCAGTTCTGCCTGGCGGTGCGTGCCGGTCTTGCGCAGGATGTCGCGGATGTGTACGCGTACCGTGTGCGGCGAAAGGAATTCGCGCTCGGCAATCTCCTGCAGCGTCTCGCCGGCGGCGAGGCGGATGGCGACGATGCTCTCCTTGCGCGACAGGCCGAACAGCGAGCTGAGCACCGAGGTGTCGAGCACCGAGCGCGATTCGGAATTGCCCATCAGCAGCATGGCGACCGGAAGCTGCCAGGCGCTTTCCACGGTCTGGCGCGATATCAGCGGCATCATGATCAGCGGCACCGGCTGGCCGCCTGAGGTGACGTGCATCCAGGAGCCCGCCGAGGCGCCACCGTCGCGGCCCTGCACCGCGCCGTCCAGCAGCTGGCGCAGCACCGATTGCAGGGCATCCGCGCGTGCGCGCAGCTTGCCGTCCACCAGGGCCAGGTTGGCGTCGGCCCGCACCAGCGCTTCCGCCCAGCTGTTGCAGTAGCGCACCCGCATATCGCCTTGCAGCACCATCACGCCGAAATCCAGCGTGTCCAGGCTGGCCAGCCCGAGCGCCGCCATGCCGCTCAGCTCGACGTTGCGTTGCTGCAGGCGCGCGGCGCGTGCCCAGTGCGGCAGCACCTGGGTCAGGCGGCGGTGGCGGTGCTGTTCGTCCAGGTCCTGGCGGCCGGAGCGCGCGCCGCTCATCAGCACGCACACCTCGTCGCTGTCGTACAGCCGCACGCCCGCGGCCAGGTCGGCATGCTCGCGCAGGCCCGGGCCGCCGGCAGGTGCGATCTCGCCTTCGCTCAAGGCGCCGGGGAGTTCGTTGCCGCCTGGCGAGAAACTGCCGTGCGGGGTCATGCCGAGCCGCGTGACACGCACCAGCTTGTCCCAGACCACGTAGCGCGGGTGATCGGTGCAGGTGTACTGCGAGAAGCGGTCCAGCGCTTCGGGCAGCATGGTGACGTCGAGGGCTGACTCGTAGATGGAATCCACCAGGCGGTGGAAGTCCTCGTCAGGCGACGGAAGCTCACCCATTTTGATTTCCCCGGAGGCAAGGCGCCTCCTCAACTCTTATTCGCCGCGGCCGGCCGGCGCCACGGTCCTTTGTTATCGGTGTGCGTTGCCTCGTTCTGCCACAGACGGGTGGCAGCCTGCCGCGGACGTGCGCACGGGCGTCCGGGGCTTCGCTTCTGCGTGGCGTTGGTAACCGGCACACCTTCCTCGAATCGGGGGGCGGGAAGGGTGCACCGGTCCGGTGCCGTGCGCCGTCCCCGCGGCGCCCGGCCATGTTAGCGTCGACTATCCGATTCCTCAAATTGTTTCGCGAGCCGGGCGGAGGTGGCTATGGCGTACCGGCAACAGTGGGGCGGGGCAGGGTGCACGCGTGAGAGCCTTTCGTCATATTTTCGACGCACCCCGAACTTTGGCTGCCTTGCCGCGTGCCGCAGCACCGGTCGCAGCATCGGTCGTCGCAGCGGTCGTCGCAGCGGTCCCAGTATCCCTTGCCGCCGGCGCGGGCTGCGTCGCCCGGGCGGCCTTGGTCTGCGGCGCCTCCTGTGGGGCCTCCTGTGGAGCCTCCTGTGGCGCGGCACCGTCTCCGGCCTGCGTGGCCATGCGTACCACCATCTGCTGCGTGGCCAGGCCGATGCCGTTCTCATCGAACTTCCGCTTGAGGCGGGCATTGAAGGCGCGCGTGACCTCCGACTGCATCAGCGGCTGTGTCTTGAACTGGGCCAGCACCACCGGACCATTCGGCCCGAGCTGGTCCAGGCCGAGCACGTCCAGGCCGGACAGGAGCTTGCGCGAGTGCCGGTACTCGCGGGCCACTTCGGCGCCGGCCTCCCGGATCAGCTGCAGCGCGCGGTCGAGGTCGCTGTCCGGGGCGATGCCGATGCTCATCACGGCGTAGGCGTAGCCGCGCGACAGGTTCTTGATGGCCTTGATCTGGCTGTAGGGCAGCACGTGTACGGCGCCCTTGCCGTCGCGCAGCTTGACGGTGCGGATGGTCATGGCTTCGACCGCGCCCGCGTGGTCGGGCAGCTCGATCGAGTCACCGATGGCGATGGAGTCCTCGATGACGATGAACAGGCCGGTGATCAGGTCCTGCACCAGGCTCTGCGCGCCGAAGCCGATCGCCAGGCCGACCACGCCGGCGCCGGCCAGCAGCGGCGTGACGTTGACGCCCAGGTTGGCCAGCACGGCGATCAGGGCGACCGTCAGCAGCATCACCAGCAGCGCGTTGCGCACCAGCGGCAGGATGGTCTTGGCGCGCAGGCTGGGCTGCGCGCCACGGCCGTGCGTGGGAGACAGCAGCTGGGTGGTGGCGGTGTCGATCAGCAGCCAGAGCAGCCAGGTCAGCAGCACGGTACCGGTCACGCTGGCCACCGCTTCGCCGATGCGCCGGCCCAGCGGCGAAGCGCGCATCAGGTCCAGCGCCGAGACGTCCCAGACGCGGCCGGCCAGCTCGATGAAGCCACACCAGATCAGCAGCCGCACCAGGGTCAGCGCGAACTTGCCGAAACGGGCCAGGTAGGCCGAGCGCCGCCGGTCGCGGATGCGCGGCGCGCGGTGCGCGGCCTTGGGCGAGCGGCCGCTGACCAGGGTCAGCAGCAGGGCGGCCACGAACAACGCCACCGACGCCACCGTGCGGCGCAGGAATTCGTCGGCATGGCCGCTGGCGAGCACGGTGCCGAACACCGAAGCGACCACCACCGCGAGCACCGGCACGTGCCAGGCGCTGCCGGCGATGCGCAGTAGGTCGACCACGGCCGGGTGGTCCTGGCGGAAGGCCAGCGGCCGGTGGCTGATCAGTTGGCCGACCGGGCGCCGGAAACGCAGGCTGAAGTAGCCGATCAGCAGCGCCGCCGCGATGTTCGCCGTGGTGCCCAGCAGGGCGGCCAGGTTGATGCCCAGCGCGTTGATCACGCGGCCGTCGGTGGCGGCATCGCCCAGCGCCGCCAGCGCGCCGCAGGGGTACAGCAGGCGTGGCGCGTGCACCAGCAGGTCGCGGATCGCGTGGTTGCGGTGGGCGGTGCGGAACACGGTGAAGATCACCTGGCAGGTGGCCGACAGCACCGCGCCGGCGAGAATGCTGTAGGCCACCAGCAGCGCCGCCACGCTGGCCGGGGAACGGGCGAAGGCGCGATAGGCCAGCAGGAAGGTCAGCACGAAGGCCGCCACCCACGGGCCGATGCGGCGCAGCATGTAGAAGCTGACATCGAGCCAGGAGGGAAGCGCCGGCAGCTGGGCATGCGCCGCGGGGCCGAGCCGCCGGTCGCGCAGGCGCCGCGCCAGCTCCCACAGCAGCCAGCCGGTCAGCGCCCAGGCGGCGATGACCAGGCTGAACTCGCGCAGCGAGTCGAGCGCGCTGCGCGTGCCGTGCGCGGTCACCGCCGCCTGCCATTCCTCGGCGGCGAAGCCGAGGCGCCAGGTCCAGTAGTGCCAGGGCCCGCGATCGTTGACGCGCAGCCGGGCGTCGACGTGGTCCATGGCCTCGGCCAGTGCGCCGATCAGGCCGGCCCCGGCCGGCTGCGCGGCGCTGGCCGGCACGGCCGATGCCGCCAGTCCTTTGCGCACGGCTTGCAACTGGCCGACCAGGGCCTCGCGCTGCTTGTCGTTCTGCAGCGTGCCGATCACCTGATCCAGCGATTGCGCCAGTGCCTCGCTGGCGGGCGCGGCGGGCTGCGACGCGGCCGGGACGGCGGTGCCGGTCAGTGCCGCCAGCGTCGGCGGTGCGGCCGTGGCCGGCAGGGGCAGGTAGGCGAACAGGGCCAGCGTGGCCAGCAGGGAGATCGCGCGACAGGACAGGAGAGACGACAGGAGTTTCCGCATGAGGTATGGCGTATCGGCGCCCGTGGCCGTGGTGGAGGTTATCCAGCACCCGGCACGGGCATCTCCGTCACTGTAGCGCAGGAAGCGGCGCGCGTCGGCGCAGGGACCGCATGACGCACATTGTCCCCGTCCTCGCGGCTTTCTCGCCCCTCCGGGCGCGACAACGTCAACGGCAGTCGCCCGCGCGCCGTTCTCGCCATGGGAGGCGCGCCCCGGCACGCGCCTGCCGGCGTGCGGCGCTCCGCTTCGCGGCGGTCCCGCATTCGCCCAGGTGCAGTCGTGTCCGGCTCAACCGTAGCCCACTGCAGGAGTTCCCCCTATGCGCCAAGCGTCTTCCGCCCAGCGACCCGCTGGCTCTCCCCGATCCTGGTGCCGCGCCGGCCTGCTGGCCGCGCTGCTGTTCGCCGCCGCAGGCGGCCAGGCCGTCCTGGCGCAGGGCGCCCCGGCGGCCGGCCAGGCCCCGACCGGTACCTGCAAGGACGGTTCCAGCTATTACGGCGCCAGCAAGCATGGTGCCTGCGCGCACCACGGTGGCGTGAAGGACTGGTACGGCGCCAGCGCGCCGAAGGCCAGTGGCGCCGCACCGGCTCCGGCGGCTGCAGCACCCGCCGCACCGGCGGCGCCCGCACCGGCCGCTGCCGCTCCGGCTCCCGCAGCCAAGCCGGCAGCCAAGGCCATGCCGGCGGCGGCCCCCGGCGGCGGCCCCGGCCAGGTCTGGGCCAACACCGATTCCAAGGTGTATCACTGCCCGGGCACCAAGTGGTACGGCAGGACCAAGCACGGGCAGTACATGAGCGAGTCGCAGGCGACCTCGCAGGGCTTCAAGGCCGATCACGGCAAGGCCTGCGGCTGACGCGCGCTACGGCGCGGCGGTGCCGCGCCGCGCGGGCTTCCCGCATTCGTCGCTTCCGACGATGCGGGCAATGCGCCAATCCCCGAATCTCCATACCAGTCCGGCAGCGGCGTCCATGGCGGCGGCTGCCGGCTCCTACAACACCGGCGGCGCGCCAGCGGCGTGCCGCCCCCTGGAGACGGTATGGAACTCAATGCATCGGTGTCCGCGGTGGTGACCGGCGGTGCCTCCGGCCTGGGCGAAGCGACCGCGCGCGCGCTGGCCGCGCACGGCGTGCGCGTGGCCCTGTTCGACCTGAACGCGGAGAAGGGCGAGGCAGTGGCGCGTGAGCTCGGCGGCGTGTTCTGCCGCGTCGATGTCACCTCGGAAGAACAGGTCGAGGCAGGCTTCGCCAAGGCACGCGCGGCCATCGGCCAGGAGCGCATCCTGGTCAACTGCGCGGGTACCGGCAACGCCTTCAAGACCGCCTCGCGCGCCAAGGAAGCGCCCGACCAGATCAAGTTCTTCCCCTCGGACGCCTTCGAGCGCATCATCCAGATCAACCTGATCGGCACCTTCCGCTGCATCGCCCGCTCCGCCGCCGGCATGCTGACGCTGGACGCGCGCGGCGACGACCGCGGCGTGATCATCAACACCGCCTCGGTGGCGGCCCAGGACGGCCAGATCGGGCAGGCCGCCTACTCCGCCTCGAAGGCCGGCGTGGTCGGCATGACGCTGCCGATCGCGCGCGATCTCTCCGGCGAAGGCATCCGTGTCAACACCATCCTGCCGGGCATCTTCAACACGCCGCTGCTGCAGGGCGCGCCGGAGAACGTCAAGGCCGCGCTGGCCGCCTCGGTGCCCTACCCCAAGCGCCTGGGCCAGCCGGAAGAGTTCGCCTCGCTGGCGGTCGAGATGTGCCGCAACGGCTATTTCAACGGGGAAGCAGTGCGGCTGGACGGCGCCATCCGCATGGCGCCGCGCTGAGCGCGATCCGTGGCACGGCGGGGCGGCGCTCCGCCGCAGCCTGCGCGCGGCCTGCGCGCACAGCAAGGGAGACCCGGATGGACTACAACTACCTGGCGACGCTGCCGGCGGCGGTGCGCCATTTCGCCCGCACGCGCGGCGCGGCGGTCGCCTATGACTTCGAAGGCCGCCACACCACCTATACGGAGCTCGACCGCCACACCGATCAGGTCGCGCGCGCGCTGCAGGCAGACGGCGTGCGCGCGGGAGACCGCATCGCCTATGTCGGCAAGAACAGCGACCACTACTTCGAGCTGCTGCTGGGCGCGGGCAAGCTCGGCGCCGTCATGGTGCCGGTGAGCTGGCGCCTGGCGCCGCCCGAGGTGGCCTTCATCGCCGGCCACTGCGACGCGGCGATGCTGTTTGCGGGCCCCGAATCCTCGGCGCTGGTGCGCGAACTGCTGCCCGGCCTGCCGCTGGTGCGCAAGGTGTTCGCCATGGAAGGCGGCGAGCCCGGGTGGGCGGACTACGCCGGCTGGCGCGACGCGCAGCCCGCCGACCCGCTCGCGCACGAGGCGGCGCCGCATGACGTGGTGCTGCAGCTCTATACCTCGGGTACCACGGGGCGGCCCAAGGGGGCGATGCTGACGCACCGCAACCTCACCGCCGGCACTCTTGCCAGCGAGATGGAGAACATCCCGTGGTCGCGCTGGAGCGCCGACGATGTCTCGCTGGTGGCGATGCCGGTCGCGCATATCGGCGGCTCTGGCTGGGGGCTGCGCAACCTGCTGTCCGGCGCCAAGGGTGTGATCGCGCGCGAGTTCGACCCGCGCGCGGTGCTCGACTTCATCGAGCGCGACCGCGTCAGCAAGCTGTTCCTGGTGCCCGCCGCCATGCAGATCGTGCTGCGCGATCCGCGCGCGCGGCAGGTCGACTACTCGCGCCTGAAGTACCTGCTGTACGGCGCCGCGCCCATTCCCGCCGCGCTGCTGCGCGAGGGTCTCGAAGTATTCGGCTGCGGCTTCGTGCAGCAGTACGGCATGACCGAGACCACCGGTACGGTGGTGGCCCTGCCACCCGAGGACCACACCACGGAAGACGTGCCGCGCATGCGCGCCGCCGGCAAGCCGCTGCCGGGCTCCGAGGTGGTGGTGGTCGACTGGGAAGGCCGGCATCTTGCGCCGGGCGAGGTCGGAGAACTGATGATCCGCTCGCCGCAGAACATGGCCGGCTACTGGAAACAGCCCGACGAAACCGCGCGCACCATCGACGCCGACGGCTGGCTGCGCACCGGCGATGCCGGCTACCTCGATGCCGATGGCTACGTCTATATCCACGACCGGGTCAAGGACATGATCATCAGCGGGGGCGAGAACGTGTACCCCGCCGAGGTCGAGAGTGCCATCTACGGCCATCCGCAGGTGGCCGACGTGGCCGTGATCGGCGTGCCCGACGAGAAATGGGGGGAGGCGGTCAAGGCCATCGTGGTGCCGCGTCCCGGGGTGGAGCCGGATCGCGATGCCATTATCGCTTGGGCGCGCCAGCGCCTGGCTGGCTTCAAGATCCCCAAGACCATCGAGTTCGTCGATGCGTTGCCGCGCAATCCGTCCGGCAAGCTGCTGCGGCGCAAGTTGCGCGAGCCCTATTGGGAAGGGCTGTCACGGCGCGTCAACTGAGGCGCGATCCGAGGTCGGATGCCACGTGGTGCCTGCCGGTGGGGCGTGGCAACGGCCTGTTTCGACTCCCCTGCGGGGAGCCGGCCAACCGTCGTAACTTGGCGCTTGTCGCGTGGGTTCGAGCGGTGCCGGGTCGCGAGGCAACGACCTGTTTCGACTCCCCCTGCGGGGGAGCCGACCTACTTTCTTGGTCTTGCCCAAGAAAGTAGGCAAAGAAGGCGCGCCGGGTGCGGCTCAAAGACCCCTCGCGTGCTGAGGCAAAGAGCGGCCGGGCCCCAACTCGGATCGCCTTAAGGCGATCCTCAGACAGGGGGCCCTCTTTTCCGCTCTTTGCCTCAGCACGCGAGGCGCCGCACACGGCAGGGAAAAGAAGTCACGCCTCGCTGCGCTTCGGGTGGGCTGTGTTCGGCCAGCTTGCTGGCCGAACACCAATGCACGCGTGACTCGATGCCTTGTCGCTTGTCTTCGGGCGGTGTTGGTGTGCGAGGCAACGGCCTGTTTCGACTCCCCCTGCGGGGGAGCCGACCTACTTTCTTGGTCTTGCCCAAGAAAGTAGGCAAAGAAGGCGCGCCGGGTGCGGCTCAACCCCCCTCGCGTGCTGAGGCAAAGAGCGGCCGGGCCCCAACTCGGATCGCCTTAAGGCGATCCTCAGACAGGGGGCCCTCTAATCCGCTCTTTGCCTCAGCACGCGAGGCGCCGTACACGGCAGGGAACAGATGCCACGCCTCGCTTCGCTTCGGGTGGGGGGTGTTCGGCCAGCTCGCTGGCCGAACACAAAGGCTCAGCCAACCAGGCCGTCACGCAAAAGTGAGCCCGCTCGCAGACCAACGGTTGGCCTTTCCCTCCCGTGTGCGGCGCCTCGCGAATTAGCCCCGGCCGCCGATGAAGCCCGTCCGCTGTCTGAGCGGCCGCAGGCCGCGAGTTCGGACGGGCGCGGCGGACGGGGCCCATTCGCGAGGGGGTTTCGCCGCACCCGGGTCGCCTTTCTTTGCCTACTTTCTTTGGCGAGACCAAGAAAGTAGGTCGGCTCCCCCGCAGGGGAGTCGAAACAGGCCGTTGTCTCGCACACCGACACCGCCCGAAGACAAGCACCAAGACACGAGAGCCAAAACAGGCCGTTGCCCCACACACCGACACCGCTCGAACCCACACGACAAGCGCCAAGCCACGAGAGCCAAAACACACCATCGCCTCGCCCCCCGTAACGCGTCACGTAACCCGTAACATCCCCCCACCGCCAACAGGCAAGCAACGAGACGCCCGGACAACGAGGGGTTGCATGCCGCCAAGCCAGCCCCGGCGCGGCCCTCCGGCCATGCAAGCGACCCCGCGCAGGCACCCCGCCACGCCACGAGCGTTTGGGCATGAGGTTTGCAGAGAGAAGACGACGGCCGTGTTGCCGATGTCCTCACAGCCCAACCTGTACCGAGGGGTGAGCCATGCAAACGAGAATCGCTTGCGCAGATGGCGGTATGCCATGAATGCCCTGCTGCTGGAGTCCAGCCCGCTGCTGCGCATCGCCCTGCAACAGATGCTGCTGGCGACGCCCGGCATCCAGCAGGTTCTCTGCGTGGAACTGGTCGACCTGCTCGGCGGCTATACCGCCCCCCGCGACGAGGTGATGCTGGTGCTCGGCGTGGCGCGCTGGGATCCCCGGGGCGAAGAGATGTTCAAGCTGATCTGCCGCATCATCGGCGCCCGCCATGTGCTGCTGCTGGCCGATCTGTCCTCGCCGGGCCAGATGCCGGCCGCGCCGGTGGCCGGCCGCTTATCGTGGGCGGCCCGCTCGGCCGAGCCCGCCGTGATCGAGGTCGCGATCCAGCGCTGTCTCGCCGGCGTGCTCGGCCAGGGCGGTGCCCGCGGCGCCCCGGATGCGGCGCGCGAAGTCGACGACGCGGACGGAAGTGCCGATGCCGGACAAGGTGCGGGCAAGGACCGGCGCTGGATCATCGCCGAAGCGCACCGGCTGCAGCTGACGGTCCGTCAGTACGAGGTCCTGGTGCTGCTGTCGCGCGGGTATCCGCTCAAGACCATCAGCCGCATGCTCAATATCTCGATGGCGACCGTGAAGACCCATGCACGCATGGTCTACCGCCGCCTGCGCGCGCGCAACAAGGGCGAGGCCGTGTACGCCGCGCGCAGGCTGGGATCCAGGCTGTTGCTGGCCGAGGCGTCGGCGGTGCCGGGGGCATGAGCAGGGGCAGGCGGCCGCGGGGCACGCAGGTGGAACGGAAGACATGACGCAGAGGGAGGGAACCATGCAAGGCAGGACACCAGGGCAAGGCCCGGGCCAGGCGGATATCACGGCCACCATCGACCGCGTGCTGCTGGGCCGGCGCAGCCAGTTCGCCGGGCAGCCGGCGGCCTGGAAGCTCCTGTGCGAAGCCGCTCACGTGGCCACGCTGGAGGAGCCGGCGCGCACCGCCTTCGTCGAACGGGTGGCCGAGCAGCGCGGCGCGGACATCGCGCTGCGCCTGCGGCTGAAGGCGGATGCCCTGCGCGCCGATGCCCTCGAGGCCTGCGGCGCCTGAGGGGGACGCCTGAGGGGGGCGAGGGGGGCGCCGAGATGGGGGAGGAGGGCAGGCCGGCAGCGCCGGCCCGCCTTCACAGCCCGAGCACGAGCTTGGCGATGATATTGCGCTGGATCTCGTTGGAGCCTGCGTAGATCGAGGCCTTGCGATAGTTGAAGTAGCGCGGCGCGACCGGCCCGGCGTAGTCCGGTCCGACGCGCGGGGCCGCCGGGCGGCCCTGCACCTCGGCCCAGGTGTCCTGCACGAAGGGCAGCGCATCGGGGCCGGCGGCCTCGACGGCCAGTTCGCTGATGGCCTGCAGCGTATCGGTGCCGACCAGCTTGAGCATGCTGGACGCGGCGCCGATCGAAGTGCCCGAGGCCACGCCGGAGAAGATGCGCAGCTCCACCGCCTCGAGCGCGGCGGCGCGCAGGTGCAGCTCGGCCAGCTTGCGGCGGAAGGCGGGATCGTCCAGCACGGTGCCGCCGCCGTCGCCCGGCTGGTCGGCGGCGATGCGGGCGACCTTGCCGAGCTGCTGGCGCAGCGTCGGCGCATGGCTGCCGCCGCGCTCGAATTCGAGCAGGTACTTGGCGTAGGTCCAGCCCATGCCTTCCTCGCCGATGCGGTTCTCCACCGGCACGCGCACGTTCTCGAAGAAGACCTGGTTGACCTCCTGCTGGCCCGGCACCGGCCCGTCCAGCGTCGGCAGCGGCGACACCGTGATGCCGGGCGTGCGCATGTCGACCAGCACGAAGCTGATGCCGTCCTGGCGCCGTGCCTCGCGGCCGGTGCGCACCAGGCAGAACATCCAGTCGGCCCACTGCGCGTGCGTGGTCCAGATCTTGGAGCCGTTCAGCACGTAGTGCTCGCCCTGCGCATCGCGGCCGTGGTCGGCGCGCATCTGCAGCGAGGCCAGGTCCGAGCCCGAATTGGGTTCCGAGTAGCCCTGGCACCACCACACGTCCGAGCTCAGGATGGGCGGCAGGAAGCGCGCCTTCTGTTCGGGCGTGCCGAACTTCATGATCACCGGCGCCACCATCTTCAGGCCCATCGGCGATACCGTCGGGCAGCCCGCCGCGGCGGTCTCCGCCTGGAAGATGTAGCGCTGCGCCGGCGTCCAGCCGGGGCCGCCGTATTCGCGCGGCCAGTTCGGCGCGGCCCAGCCGCGCGCGTGCAGCTTCTTCTGCCAGCGCACCTGCCCGGCCTTGTCGAGATAGCCGTTCTTCGACTGGGCCATCAGGGTCTTGAGTTCATCGTCGTAGGCGTCGTCGATCCAGGCGCGCACTTCGTCGCGGAACTGCAGCTCTTCGGCGGAGAATTCGAGTTGCATGGTCAGGCCTCGTTCGGTTCTGGCGGATGGGGCCGGTCGTGTCCGGCCTCATCCGGTGGTATGCGGTGCGGTCGGGCCGCGCTCAGGCAGACACCCAGGCGGCGTTCAGGCAGCGTGCGCCAGGCCGGTCGCGCCGGCGGGATAGAGCAGGTCGGCGTAGCGGCGCAGGTGGTGTTCGGCCGAGCCATGCTGCAGGTCGATCGCGGTGACGCGCTTGAAGTAGTGCCCCACCGCCAGTTCCTCGGTGACGCCCATGCCGCCATGGATCTGCACCGCGGCCTGGCCGACGAACTTGCCGCCCAGGCCGGCCTGGGCCTTGGCCGCGCTGGCCGCCAGCGCGCGCTCGCGTGGCGAGGCGCCGGCCTGCATCGCGGCCACCAGGCTCAGCGCCGAGGCCTGCTCGGCCTGCACGTACATATCGGCCATGCGGTGCTGCAGCGCCTGGAAGGTGCCGATCGGCACGCCGAACTGCTTGCGCTGGCGCGCGTAGTCCACGGTGTCGGCGAGCATGCGCTGCATGGCGCCGGCGGCCTCCGCGGCCAGCGCGGCCAGCGCCTGGTCGTTCAGGTGCTCGACCAGCGCGAAGGCGGCGCCGGCTTCGCCGATGACGTCGGCGGCGCCGACCTCGACCTGGTCGAGGTCGAGCTCGGCGGCGCGGGCGCCGTCGATGGTCGGGTACTCGCGCAGGCTCAGGCCGCGCGCTTCGCGCGGAATCCAGAACAGGCTGATGCCGTCGCTATCGCGGCGCGCGCCGGCGCTGCGTGCGCTGACGACGAAATGGGTGGCCCAGGGCGCGGCCACCACGCCGCGCTTGCGGCCGGACAGGCGCCAGCCCTGGCCCTGCCGTTCGGCGCGGGTCTGCACGTCGCTCAGGCAGTAGCGGCCGGCCGGCTCGGCGTGGGCCCAGGCGGCCACCGCCTCGCCGCCGATCAGCGCCGGCACCCAGGCCTGCGCCAGCGCCGGACTGCCTTCGGCCAGTGCGCCCGCGCCCAGCACGATGCTGGACAGGTAGGGCTCGACCACCAGGTGGCGGCCGAACAGCTCCATCACGATCGCATGTTCCACGGCGCCGCCGCCCAGGCCGCCGAAGCGCTCCGGCAGCCCGGCGCCCAGCAGCCCGAGCTGGCTGGCGAGCGCCTTCCAGATGGCCGGCCGCCAGCCGGCGGCCGAATGCACGCCGGCCTGGCGCGCCTCGAAGTCATAGTGGTCGGCCAGGAAGCGCGCCAGCGTGTCGCGCAGCATCGCCTGTTCTTCGCTGAATTGGAAATCCACCGCTGTCCTCCACGGGTTGGGCGCGGCACTCGGGCATGCCGCGGCATCCGGCCATTATCCCGGTGCGGCGGCGGCCCGCATCGTCGGTTGCGACGAATCCCGGCCGGCGCGGCGCGCCCGGCGGCCGCGCATGGCGCGGCGCAGCATCGGCGCGATCGTCGCTTCCGACGATGCCGGCGCCGGGGTGCGCTGCCGAGAATGCCCGCAACGGCCGTCGCGGCCCGCCAGACCTAGCCGAGGAGAGGTTCCATGCATCCGTATGTCCATGCGCAGCGCAGCCCGGAGAAACCGGCGGTGATCATGTCGTCCGGCGCCACCGTCACCTACCGGGAGCTCGACGAACGTTCCAACCAGGTGGCCCGGCTGTTGCGCGACCTCGGGCTGCGCCCGGGCGACCGCGTGGCGTTCCTGATGGAGAACCACCCGCGCCTGTTCGAACTGTGCTGGGGCGCGCAGCGTTCGGGCATCATCTACGTCTGCATCAGCACGCGCCTGACCGCCGCCGAGGCCGCCTACATCGTGCAGGACAGCGGGGCGCAGCTGCTGGTGACCACCCATGCCCAGGCCGCCACCGCGCGCGAGCTCGCCACGCGCCTGCCCGGCCTGCGCGCGCTGCTGATGATGGACGGCACCATCGACGGCTACGATGCCTACGAGACCACGCTGGCACAGTACCCGGCCTGGCGCATCGAGGACGAGACCACCGGCGGCGACATGCTCTATTCGTCCGGCACCACGGGCCGGCCCAAGGGCGTGTTCTCGCCGCCCGCCGATCCCCGCATCGATGCCCCGACCTCGCTGGTCGAGCTGTGCCGCGGCCGCTACGGCTTCAGCGCCGACTCGCGCTACCTGTCGCCGGCGCCGCTGTACCATGCGGCGCCGCTGCGCTACAACCTGGCGGTGCAGGCGCTGGGCGGCACCTCGGTGGTGATGGATCATTTCGATGCCGAGCAGTACCTGCAGCTGGTGCAGGCGCACCGCATCACCCACACCCAGCTGGTACCGACCATGTTCTCGCGGATGCTGAAGCTGCCGCAGGCGGCGCGCGAGCGCTACGACCTGTCCTCGCTGCGCTTCGCCGTGCATGCCGCCGCGCCGTGCCCGGTGCAGGTCAAGGAGCAGATGATCGGCTGGTGGGGTCCGATCATCTGGGAGTACTACGCCGGCACCGAAGGCAACGGCTCGACCTCGGTCGACTCGCAGGAGTGGATGGCACGCAAGGGCACCGTGGGTCGCGCGTCGATCGGCACGCTGCGCATCTGCGACGACGGCGGCGAGGTGCTGCCGCCCGGCGAGCCGGGCATCATCTACTTCGCCGACGGGCGCAGCTTCCAGTACCACAACGACCCGGACAAGACCGCGCAGGCGCGCCATCCGCACCAGGCCGGCTGGACCACGCTGGGCGACATCGGCTACCTCGACGCGGACGGCTACCTGTTCCTGACCGACCGCCAGGCCAATATGATCATCTCCGGCGGGGTCAATATCTACCCGCAGGAAGCGGAGAACCTGCTGATGACCCACCCCAAGGTGCTGGACGTCGCGGTCATCGGCGTGCCCAACGACGATTTCGGCGAGGAGGTCAAGGCGGTGGTGCAGCCGCTCGACATGGCGCAGGCCGGCCCGGCCCTGGCCGAGGAGCTGGTGGCCTTCTGCCGCGCGCAGCTGTCCGCCATCAAGTGCCCGCGTTCGGTGGACTTCGTGCCGGAACTGCCGCGCCTGCCCACCGGCAAGCTGCTCAAGCGCCTGCTGCGCGACCGCTACTGGGAGGGGCGCGGCAGCAAGCTGGTGTGAGCGCGGCCCGTGTCCGCTGCCTCGGGCGGATTTACGCCATAATCCTTGGTTCGACAAGATGGAAGCCGGCCGGCACAGGGCGGCCCTTCGGCCCTCCGGTCTTTCCCCGCGCAGGCCGGCATGCCCGGCCGCGCGATGAACTGACCCGACGAGATGGCACGGATGGCGCGGCAAGGCCGCGCGGCGACACGGCGAATGGCGCATGGCGAGTAGCGAGGAGACCAGTGGGCGCACGGCCCCGGACAGGAGTGGCGCAGCATTGCTGGCGAAGCTCCGTCCGCCCGTGCCGAGTCCATACCAGGTGCAGCGCGAGCGGATCTGCGAGTCCGTATGCGCGGCCGACTTCGTCAAGCTGGTGCTGGTGCGGGCACCGGCCGGCTTCGGCAAGACCACGGCGATGCTGCAGTGCAGGGCGCGCCTGGAGGCGGGCGGGGTGCCCACCGCCTGGCTGACGCTCGATCGTGCCGACAACGACGTCGGCAGGTTCCTCGCCTCGCTCGAGGCCGCCTTCGACCAGATGCGGCGCGCCGCCGGCCGGCCGCGCGCGCGGACCGCCGCCGGGCGTTCGGCCGGCGAGCGCGCACTGGCCCTGATCGACCGCATGGCGGGGCTGGGCGGGAAGGATGGCCGTTTCGCATTGTTCCTGGACGACTTCGAGGCGATCCAGGATCCGGCCGTGACCGACCTGCTGTGGCAGCTGGTGGAAGCGCTGCCCCACGGCGCGCGCCTGGTGCTCGGCAGCCGCTGGGTGCCGCAGCGCGGCCTGGGGCGGCTGCGCGCGCGCGGCGAACTGCTGGAGATCGAACCGGCCGAGCTGCGCTTCACCGCCGCGGAAAGCGCCGCCTTCCTGGTGCGGGCGCGCGGCCTGGCGCTGCCGGCCGCGGCGGTGAACAGCCTGCACCGGCGCACCGAAGGCTGGGCCACGGCACTGTGGCTGGCCTCGGTGGCGCTGGAGCGGCGCCCGCACCCGGAGGCCTTCATCGCCGGCTTCTCGGGTACCGACGCGGCCATCGCCGACTACCTGCTCGAAGACGTCTTCCTGCACCTGCCGCAGGCGGTGCGCGGCTTCCTGTTGCGCACGGCCGTCCTCGACGAGCTGAGTGCGCCGCTGTGCGATGCGCTGCGCGCGGCCGCCGGGGAGGCGCGAGACAGCGCCGAGATCCTGGCCTGGCTGGAGCGCGCCAACCTGTTCCTGATCCCGCTCGACGGTGCCCGCGAGGCAGCCGGCGGCCCTGCCGCCGTCGCGGGCGGACCCGCGCGCTGGTACCGCTACCACAGCCTGTTCTCGGATTTCCTGCGCGCGCAGCCGGCCGCTGCCGGGCCGGACCAGCTGCCGGCGATGCATCTGGCGGCTTCGCAATGGTTCGCCACGCAGGGCCGGCCGGTGCCCGCCATCGAGCATGCGCTGGCCGCCGGCGACAGCGGCCGCGCGCTGCCGCTGCTGCGCGACAATGTCGACGACCTGCTGGCGCAGGGCCGCATGCGCCTGCTGGCGCGCTGGCTGGGCTCGGTGCCAGCCGGCGGGCTGGCCGCATGGCCCAAGCTGCAGATCGCGCAGGTGTGGGCGGTGTCCTTCACGCGGGGGCCGTCCGATGCCATCGCGCTGCTGCAGGCCATCGACCCGGGCGCGTGCGAGCCCGAGGTGCAAGCCCACGTGCGCGCGCTGCGCCATATGCTGCTGCACATGATGGACCGCTTCGACGAGGCGCGCGCCGCCAGCCGCGACGATCCGCTGCCCCTGCCGATGGGCTATCCGTTCCCCGATTCCATCCTGGCCACCTCCATGGCACGGCTGGCCGCGGTCAGGGGCGACTACCGCGAGGCACGCCGCCTGCTGGCGCTGGCCCGCCAGGCGGTGCATGGTTCGGACAGCAACTTCAACAAGATCTTCTCGGAGTCGGTGGAGGGCCTGATCGACCTGCGGCAAGGGCGCCTGCAACAGGCGCTGGCGCGCTTCCGCGTGGCCGCCAGCACCATGCTGCCCAACCGCTACGGACCGACCAACGGCAATGCCATGGCCTGCCTGCTGCTGGCCGAGGCGCTTTACGAAAGCAACCACTGCGAGCGCGCCGAGCGCCTGCTCAACGTCTATGTGCCGCTGGCGCGCGACCTGGGCCTGCCCGATCAGATCATCTCCGGCCATATCGTGCTGGCGCGCATCGCCTTCGAGCGCGGCGAGGCCGACCAGGCCTACCAGTGGCTCGCCGGCCTGGAGCATCTCGGCCATCATCGCAGCCTGCCGCGCCTGGTGCAGAGCGCCTTGCTGGAGCGCGGCCGGCTGGCCCTGCTGCAAGGCAACCGGCATGCGGCGGCCGATGCGCTGCAGCGCGCCAGCGATCCGGACCTGTGGAAGACGCGCGCCGGCGTGACTTCATTCGCCAACGACGTGGAGAATGTCGCGCTGGCGCAGTTGCGCCTGGATCTCGCCAACGGGCCAGCGCCGGCCGCGCGCGAGGCCATCACGCGCGAGCTCGCCGCGGCCCGCCGCGGCGAGCTGATGCGGCGCGCGCTGAAGCTGCGCGTGCTGCAGGCCGTGGCGTGGGAGCGCGAGGGCGACGAGGCCAGGGCGCGCGAGGCGATGGCGGAGACGGTGCGCTTCTGTGCCACCGAAGGCTTCGTGCGCATCGTCGCCGACGAAGGCGCGGTGGCACGGCGTCTCGCCGCGCAGGCGGTGCAGGACGCCGGCGACACCTTGCCCGCCGCTTATGCCCAGCGCCTGCTGCAGGCCTGCGCGCCGGAGCGGTCCGCTGAGCAGGCGGCAGCCCCGCAGGCGGCGCCCACGCGTGCGGCGCTGCCCGAGCCGCTGACCCCCAAGGAGGAGAAGGTGCTGCACCTGCTTGCCGAGGGCTTCTCCAACGTGGCCATGGCCGAGCGCCTGTTCGTGTCCGAGACCACGGTGCGCACCCACCTGCGCAATATCAGCGCCAAGCTGCGCGCCAGCAACCGCACCCAGGCCGTGGCGATCGCGCGGCAGCTAGGGTTGCTGTAGTCCACGGAATCACGGAAACCGGCCGGAGCCGGCCGCGCCGTGCGGGCGCGCCGCGGGGCGGGGGCAAACGCTCGCCATCGTGCGCATTGCGCCTGGCGGCGCTTCCCGCATGGCATGTCCATCAGCTCTCGTTTCACTGATGTGATGCTTGCCATACATGAAAAGTGGCGCATACGACGCGACTTTCAAATATCACTCAAGGAGCCGCCTGCGCGCTCCGTAGACCGTCTTGTCCGGGGCGTTCGCGCGGCCGGATAGCGCAAATCAACAAGACGAGTGAAGAGCCAACTTCAGGGAGAAGTCCAGTGAGCAGACCTATTCAGAGCATCGGCGCCGCCTTGGGCGGCGCCGCGGTGCTGGCGCTGTCGGCATGCGGCGGCGATGGCGGCACCACCACCACCACGACCAGTGCTACGCCGGCGGCGGCGGCCACCTTGAGCGGTACCGCGGCCACCGGCAGCGCGCTGGCCAACGCGAACGTGGCGGTGACGGACAGCAGCGGCAATTCGCCCTGCCAGGAATCGAGCATCACCACCAGTGCCTTCGGTACCTACACCTGCACGCTCAAGGCGGGCGAAGCGGCGCCGTTCTTCATCGTCGTCACCGATCCCACCGGCAACACCCAGCCCCTGGTCAGCGTCAGCACCACCACGCCGGCTGCCGGCGCGGCGCTGACGGTCAACGCCACGCCGCTGACCACGGCGATCGCCGCCCAGCTGGCGCCGGATGGCAATGCGCTCACCCTGGTCAGCGGCGGCACCGTGGATGCCGCGGCACTCAAGCAGACCATCGCCAACGTGGTGGCGCAGTTGAGCAGCGTGCTGGCCGCCATCGGCGCGCCGGCGGGCTACGATCCGTTCACCACCGCCATCACGGCCGCGACCGCCTCCGGCGCCGGCAACACGGCCGACCAGTTGCTCGACATCGTCAAGGTGGTCAAGGACCCGGCCACCGGCAAGGCCGCCCTGGCCACGGTGGACAATCCGACGCCGATCACCCTGGCCACCGCCACCAGCGCAGGCGGCACGCTGAGCGCGCCGGCCGCCGGCGTGGCCAGCCTCCCGCAGGCCATCCAGGCGGTCGCCCAGGCCCTGAGCAGCTGCTTCGCACTGCCCGCCAGCCAGCGCGTGCTGGCCACGGATACCACCATTCCTGCCGCGCAGGGCGGTCCTTCGGTGACATCCGTCGCCGGGGCCTGCCAGAACCTCACGGCATCGAGCAGCAATGCGGCTGGCGTGGATTTCCTGCACAACGGCTACCAGGCCGGCCAGTTCCTGTTCAACACGCTGACCGCCGACAGCATGACCGGGGCCCGTTTCGGCGTGCCCGAGGTGATGGCTTTCTATCCCGCCGCGAACTCCGCTTCCGGGCAGGACGAGGCCGTGCTGAACATCAAGTATGCCGATGGCAACGGCAATCCCGGCAACTTCATCACGCTGGCCCGCAGCATCCCCAACAGTGCCACCAGCGCGCATGCCAGCAATTGGTGGCTGACCGGCAACCAGCAACCGGTCGACGTCTCGCTCAAGACGCTGATCCGCCGCGTGCAGCAGCTCAATGCCAGCAACACGGGCAACTTCAGCCGCTTCCAGAGCGGCCTGCAGTTCTCGATCAATGCGATGGGGCCGGGCAGCGTGGATGGCAACGGCAACCCGCTCAACTTCGCGCGCGTGACCGGTCCGGGCCTGCCGTCGGGCGGCGTCGTGTACGTGGCGCCGGCCGCGGCAGAAAGCGGGCAGTCCTACATGGACGTCAGCAACACGAGCGGCGACATCACCGCGATCCTGTCCGCGCTGAGCGCCACGCCGCCGACGGCGCCGCTGCGCTGCGGCAACTCGCCGAGCGCCAGCCAGCCGTCCTACAACTGCCCCAACTTCTGGCTCTACCGTACCGCCGGCGTCAGCGGCGGCAGCGCCACCACGCTGGCGGCCAACCCGGCCAACAATTCGGGCATCACCGGCAATACCGTGTGGGCGCAGTCCGGCGACGGTTCCAACCCGGCGCTGGTGGTCAAGGGCACGCGCTACCAGGTCGAGCTGTTCTACGGCACCAGCGCCACGCCGACCTACACCTACAACAAGACCCTGCTGACCGACCTGGTGCAGGCCACGCAAGGCGTCAACCTGGCATGGAACACGCCGGGCAGCACGACGCTGGCGGCGCTCGACCCGGGCAACGGCGGCCTGAACGGTGCGCAGGCATCGCTGAGCGCGGACTGGGCGCAGAATGCCGCCGCCGAGCAGATCGGCAACGTGCAGGTGACGGTCGACACCAAGGGTAACTGGGGTGCTTCGACGCCGGTGCCGAAGGGGGCGACGTCCGTGGTGGTGAATGCCGCGGTGCCGGCCTTCACGACGACCACGACGCGCGGCTTCCTGTTCGGCTACCGCATGCTGGACAGCAGCAACAAGACCGCGGTGTACGAGTACAACTAAGTACCGTACCGTTGCGACGCCAGCCCGCACCGGGCTGGCGGGCAGGGCAGGGGCGGAACCGGCAACGGTTCCGCCCTTTGCCTTTTGCGGCCCGCGCCGCTCAGATGCCGAGGAACTCGGCGAACTCCTGCAGCGGCGCGCGCGCGGCGCGCAGGCGGTTGACCGGCGCGGCTTCGTTCTCGTAGCCGATCGACATACCGGTGAACAGCATGCGCTCCGGCGGCAGTGCGAGGAAGCCGGCGAGGGTCTCCGGATAGATCGCCCAGCATTCCTGCGCGCAGCTGTGCAGGCCCGCCTCGCGCAACAGCAGCATCACGGTCTGCAGGTACATGCCCAGGTCGGACCATTGCGGCGGCCCCATGCGGCGGTCCACGCTGCAGAACAGCGCCAGCGGCGCGCCGAAGAACTCGAAATTGCGGCCGAACTGCGCCAGCCGGCCGCGCTTGTCCTCGCGCGCGATGCCGAGGCAGCGGTACATGTCCTCGCCCACCTCGAAGCGGCGCTCGCGGTAGGGCGAAACCAGCTCGGGCGGGTAGATGTCGTACTCGCGCCGTTCGCCGCCCGGCGCTGCCGCCACGCGCTCGCGCATGAGGCCCTTGAGCCGGTCGAGCGACTCGCCGCCCACCACGTGGACGTGCCAGGGCTGGAGGTTGCCGCCCGAGGGCGCGCGGGCGGCGCTGTCGAGCACGCGCCGGATCAGGGCCGGATCGACCGGGGTGGGCAGGAAGTCCCGCACCGATTTGCGGCTGTCCACCGCTTCGCTGACACGCATGGCCAGTTCTCCTTCGTTCTTGCTTGGCGGCGGGCCTGCCTTCCGCCCGCCGGTCTTCTGCGCGGCGGCGCGCTCAGGCGAAGGGCGGCTCGCCGGTCCAGTCGAAGAAGTCCGGCATGTCGTGCGAGACGCGCTCGGGGAACGCGGCCTGGCGCTTCTCGAGGAAGGCATCCACGCCTTCCTTGACGTCGGCCGAACGCCCGCGCGACTGGATGGCGCGGCTGTCCAGCTTGTGCGCTTCCATCGGGTGGCTGGCGCCCGCCATGCGCCAGATCAGCTGGCGCGAGATGGCCACCGAGACCGGCGCGGCGTTGTCGGCGATCTCGCGTGCGAGCGCGCGCGCGGCCGGCAGCAGGTCTTCGGGCGCATGCAGCGAGCGCACCAGGCCGCGCTCCAGCGCTTCCTGCGCGCTGAAGACCCGCCCGGTGTAGCACCACTCCAGCGCGGTGGAGATGCCGACCACGCGCGACAGGAACCAGGAGGAGGCGGCTTCGGGAGTGATGCCGCGGCGCGCGAACACGAAGCCGAACTTGGCTTCGGTCGAGGCCAGGCGGATGTCCATCGGCAGTTGCATGGTCACGCCCACGCCGACCGCGGCGCCGTTGACCGCGCTGATCACCGGCTTGAGGCTGCGGAAGATGCGCAGCGAGACGCGGCCGCCGCCGTCGCGGTGCGCGGTATTGGCAGGCGTGGCGCCATAGCGCTTCTCGAAATCGAAGGTGGAGCCGCCGGCGGCGAGGTCCGCGCCGGCACAGAAGGCGCGCCCGGCACCGGTGACGATGACCGCGCGCACGGCGTCGTCGGCATCGGTGGCGTCGAACGCGGCGATCAGCTCGTGCATCATCTGCGGCGTGAAGGCATTGAGCCGGTCCGGGCGGTTCAGCGTGAGGGTGGCGATGCCGTCCTCGACGGCATACTGCAGGGTTTCGAAGTTCGGGGGGCTGGCGTCTGGCATGGCGGTCTCGCGCGAGGGGCAGGGTTGAGGTGACGGAGGGGCCGGCCGCGGCGGGCGGCACGGCGGTGGCCGATGCTCGACAGCCTAGTGCGGCACGCGCCGCTTGTAATCGTCGCTTCCGACGAAGCCCGCCGGGCGGGGCGCGGCTAGACTGGCAGCCGTACAGGCCCACTATATAGGCCCACGCAAGACGACGACCCGCGCGTGCCCGCGCGGGTGGGCCGGTCCGCCGGCGGCACCCGCCGCACCGGACGCTTCGCTTCCGTATTCAACTCGTTTCATCAAGGAATTCCATGAAAACGCGCATCACCGAGCTGCTGGGCATCCGCTATCCGATCATCCAGGGCGGCATGCAATGGGTCGGCTACGCCGAGATGGCCGCGGCCGTCTCCAATGCCGGCGGCCTCGGCGTCCTGACCGCACTGACCCAGCCGACGCCGGAGGCGCTGGCCGACGAGATCCGCCGCTGCCGCGAGATGACCGACCAGCCCTTCGGCGTCAACCTGACGCTGCTGCCGTCGATCAACCCGCCGCCGTACGCGCGCTACCTCGACGTCATCATCGACAGCGGCATCAAGGTGCTGGAGACCGCCGGCAACAATCCCAAGGAGCATATCGCGCGCGCCAAGGCGGCCGGCATCAAGGTCATCCACAAGTGCGTGGCGGTGCGCCACGCGCTGTCGGCCGAGCGCCTGGGCGTCGATGCCGTGTCGATCGACGGCTTCGAGTGCGCCGGCCATCCCGGCGAGGACGATGTGCCGGGCCTGGTGCTGATCCCGCTGGCGGCCCGGCGGCTGGGCATCCCGGTGATCGCCTCGGGCGGCATCGCCGACGGGCGCGGAATGGCTGCCGCCCTGGTACTGGGCGCCGAGGGCGTGAACATGGGCACGCGCTTCTGCGCCACGCGCGAGGCGCCTATCCACGACCACATCAAGCAGGCCCTGGTCGACTCAAGCGAGCGTGACACCAAGCTGATCTTCCGCACCCTGCACAACACCGCACGCGTGCTGAAGAACGCCATCTCGGAAGAGGTGGTGGCGATCGAGCGCCGTCCCGGCGGCGCCCAGTTCGAGGAAGTGCGCCACCTGGTGGCGGGCGCGCGCGGCAAGGCCGCGCTGCAGGCCGGCAACGTACACGACGGCATCGTCAGCGCCGGACAGTGCGTGGGCCTGATCGAAGACGTGCCGACCTGCGCCGAGCTGATCGAGCGCATGGTCGCGGAGTGCCGCGAACGCCTCGGCGCGGCCTCGCAGTACTTCGCCGCCTGAGATGGGCGGCGATAGCACCGACGGCCGCGCGCTGGCCGCCGTAGCGGCCGACGGGGCGCCGGCGGACGATCCGCCGGAAGGCTTCGTCGCCTTGCGCGGCACCAGCGGTTTCCTGGCCAACTTCGGCCAGCTCTACGTGCATCCGGCCAGGCGCGCGGTCGGCATCCGCATCGGGCCGCAGCACCTGAACCCGCTCGGCATTCCGCACGGGGGCATGCTGGCCACGCTGGCCGACACCGCGATCGGCATGATGATGTCGCTGGAGACAGGCAGCAAGCGTCCCACCGCGGTGACGGCCAACCTGAGCCTGGACTTCTTCGACTCGGCGCGGGTCGGCGACTGGGTCGAGGCGCACGTGAGCTTCGACAAGCTCGGCAACCGGCTGCGCTTCGGCAGCTGCCGGCTGCTGGCCGGCGAGCGCTGCCTGCTGCGCGCGACGGCGATCTTTTCCGTGCTGCAGCCGCGCACCTAGGCGCACACCCCGGCAGGCACCTGCCCGTGCACCTGCCCATGCACCTAGCCGCGCAATCGTCGCTTCCGACGACGCCACGCGCGCGGCGGGCGCCGCAGAATCGAGGCATCGGACGGCGGGCCGCGCAGTGCCCGGCCGCGTCCGCCCGGCGCCGCCATGCGGCGGCGCCACGACCACGACAACTGGGGACAAAGGAGATCACATGGCAGAGGCATACATCGTTGCCGCGGTGCGCACCGCGGGAGGACGCAAGGGCGGCAAGCTGTCCGGCTGGCATCCGGCCGACCTGGCGGCGCAGGTGCTGGACGCGCTGGTCGAGCGCACCGGCGCCGACCCGGCCTTGATCGAGGACGTGATCATGGGCTGCGTCGGCCAGGCCGGCGAGCAGTCGGGCAATATCGCGCGCAATGCGGTGCTGGCCTCGCGCCTGCCGGAGAGCGTGCCCGGCACTTCGGTGGACCGCCAGTGCGGCTCCTCCCAGCAGGCCCTGCACTTCGCCGCGCAGGCGGTGATGTCGGGCACCATGGACATCGTCATCGCCGCCGGCGTGGAGAGCATGACGCGCGTGCCGATGGGGCTGCCGTCGACGCTGCCGGCGCAGAACGGCTTCGGCAGCTCGATGAGCCCCAACATGCAGCAGCGCTATCCCGGCGTGAAGTTCAGCCAGTTCACCGGCGCCGAGATGATGGCGCGCAAGTATGAGCTGCAGCGCGCGGACCTGGACCGCTATGCGCTGCAGAGCCACCAGCGCGCCATCGCCGCCACCCAGGCCGGTGTGTTCGCCGCGGAGATCGTGCCGGTGGCCGTGCGCCTGCCCGACGGCAGCACCAACGGCGAGCTGCATACCGTGGACGAGGGCATCCGCTTCGATGCGACGCTGGAGTCGATCGGCAGCGTCAAGCTGATCGCCGAAGGCGGGCGCGTCACCGCCGCCACCGCCAGCCAGATCTGCGACGGCGCGGCCGGCCTGATGGTGGTCAACGAAGCGGGCCTGAAGAAGCTGGGCGTCAAGCCACTGGCGCGCGTGCATCACATGACCATGCTGGGCCACGACCCGGTCATCATGCTGGAGGCGCCGGTGCCGGCCACGCTGCACGCGCTCAAGCGCGCCGGCATGAAGATCGACGAGATCGACCTGTTCGAGGTCAACGAGGCCTTCGCCCCGGTGCCGCTGGCCTGGCTCAAGACCACCGGCGCCGATCCGGACCGGCTCAACGTCAACGGCGGCGCGATCGCCCTGGGCCATCCGCTGGGCGGCTCGGGCGCCAAGCTGATGACCACGCTGGTGCACGCGCTGCACCAGCGCGGCAAGCGCTACGGCCTGCAGACCATGTGCGAGGGCGGCGGCATGGCCAACGTGACCATCGTCGAGCGGCTGTGAGGCTGCGGGGCTGAAACGGCGTCGCGCGCAACGAGAGGGGCCGGGTGACCGGTCCCTTTTTCTTTGACGGTGCGGGGCGCCGTGGCTCGCTGGCGTGCTCCCTGGTTCGCTCCCCTCTCCCGCTTGCGGGAGAGGGGCCGGGGGTGAGGGCGGGCGCTGGCATGGTGCGTTGCCTTGCCCGGCCGCCGCACCGCGCCGTCAGGCGAAGGTGATGGCCTCGCGCCGCTCGGGCTGGTCGAGGTGGGGCAGGTTGTTGAAGCTGAGCAGGCGCTGGGCCGAGCGGCCGGCGATGATCTCGCAGAAGGCCGTATTGCGGAACTGCAGGTTCAGTTCGATGGCGGTCTGCGCGGGCGCGCCGAGCAGGTCGGCGGTGGCGCGGCCGATGGCGCCGCCGGAGCTGACCACGAGGATGTTGTCGTCGCGCGTGGCGCCTTCCAGGGACTGTTGCAGCCCGGCGCGGATGCGGCGGCCGAAGTCGGCCCAGGACTCCGGCATGTCGCTCAGCTTGTCTTCGGTCCAGGCCTGGTAGGCGGCGCGGAAGGTGCGCCAGTAGTCGTTGTAGTCGCCGTTCTGGTGGGCGCGATGGTCGCCGCCGCCGGTGTAGCTGCGGTACAGCGCCTCGCCATCGTATTCGTCCAGCCCGGCGTGGGTCTGCACCGTGGCGCCGGGGCCGCCCAGGCCGGCCAGGATCTCGCTGGCGGTGTCCTGCTGGCGCACCAGGGTGCCGGCGAAGACGCGGCTGAAGGCGAGGCCGCGCGTGCGGAAGTATTCGCCCAGCCAGCGGGCTTGTTGCCGGCCGGTGGCCGAGAGGCAGTCGTAGTTGGCCGCGCCGAAGGAGGCCTGACCATGTCGCACCAGGAAAAGCGTAGCCATGTCCGCAAGGGCGCGGCGAGGCGCCCGCAATCGATTGGGTGGAAAGGGTGCCGGGGCCGTGCCGTGGTGGACGGCCGCGCGGGATGCGGGGCCATTGTAGGCGTGATGCCGCAGCGCGCCAAAGCAAGCCGCGCAGGATTCATAGCGGTCATTTCCCGCCTGCATTGTCGCTGCCTGCGCGAGGGGCGGCGCCGTCTCTCGCGCAGGCTACGGCAGGCGCGGGCCTTGCCTCAGGCGGGCAGGTCGAGATAGCGCGTCACCATGCCGCTCAGTTCGGCGGGCAGGCGCTCGTCGTCGAGCTGGAGCGGGCCGGGATCGTTGATCACGGCATTGACCAGCACGCTGAAGACGGCCTGCAGGGCGAAACGCACGCGCAGCTCTGCCTGGTCCGCGGCGTAGGGCAGGCGGGGTACCAGCAGTTCCACCATGCGGCACACCACGTCCTCGCCGCTCTCGCGGTGCGGCAACCATTCTTCCGGGCGGGTGGAGGCATGCTTGAGCGAAGCGCGGATCACGCCGCGGTTGGCCTGCACGCCGCGCACCAGGAAGCGCATGGTCTTGTCCACCATCTCGCGGGTGGAGACCTCGATCCAGCGTTCCTGGCTCAGGTAGCGCGCTACCGAAGCGGCGGTTTCCTCCATGACCAGGGCGCGCAGGGCCTCGAAGAAGGCCATCTTGTCGCGGAAGCGGCCATAGAAGGCACCTACCGAGACTTCGCAGGCGGCGGCGATCTGCGCCACCGAGACGGCGGCGAAATCGCGCTGGGCCAGCAGGTCGCGGCCGGCGCTCAGCAGGGCCTGTTCGGTCTCGCGGGCGCGCCGCTGGCGCGGCGGCTGCAGGATGGTCGGCGTGGCAACGGTCGGGAAGGCGGACCCGCCTGACGCGCTGCGCGCGGGTGAGGTGTGCATGAAGCTGTCTCCAGAAATTCGAATCTTCGTTCGGTTTTCGAACCATATGGTTCAACGCGTTCCACGTCAAGCGACTAGACTCATTTCCAATATCTGGAAATGAATTCCGGACTTTGACACTGCGGAGCCGGACGACCCAAACTGGTCAGAGGAGACAAGACATGAATACGCCGGTCGAACAATTCATCGCCGAGCGCCGCCTCGAGGACCCGTCCTTCGGCGGACTGCTGGCCAAGGGCTTCGCCTTGCTGCGCTGCTTCATCGACGAGCCGCAGCCGCTCGGCAACGGGGAGCTGGCGCAGCGCCTGCAGTTGCCGCGCGCCACCGTGTCGCGCATCTGCCGCACGCTGTTCGAGCTCGGCTACCTCGACTGGGATCCCAAGCTCGACAAGTACTTCGTCAGCGCCCAGGTGCTGGCGCTGGGCTACCCCTACCTGGCCGGCCTGCAGGTGCGCCACCTGGCGCGCCCGTTGATGCAGGCGCTGGCCGACCGCGTCGAGGGCGCGGTGTCGATGGGCGTGGCGCACCGGCTGGATGTCACTTACCTGCTGTCCTGCACCCACAACGAGGGCACGCCGGCCAAGCCCGGCGTGGGCGCAGTGCGCTCGGTGATGCGCACGGCCATGGGCCGCGCCTTCCTGTGCACGCTGTCCAAGCAGGAGTTCGGCAAGCTGATGGCCTCGGCCAAGGCGGAGCGGCCCGAGGAATACGAGGCCTGCTACGACCGCGTCTGCCACAACGTGGCCCATTACCCGAAACGCGGCTTCGCCATCAACGAAGGCGATGCCGGCAGCGGGGTGCATGGCGCCGGCGTCTATTCGCGCATCGTCTACCTGAACCGCCCGCTGCTGTTCAACTGCGCGCTGGCGGGCTCGCAACTGCGTCGCGGCACGCTGGAGCGGCGCATCGCGCCGATGCTGATGGAGATGGTGCGCGCGGTGGAGGCGGCCGCGGGCCTGCAGCGCTAGCGCCGCCGAGGCAGCCGCGCGCCGTGCGGCCGGCGCGGACAACGAAAAACGGACGGCGCCGCCGCCCAAGACGAGGAGACCTTTGCCGATGCACGATCTCGATGCCCTGCTGCAGCCCCGTTCCATCGCCGTGATCGGCGCCTCGACGCAGCCCGACAAGGTGGGCGGCATGCCGATCCGGCTGCTGCGCGAGCTCGGCTACCCGGGCCGGATCTACCCGGTGCACCGCGATGCGGGCGAGATTCAGGGCTTGCGCGCCTATCCTTCGCTGGCCGCCATCGGCGTGCCGGTCGACCTGGCCATCGTGGCGGTGCCGGCGGCGGCCGCGCTTGACGTGATGGCGCAGCTTGGCCAGGCCGGCGTGCGCGCCGCGGTGTACTTCACCTCCGGCTTTGCCGAGACCGGCGGGGCGGACGATGATGCACAGGGTGCGCAGGATGCGCGGGGCGCGCGCCTGCAGCAGGCGCTGGCCCGCGCCGCGCAAGCCCACGGCGTGCTGCTGCTCGGCCCCAATTGCCTGGGCGCGATGAACCTCCGGGAACGTGTGTTCGCGACCTTTTCCCCGGTGCCGCTGGCGGGCGTGCCGCCGGTCGGCGATGTCGCGCTGGTCAGCCAGAGCGGTGCCTTCGGCGCCTACGCCTTCGCGCTGGCGCGCGAGGCCGGCCTCGGCCTGAGCCATTGGGTGACCACCGGCAATGAGGCCGGCCTGCAGCTGGCCGACGTGATCGCCTGGCTGGCGCGCGATGACGCCACGCGCGTGATCCTGGTCTACATGGAGGGCTGCCGCGACGGCGCGCGCCTGCGCGGCGCACTGGCGGCGGCGCGCGCGGCCGGCAAGCCGGTGGTGGTGGCCAAGGTGGGCGTCACCGCGGCCGGGGCACGCTCGGCGCAGTCGCACACGGCCAGCCTGACCGGCGAAGACGCGGTCTACCAGGCGGTCTTCGACGAATACAACGTGCATCGCGCCGACACGCTGGAAGCGTTCTTCCGCCTCGGCTATGTGCTGTCGCGCGGGCGCCGCCCGGCGCGCTGGTCGAGCCCCGCGGGACTGGCGGCCGGCGCGGTGGCGCCGCTCGCCATCGTCACCGTGTCGGGCGGGGTCGGCATCATGATGGCCGACAGTGCCGAGCGCCTCGGCGTGCCGCTGCCGCCGATGCCGCCGGAAGCCGCGCGGGCGTTGCGTGAGGCGATTCCCTTCGCGAGCACCGCCAACCCGATCGACGTGACGGGCCAGATCATGGCGCAGCCGGCCGTGCTGCTGGGCGCGCTCGAGGCCGTCGCGGACAGCCCGGCCTACGGCTGCGTGGCGGCGCGCCGCTGCTGCTGAGCGGGCTGGTCGACGACGACAAGCGCGCCTGGCTGGAAGCGCGCGGCTGCCTGGTGTTCCGCGAGCCAGCGCATGCCGTCGAGGCGGTGGTGACGCTGTCGCCGGCACGCGCGCGCGACATGCTGGCACGCAGCCGCGCTGCAGCCCTGTGCGAGAGCCACCGCGGCCATGCGCCGCTCGACCTCGACGCGATCGCCGAGGTGCTGGTGCGCGTCTCGCGCTGCGCGGTGGCGCTGGGCGAGCGGCTCGATACGCTGGAGATCAATCCTTTCATCATCGGCGCCGACGGCTTGTGCGCGGCCGACGCCGTGATCACGCTGCGGCCACCGGCCTGAGAGGCACGGCTCGCGAGCGTTCGCGCCAGACGGACGCCGATCCTGGTCCACTGAATTCTTGACATGGGCGGTGAAGGACACCGCATGCACCGACCGATTTCAGGGATTCCGTGGACCCAAGACAACTGGAGACAACGATGGAACGATCGGCAGCATGGACGCTGCGGGGCGCGCTCGCCCGCATGCGGGGCTGTCTGGGCGCGGCAGGCATGGCAGGAGCGGTCGGCGTGGCCGGCCTGGGCGGCGTGGGCAGTGCCTGCGTACTGCTCGCGTCCAGCGGGCCCGCGCGCGCGGGCGGCTACCCGGACAAGCCGATCCGCCTGGTGGTGCCGTTCCCGCCGGGGGGCGGCACCGACGTGCTCGGGCGCCTGGTGGCGGTGCGCCTGGGCGCCGAGCTCAAGCAGACCGTGGTGGTGGAGAACGTGGCCGGCGCCACCGGCACCATCGGTTCGGCGCAGGTGGCGCGCGCCGCGCCCGACGGCTACACGCTGCTGCTCGGCATCTCGGCCACGCACGCGATCGCTCCCTCGGTGTTCCCGCGCCTGCCCTATGCGCCGCTGCGCGACTTTGCCCCGGTCGCACGGCTGGCCTACGGTGGCAACGTGCTGGCCAGCACAAGCAGCACAAGCAGCACAAGCAGCACAAGCAGGACAACGAAGTCAGACGAGGAGACTCCCGCATGAATGCCCCCATCCTTTCCGCCGCCAGCCCGCAGGAGGCGCTGGCCGCCGCCGCCGCGCTGCCGCTGGTGCTGTACGGCTACCCGCTGGTGGAGAGCCTGCGCACCTGCCGGCTGCAGACCTCGGCGCGCGAGGCCACCGGCTACGGCCGCGCGCCGGTCAACGTGCTGTCCGCCAGCGAGCGGCAGTGGACCCACGAGGACCGCGACATCGTCACGCCGGCCAACGACCTGTTGTACTTCTGCGGCTGGATCCACCTGGCCGACGGGCCGGTCACGCTGCGCATCCCGCCGCTGCCCGAGCGCGAGCGCTACTACGTGATCGAGCTGCTGGACGCCTACACGCACAATTTCGCCAACCTGGGCCCGCGCAACATCCCGCCGGAGGGCGGCGAGGTCGTGCTGGCCGGGCCCGGCCGGCAGGCCGGCGGCGCGCATGTGGTGAACTGCCCCACGCCGCTGGTCTGGCTGCTGGGCCGCGTGCTGGTGCAGGGCGAGGCCGACCTGCCGCGCGCGCTGGCCTTCGAGCGTGGCTTCGCCATCGCCGCCGCGCCGGGCCGGCGCCGCCCGCCCAGCATCGAAGCCTGGAGCGAGACCGGCGACGAGGCCATGGACTTCTTCCAGAACCTGTTCAACGGCCTGCGCGATTTTCCGCCGGCGCCGCGCGACCAGGGCCTGCTGACGCTGCTGCGCAAGGTCGGCGTGCGCCTGGAGGATGCTCCCGAGGTCGCTGCGCTGCGTCCGGCGGTGCGTGCCGGACTGGCCGGCGCCTACCGCCAGGGCATGGCGCTGATCGAGGCCCATACGCGCAGCCAGCAGCGCAAGAGCTGGGGCTACAGCCTCCAGCTCGGCCGCTTCGGCGACGAGGGCGACGACTGGCTGCTGCGGGCCACCACGGCGATGAAGGGCCTGGGCGCGCTGCGCGCCGACGAGGCGGTCTACGCCATGGCCGATTTCGACGCCGACGGCGAGCCGCTCGACGGCCGCCACCGCTACGCGCTGCGCTTCGCGCCGGGGCAGCTGCCGCCGGCGCAGGCCTTCTGGTCGGTGTCGCTGTACGGCGAGGATCGCTACTTCGCCGCCAACGAGATCGGCCGCTATGCGGTCGGCGACCGCACGCCCGGGCTGCGCTTCGAGCCCGACGGCAGCCTGGTGATCCCGATCGGGCATGGCCGTCCCGAGGCGGAGGCGAACTGGCTGCCGGCGCCGGCCGGCCGCTTCTACCTGATCCTGCGCCTCTACCATCCGTCGCCGGCCTTCATGGCCGGCCAGTACGCCATTCCCGCGGTGGTGCGCCTCGACTGAATCCGGAGACCGACGATGACCTCCCATCCGACCCCCCATGACCCGCACGCACCCCACTCCGGTTCGCTCTCTGCGCAGCAGGCGCTGGCGCGCGAGGCGGTGCTGCACACCCTGCCGCTCTACGAAATGGCGCGCATGCGCGCGGCGACCTGCCCGCGCCGCGATGCGGCGGGCCGCTTCGCCGGCGACGGCCCGGCGTCGACGCTGCGCTGGGTCAACCAGATCACCCACACGCGCGAGCTGCTGGGGCCGCGCCATCGCCAGGTGGTGACGCCGAACAACGACACCCTGTACACCAATGCCTGGCTGGACCTGTCGCGCGGGCCGCTGCTGCTGGAGGTGCCGGACAGCCTGGGGCGCTACTACGTGCTGGGCCTGCTGGATTTCTATACCAATCCCTTCGGCTACATCGGCACGCGTACCACCGGCGCGGGGCCGGGCCGCTTCCTGCTGCATGCGCCGGGCTGGCAGGGCAGGGTGCCGGACGGCGCGCGCGCCATCGCCTGCCCGACCGATGCGGTCTGGATGATCGGCCGCCTGCTGGCCGAGGGCGAGGCGGACCTGCCCGCCGTGCATGCCTTCCAGGACGGCATCCGGCTGAGCCGTGCCGACGGGCAGCCGGCGGCCTTCGCCTTCGATGTGGCGATGCGCCCGGACGAGCGTCCCGGCGAGGCGCGCCGCTTTGCCGAGGTGGTCAACCGCGCGCTGCGCGACTATCCGCCCGACGCGCAGGAGGCGCCGCTGGTGGCGCGCTTCGCGCAGGTCGGCATCGGTGCCGGCTGCGAGGCGGGCGCGCTGGGCGAAGCGCAGCTGGCGGAACTGGCGGCCGCGCTGCAGGCCGTGCTGGCGGAACTGGACGTGCCGGCCGAAGCCGCCCTGGGCGGCGGCTGGAGCCTGCCGGTGGCGATCCGTGCCACCTTCGGCGCGCAGACTCTGCAGCGGGCCCAGGTGGCGAGGAACTATATCGGCGCGCTCGGCATCGAGGAGGCGATGTACGTGATCGCCGAGCGCGACGGTGACGGCGTGCCGCTCGATGGCCGCCAGGCCTACGTGCTGGACTTTCCCGCCGGCGGGCTGCCGCAGGTGGGCGCCTTCTGGTCGCTGACCCTGTATGACAAGCGCGATTGCATGCTGGTGGAGAACCCGCTGCAACGCTACTCGCTGGGCGACCGCTCGCCCGGCCTGCGCCACGAGGCCGATGGCGGCCTGCGCCTGCACCTGTCGGCCGTGCCGCCGGCGGACCCGGCATGCCGTGGCAACTGGCTGCCGGCCCCGACCGGTCCGTTCTACGTGGTGCTGCGGCTGTACATTCCCGCCGCGGCCCACCTCGACAACCACTTCGCCTATCCGCCCCTGCGCCGCGTGGAGGTGGGGCAATGAGCGCGCGCCTGACGCGGCGCGACCTGCTGGCGCGCGTGCCGGCGCTGGCCTTGCTGCTGGCCGGGGGCGTGCCACCGGCACGCGCGCAGGACTATCCCTCCCGCGCGGTGCGGCTGCTGTCGCCCTATGGGCCCGGCGGCTCCAACGATACCTCGGCACGCCTGCTGGCCGAGGCGCTGAGCCGCCGCTACGGCCAGCAGTTCGTGGTGGAGAACAAGCCGGGCGCGGGCACGCGCCTGGCCAATGAGCAGGTCGCCCATGCCAAGCCGGACGGCTACACGCTGCTGTGGGCGGCGGCGCCGTTCGCCATCAATACTACCGCCGGACTGCCGCAGCCCTATGACATCCGCAAGGACTTCGCCGCCATCGGGCCGCGCGTGCTGGGGCCGTTGTTCCTGATCGTGCGGGCCGATTCGCCGGCGCGCAACGTGGCGGACTTCGTGCGCCTGGCGCGCGCGCAGCGTGAGGGCGCGACCTTCGCTTCGCCCGGCGCGGGCTCGGGGCCGCACCTGGCTGCCGAACTGTTCGCCGCGCAGGGGCGTTTCCGCGACGTCAACGTGCATTTCCGCGGCGACGCCACCGCCTACACCGAGCTGCTGGCCGGCCGCGTCGATGCCACGCTGACGGCCATCACGTCGGCGCTGCCCTTCGTCAAGGCCGGCAAGCTGCGCGTGCTGGCCGTGGCGTCGGAGCAGCGCACGCCGGTCTACCCGCAGGCGCCGACCTTCGCCGAGCAGGGCTACCCCGGCGTGGTGGGCTACGGCTGGTTCGGCCTGCTGGCGCCGGCCGGCACGCCGGCGGCCATCGTGCAGCAGCTCAATCGCGATGCCAGCGCGGTGCTGGCCGGCGCCGGCACGCGCGACCGGCTGGTGGCGCTGGGCCTGCAGCCCGAGCCGGGCTCGAGCGCGGCGTTCGCCGGCTTCATCGATGCCGAGGTGAGCAAGTGGCGCGAGGTGATCCGCAGCGCCGGCATCGTGCTCGAGTAAGCGCCTGGTGCGGCGGCTGCGGCGGCGGATTCTGCTGCGACGCTAGCGGAAGCGCGGCCCCAGGTCGGCCTTCATCCACTCGAGGAAGGCCCGGCTGCGCGCCGGCAGCAGCCGCGCGTGCGGATAGATCAGCGACAGGGGCCAGGGCGTTTGCTCGAACGATTGCAGCACGATGCGCAGCTGGCGCGCCGCCACCAGCGGCGCCACCTGGTAGGAGAGGAAGTTGCCGAAGCCCGCGCCGGCGGCGCAGGCCGCCACCGCCGGCGCGGTCTGGTTGAATTCGAGATTGCCGCTCACGGGGACGTGGAAGGACTCGCCGTCCTCCTGGAAGGTCCACCAGTGCGCCGCATTGCCGATGAAGCGCACGCAGTTGTGCTGCGCCAGCTCGCGCGGGTGCGCCGGCACGCCGTGCCGGCGCAGGAAGGCCGGGGTCGCCACCACCACGCGCCGGATCCGGCCGACCGCCTGCGCCACCAGCGTGGAGTCCGCCAGCGGGCCGATGCGGATGCCGACGTCGATGTTCTCCTCCAGCAGGTTCACCACGCGGTCGGTGAATTCCATGCGGCAGCTCACCGCCGGATAACGCGCCGCGAAGCCCGTCACCGCCGGTGCCACGTACATCTGGCCGAACAGTACCGGCGCGGTGATGGTCAGTTGCCCGGCGGGCTCGACGTGGCGCGCGCTCAGCCCGGCCTCGACCTCGTCGACGGCGGCCAGGATGCGCCGGCAGCCGGCCAGGTAGCCGCGGCCCTCGTCGGTCAGCGAGAGCCGGCGCGTGGTGCGGTTGAGCAGCCGCACATTGAGTTCGGCCTCCAGCGCGGCGAGGGTGCGCACCACGGCCGGCAGCGAACTGCCGAGGGCGGTGGCGGCGGCAGTGAGGCTGCCTTCCTCGACGATGCGAACGAAGGCCTGCATGGCGCGTAGCTTGTCCATGGCCGCCACATTACTCCGATTCGTGGAGTAGTCAAATACGGACCGCCCCATTTATTGCAATCAGCGCGCGGGCCAGAATGGAGGCAACCGTTCGGCGCAAGCCGTTTCCCCGGAGACCCGAGATGACCCTTGCCGCATCCCCCGCCAATCCGCTCGTGCTGTATCACATGCCGCTGTCGGGGCACGCGCACCGCGCGCAGCTGTTCCTGTCGCTGCTCGGCCTGCCCTACCGGCTGGTGCCGGTGGACCTGCGCGGCGGCGAGCACAAGCGCCCGCTCTTCCTCAAGCTCAATCCCTTCGGCCAGGTTCCGGTGCTGGACGACAACGGCACCATCGTCAGCGATTCCAACGCCATCCTGGTCTACCTCGCCTTGCGCTACGACGACGGCCGCTGGCTGCCGCGCGACCCGGCCGGCGCCGCGGCGGTGCAGCGCTGGCTGTCGGTGGCCGCCGGCGAGATTGCCTTCGGGCCGGCGGCGGCGCGGCTGGCGGTGCTGTTCGGCGTGCCGCGGCCGCTCGATGACGCCATCGCGCGGGCCCGCGGCCTGTTCGCCTTGATGGAGCCCCTGCTGGCAGGGCAGCGCTTCCTGGCGGCAGACGCGCCGACGCTGGCCGACGTGGCGGCCTACAGTTACATCGCGCGTGCCGATGAGGGCAATATCTCTCTCGCGCCCTATCCGGCCCTGCGTGCCAGGCTGGCGGCGGTCGAGGCCTTGCCGGGCTTCGTGCCGATGCCCGCGACACCGGCGGGCCTGGCCGCCTAACCACCTGGCCGCTTGCGCGCCTGGCGCTGCCGCCTCATCTGCCTAAGGGAGCTAAGGGAGCTAAGGGAGATCATCATGGACACCAAGCCGGATGCCGCCGCCGGCGGCGACCTGCGCGGCTGGCCCCTCGCCGGCTCGCCGTTCCACGCTGGCGAGCAGGCCGCGCAGGAGCGCGCGGGCAAGCGGGCGTGGAGCGAGGCGGCCGGGCGGCGCGCCGTGCGGGCGCACATGCCCGTGCAGCACCGCGAGTTCTTCGCCCAGCTGCCGTGCCTGCTGCTCGGCGCGCTCGACGCCGAAGGGCAGCCGTGGGCGACCATGCTGGCCGGGGTGCCCGGCTTCGTGCAGGCGCCGGATCCGTATCACCTGAATATCGGCGCCGGGCTGCTGCCGGCCGATCCGCTCGACGGCGCGCTGCAGGCCGGCAGCGACGTCGGCATGCTTGGCATCGAGCTGCAGTCGCGCCGGCGCAACCGGGTCAACGGGCGGATCGAGGCCATCGGGCCGGCCGGCCTGCAGGTCGCGGTCAGCCAGAGCTTCGGCAACTGCCCGCGCTACATCCAGTTGCGCGCGGTGCGCACGGTGGCGCCGGCACCGTTGCCGGCCTGGCGCGGCGGGCGGCTCGACGAGGCCGCGCAGGATCTGCTGCGGCGGGCCGACACGGCCTTCATCGCCACGTACCACCGCGCGGCAGGGGAGCCGGCTACCGGCGGCGCCGACGTGTCGCACCGCGGCGGCAAGCCCGGCTTCCTGCGCGTGGATGGCGACGGCACCGTGACGTTTCCCGATTTCAACGGCAACGCCTACTTCAATACCATCGGCAACCTGCTGGCCTGGCCCCAGGCCGGGCTGCTGGTGCCCGATTTCGAGGACGGCACGCTGCTGCACCTGGGCGGAAGCGCCGAGGTGATCTGGGACGGGCCGGAGCTGGCCGGCTTCGCGGGCGCCGAGCGGCTGGTGCGCATCCATGTGGAGCGGGTGCTGCGGCGGCCGGGCGTGCTGCCGCTGCGCTGGGACTTCCAGGACTGGTCGCCGGCGCTGGCGGCGACCGGCAGCTGGCCGGCGCCGGCCTGAGGCGGTGGCTTGAGATGCCGGCCTGAGGTGCCGGCCTGAGGTGGCAGGTTCGGGCGGTGGCCGCACACGCCATGGCGGAGCATCGCGCGGCCGGATGGGCAGCGCGCAAGTGTTGTATCGTGTACACACGTCGGAGGCCCGCCGACGGCGCGGTGCCGCAATCGCCGCAGTGCTTGGTCTGCGGACCCGGCCCGGCCCCGCGCCATGCTTCTCAAGGGGCGGCGATTCGCCTATTGTGAGAGGTTTTGTCGCGCTGAATGGCGCGCGCCGCGAACAGGCCGGCGCGCCACGCGGCCCTGCCCGACTTCATCCGCCCCCTCGCCATGATCCGCACAGCCCATCGTGCCGCCGCCAGCCGCCTTGCGCCGCTCGGCGTCTGGCTGCTCCTGCTGGCCGCGCTCGCCTTGCCGATGCTGCTGCCTGTCGCCCGTGCCGCCACGCTGGCGAGTGCCTCCAGCGACGCTTCTGCGCCGGCGCGTGGTGGCTCGGGCGCTGCGGCGCCAGCCCTGCAGGGGCTGGCCGATGCCGCCCACGGCGCGCCCGGCAAGCGTCCGCGCATCTGCCTGGCCTTGTCCGGCGGCGGTGCGCGCGGCTATGCGCATATCGGTGTGCTGAAGGCGCTGGAGGCGCTGCACGTGCCGGTGGACTGCATCGCCGGCACCAGCATGGGTGCGGTGGTCGGCGGTCTCTACGCCAGCGGCCTGTCCGCCGGCGAACTGGAGCAGCGCCTGTCGCACACCGACCTGAGCGATATCGCCTTCGACCGCAATGAGCGCGCGCAACTGCCGCAGAAACTGCGTGAGGACAATTTCGCCTATCCGATCGGCATCTCGCTCGGTTTCGGCGACAAGAAGTTCAAGCTGCCGACCGGCCTGGTGCAAGGCAACCGCCTGTTCGCGCTGCTGCAGAACTGGACCGCGCAACTGCCCGCGGAGGTGGATTTCGACAAGCTGCCGGTGCCGTTCCGCACCGTGGCCACCGATCTCGGCAGCGGCCAGCCGGTGGTGTTCGACCACGGCTCGCTGCCGACCGCCATCCGCGCCAGCGTGGCGGTGCCGGGCCTGTTCGCGCCGATCCAGGTCGGCGGGCGCACGCTGGTCGACGGCGGGCTGGTCAGCAACCTGCCGGTGCAGCTCGCGCGCGACATGGGCGCCGACGTGGTGATCGCCGTCAACGTGGGTTCGCCGCTGGAGGACCCGGCCAGCCTGAACTCGCCGGCCGACGTCACCCAGCAGATGGTGACCATCCTGATGAACCAGAACGTCGCCACGCAGAAGGGCTTGCTGCATGGCAGCGACGTGCTGCTGGAACCCCAGCTGGGCGACCTGTCCTTCACGGACTTCTCGCGTGCCAACGACGGCGTCCAGGCCGGCTGGCTGGCGACGCAGGGAGCCAGCCAGCGCCTGGCGGCGCTGGCGCTGGCGCCCGAAGCCTGGCAGGCCTATCTGGACACGCGCCACGGCGCGCCCGAATTGTCGCCGCTGGCGCGCATCGATGGCATCGACATCAACACGCACGGCCACATTCCCGCCAGCTATGTGCGCGAATACCTGAACGTGCGCGAGGGCGATCGTTATGACGCGGTGGCGCTCAACCGCGAACTGGCCCAGTTGTCGACCACGGGTGATTTCGAGAGCGTGACGCAGGAACTGGTCACCCAGCCGGGGCCGGACGGCACGGCGCGCAATGTGCTCAAGGTGGACGCGCACGAGAAGTCCTGGGGGCCGCAATTCCTGCTGTTCGGCTTCGGCCTGTCGAACAGTTTCAACGGGCAGGGCGCCTTCAACCTGCAGATCGGCCACCGCTACCCGTGGCTGACGCCGGGCGGCCTCGAATGGCGCAACGACCTGGTGCTGGGCAGCAACCAGGCCAGCTGGCACACCGAACTGCGCCAGCCGGTGTTCGACCGCTTCGGTTTCTACATCGCCCCCTATGCCGAGTACAGCCGCAAGCACATCGATGTCTATCCCGACAACGCCTCCGACCGCCGCGCCACCCCGCTGACCGCTTACCGTGTCGACACCGCCCTGGCGGGGATCGACTTCGGCGTGCCGATCGGCCGCCTGGGCGAATTCCGCGCCGGCCTGAACTACCAGCAGGTGCAGTATTCGCCCTCTTATAACGTGACCAGCAGCAGTGGCAGGCTGTTCCCCAGCGGCCGCGTCAGCCAGCCTACGGTGCGCGCGCAGCTGACCATCGACCAGCTCGACGATCCGCAGTTCCCGCGCAAGGGCTACTACCTGCTGGCCACCAACGAAATGGCGCTGGGCGGCACCGACAACCGCTTCGACGAAGCCTACGCCAAGGCGCTGTGGGCGGCCAGCGTGGGGCGCCATACGCTGAACCTGGCGGCCGAGGCCGGCATGACCTACGGCGATCACCGCTCGAACTCCAGCTTCAGCGGAGGCCTGGGCTTCACGCTGGGCGGTTTCCAGCACCTGGCAGCCTATGCCACCGACCAGTTCGCCGGCAACTACCTGCTGTACGGCCGCGCGACCTACCTGAACGACCTGCACGAATTCATCCTGCCGGGCTTCCGCACCACCGTGGTCGGCGCCAGCCTGGAGGTGGGGGATGTCTGGCTGCGCCGGCGCAATTTCGGTAATGGTCCGTTCAAGAGCAGCGGCAGCCTGTTTATCGGTGGCAACAGTGCGATCGGCCCGCTCTACTTCGGCGTGGCGGGCGCGCCCAACGGTGTGTGGAACCTGTACCTTCAGCTCGGCCGGGTCTTCTAGCGCCTGCGCGGGGTGTGCCTGCGCTCACCGGGGGCGCGCACATGTGTAGCGGGCAGGCAACTCACACTGAAGTTTGATATCGCCACGCGGGCAGCCGGCGTACGCTGCGGGCTTTCCAGACCCACGCGGCGGCGTGAGCCGGCCGGTGCCGGCATGGCCGGCATCGCTGCCAGCCGCCGCGGCGATCGAGCCAGAGGAGGAAGGCCGCATGCAGGAGCCGCTGTCCACGCGATCTTGGCCCCATCCGCGCCGGCGCGCGCGGCAAGGCGCCGCCGCCATCTGCCGCAGCGTGTCGCTGGTGCCGCTCGGACTGTCGTTGCTGGCCGCCTTGCCGTCGGCGCATGCGCAGTCCGCGGTGGTCATCTACGGGCGCCTGAACACGGCACTGGAATACGTCAGTGCCAGCACCGCCAGCGACGGCAGCAAGCTCGGCGACGCGGCGCGGCTGTCCAACTACCGCTCCGTCTTCGGGCTGCGCGGCGAGGAGGCGCTGGGCTACGGGCTCAAGGCGGTGTGGCAGATCGAGAGCACCTTGTCGATCGACACCGGTGCCGGCCAGATCGCTGCGCGCGATACGCGCCTCGGCCTCGACAGTCCCTACGGCATGGTCTTCATGGGCAACTGGGACACGCCCTACACCGCGTCGACCAAGACCTACGATCCCTATTACCCGACCACGGCCGGCTACATGGCCCTGCTCGGCAACGGTGCCGCGGCGACCACCGACAACGTGCAGAACACCAGTTCCTTCGACCGCCGCCAGAAGAACATCCTGCAGTACCAGTCGCCGTCCTGGGGCGGCTTCTCCGCCAACCTCGGCTACGGCCTGCCGGAGGAGAAGCTGACCGTGCCGCGCAATCCCGCGCTGTACTCGATGGCCGCCGCCTACAACCGCGGCGGGCTCAACGTGGCGCTGGCCTACGAGATCCACCAGCACTACCAGGCCGCTGGCCGCAACGACGACGCGATCAAGTTCGGCGTGTCCTACCAGTTTGCCGCCACGCGCCTCAGCGCCTTGTACGAACATCTGCACTATCGCACCGCCAGCGGCGATCTCGAGCGCAACGGCGCCTACGCCTCGCTGGTGCAGCAGGTCGGCACAGGCAGTATCCGCGCGGGCGTGGGCTGGGTCGGCAACGGCACCGGCAGTGCCACGGAGACGATCGGCTTCTTCCGCAGCGGGCCGGGGACCGGTGCGTTGCAGTTCACCGTGGGCTACGACTACCCGCTGTCCAAGCGCACCGCGCTCTACGGGTACTACAGCCGCATCAACAACCGCAGCAATGCGGTCTACGATTTCGCCATCAACCCCGCCGGTGTGAAGGCGGGGGCCGATCCGCAGGTATTCGCGCTCGGCATGCGGCACAACTTCTAGCGGCGCGCGGCGCGCGGAGCGCCGGCGCCGCGGCGACAGGGAGAGCCCGATGACAATGCATGATCCTTCGTTCCGCATCGCGGCCCGGCCGGGGAGGCCGTCATGAACCCGGCCGCTGCCGGCGCCGTGGCCAAGGCCGGCGTTCCCGCGGATGCGCTGGCCGGGCAGCGCCGCCTCGACCTGCTGCTCGGCACCTTGTTCGCCTTCGTCGCGGGCTATGTCGACGCGGTCGGTTTCGTCGCGCTGTCCGGCCTGTTCACCGCGCACGTGACCGGCAACTTCATCATGATCGGCATCGGCGTGGCGGGGCACCCGCATGGCCTGCTGCTCAAGCTGCTGGCCTTGCCGGCCTTCATCGTCTCGGTGGCCGCCACGCGCCTGGCCGAGGGCCGCCTGATCCGCTCGGGGCGTGCGCCGGTGCCGCCCCTGCTGCTCGCGCAGTGCGCGCTGCTGGCGGGCTTCATGCTGGTGGGCCTGCGTGCCGTGCCGAACGATCCCGGCACGCCGGCCGCGCTCGCCGCCGGCCTGCTCGGCGTGGCCGCCATGGGTGTGCAGAATGCGTTGTCGCGGACCGTGCTGGCGCGCCTGGGGCCGACCACCATCATGACCGGCAACACCACCCAGATCGTCATCGACCTGGTCGACCTGCCGTTTGCCGAGGGTGAGCGGCGCGCCGACCTGCGCGCGCGACTGGCCAAGATGGCACCCGCGGTCGGCGCCTTCGCCGCCGGGGCGGTGCTGGGTGCGCTCGCCCACGCGGGCTGGTCCCTGTGGAGCTTGCTGGTGCCCCTGCTGCTGCTGGTGGCGGTCGACCTGTACCTGTGGCGCGGGCAGCCCGGCGGCAGCCCGCCGCCCGGCCACTGAATGCGGCGGCGGGCCCGCGCGTCAAGCCATTCCCTACAGGCCGCCTACGCCCGGGAACGTGACCACGCAGCGCGCCACACTGCCGGACTGCATGGCGATAAAGCCCTCGTTGATCTCGTCGAGCGGGATCCGCTGCGAGATCAATTCGTCGAGCAACAGCTTGCCCTGCATGTACAGCTCGACCAGGCGCGGGATGTCGATGCTCAAGCGGTTCGACCCCATCAGCGAGCCCTGCAGGCGTTTCTCGCGCAAGAAGTCGATGGCCGGAAGCTCGATCTTCGTGTCGGGGCGGAACAAGCCGATCACCGTGGCGGTGCCGGCCGGCCCCAGCATCGCATAGCACTGCTCCACGGTCTGCTTGAGGCCGATGCACTCGAAGGCGAAGTCTGCTCCGCCACCTGTCAGCGACAACACTTGCGCCACCGCATCGCCCTCGCTGGCATTCATCACGTCGGTGGCCCCGAATCCGCGCGCCATCTCCAGCTTGGCCGGCAGCATGTCGACCGCGATGATCCGCGCGGCCCCGGCGATGGCGGCGCCATTGATGGCAGAGAGGCCGACACCGCCGCAACCCACCACCACGACGCTGCTGCCCGGCTGCACTTTCGCGCTGTGGAAGACCGCTCCCGTGCCGGTGATCACCGCGCAGCCGAGCAAGGCCGCGCGGTCGAGCGGCATGTCCTCGCGGATTTTCACCAGCGCATTTTCGTGTACCAGGATCTGCTCCGCGAAGCCCGAAAGGTTGAAGACCTGGCTGAGCGGATTGCCGGCCAGGCGCAGACGGTCGGCCTTGCCTGCGGCCTGCTTCACTTCGGGGTTCTGGCACAAGACCTGATGGCCCGATGCACAAACCGGGCAGTATCCGCAATAGACCGACAGGCAGCCGACCACGTGGTCGCCTGCCTTCAGGCCGGAAACCCCGGATCCGACCGCCTCCACGACTCCCGATACCTCGTGGCCGAGCACCGCGGGCAATGGCAGCGGATAGATGCCGTGGATCATGTGGAGATCGCTGTGGCACAAGCCCACGGCAGCCGTGCGCACCAGGACTTCGCGCGAGCCCGGCTTGGCGACGGCAACGTCGCGAATGACAAGCGGTGCGCCTATCGTTTCCATCACTGCAGCTTTCATCTTCTGTCTCCTATCGTTTTTCAACTCCAACCATGCTGATCCGCCTACTCGGTCGACCCGTTCGACCCGCTCGACCCGTTTGAATTGTCTGAGTCGCACCCTTGCGCCGCCGCGCGCGGGCCGGGTCCCGCAACGGCTGCCGCTGCGGACCTTGATGCCCGCAAGATTCAAACGTCGAAGGTGACGGCCACCGGCCGGCCGTGGCGCGGATGCGCCTGGCAAGCGAGGATCCAGCCGGCCGCGAGATCGTCGGCATTGAATACGTCATTGCGTGCGTGGATGACCTCACCGTCCATGCATTTCGCCGCGCACGATCCGCAGTAGCCCTCCTCGCAGGCGTACGGCACGTCCAACCCGACCGCGCGAGCGGCCTGCAGCAGTGTCTGGCCGCCGGCCACGCGCACCACGTGCTCGGTTCCCCGGGTCGTGATGCGTGCATCGCAATCGTGGCCCGGCCCGGGCGCGATTGCCTGCCCTGGCGCGGCGGGCGGCGCGTCGAATCGCTCCAGGTGCACACGGGCGTCCGGGATCCCTGCGGCCGCCGCCGCCTGTTGCACGGTCGCCATGAAAGGCGCCGGACCGCACAGGTAGAGCTGGCAGCCGCTGCTGCGCCCGAGCAGCCGGGCGAGGCTGCCGGTCTCGGGGTAGCCATCGCGGTCGTCATAGTGCATCACGACCTCCAGCCTGTCCGGATGCCCGTGCGCCAGGCGGGCGATGGCGTCCCCGAAGATGACGCTGTCCGCGTCCCGATTGGCATAGAAGAGCGTGACCGAGCGCCGCGTGCCCGCCAGTACGGAGCGGATCATCGAAAGGATCGGCGTGATACCGCTGCCGGCGGCGCAGAACACCACGGACGATTCGCCTTCGTCGCACACGAACCGGCCGCTGGGCGCGCTGACTTCCAGCACCGTCCCGGGCCTGACATGGGCATGGAACCAGTGCGAGACCCGGCCGTGCGGGACACGCTTGACCGTGACCGTCGGTGGTCCGCCTGCCTCCGGCGAGCTGGACAACGAGTAGCTGCGGGTCAGGATTTCCCCATGCACGTTTACCCTGAAGGTCAGGTGCTGCCCTCCTCGATAGCGGAACGACGCTTGCAGCGCCTCCGGCACGAGAAGCGCGTAGGAGCGCGCTTCTCCAGTCTCCTCGACCACATCGGCAACGGCCAGGCTATGGAACTGCATGGGGTCTCCTCCTCCTTCTTCGTACCGCGCGTATCGCGTCCCGGGTACTTGATTTCATCAGAAACAGAATTATGCTTCTATTTATAGCCGGAGACAAAAACGAAGACAAGGCCGTTCTCCCCGAACTCCGGCAAGGCGGTCCGCGGGGATGGATCGGCTATCGGCGCGAGCCCATCAAAGGAGACAACATGTCATCGCTGCACCGCTACACCTTGCCCGTGATGCAGACCGGCTGGTCTGTCAGCAGCCAGGTAGCCACCGAGTTCAACTGGGAGTACGACGACGAGTCGTCGAAGCTCCTGCAGCTCTATGAGACCAGCAAGAAGCAGCAGTGGAACGCGACGGACCGGATCGACTGGTCGCAGGAACTCGATCCGGAGAATCCGCAGGAGCTCGACGACCGCATGATCCCCATCTACGGCACGAAGTTGTGGGACCGGCTGGGCGAGAAGGAGCGCATCGACGTACGCATTCATCAGCAGGCACATTCGCTGTCGCAGTTCCTGCATGGCGAGCAAGGTGCGCTGATGGTCGCCGCGCGCATCGTGCAGATGGTGCCGGAGATCGACGCCAAGTTCTACGCGGCTACCCAGACCATGGACGAAGCGCGCCACGTGGAGGCGTATTCCCGCCTGCTGCACGAGAAGGTAGGCGTCATGTATCCGATCACGCCTGGCCTGAAATCGCTGCTGGAATCCATTCTCACCGATTCGAGGTGGGACTTCTGCTATCTCGGCATGCAGGTTCTGGTCGAGGGGCTCGCGCTTGCGGCCTTCCAGCGTATCCGCGACTACTCGAAGAACCCTCTGGCGGCATCGATCAATGCCTATGTGATGCAGGACGAGGCGCGCCACGTCGCCTTCGGGCGCACCGCGTTGCGCGGCTACTATCCACAACTGACGCAGGCCGAACAGCGCGAGCGCGAAGATTTCGTCATCGAAGCGTGCTACCAGATGCGTGACCGCTTCGACCAGAAGGAAGTATGGGGCCGCTTGGGCCTGCCCGAGGAGGAGTGCGCAAAGGCGGTGCTGGAGTCGGAGCATATGCGCATGTTCCGCCATCGACTGTTCAGCCGCATCGTGCCCACCGTGAAGGATATCGGCTTGTGGAGCCCGCGCGTGCAGGAGGCTTTCGCCGCCATGGGCGCGATCGAGTTCGCCAATGTCGACGTCGAGGCGCAGTTTGCCAACGACCAGAAGGTCGCGGAGGAGTTCGATGCGCGCCGCCATGTGATGAGCACCATCGACGGTGCGCGCAGCGCCGGCCTCCAGCAGTAGCCGGACACGATGGGTGCCCGGGCACGCGGAGGTCCGCCCGGGCCGCATCGAGGATGAAAACGGAACCGAAATTCTATTTTTGTGCCGATGCGCATTGTGAAGATCGCGCGGCTCCGGCCATGCGGCTGGAAGGCGAGACGGCTTCGGGGAGAGCGGCTATCGCGCAGGACGGTGCTTGCCGCGGGGGGCTCGGGATTCGGGCAATCCGAGGTAGCGGCTCACCATGCGGTTCAGATGCGGTTCGATTGCCGCGTCGTCGAGATGCAGCGGCCCGGGATCGTGCAGCAGGACGTTGGAAAGCGTTCCGACAATGAACTGGATGGCCGCACGGACCTCGAAGATCGCAATCTCGCGGGAGCGGTCACGGAGCTGGCTGGCCAGCCAGGGCTCTACCAGCCCGATGATGCGGCGATTGGCATTGCGCAGGGGATTCAGTTCGAGACCACGCATTGTGTAGTGCCGCAGGAAGGCGCGAAACAAGCCTCGGTTCTCGCGATACTGGCTGACATAGAGATGCGTGATCTGGTCGACGATGGCCTCGGCCGGCCCGGTCTGCCAGACCGTATGTTCTGCGATCGAACGGAGCACGACCTGTTCGACTTCACCGAGCGCCACGTCGAGGACATAGGCGAGCATGGCCTCCTTGTCCTTGAAACGCGCGTAGAAGGCGCCGATGGATGTCTTCGCGGCCGCCACGACTTCGCCAAGGGAGATCTCGTCGAGGTTTCCCCGCTCCTCTGCCAGCGCCCGGCAGGCCGCCACCATCTTCGCCAGGCTCTGTTCGCTGCGCGATTGGAGCGGACGGCGGACCAGGCCTTCGGCCTCCCCGCTGGTCCTCGGCATCCTGGTCCCGCGCTGCGCGGTGGAACCGGCTCGCGCCACGGCAGTTCGTCGCGAGGTGGACTTGGGCGAAGTGGGCATGGCGATCCGGCTGTGCCTATCCTATCTGGAGGTCGTTTCCATTCGAGGAAATGGCGAACGTCTGGTCAGTGTCCTGCCTGTTGCGTCAGCGAGGAACAATGGAAAATGGTCCGGGCGCTGTCGGGCGGCATCGGGCAGGATTCTAACTCCCAAAGACAGGCCAAGGCATTCGAGAGTACTCGGGATACGACCGACAGCCCGCGGATCGACGACTCCACTGAATCGCTGAAATCGGTCGGTGCCTGCCATGTCTTTCCCCTCCCATTTCAATGATTCAGTGGACTAGGCGGCGACGCCGCTGTGATCGCCCGAGCCGCCATCGTTGCCCCCCTCGTTGCCGTCATTGCGGTGGCCGCGGTAGTCGACGGTGGCGATGCGTCCGTTGCGCAGGCGCAGCGTCTGCACGCCGTGGCTGGCCACCGGGCGGCCCTCGTGGACGGCGGAGACATGCAGCTCCAGCTCGACGGTCTGGCCCTCGATGCGCGGCGACGCCGCGGTCTCGATGCGCAGCGTGCCGCCGGTCATGGCGCCGGCCTGCGCGAACATGGCGATGACCGCGTCGCGGTCGTCGAAGCTGCCGTCGAGCAGCAGGCTGTTCTGGTGGCGCCAGCGCACGCTGGGCTCGAGCAGGGGGAACAGCGATTCCTGCTGACCATGCGTCAGCGCGCGCAGGTAGTCGTCGGCGAGCGCGCGCACGGCATCGGCATCCATCGGGATCTCGACCTCGGCACGTGCCTGCCGGCGTGCGCGTGGCGAGGCGGCATCGGCGCTCAGCCCGAAGAAGCCCAGCACGGTGCTGACCACCTGTTCTCGATCGTTGTCCACGCAGATCATGTGGTAGCTGTTCTCCAGGGCCACCGTCTGGATGCCCGGTACGCTGCGCGCGAGGAAGCGCAGCGATCGCAGGCTGGTCAGCTCGTCCTCGCGCGCATGCATCGACAGCGTCGGGCAGACGATGCGGTGGGCGCTGCGCAGCACCCAGCCGCGCAGGCGGTCCACCTGCCGCACGCAGGCCAGCGGCACCCAGCGGTAGTGGAAGTTGTCGCCGCGCTCGAACTTGGCCTTGACGATGGCGCGCACGAGGTCGTTCTTGATGCCGTAGGGTTCGTCTTCCTCGACGCGCATGCGCGCCGGCAGGCCGGGAATGCGGTAGACCGGATAGCGCAGCCAGCGGTACCAGGGCGTCGACCAGCCGTCGATGTAGACGGGCGCCGCCAGCGTCACCAGCCGGCCCTTGCGATGCTGGCGCCGCTCGCACAGCTGCGCCGCCAGCAGCCCGCCCAGGCACATGCCCATCACGTGGAAGGTCTCGTACTGGCCGACCAGCTCGTCGTAGGCATCGAGCACGGTGTCGAGCCAGTCCTCGGCGCGCACGCCCACCAGGTCCTCGGGACGAGAGCCGTGCCCGGGCAGCGTGACCGCGTGCGTCTGCACGCCCGCGCGACGCAGGGCCTTGTGCAGCGGGCCCAGGTCGAACTGCGTGCCGCCCAGTCCGTGGATCAGCAGGGCGCCGGTGCCGGCGCCCGGGGTCGGAGTCATGCCGCGTCGCGCTCCGTGCCGGTCGATTCGGCCTGCCCGGGCTCCAGGCGCCAGGCGCCGGCGATCAGGGCGACCGATTCGTCGCCGTCCAGCAACGGCCCGCTCATATCGACCACGGTGCGGGTGGCGCCGGCCGGCAGCAGCAGGCGGAAGCGCAGGTCGGCGCGCGCGTCGCCGTCGCTCTCGGCGAGCCAGCGCCGGCGTACCTTGCCGCGGTCGTCAGGGTGGACATGGGCGAGCACGGCGTCGAGATCGGCCAGGCCGGCCTCGGCGATACCCAGCGTGCGCCGGGTATCGCCGCTCCAGCGCAGCCGCCCGCTGTGCGGATCGAGGCAGTAGACCAGCTGGCCGCTGGCGGCCAGCGCCAGCGTCACGTCGTTCTGGCGCCGTGCCGATTGTTCGTGCAACTGCTCGCGGCTGGTGCGCAGCGTGCTGATCAGCAGGGTCAGCAGCGCAGCCACCGCCAGGTAGATCTGCGCTTCCAGCAAGGAGTGGCCGCGATGGATCGCGGTCTCGGCGAAGGGACCTTCGCCCTGGCCGGTATTGAGCAGCACGAACACGGCCAGGAAGGCCACCGCCATCGAACCGCCGCGCCCGCCCCACAGCAGCGTCACCATGGCGGCGAAGAAGAGCGGGAAATAGGTCAGCGCGTAGGCGATGCCCAGCGGCAGCTGCGCGCTGGTCCTGCCGTCGAAGACGACGAAGGTGGTCAGCACCAGCGCGATGAAGGCGGCCAGGCCGAACAGGAAGTCGGCGCGGTCCTGCCCGCCGGAGCGCATGGCACGGAAGCGCGACCAGCCGGCGAAGACCGGCGTGACGATCAGCACGCCGACCAGGTCGGCCACGGCCCAGACGCGGGCGGTGCGCCAGAAGGGCACGTCGAGGAAGAAGGTGAACCAGCCCGCGCCGATGACAGCGCCGACCACGCTGGAGAACAGGCCGGCCAGCAGCAGGCCGCGTACGAAGGCCACGCCCTCCAGCGAGAAATGCGTCATGCGCACCAGGGCCACGGCCAGCGCCGCCGAGCCGATCTCGTCGGCGGAGAACAGCACCATGCGGAAGGCGTCGCGTCCCTCCACCCAGCCCAGCGCCATCTGGGCGGCGAAGAAGGCCAGGCTGACCGGCAGCCAGCGGCGCGTCGGCGTGAGCATGAAGGCTGCCATGGTGACGCCGGCCGGCAGCCAGATATAGCCGGCGGCGGCGAAGGGCCCGTTGAGCTGGTGCGAGGCGTAGCCGCTGAAGGCGTACAGCGCCGCCCACAGCAGCAGGCTTGCAGCTTGATTCAATGGTTTCACGATCAGATTCCTTGGCTTCGGCCCGGGGCTGGCGTGCCGCCGACGGGAAAACGCGCCAGCCGGTGCCGCGGCTGACCCGCACCGGCCCGGGCCGGAAGGGGATGATAAGCGGGCATGGGTCTTCGCGCACCCCCGTGTGCACGCCAGGGCATTGCCTATTGTCATAAAAACGTCACAATTGCGGCTGGCGCGCGCCGGCGCGATGTCCGCGGGACCACTTCGCCGGCCGGCCTTGCCCATACCTGGAATCAAGGGGAGACTCCATGCACGACAAGATGACACGACGCGGTTTCGGTCGCCTGGGCGCCGCCGCGCTGCTGGCCGGCGCAGCCCTGGGTGCGGGCCCGGCCGCCGCGGCCTGGCCGGACAAGCCGATCCGCCTGGTGGTCGGTTTCCCGCCCGGCGGGCCGGTCGACACCCATGCGCGCCTGCTGGCGGAAAAGCTGCAGCCGCTGCTGGGCCAGACCATCGTGGTCGACTACAAGGCCGGCGCGGCCGGCAACATCGGTTCCGACACCGTCGCCAAGGCCGCCCCGGACGGCTACACGCTGCTGCTGGCCAACACCGGCCAGATGGCGATCAACGGCTCGCTCTATCCCAAGCTCAGCTACGCCATGCCGCGCGATTTCGCGCCGGTGGCGCGCACCGCGCTGATCCCGCTGGTGATGGTGGTCAACAACAACGTGCCGGCGCACAACCTGAAGGAATTCATCGCCTACGCCAAGGCCAATCCCGGCAAGTTGAACTTCGCCTCGGGCGGCAACGGCGGCATCTCGCACCTGATGCCCGAGATGTTCATGCAGGCCACCGGCACCGACCTGACCCACGTGCCCTACAAGGGCAGCGCGCCGGCCCTGACCGACGTGATGTCCGGACAGGCGCAGATGATGGCCGACTCGGTGCCCCTGTTCACCGGCTTCATCAAGGGCGGCAAGGTGCGTGCGCTGGCCGTCACCTCACGCCACCGCTCGCCGGCGCTGCCCAATGTGCCGACCATGGAAGAGGCGGGACTGAAGAATTTCGAGGTGGTCGGCTTCTACGGCATGCTGGCGCCGGCCGGCACGCCCAAGGACGTGGTGGCCCGCCTGGCCGGCGCGCTGGAAACGGTGCTGAAGGACCCGGACACGCGCGCCAAGCTCGAGGTGCAGGGAGCGGAAGCTGCCTGGCAGGGGCCGGAAGCCTTCGCCAGGACCATTGCCGCTGAGCAGAAGCTGTGGGGGCAGGCGGTCAAGGCCTCGGGCGCCACCATCGACTGAGGTCCGAAGCCTTTCCCGCGGCGGCGCCCACGCAAGTCACGCAAGTCCCTCAAGTCCCTCAGGCCGCCAGCCGGTCGGCGCGTTCGCGCAGGGCGCGCACGGCCGCGCGGGCCTGGGCGCCCAGTTCCGCCAGGTCGAGGCCGGCTACCTGGTCGTGCTCGGCCACCAGCCGGCCGCCGACCAGCAGCGCGCGCAAGGCGGGCCGGCCGCCGCTGGCCACCGGGGCGATGCCGGGATCGTGCAGGCCGAAGCAGCGCGGATCATCCAGGCGGTAGATGGCGAGGTCGGCGGCCATGCCCTCGCGCAGCGTGCCGACCCGGCTCAGGCCCAGCACGGCGGCGCCGCCGGCGGTGCCCCAGCGCACCACGTCCTCCACCCGCGCCGCGTCGGCGCCGCCCTCGAAGCTGCCGCCCTGCGCCAGCGGCCGGGCTGCCTCTCCACGCCGCGCGCGCTGCAGCAGCCAGGCCGCGTGTGCCTCCGAGATCATGTCCGCCGCCTCGTTCGAGGCGGCGCCGTCCACCCCCAGCGAGACCGGCACGCCGGCCGCCTCCAGTGCGGGGATATCGGCGATGCCGCTGCCCAGCCGGCCGTTGCTCTGGGGGCAGTGGGCGATGCCGGTGCCGCTGGCGCCGAGCTGCCGGATCTCCTCCGGCGCCAACTTGACCAGGTGCGCGAACCAGACGTCGGGGCCCAGCCACTCGTGCTCGGCGCAGAAGCCGACCGGCGTGGCGGCGAAGCGTGCCAGCGCCGTATTCTGGTATTCGACCGTCTCCGACAGGTGGCTGTGCAGCCGGATGCCCAGCCGGCGCGCGCTGCGCGCGCAGGCGCGCAGTTCCTCCGGCGCCATCGAATAGAGCGGCGTGGTCGGGGCCATCGCCACGCGCCGCATGGCGTCCGGGGCCGGGTCGTGGTAACGCGCCACCAGCCGCTCGCAGTCGGCCAGGAAGGCATCCAGCGATTCCGGGCGCAGCGCCTGCGGCAGCTCGCTTTCCAGCTGGCGGGTGCGGGTGGCGCCGCCGCGGCACAGCACGAAGCGCAGGCCGAGCGCCTCGGCCTCCTCGAACAGGATGGCCGAACTGTCGAAGGGCATGCCCGGGTAGTAGAGATAGTTGTGGTCGGCGACCGTGCCGCAGCCGCTGCGCAGCAGCTCGACCAGGCCGATGCGCGCGGCCAGGCGGAAGGTGGCTTCGTCGAAGGCGGCGCGGAATCGGTAGGGCGTGGCGCCCAGCCAGGGCGTCAGGCTCAGGTCGAGGCCGGCCGGGTCGCCCTTGAGCAGCGACTGGAACAGGTGGTGATGGGTGTTGACCCAGGCCGGGTAGACCGCGCAGTCGGTGGCGTCGATCTGCGCTTCGCCCGCCAGCGGCGCCAGCGCGCCGATGGCCTCGATGCAGCCGTCGCGCACGCGCAGGTCGGGGCCGGGATGCCGTTCGCCGGGGCCGGGCAGCCCGGTCAGGATGGCCGCGGCGTTGCGGATCAGCAGCGAGGGCGCCGGCGAGGGAGAGGGAAAAGGAGAGGAGGGGGCGGAAGGGGTCATGCCAGCTCGCTTTCGTGCCAGTGGGAGAGAACCAGCCGCGACAGCGCGACCATCAGGCCGAACAGGGCCACGCCGGTCAGCGTGATCAGCAGCAGCGCCGCGAACAGGCGCGGGATGTTCAGCGCGAAGCCGGCCTGCAGGATCTGGTAGGCCAGCCCCGCGCCGGTGCCGCCGGTGCCGGCGACGAACTCCGCCACCACCGCGCCGATCAGCGCCAGCCCGCAGGAGATGCGCAGGCCGCCGAAGAAATAGGGCAGCGCGCTGGGGATGCGCAGGCGCCGCAGCGTGTCCCAGCGGCTGGCGCGGTTCAGGCGGAACAGGTTGAGCAGGCCTGGGTTGACGCTGCGCAGGCCGAGCACGGTGTTGGAGAGGATGGGGAAGACCGCCACCATGGTGGCGCAGATCACCAGGGCCAGGGTCGGCTCCTTGACCCAGATGATGATCAGCGGGGCGATGGCCACCACGGGTGTCACCTGCAGCAGGATGGCGTAGGGGAACAGGCTGGCTTCGATCAGCCGGCTCTGCACGAACAGGAAGGCGGCGGCGGTGCCGAGCACCACGGCCAGCGCGAAGGCCAGCAGCGTGATCTTCAGCGTCACCAGCAGCGAGCCGGCCAGCAGGCTCCAGTCTTCCACCAGCGTGTGCAGGATGGTCAGCGGGGCGGGCACCAGGTAGGCGGGTACCTGCAGCACCATGCAGGCGGCCTGCCAGGCCAGCAGGAGCAGCACGCCGACGGCGAGGGGCGCGGCGATGCGCTGCGCGGCGGGGCGCGAGAGCAGCGGAGGGGTCATGATGTTCTCCTGGCGAGGGATGGGGGCAGCGGTTCAGGACGGCTGGGCGGCATCGCCGGCGGCGGCGTTGGCCTCGGCCAGCAGTGTCGACAACTGGCTGCAGTACTGCACGAAGGCGGGCGAGACGCGGAAGGCTTCGTCGCGCGGCCCCGGCGCTTCGATCGGCACGTCGGCGATCACGCGGCCCGGGCGCGCCGCCATCACCACCACGCGGGTCGACAGGTAGACCGCCTCGTAGATGCTGTGGGTGACGAACACCACGGTCAGGCCGCGCTCGGCCCATAGCGCGCGCAGGTCGGCGTCGAGCTTGTTGCGCGTGAACTCGTCCAGCGCGCCGAAAGGCTCGTCCATCAGCAGCAGGTCGGGACCGGTGGCAAGCGCGCGGGCGATCGATACGCGCATCTGCATGCCGCCCGACAGCTCGCGCGGATAGGATCCGGCGAAGCGCTCCAGCCCGACCAGTGCCAGCGCGCGCCGCACGCGTTCGTCGCTGTCGGCGCGCGGCATGCGCGCCAGGTCGAGCGGCAGGCGGACATTGGCCGCCACCTTGGCCCACGGCATCAGCGTCGCTTCCTGGAACACCATGGCCATGGTGCGCCCGCCGTCGCGGGCCGTGCCCACGCCGATGGCCGGGCCGCCCCACCAGCGCAGGTGTCCGGCGCTGGGCGTCTCCAGGCCGGCGAAGAGCTTGAGCAAGGTGCTCTTGCCGCAGCCGGACGGGCCCAGCAGCGAGACGAAGTCACCGGGCCGGATGGCAAGCTTGACGCGCTCGAGCGCCACCGTGCCGTTGGGATAGGTCTTCTCGACCTGGTTGGCGAAGAGCAGGGCGTCGTCGGCGCCGGCCGGCAAGGCGGTGCCGGCGGGCGGCTGCCCGGTCTGGGCGGGAGCGGGGGCGGGTGCGCCGCCGAGGGGCGCGCCGCTGCGGAAGAGGGCGGTCATGGCAATCTCCGGCTGTCTGGCTTCATGTCTTGCCGTTGGCGGCGCGCCCCGTCAGGGCATCACCTTGAGGTCCTTGACGAACTGCGTGGTGTAGGCCTGCTTCCAGTCGACGTCGGCCTTCAGCAGCCCGGTGCCGACCATGAAGTCGCGCGTCTTCTTCCAGCGCGTGTCGGTCATCACGCCGATGCCCTGCACCGCCGCGTCGCCGCCGCCCACCAGCTTGAAGGCCTTGAGCTTGTCCACGCCCCAGGCGAGCTGGTCGTCCTTCATGTTCGGGTTGTCCTGCTTGATCAGGGCATTGCCCGGCGCGGGGTCGGCCAGGTAGCTCTTCCAGCCTTCCATCGAGGCCTTGACGAAGCGCGCCACCAGCTCGGGCTTTTCCTTCACGGTCTTCTGCATGGCCACGATGGTGGTGCCGTAGGGCGGATAGCCGTCGTCGGCGAACAGGAAGAACTTCGTCTTCACGCCGGCCTTGGTGGCGGCGAACACCTCGGACGAGGCGTAGGCCTGCTGGGTCGACTTCGGATCGGCGATGAAGGGCTGCAGGTTGAAGGTGTAGACCCGCGACTGGCTCTCGTCGAGCTGGTACTTCTCCTTCAGCCAGGGCCACCACGTGGTGCGGCCGGAGGTCGAGACCAGGATGGTGCGGCCCTTGAGGTCGGCCAGGCCCTTGACGTCCTCGTGCGTCATCAGGCCCTGCAGGTCCGACTGGAAGGACGCGGCCACGGTGGTGGCCGGCACGCCCTGCTCGATGCCCTTGAGCACCTGCAGGTCGTAGCCCATCAGGAAGTCGGCCTGGCCGCTGGTCAGGATCTGCATGCCGTTGACCTGCGGGCCGCCCATGCGGATGGTCACGTCGAGCCCGTACTTCTTGTAGATGCCGGTGGCGACCGCCTGGTAGAAGCCGCCATGCTCGGCCTGGGCATACCACGAGGTCAGGAAGGTGACCTTGTCGGCCGCGGCCGCGGTGCCGGGGGCGGCGGCGAAAGCGCCGAGGGCGAGCGCGGCGGCGAGGAGCGCGCGGCGCAGGGGGGAAGGCGACGTCATGGGGACTCCTTTCAGGGTGGTTTGATACGCAAGGGACAGCAGGGCGCGCGGTCCGGACGGGCGGGGTCCGGAAGCGGATGGGGGGAGGCAGCAATGGGGAAGTCGGGACATCGTCGGCCAGGCTCTCGGTCAGCCGGCCACGCCGGCCGGTGTCGAACACGGCGCCCCCTGCCGGGCTGGCCGGCGCGAGGCGCATGGTGTGCAACCCGTGGGTTGCGAGAGCAATGTCCCGCGCCGGCGAACCCCGCCCCGCGGGGGGGCGATGCCGGCGCTAACCGCTTCTACTCGATACAGGGATCAGCAAGGGCCGTGCCAAGGCGCCGGCGCTGCCGGAGGGCCGGCGCGGCAGCCGGACGGGGTGCGTGGCCGGGGGCTTGAGCCGTTTTGGTGCGCGGCGGACAGGCGTCGGCACCAAGTCGGTGTGGCGCGCCGGGACGGGCGCTCAGGACGCCGCCGGCGGGGCGGAAGCCGGCACCTTGCGCGGCAGTTTCGCGCATTGTCCGAAGGCCGTGGTCATGCAGCAGGCGTCGCCGCTCCAGTCGGCGCGGAAGACGCGGCCGTCGGGGCCGGTGACCAGGCGGCGCCGGCAGATGCCGTTGTGCACGACCAGCGGCGGGTCGGTCGGGGCGCGCGCATCGTTCGGGCCGGTGCCGGGCGCGCGGGCGCCAGGGACTTCCTCCACCCAGAGGTAGGCCGTGCCGTCGGGCACGACCTGCACGGCCTGCGGCGGGCCCCACTGCACCTTGGCTTCTTCGATGGGGGCCGCGTGCCAGGTATCGAGGGCACGCTGCATGACGTTGTCCTGCAGGCTGGCGCAGGCGGCCAGCGTGCAAAGGGCCAGGCCCGCGCAGAGTGTGGAGCGCCGGGGCTGGCGAGGGCGGGCGTGCGGCATGGTTCCTCCGGCGGCAAGGGGATCCCGCCAAAGGCTAGCCCGCGGCCGCGCGGCTGACAAGCGGCCGGCCGCCGCCTTATGCGGGTTTGCCCACCACCGGCGCCAGCACCGGCGCGCTGCCGTCCGCTGCGCGGTCGTCATCCGGGCCGCCGCTGCCGCCGGCCTGGTCGAGGTCCATGCCGCGCGTCTCGGGCAGCAGCAGCGCGGCGCCCACCACCATGGCGTAGCCGGCACCGGCGACGATAGCGATGGCGATCGGCAGCGAGGTGCGGCCGCTGCTGAGCCAGCCGACCGACAGCGGAAACAGCGAGCCGATCACGCGCCCGATGTTGTACGAGACGCCGTAGCCGGTCGCGCGGATATCGTTCGGATAGGACTCCGAGATGGTGGCGCCGATGCCGGCGAACACGCCCTGCATCAGCACGCCCAGCGGGAAGCCCAGCAGCAGCATCGAGGTGTTGGAGACCGGAATCACCATATAGACCATGGCCATCACCAGCGCGCCGGCGGCGAAGGCGACATAGGTCAGGCGCCGGCCCCAGCGATCGGAGGCATAGGAGCCGGCCACGTAGCCGGCCAGCGAACCGACGATGGTCACGGCCAGGTAGGAGCTGGTGCCGAACACCGACAGGCCGCGTTCCGTCTTGAGGAAGGTCGGCAGCCAGGTGGCGATGGCGTAGTAGGCGCCCAGCATGCCGCCGGACAGCAGGCTGCACAGCACCGTCTTGCCCAGCAGCTGGCGGCTGCCCAGGCGTGCCAGCTGGCCGAGCGCCGAGGGGCCGGTGCCGGCCTCGGCCCGGCTCTTGACGAAGACCTCGGGCTCTTCCAGGTTGCGGCGCATGTAGATGACGATCAGCGCCGGCAGGATGCCGACGAAGAAGCAGGCCCGCCACGCCGTCTCCGGCGGCAGCACGCTGAAGGCGATCGCATAGGCGATGGCGGCGGCGCCCCAGCCGAAGGAATAGCTGCTGGCGGTGAAGCCGGAATACTTGCCGCGGTGGGCCGGGTTGCGGATCAGCTCGGTGACCAGCACCATGCACAGCGAGGACTCGCCGCCGAAGCCCAGGCCCTGCAGCATGCGGAAGGCCATCAGCTGTTCGGGGCTGTTGGCCAGGCCGCACAGGAAGCAGGACACGCAGAACAGTACGATGGTCCAGCGCAGCACGCGCACGCGGCCATAGCGGTCGGCCAGGATGCCGGCGCCGATGGCGCCGACCAGCGAGGACACCAGCGTCCAGGTGACGATGGCGCCCGCCGTCGACTTGCTCATGCCCCACTGGGCGATCAGCGTCGTGATCAGGAAGGAATAGATCATGAAGTCGAACACGTCGACCGCATGCCCGAGGAAAGCGCCGTAGAAGCCCTTGCGCTCCATGCGTGATAGATCCCGGAACCAGTCCAGCATGATCGCTCCTTCTGTTCTTTGAGATGAGTGGGGGTGGTGGGGTGGCGGCTGCTCTTATGGCAGCGCGCGCGGGGAGGCCGCAGGCGGCCGGAAGGCGAAGCCCGCTTGCTCCAGCAGGCGGGCGAAGCGCAGCGAAGTCAGGTCGGCGTAGCGTGCCGCCACGATCTGCACGCCCACCGGCAGGCCGCTGCGGCCCGGGCCGATCGGCGCCACCGTCGAGGGCAGGCCGCACAGGCCGGAATGGCCGGCCCAGAACAACTGGCTGGTCAGCGGCAGCGTGCCGCCGTTGACCGCGAGCGTGCGTTGCCAGGGCTCGCCGCTCTCGTCGATGGGGAAGGCGGTGGTGACCGCGGCAGGGCAGAGCAGGACGTCGAACTCGGCGAAAAAGCGCTGCCATGAGGCGGCGAAGGCTGCCCGCTTCTGCTGCAACTGCAGCCAGTCGCGATGCCGGATGCCCGCCCCCGTATACTGCAGCGCGGCGTAGTCGCGCCGCTGCGGATCGAGCCCGGCGGCCTGGGCCAGCACCGCGCCGAAGCCGGCCTCGTCCATGTGGACCGAGGTGGTGGCGCGCAGCATCGTCACATAGGTGTGCCACAGTTCGTCGGCGTCGAAATCCGGGCGCCGGTGCCATGCCACCTGCGCGCCCTGTGCCTCCAGCCAGCGGCCCAGGCCTTCGATCTGATCGCCGACCTCGCTGTCGGCCTCGGCCAGCGCATGGGTGGGCAGCACCGCCACGCGGAAGTCCGCCAACCCTTGCCTGGGGCAGGCCGGCAACTGCAGGCGCCAGGCAAGGGCCGTTTCGCCATCGGGCCCGGCGAGCGTATCCAGCACCAGCTCCAGGTCGCGCGCGCTGCGCGCCAGCGGGCCGGCGACATTGATCTCCTGTTCGCCGTAGTGCGTGCCGATGCCGTGGCCGCGCAGCGGTACCACGCCGTGGCTGCTCTTGTGCGAGAACACGCCGCAGTAGTGGGCGGGGTTGCGCAGCGACGAGCCGATGTCGGAACCGATATCGAAGAAGCTCATGCCGGCACAGACCGCGGCGGCACTGCCGCCCGAAGAGCCGCCTGGCGTTCGCGAGGGGTCATGCGGATTGCGCGTCGTGCCGTAGAGCGCGTTATAGCTCTGCCAGTCGCGCAAGGCGATGGGGACATTGGTCTTGCCCAGCAGCACCGCGCCGGCGGCGCGCAGGCGTTCGAGCACGGCGGCGTCCGCGGCGGGCACATTGCCAGCATGGGCAGGGTTGCCGCAGGTGGTCGGCCAGCCGGCGACATCGAAGGATTCCTTGATGGAGAAGGGGATGCCGTCGAGCGGTCCCAGCGCTTGTCCCCGCGCGCGCCGCGCATCGCTCCGCGCGGCCGCGGCCCGCGCCGCATCGAAGTCGGCCAGCACCAGCGCGTTGATGCTGGCGTGGCCCTGGCGGTAGGCCGTCTCACAGCAGTCGACCAGTTCCATGGCGCAGGTCTCGCCGCGCGCCAGGCGGGCAGCGGCCTGCCATACGGGCAGGAAGCGGAGGTCCTGGGAGTCCTGCTGCCAGGCTTCATCGCCTGCGAGATCTTGCCGGTTCACGATTCACTCCATCTCTCTGGTCGGTGCCGGCCGAAGGGGCGGCTGCCGTGGGGGCTGGGAGAGTTGAATCGGTATACTATATTCTAAACGCACCCCTCTGCAAGGCGATTCTGCGGGCTACCTGGTTTTCCCGTATATGGTGCAATGCAGCGTGATTTTTAAGGAGATTTTGCAGGATTCTGCGCGGAAATGGGGATTTCAGCAGCATCCCTTGAGCGGTAATGCGCGAGTCGCGGGATTCTTTTGGTATACAAAGCACCGTTTCGGTGCTTTCTGGCTCAGTCGCTGAATGGTAGCGGCAGGGTGTCGGCCTGCCGGCGCCGCCGCGCGCGTCCGGCGGACACGGTGCGGTCCGCGGCGCCCGTGACGGCTTCTCCGTGTGCGGGTGTCGGGGCCAGCGTGGCCTGAGGTGCCTCCAGCACGAACTCGCGGCCGCGCGGGAGCGGGCGGGCCTCGGCCAGCAAGACGTCCAGGTGGGGTAGCAGGATCTGGTAGGTATCGAGATCGAAGCTGGCATGCCTGCCCAGCAGGTCCGGCGTGGCTGCCAGGGTCGGGGCCGAGCCGAGGTAGCACCAGTTCTCCAGCACATGCCAGGGGTGGCGCGCGCCCCGCCCCTCGCGCCAGGCCACCGGGCCCGGGAAGGGCCAGGGGCGCAGCGCCATCGACGCCAGGGCCGACTCGGTGCGGGCGCGGTGCTCGGCGGCCGGCTCCTTGCCCACGCAGGCGCCGGCGCAGCGCTGCAGTTGATGGGCAAAGCAGGGCGTGCCGGCGCGCTTGTGGCGTTCCAGGCGCAGGGTGGACTCGCACAGGCCGTGTTCCTGGGCCAGCGCACGCAGCGCGCTCTCGGCAGCGGCGCGGCTCGGGAAGGCGCCATAGAGGGCGGATGGCCGGCTGAAATCGGTGTCGCGGTCCGAGCGCAGTCGCGGCGCCGCCAGGCCTGGCGGCATCTCCCAGGAATAGAGCCGGGCATTGCGCCGCAGGCGCTGGTTGTGCAGCGGCTGCAGGGTCTTGATCAGCCGGGCCTCCAGCAGCAGGGCGCCGATTTCGCCCCCGGTCTCGCGCCACTCCAGCCGTCGTATGGCGCGTGACAGGCTGGCGTCCTTGGCATCGCGGTGATCATTGGAGAAGTGTGCGCTGATGCGTTGGCGCAGGTGGATGCTCTTCCCTATATAGAGAGGCATCGGCTGGTCGCCGTAGAACAGGTACACGCCGGGACGGTCGGGGATGCCGTCGAGGGCGTCCTCCTCGAGTCCTGGCGGCAGGCTGCCATGCTTGACCAGGGAGCGCACGGCGGTATCCACCAGGGCCGGCGAGTACTGCGCGTGGATGTGCTGCCAGAACTGCCACAGCAGCTCGGCGTCGGCCAGCGCGCGGTGGCGCCCCTTCGGCTGCAGCCCGAAGCGCCCGATCAGTGCGTCGAGGCCGTGGCGTGCCGCTGTGGGAAACAGGGAGCGCGACAGCCGGACCGTGCACAAGACATCGGCGCGGAAGTCCACGCCAGCACGGCGGAATTCGCTTTTCAAGAAGCCATAGTCGAAACGGGCGTTGTGGGCGACGAAGAGCTTGCCGTGCAACCGCTCGGCCAGCCCTTCCGCCAGGCTGTCGAAGCTGGGTTTGCCGCGCACCATCTCGTCGTGGATGCCGGTCAGCCGCTGGATGAACGGTGGGATCGGCGTGCCGGGGTCGACCAGGGTCTCCCACTCCACGATGCCGTCCGGGCCGACCTCCACCACGCCGATCTCCGTGATGCGGTCGTGCTGGGCGTTGGCCCCGGTCGTCTCCAGGTCCACGAAGGCGATCGGTCGCGGTAGCGACGCCGCCAGCGCGAGCGGGTCGAGTTCCAGGGCGGGGTGGGAATCTGGATGGTCCGGCATCAGGCGATTCTATCCGGATCTCAGCATGGGCCTTGCCGTCAGTGTCGGGGTGCCCGCTGGCCGGCCGCGGGAGGCTGTCAAAATTTCTTCATGAAGGTCTTGCCAAGGCGGCCGGACTGGCCTACTATTCGCCCCCTCGCAACACGAAGCGCAGCGGCAAAGCCAGCAGCGACGCGGGTTGCGGGGTTGGCAGGATGGTGGGTGGTGCTGCGAAGCGCGACTGACCGAAGCGAAAAAGATGCTTCGAACCTGTTGACGAAACGCAGAAAGTTGTTCATAATCTCGTTTCTCTGCTGCTGACAACGCAGCGACGCGGTAAGCAAAGCGAATCGCGTGAGTTCTTTAACAAACAAACAGCCGATAAGTGTGGGCGCTTGATGCGGGAAGCGGAAGACCTCGGTCTTCTAGCTTACAAGTTATCAGTGCTCGCACAGTAAACATGTTTGGTTTCGTCTTCGGACGGAGCCAGTCAGTTTTCTGAGAGTGAGCGACCGCTCGAAAGAGCGAGGTTTGCGCAGGCAACTGCGCGGAACCACACAGAGATTGAACTGAAGAGTTTGATCCTGGCTCAGATTGAACGCTGGCGGCATGCCTTACACATGCAAGTCGAACGGCAGCGCGGACTTCGGTCTGGCGGCGAGTGGCGAACGGGTGAGTAATACATCGGAACGTGCCCTGTTGTGGGGGATAACTAGTCGAAAGATTAGCTAATACCGCATACGACCTGAGGGTGAAAGCGGGGGACCGCAAGGCCTCGCGCAATAGGAGCGGCCGATGTCTGATTAGCTAGTTGGTGAGGTAAAGGCTCACCAAGGCGACGATCAGTAGCTGGTCTGAGAGGACGATCAGCCACACTGGGACTGAGACACGGCCCAGACTCCTACGGGAGGCAGCAGTGGGGAATTTTGGACAATGGGGGCAACCCTGATCCAGCAATGCCGCGTGTGTGAAGAAGGCCTTCGGGTTGTAAAGCACTTTTGTCCGGAAAGAAATCCTTTGGGCTAATACCCCGGAGGGATGACGGTACCGGAAGAATAAGCACCGGCTAACTACGTGCCAGCAGCCGCGGTAATACGTAGGGTGCGAGCGTTAATCGGAATTACTGGGCGTAAAGCGTGCGCAGGCGGTTTTGTAAGACAGGCGTGAAATCCCCGGGCTCAACCTGGGAATGGCGCTTGTGACTGCAAGGCTAGAGTGCGTCAGAGGGGGGTAGAATTCCACGTGTAGCAGTGAAATGCGTAGAGATGTGGAGGAATGCCGATGGCGAAGGCAGCCCCCTGGGACGTGACTGACGCTCATGCACGAAAGCGTGGGGAGCAAACAGGATTAGATACCCTGGTAGTCCACGCCCTAAACGATGTCAACTAGTTGTTGGGGATTCATTTCTTCAGTAACGAAGCTAACGCGTGAAGTTGACCGCCTGGGGAGTACGGTCGCAAGATTAAAACTCAAAGGAATTGACGGGGACCCGCACAAGCGGTGGATGATGTGGATTAATTCGATGCAACGCGAAAAACCTTACCTACCCTTGACATGCCACTAACGAAGCAGAGATGCATCAGGTGCCCGAAAGGGAAAGTGGACACAGGTGCTGCATGGCTGTCGTCAGCTCGTGTCGTGAGATGTTGGGTTAAGTCCCGCAACGAGCGCAACCCTTGTCTCTAGTTGCTACGAAAGGGCACTCTAGAGAGACTGCCGGTGACAAACCGGAGGAAGGTGGGGATGACGTCAAGTCCTCATGGCCCTTATGGGTAGGGCTTCACACGTCATACAATGGTGCGTACAGAGGGTTGCCAACCCGCGAGGGGGAGCTAATCCCAGAAAACGCATCGTAGTCCGGATCGTAGTCTGCAACTCGACTACGTGAAGCTGGAATCGCTAGTAATCGCGGATCAGCATGCCGCGGTGAATACGTTCCCGGGTCTTGTACACACCGCCCGTCACACCATGGGAGTGGGTTTTGCCAGAAGTAGTTAGCCTAACCGCAAGGAGGGCGATTACCACGGCAGGGTTCATGACTGGGGTGAAGTCGTAACAAGGTAGCCGTACCGGAAGGTGCGGCTGGATCACCTCCTTTCCAGAGCGTGCTTCCCAAGTGAAGCGTTCACACTTATCGGTCTGTTTGCTGTTACAGCCAAGGGTCTGTAGCTCAGGTGGTTAGAGCACCGTCTTGATAAGGCGGGGGTCGTAGGTTCAAGTCCTACCAGACCCACCAAGTTATCCGAGGGGGATTAGCTCAGCTGGGAGAGCACCTGCTTTGCAAGCAGGGGGTCGTCGGTTCGATCCCGTCATCCTCCACCATCGACCTTGGGTTGGACAAGCCAAATGCAAGCGCTTAGCGTTGAGCGCTTGCATTTGGCGTTGGCCAAGCGATGCGAAAGCATCGGCTGTTCTTTAACAATATGGGATGTAGTAAAGGTGTCACGGCGTGTTGATGAGACGCGCAGTAGTTTAACGTGATACCGGGTTGTGATTGTATCAACCAAAGTATTTAAGTGATCGAAAGATGACTTGGAATACGGCACAAATGCGAGAACTCAACCTGTAATGAGCGTTTCAAGCGCGAGCTTGAGACACACTCGTTATAGGGTCAAGCGAACAAGTGCATGTGGTGGATGCCTTGGCGATCACAGGCGATGAAGGACGCGGTAGCCTGCGAAAAGCTTCGGGGAGCTGGCAAACGAGCTTTGATCCGGAGATGTCCGAATGGGGAAACCCGGCCCGTATGGGTCATCCCTTGCTGAATACATAGGCAAGGGAAGCGAACGCGGCGAACTGAAACATCTAAGTAGCTGCAGGAACAGAAATCAACCGAGATTCCCAGAGTAGTGGCGAACGAAATGGGAAGAGCCTTGTACTCTTTAGCAGCATTGTTAGCAGAACGGGATGGAAAGCCCGGCCATAGCAGGTGATAGCCCTGTATGCGAAAACAGCGTTGTGGAACTAGGTGTACGACAAGTAGGGCGGGACACGTGAAATCCTGTCTGAAGATGGGGGGACCATCCTCCAAGGCTAAATACTCGTGATCGACCGATAGTGAACCAGTACCGTGAGGGAAAGGCGAAAAGAACCCCGGGAGGGGAGTGAAATAGATCCTGAAACCGCATGCATACAAACAGTCGGAGCCTGGAAACGGGTGACGGCGTACCTTTTGTATAATGGGTCAGCGACTTACATTCAGTGGCAAGCTTAACCGATTAGGGCAGGCGTAGCGAAAGCGAGTCCGAACAGGGCGTTCAGTCGCTGGGTGTAGACCCGAAACCAGATGATCTATCCATGGCCAGGTTGAAGGTGCGGTAACACGTACTGGAGGACCGAACCCACTAGTGTTGAAAAACTAGGGGATGAGCTGTGGATAGGGGTGAAAGGCTAAACAAATCTGGAAATAGCTGGTTCTCTCCGAAAACTATTTAGGTAGTGCCTCGTGTCTCACCTTCGGGGGTAGAGCACTGTCATGGTTGGGGGGTCTATTGCTGATTACCCCGCCATAGCAAACTCCGAATACCGAAGAGTGCAATCACGGGAGACAGACATCGGGTGCTAACGTCCGGTGTCAAGAGGGAAACAACCCAGACCGCCAGCTAAGGTCCCAAAGATTGGCTAAGTGGGAAACGAAGTGGGAAGGCTAAAACAGTCAGGAGGTTGGCTTAGAAGCAGCCACCCTTTAAAGAAAGCGTAATAGCTCACTGATCGAGTCGTCCTGCGCGGAAGATGTAACGGGGCTAAGCCAGTCACCGAAGCTGCGGACGCGCGCAAGCGCGTGGTAGGAGAGCGTTCTGTAAGCCTGTGAAGGTGTCTTGTAAAGGATGCTGGAGGTATCAGAAGTGCGAATGCTGACATGAGTAGCGATAAAGGGGGTGAAAGGCCCCCTCGCCGTAAGCCCAAGGTTTCCTACGCAACGTTCATCGGCGTAGGGTGAGTCGGCCCCTAAGGCGAGGCAGAGATGCGTAGCTGATGGGAAGCAGGTTAATATTCCTGCACCGTCGTATGATGCGATGGGGGGACGGATCGCGGAAGGTTGTCCGGGTGTTGGAAGTCCCGGTCCCTGCAGTGGAGAAGGCGCTTAGGCAAATCCGGGCGCGGGATTCAAGGCTGTGGGGCGAGCGACCATGTGTCGCGAAGCAATCGGAAGTGGTTCCAAGAAAAGCCTCTAAGCTTCAGTCATACGAGACCGTACCGCAAACCGACACAGGTGGGCGAGATGAGTATTCTAAGGCGCTTGAGAGAACTCGGGAGAAGGAACTCGGCAAATTGGTACCGTAACTTCGGGATAAGGTACGCCCTGGTAGCTTGACTGGCCTGCGCCAGAAGGGTGAAGGGGTTGCAATAAACTGGTGGCTGCGACTGTTTAATAAAAACACAGCACTCTGCAAACACGAAAGTGGACGTATAGGGTGTGACGCCTGCCCGGTGCCGGAAGATTAAATGATGGGGTGCAAGCTCTTGATTGAAGTCCCGGTAAACGGCGGCCGTAACTATAACGGTCCTAAGGTAGCGAAATTCCTTGTCGGGTAAGTTCCGACCTGCACGAATGGCGTAACGATGGCCACACTGTCTCCTCCCGAGACTCAGCGAAGTTGAAGTGTTTGTGATGATGCAATCTCCCCGCGGCTAGACGGAAAGACCCCATGAACCTTTACTGTAGCTTTGCATTGGACTTTGAACCGATCTGTGTAGGATAGGTGGGAGGCTTTGAAACCGGGACGCTAGTTCCGGTGGAGCCGTCCTTGAAATACCACCCTGGTTTGTTTGAGGTTCTAACCTTGGCCCGTGAATCCGGGTCGGGGACAGTGCATGGTAGGCAGTTTGACTGGGGCGGTCTCCTCCCAAAGTGTAACGGAGGAGTTCGAAGGTACGCTTGGTACGGTCGGACATCGTACCTAAAGTGCAATGGCAAAAGCGTGCTTAACTGCGAGACCGACAAGTCGAGCAGGTGCGAAAGCAGGACATAGTGATCCGGTGGTTCTGTATGGAAGGGCCATCGCTCAACGGATAAAAGGTACTCTGGGGATAACAGGCTGATACCGCCCAAGAGTTCATATCGACGGCGGTGTTTGGCACCTCGATGTCGGCTCATCTCATCCTGGGGCTGTAGCCGGTCCCAAGGGTATGGCTGTTCGCCATTTAAAGAGGTACGTGAGCTGGGTTTAAAACGTCGTGAGACAGTTTGGTCCCTATCTGCCGTGGGCGTTGGAATCTTGACGGGGGCTGCTCCTAGTACGAGAGGACCGGAGTGGACGTACCGCTGGTGTACCTGTTGTCTCGCCAGAGGCATCGCAGGGTAGCTATGTACGGAAGAGATAACCGCTGAAAGCATCTAAGCGGGAAACTCGCCTGAAGATGAGGATTCCCTGGAGGCTTGACCTCCTTGAAGGGTCGTTCGAGACCAGGACGTTGATAGGCTGGGTGTGGAAGCGCAGTAATGCGTTAAGCTAACCAGTACTAATTGCCCGTAAGGCTTGATCCTATAACCAGTGTGTTTCACTGGTTGACGTATCGCGTGTGCCCAGGACGGTGCCGATACCTCACAACCAAGACTACATCCCTATTCGCTGCGACGGCTCAACCCCGGCGCAGCAACCCCTTATGCCTGGTGACCATAGCGAGTCGGAACCACCCCTTCCCATCCCGAACAGGACCGTGAAACGACTTTGCGCCGATGATAGTGCGGACTACCCGTGTGAAAGTAGGTCATCGCCAGGCTCTCCCTCCCGCAAAACCCCTCGACAGCAAACGCTGCGAGGGGTTTTGTCTTTGCGGCGCTCGCAGCACGCGCGGATGCCGACGAAGCGAAATACCGGGCAGTCTCGCCGGAAGGCGAAGCCCAAGATTGGGCGCGAAGCTGCGACAAGCGGGTCGGGCCAAAGGTGCTTCGCGTCGCATAACGTGCTCGCTTCAGCATCGAACAGGCTGCTTTTTGGGCGAGTCTGCCGGCTACACCCTCAACTTCCTTGCAATCAGCCGGATCGGGCGAATTGCCCGGCAATCAGCGGTTTTCAGCGAAGAGAGGGGCGCCGCAGGTGCCCGGCGGATACATTTTCCTGTAGTGTCGGCGAGGGCCATGCGAATGCCCGGTCGACCAGGATCTGTGCTGAATCATCCGGCTTCCTTCGCGATCGTTTGCGATTCCTCCTGCGTCGCGCGATTCGCGTGCCTATCGCTTCTGTGCCAGCAGGATGCCCATGCCGATCGCCACCAGGCCGACGCCGTGGTACCAGTGCGGCCATTCGCTCAAGAGCAGCGTTGACAGCAGCGCCGCGAACACCGGCGTCAAGGTGATGAAGAAGACCGGGAGCTGCGCTCCCGCCCGCGCGATAGCGCGATCCCAGGAGAAATAGGCCAGCAGGGACGGCACGGTTCCGACATAGGCCAGGATGGCGGCAACGCGCCAGCTCCAGCGGATGGACTCCTGCGCCACGCCGAGCTCCCAGCCGACGAAAGGCACGCTGACCACCAGGCCGGTGAGGATCTGCGCCAGCATGAAGGCGGGTAGCGGCAGGTCGGGACGATGCTTGCGCAACAGCCAGGTGTAGCCGCTCCAGGCGATCGTCGCCGCCAGCATGAACAGGTCGCCCGCGACGAAGTCGAGCTGGGCCAGCCGGGCGGGCTCGCCCCGCAGCAGCACGAAGCCTACGCCGATCAAGCACAGCAGGGCGCCGGCGACATGCCAGGGCTTGACTGGCTCCTTGAACACGGTGGCACCCAGTACCAGCAGGAAGAGCGGCGTCGACGCGCCGATCAAGGTGACATTGATCGGGGTCGACGTTTTCAACGCCAGGTATTGCAGCGCGTTGTAGCTGGCGATCGAGAGCGCGCCCAGGACCCACAGCATGACGGCGTGCCTCTGCAGGGCGCCGCGGTGCGCGAGCAGGCTGCGGCCGGCAAAGCACGCAAGGATGGCCCCGGCGATCACCCAGCGGATGAAGTTCAGCGTGATCGGCGGCACATGGCCCGCCGCCAGCCGGCCGACGATGGCATTGCCGGCCCAGCTCAGCGGTGGAAACGTCAGCAAGAAGAGCGTGCCCCACCGGGATGGCGGGGTGTGGCGGCTGTCGAGGCCCATGGCGGTCATCATGCCGGATTGAGGATCTCCAGATTATGCGGCGAACACGTCACGGCGAACAGCCGTGGATCACGGCACCGTGCCATCCGCGGGCCACGCCCGCGCTTGCCAGCGCATAGAATGGAGGCCGCGTCCCGCGCACTTGGGCGGGTGCTTCCGAGGAGCCGGTCCCGATGAATGTCGAACTTCTGCTGCGTTTCGTCCACATTGCCGCTGCCGCGATCTGGGTCGGCGGGATGTTCTTTGCCTATGTCTGCCTGCGGCCGGCGGCGGCCGAACTGCTCGAGCCACCGCCGCGGCTGCGCCTGTGGCGCGCCGTGCTGGCGCGTTTCCTCGGCTGGGTCTGGGTCACCGTGATCCTGATCGGCGTGACCGGCATGGTGCGCTTCGGCCAGGCAGGATCTGCGGCGCCACCCAACTGGCATGTGATGATGGGCAGCGGCCTGCTGATGTTCGCGATCTTCGTCTATGTCTACACGGTGCCGTTCGCGGCCCTGCGTCGCAGCGTCGATGCCGAGGACTGGGCCCAGGCCGGCGTGGCGCTCGGACGGATCCGTCAGGCGGTGGGCTGGAACCTGCTGCTGGGCCTGCTGACCATCTGCGTGGCCACGCTGGGCGCCGCCCTGGGCTGAGGCGGAAGCGGGCAGGCGCGGATCAGAAGGCCCCGAACAGGTTGCCCAGGCAGATCACGGCGACCAGTGCCAGCACCGGGCCGATGATGCCGACCACGGCGATGTCGCGGTAGCTGCCGCGGTGCCCGGCACCGCAGACGGCGAGCAGCGTGACGACCGCACCGTTATGCGGCAGCACGTCCAGCGTGCCGGCGCCGATCACGGCGACGCGATGCAGCAGCGCCGGGTCGATGCCGCTGGCGGTGGCGATGTCCATGAAATTCCCCCCGAGCGCCTGCAGCGCGATCGTCAGGCCGCCCGAGGCCGAGCCCGTCAGCGCGGCCAAGACATTGGTGGCGAGCGCCAGCGAGACGAGCGGGCCGCCTTCGATCGACAGCACCCACTCGCGCACCACGGCAAAACCGGGCAGCACCGCTACCACCGAGCCGAAGCCGACCAGGCTGGCTACGCTCAAGGCCGGCAGCACGGCCGCATTGGCGCCGGCGTCCATGGTTTCACGCAGGGCCGGCAGGCGGCGGTGGTTCAGCACCAGCAGGCAGAGGATGGCTGCGGCCAGCGCCACCAGCACCGCCCACACTCCGCCCACCGCCGCCAGGCTGGTGCTGCCCCAGCGTTCCTCGGCCAGGTAGCCGGCATTCCAGCGCGGCAGCACCACCAGGCTCATCAGCAGGTTGACGCAGACCACCACGGCCAGGGGCAGCAAAGCGGCCCCGGGCGAGGGCGAATCGTTGCTGCGCTGTCCGCGCGGCGCCTCGGCCGGATCGAACTCGCGCGCCACCGAGGCGCGTTCGCGCACCAGCTCGCGCTCGGCCACTTCTTCCACCGGCACATCCGCCCCGTCTCCGAAGCCCTCGCCGGCCGCTCGCGCCGCAGCCTCGGCGCGCCCGAGCCACCACAGGCCGAAGCCCAGCATGATCGCGCTGGCGATCGCCCCCAATCCGGGCGCGGCGAAGGGCGTGGTGCCGAAGAAGGGCATCGGGATGGCGTTCTGGATGGCCGGCGTGCCGGGCAGGGCCGACATGGTGAAGGTCGAGGTGCCGAGCATGATGGCGGCCGGCGCCAGGCGGCGCGGAATGTCGGCGGTACGGAACAGCTCCAGCGCCATCGGCGCGATCACGAAGAAGGCGACGAACAGGCTGACGCCGCCATAGGTGACCAGCGCGCCGGCCAGCACCACCGCCAGCATGGCACGCCGGGTTCCCAGCGTGCGGGTCATCAAGGTGGCGATGGCCGAGACCGAGCCGCTGTCGGCCATCAGCTTGCCGAACAGTGCCCCGAGCAGGAAAAGCGGGAAGAACTGCGCGACGAAACCGGCCGCGTTGTACATGAAGGTCTGGGTCCAGTGGGCCAGGGGCGGCTCGCCGGCGAAGACCGCCGCCAGCATGGCGGCGCCGGGCGCCAGCAGCAAGGTGCTCCAGCCGCGATAGGTCAACCAGATGAGCAGGGCGAGGGCCAGCAGGATGCCGAGCAGGCTCATGGGGTCAGACCTCCTTGCACAGTCCGTCGGGATCGTACTTCGGCGATTGCATCTCCATGCCTCCGCGCGCGAGGCGAGAGGACGGGAAGCCTGCATTATTCCCCGCGACCGGCCAGGCCACAAGATGTTGCCCTGCACAAAGCGATGTCCGGCGTGGCTCCCATGATTCCAATGACCCCAATGGAAAAGTCCCCGGCGTAGCGGGGACTTGCCATGTTCGCATCAGGCCGGGGATCGCCGCCCGGGCGGCGTGGCTCAGGTCGCCGCGCCATCGGTGTAGGGATTGGCCTTGCCGCCGAGCGCGCCCTCGCCGTAGGCGTCGAAGCTGCGCTGCGGGACAGAGGAGACACCGCTGCGGTCCAGGCCGGCGATGCGGGCACCTTCGGTATAGGGATCGAACTTCGCGCCACGCGCACCTTCGGTGTACGGATCGAACTTCGCGATGCGGGCACCTTCCGTGTAGGGATCGAACTTCGCGCCACGCGCACCTTCGGTGTACGGATCGAACTTCGCGATGCGGGCACCTTCCGTGTAGGGATCGAACTTCGCGCCACGCGCACCTTCGGTGTACGGATCGAACTTCGCGCTACGGGCGCCTTCGCTGAAGGCATCGAACCTGCCGCCGCGCGCACCTTCCGTGTACACGTCGTGCACTGCGCTGCGGAAGTCGTAGCCGTACTTGTCGCCGGGCTGCATGTTCTTCGGGCCGGCGGCCAGCGCGCTGCCGGCAGCGGCGGCGGCGAGGGACAGCACCAGGGTGGAAACCAGCTTGCGGGTGATAGCGTTGTGCATGATTCTCTCCAGTTCGTTTAATTTTCCAGAAGGCGTCGTGCCGTCCTTGAACGCAATGATAGGTAACCTTCCGGGCGGGAAAGGCGATGAGTCGTGGATCATTTATTCAAAAAATTTGAATTAACGGCCGAGGATGCCGATACCATGCCGAGGCAGCCCATGGCACGGGTCCGCCCCCATCTGTCGCCCCGTCGCTCAAGTTGCCCCGGCCCCGTCCGTTATCCCTCGCAAGAGGCGGAACTCCGCCTTGGTGGCTGCCGCTGATCACGCAAACAGCAACCGATTCCCCTCCCTATTCCCGCTAATGGCAGGACTGGCCCGCTTTGATAATCGTCACTGACGAAGGGCCGCCTGGCGCTTCGCAACGGAGCGTCCATGTCCGAAGAAAGCGATCTCGAGAAAACTGAACCCGCCACACCCCGGCGCCTGGAAAAGGCGCGCGAGGAGGGGCAGGTGATCCGTTCGCGCGAGCTCGGCACCTTCATCATGCTGCTGGCCGGCGTGGCCGGCCTGTCGACGCTCGGGGCGCCGCTTGGGCGCCGGCTCGATGCCAGCATGCGCCACAGCCTGAGCTTCGAGCCGGCCACCGCTTTCGACGTATCGCGCATGCTGTCCCAGTTCGGCAACGTGGTCTGGGACAGCCTGCTGGCCCTGATGCCCCTGCTGGCGCTGCTGACCGTGGCGGCCCTGGCCGCGCCGCTGCTGCTGGGCGGGTGGATGTTCTCCACCAAGTCGCTCCAGCCCAACTTCGGCCGGCTGTCGCCCTTGCAGGGTCTGGGGCGCATGTTCTCCATGCAGACGCTGGCCGAGCTGCTGAAGGCGATCGCCAAATCCGTGCTGGTGGGCGGCGTGGCAGCCTGGGTGCTGTGGCGCCGGCTGCCCGAGGCCATCTCGTTGATGAACGTGCCGGTGCAGGAAGCACTGCTGCACATGCTCGAACTGGTGCTGTACTGCTCCGGCCTGGTCGTGCTGTCGCTGGTGGTCGTGGTCGGGCTGGACGTGCCCTGGCAGTTCTGGCAGTTCCACAAGAAGCTGCGCATGACCAAGGAAGAGGTCAAGCAGGAACACAAGGAAACCGAGGGCGATCCGCACGTCAAGGGCCGCATCCGCCAGCAGCAGCGCCAGGCCGCGCGCCGACGCATGATGTCCGAGGTACCCAAGGCCGATGTGGTGGTGACCAACCCGACCCACTTCGCGGTGGCGCTGCGCTATGAGGAAGGCCGCATGAGCGCACCGCGCGTGGTGGCCAAGGGCAGCGACCTGGTGGCGGCACGCATCCGCGAGATCGCGGTCGAGCATCGCGTCCCCATCCTGTCGGCGCCGCCGCTGGCGCGCGCGCTGCACCGCCATGTCGAGCTGGGGCAGGAAATCCCGGCCGGCCTGTACACCGCCGTGGCCGAGGTGCTGGCCTGGGTCTTCCAGCTGAAACACTGGCACTACTCCAAGGGACCGCAGCCCGCGGCTCCCAGCAACCTTCTCGTGCCTGACGAACTCGCCGTACCGGAAAGCCGCGCATGAATGCCCTGACCTCCTTGCTGAAGCTGCCCGGCGGGCAGACCGCCGGCCAGATGCGAGCCCTGGCGGGCCCGCTGCTGATCGTGATGATCCTGGGCATGATGGTGCTGCCGCTGCCGCCCTTCCTGCTCGATCTGCTGTTCACCTTCAACATCGCCCTGTCGATCATGGTGCTGCTGGTGGGCATGTACACCCAGCGGCCGCTCGATTTCGCCGCCTTTCCCGCGGTGCTGCTGTTTTCCACGCTGCTGCGCCTGTCGCTGAACGTCGCCTCCACCCGCGTGGTGCTGCTCGAGGGCCATAGCGGCCCCGATGCCGCCGGCAAGGTGATCGAGGCGTTCGGCCACTTCCTCGTGGGCGGCAACTTCGCCGTGGGCATCGTGGTGTTCGCCATCCTGGTGGTGATCAACTTCATGGTGATCACCAAGGGCGCGGGCCGTATTGCCGAGGTGGGCGCGCGCTTCATGCTGGATTCGATGCCCGGCAAGCAGATGGCCATCGATGCCGACCTCAACGCGGGCCTGATCAACGAGGAGGGCGCCAAGAAGCGCCGTACCGAGGTGGCCCAGGAAGCCGACTTCTACGGCGCCATGGACGGTGCCAGCAAGTTCGTGCGCGGCGATGCCGTGGCCGGCCTGCTGATCATGTTCATCAACGTCGGCGCCGGCATGGTGGTCGGCATGGTGCAGCACGACCTCGACTTCGCCACGGCCGTGCGCAACTACACGCTGCTGACCATCGGCGACGGCCTGGTGGCGCAGATTCCCGCGCTGGTGATCTCCACTGCAGCCGGTGTCATCGTCTCGCGCGTGTCGAACGACGAAGACGTCGGCCAGCAGCTGACCGGCCAGCTGTTCTCCAATCCGCGCGTGCTCTATATCACGGGCGCCATCATCGGCCTGCTGGGCGTGATCCCGGGCATGCCGCACATCGCCTTCCTGCTGTTCGGCGCCGGCCTGATCTGGTTCGGGCGCTACCTGGCGCAGCGCCAGCAGGCCGACGCGCAGGCCAGCAAGAAGGGCGAGTCGCGCCCCGCGCAGGCGCAGCCGGAATCCACCGAGGCGACCTGGGACGACGTCACCATGGTCGATCCCCTGGGCATGGAAGTCGGCTACCGACTGATTCCGCTGGTGGACCGCGCGCAGAACGGCGAGCTGCTCGGCCGCATCAAGAGCATCCGCAAGAAGATGGCGCAGGAGATCGGCTTCCTGGTGCCGGTGGTCCATATCCGCGACAACCTCGAACTCAAGCCCAACGCCTACCGCATCACGCTCAAGGGCGTGGAGATCGGCAGCGGCGAAGCGGCGCCGGGGCAGTGGATGGCGATCAACCCCGGCCAGGTCAGCGGCACCCTGCCGGGCGCCGAGACGCGCGATCCGGCCTTCGGGCTGCCGGCCGTGTGGATCGACGCCGCGCACAAGGAGCGCGCGCAGGCCTTCGGTTACACGGTGGTCGATGCCAGCACCGTGGTGGCGACCCACCTGAACCACCTGATCCAGATGCACGCGGCGGAACTGCTGGGCCGCCAGGAAGTGCAGCAGCTGCTCGACCGCATCGCCAAGGAATCGCCGAAGCTGACCGAGGACCTGGTGCCGAAGACCATCTCGCTGACCGGCCTGCAGAAGGTCCTGCAGAACCTGCTGGAGGAGGGGGTACCCATCCGCGACATGCGCACCATCCTGGACGTGGTGGCGGAGCACGCGCCCAAGATCAGCGAGCCCAGCGAGCTGACCGAGCTGGTGCGCGTGGCGCTGGGCCGCGCCATCACGCAGCAGCTGTACCCGAACGGGGCGGAAATGCAGGTGGTCGGCCTCGAAGCCGGCCTGGAGCGCGTGCTGACCCAGGTGCTGAACAGCGGCGGGGGCCTCGAGCCCGGCCTGGCGGACGCCCTGCTGCAGCAATCGCGTGCCTGCGTGGAGCGGCAGGAGCAGATGGGCTACACACCCGTGCTGCTGGTGCCGCCGCCGCTGCGGGCGCTGCTGGCTCGTTTCCTCCGGCGTACGCTGCCGCAGCTCAAGGTGCTGTCGCATGCCGAGGTCCCCGACAACCGAAACATCAGGATCACCGCCGTGATCGGCGGTGCAGCATGAGGAAGGCGCGATGAGCGTAGCGAAATTCGTGGCGGCCAATGGCCGCGAGGCCCTGCGGCGCGTGCGCGAGGCGATGGGGCCTGACGCGGTGGTGCTGTCCAACCGGACCGTCGATGGCGGCGTCGAGATCGTCGCCATGCGCGACACCGATGTCGGCGCCATCTCCAGCAGCGCCCAGCTCTATGTGCCGCCCGCACCGGCGCGCGACGACGAGGCCGAGATGGGCGAGCTGCGCGGCGAGCTCAAGTCGATGCGCGCGCTGATCGAGCGCCAGTTCGCCGGCATGGGCAACGTGCCGGTGGCGACGGGCGACCCGCTGCGCGAGTCGCTCTTCACCTGGCTGGCCGGCGCGGGCTTCTCGGGGCAGCTCGCGCGCACGCTGCTGGCGCACCTGCCGGTCGGTCACGACCGCCAGTCGGCGATGGCCTGGATCCGCCAGGAGCTGGCGCGCAAGGTGCAGGTGCTGGCCGATGAGGAGGCACTCTTCGCCCAGGGCGGCGTGCTCGCGCTGATCGGGCCGACCGGCGTCGGCAAGACCACCACCACCGCCAAGCTCGCCGCGCGCTTCGTGCTCAAGCACGGTCCGGAGCGGCTGGCGCTGCTGACCACCGACAGCTTCCGTATCGGCGCGCACGAGCAGCTGCGCATCTATGGCGACATCCTCGGCGTGCCCGTGCACGCGGTGAAGGATGCGGCCGACCTGCGCTTTGCGCTGAACGCGCTGGCCGACAAGCACCTGGTCATCGTCGACACGGTCGGCATGAGCCAGCGTGACCGCAACCTGTCCGAACAGATCGCCATGCTGGCCGGCGTGCAGGCACCGGTGCAGCGCGTGCTGCTGCTCAATGGCGCCAGCCACGGCGATACGCTCAACGAGGTGGTGCACGCCTACCGGCAGGACGCCGGTCTCGGCGGTGAGCCCGGCTGCGGCCTGGACGGCTGCATCATCACCAAGCTGGACGAAGCCACGCACCTGGGATCGGTGCTCGACGTCGTCATCCGCCACCGCCTGCCGGTGTTCTACGCCTCCACCGGCCAGCGCGTGCCTGAGCACCTGGAGCTGGCGCAGGCGCCGGCCCTGGTCGAGCGCGCCTTCCTGACGCCCCGCCGCGGCTCGGTCTTCGCCGATGCGGACGTGGCCCGCCGCCAGGCCGGTGCCCTCGAGGATGCCGAGGCGCAGCGCGGTCCCGCCGCCGAGGACATGCTGCGCTCGCTGAGCGACAGTGCCGATGCGGTCGGTGCCTGCGTGGCCGAGCTCGATGCCGGTACGCAGGGTTTTCCGCTGCTGCGCGCGCTGTGGCAGCAGCGCGACGACGACGCCGCATCGCTGCGCAGCGTCGCGCAGCAGGTGCGCGAAGCTGCCTGCCGCGACCTCGGTCGCGGCTGCGATCGCCATGTGCTGGCGCTGTCCGCCACCGCCCAGTTCGCGGCTGGCGGGCGCCGGGCCCCGCACCATGTTCAGACGACCCTGTGGCTGTCGGATCGCGACGGCTTCCCGCTGGCCGCCGCCGTGAGCGGTGCACGCAACGGCAGCGGCGAAACCGAGGCCGCCACGCTGCGCGCCGCGCTGGCGGCCACGCGTACGGTCGTCAACATGGTCGATGCGCTGCCGGCTCCGGCCGTGCTGGCGCGCTGGCAGCAAGGCGGCGAACGCTGGCTGGCGCGGGCCCGCAAGGGCGCGCGCATGCTCAGCGGAGGCACGGCCTGGAAGGTCGAGGCCCTGGCCGAAACGCTGACCTTCCATGCCGTGGGCGAACTCCATGAGCAGGGCTGCGATGCCGTGCAATGGCTGGCCCAGGTGCCGGTGCGGGTGCCCGACGGTCCGCTGCAGCGCCGTGCCGGCCGCGGCAATGCCGACGGCGGCACCGATGCCTGCCTGCTGGTTTCCCGCCTGGTGGAGCGCGACAGCGGCCGCCTGCTGGACACCAGCTATCTGCTGTGCGACCCCGCCCTGGCCGATGAATCCGCGCGGCTGGCGCAGTGGGCGCGCTGGGCACTGGCCGCCGAGGCACGCTTCCGCACGCTGCGCCACGCGCTCGACCATCTTGCCCGCGGCGCCGTGCCGGCCGCGGACGAGGCGCAATGCCGCGCCGCGCTGATGGCGCTGCAGGCCGGCCTGACCGCCCTGCGTCTCGAATGCGAGCCGGGCGCCGTGGCGGCCGGCTTCCTCTCGCGCCTGGCCGGCCGCGCCGCGGGCAAGGCCGCGCAAGCGGCGCCGGGCCAGGCGCTGGTCGAAGGCCTGGCGCGCCTGCTGGCGCTGCTGGACGTGCTGGAGGGCTATCCCGTGCGCGCAAACCGTGCCGCTGCGGCGGACCCGGTCCGTGCGGATACGTCCGCTGCCGAGCAACAACTGGAATCCGTAGGAGAGTAGGTCTGTGCACACTCTGGCAACCGATCAGGCCGAGGGGCTGCGGCGCCTGCTGGCGCCGCGCGCCACACGGCACATCGCCGTGGTAGCCAGCGAGCCGGGGGCCGGCGCCACGACGGTCGCGCTCGGACTGGCCAGCGCGCTGGCCATGCAGGGCGAGCGCGTCCTGCTGGTCGACGAGGATGCCCCGGGCGCGCGCGCCGCGCACCTGGCCGGAGCCGCGCCGCGCGGCACGCTGGCCCAGGTGCTGGCCGCACAGGCGACGCTCGACCAGGCGCTCGGTGCCGCCGGGCCCAGCGGTGTCGCCGTGCTGCCCGCGGGCGCTGCCGGCCCGGCCGGCGGTGGCCTGCCGGGCACCTTCGGCGCCTTCCGCACCGTGCTGGCCGATGCCCGCGCCGACGGCCAGGGGACGCTGTCGGCGCTGGCCGGCGCCGCGCACAACCTGCTGGTGGTGATGCGCCCCGAGGCGGCCTCGATCACCGCGGCCTACGCGCGCATCAAGCAACTGCATCACCGCTACGCCATCCGCCATTTCCAGCTCGTCGTCAATGCGGCGGCGGGCGAGGGCATCGCCGGCGCGGTGGCCGGCAACCTGGCCCGCACCGCCAGCCAGTATCTCGGCATCGAGGCCTCGTGGGCCGGCTATCTGCCGCTCGATCCGCTGGTCAGGCAGAGCGAGCAGCTGGGTCGCGGCGTGGTCGATGCCTACCCCGCCGCACCGGCGACGATGGCCTTGCGCCGCATCGCCAGCAGCATCGGCGCGTGGCCCATGCGCGCCGCGTCCACCACCTTCCCCGGCGTCGCCTCGGCGACGCCTCCGACCAGCCCACGCATTCATTGACGCCGATGCCGCACGTATCGTTCCCCCAGGCCATCGACCGGGCCCAAGCCATCGGGCCCCGGTCCCTGCACGGTACGCGCGCGGCCGGCGCTGCGCTCTAGAAGCCACGAGAGTCCCACCATGTACACCGTTCAGGGAAAGCTCGAACAGACGGATCTGGTCAAGGCACACGCATCGCTGGTGCGCCGCATCGCCTTGCAACTGGCGGCCAAGCTGCCGGCCAGCGTGCAGCTCGACGACCTGATCCAGGCCGGCATGATCGGCCTGCTGGACGCGGCCAAGCGCTACGAAGACACGCACGGCGCGCGCTTCGAGACCTATGCCAGCCAGCGCATCCGCGGCGCCATGCTCGACGAGGTGCGCGCCAACGACTGGCAGTCGCGCAGCCTGCGCCAGTTCACCCGCCGCATCGAGCGGGCCATACGCAGCCTGGAGCAGAAGCTTGGCCGCACGCCCCTCGATTCCGAAGTGGCCGAGCATCTCGAGATGCCGTTGCCGGAGTACCAGCTGCTGCTCAACGAAGTGCACGGCTGCCAGCTTCTGCATTACGAGGACTTCGAGCGCTCCGGCGAAGAGGATTTCCTCGAGCGCCACCTCGGCGTCAACGAAGACAGCGACCCGCTGATGGTGCTGATGGAGAGCGGCATGCGCGAAGCGCTGATCCGCGCCATCGAGCGCCTGCCCGAGCGGGAGAAGCTGGTGCTGTCGCTGTGCTACGACCAGGAGCTGAACCTGCGCGAGATCGGCGCCGTGCTGGACGTGACCGAGTCGCGCGTCTGCCAGATCCGCGGCCAGGCCATCGCGCGCCTGCGTGGCCAGCTGCGGGGACTGCTCTGATGCGAGGGCCCGGCCGCGCCGCGCCGCGCGTGCAGGCATGCGTTGCGACGGGCGTCGCCGCACTCGGCCTGGCGACCGCCGTCCCGCCGGTCCGGGCGGACGAAGGAGGTCCCGGTCATGCCTGGCAGAGCGTGGTGCAGGGGCCGATGCTGTCCGTGCGCGGGATGCGCATACTGTCGCCTGCGCTGCGGCCCGGCGCCATGCCGGCGCTGGCGACCGGCAAGGTGACATCCGTGCGCTGGCAGTACACCTTCAGCGGCGTGCCGCCGCATGATCTCCAGGTCTACCTGTGCAATGGCAGCCGATGCGTGCTGTTGCCGGCGGCGCAAGGCCACACCGAGGCATTCCGCGGCGATGCCGCCGCACAGGATTTCACCTTTGCTTTCCTGGCCCCCGGGCGTGGCGCGCTGGCGCCCGTGCTGCAGGGGCGCGCCAACCAGGTCATCGTCGACTATCGCTGATCGTCGAGAGCGGTCCGCCGCCGCTGCGGCCGGCGGCGATGTTCCGCCGCCGCTGCGGCGACACCCGCGACGCCGTCCTCGGCCGATCCGGCTCGGTTCAGCGCAGTTCAGTTCAAGGAAGAGGATGGCGGCGCCGGACGGCGCGGTAGCGAGGGGCGATCGCGCGACCATCGTCGCGCGGCCATGTCACCAGCCGGAGCGGGGCGCTGCGAGCGCGCGTCAGTCCCAGCCGCCGCAGTGGCCTCAGCCGCGCGCCAGGCTCAGGCCGGATGCCGCGTTCTGGGTGCGGCCGTCGCGGCCGTAGAGGCCGGCATCGATGCCGCGCTGGCGCAGTACCTGGATGGCCGCGCGCGTGTGTTCGAGATGGGCGGCGATGACCGCCGAATTCAGCGTGCTTGCCTGGTGCGCGCCGAGCGCGGCCAGGCGCAGGGTGCGCCAGGCCTGATGCACGGCGGGGTCGATGCGCAGGCCGACCAGCATGCCGTTCGGGCCGGCGCGCAAGCCGGCGGCGGCCATCTGCGCTTCGCGCGCGGCGCCCAGCTCGGCCAGCGCGGAGGCCAGCGCCGTCTTGCGGTCCAGCACCGCGCCGAGCGCCTGCGCGTCGCCGCTCTTCATCACTTCGCGTTCGTCGGCCAGGGCCTCGGCGAATGCCTTCACGGCTTCGGTTTCGCGATGCAGGATCTGGATCAGGGGCAGGCTCATGGTTTCTCCACGCGCGGCGCTCTATGCCGTTCGCTCTCGGCTCGCTGCTGGGTTCCTGCCGCGGACCGTTTACTGGCCCTGGTTCAGCTCGCGCAGCGTGGCGAGCAGACCGTCGGCAATCTTGCTCGGATCGATCTTGATCCGGCCTTCGACGATGGCCTGGCGGATTTCCTCCACGCGGGCCGTGTCGATGTCGTTGTCGCTATCCTGGCTCAGGCTGGCGCCGATCTGGCGGACCTGGGCGCTCAGGGGGCTGGTCTGCACCTCGGCTGCCGTGGCCGGGGCGGGAGCGGGGGCCGTGGTGGCGCGCGCCGTGCCTTCGGCGGGGGCGCCGGTCCTGGACGAAGTGGACTGATTGATCTTCACGACTGTTCCTTGCTGGGTTCCACATGCATATCGGACGCCCGGCCGCAAACTTTAGGGCCGCCTTGCCGCATGGGCATCGCAAGCCCGCATTGTCGCACGCCATCCCGCCGCTGCGCCGCGTACCCGGCCGCCGGCCGGTCGCTTTGCCGCGCCTATTGCTGCAGTACCACGGTATCGCCGCTGCGCACCAGCCCGGTGACCACCTGGCCGTTCTTCAGCCGCACCTGCACCGAGCCGCCCGTCGGCGCATCATTCATCACTTTTCCTTCGCTGCTGATCTGGAAGGCCTCGCCTTCGATGGTCACCGACACGGTCTGGCCGTTGCGTACGGCGGCCGGCCGCTTGAGCAGGTCGGCGCGCAGCGGCGAGCCGGCGGCGATGCGGGTGGCGGCGACGGCACCGTTGGCCTGCGCCGGGTCGGTCACCACCGCGCGCGGCAGCATCGCGAGGTCCCCCTGGCGAACTTGCAGGTCGGCGCTGCCGATCGGTTCGCCGGGGGCGATCGCGCGGGCTGCCACGTAGTAGTCGGTCAACACGCCGACCCGTGCCTGCACGTAGCGTATCCACGGACGTTCGCCACCGCAGCGCACGCCGACCGTGACGCGGCCCCAGGGCGAGCCGCCCGGCGGCAGGAAGGGATCGGGCGCCTCGCATTCGGGAGCGCGGCCGCCGGAGGGCGGCACGACCTGGATGCTGACCTTGCCCGGCAGGCCGGCGCTCTGGCGTGCGAGGAACTGCTCGACCGCGCTGCGCACGGGATCGTCGGGGAAAGGTGTGGCGGGCGTGGCGGGCGTGGCGCCATTGCCGGCCCTGGCGCCGGCCGGTTGCGCCGCGACGTGGGCGCCGGCCAGGGCCAGCGCCAGCGCGGGCAGCAGGCGCGTCGCGCGGAGCAGGGCGCGGAACAGGGCGCGCAATGGGGCGCGGAACAGCGCTCGGGACAGAGGCTTCATGTGGGTCTTCCAGCAAGTGCGCGGGCCTTGCGGCACGCAGCGGAACGTCCCGTATTGTAGGCAGCCACCCCGCGCGCTTCGGAGGGAATTGCGCGGGTTTCCGCCGCCTATTCGCGCGATTGCGCTGGCGTCGCCGCACCTACCATGGCAAGCCTGAAGAAGCATGCGCTTCCATGTTCTCCCTTCCCAGCGAGACGCAGACATGATTGACAAACTCGATGCGGCTTTCCGCTTCCAGCAGGAAGCGCTCAACCTGCGTAACCAGCGCCAGTCGGTACTGGCGGCGAACATCGCCAATGCCGATACGCCTGGCTTCAAGGCGCGTGACTACGACTTCGCGAGCACGCTGTCGCAGACCATGCAGCGCGGCGGCGCCGGCGGCGCGCAGGGCGGCCTGGTGCTGACCACCACGTCGGCGCGGCACCTGCCCGCCGAGGCACCGTCGGGCACGAGCGACCGCGACCTGATGTACCGCATCCCGACCCAGTCCAGCATCGACGGCAACTCCGTGGAAATGGACACCGAGCGCGTCGCCTTCGCCGACAACACCGTGGGTTACCAGTCGGACCTGACGGTGATGACGTCGAAGATCAAGACGATGCTGGCCGCGATCCAGCAGTGAGCATGCCATGGCAGCCATGAATATCTTCGACGTGGTCGGTTCGGCCATGTCCGCGCAGTCGCAGCGCATGAACGTCACCGCGTCCAACCTCGCCAACGTGGACAGCGCGGTCAGTCCCAACGGGCAGCCCTATCGCGCCAAGCAGGTCGTCTTCGGGCTCGCGCCGACACCCGGTCAGAGCGAGATCGGCGGGGTGCAGGTGCAGGGCGTGGTCGAGGATCCCTCGCCGGCCAAGATGGTCTTCAATCCCACGCATCCGCTGGCCAATGCGGAAGGCTACGTGACCATGCCCAACGTGAACCCGGTGGAGGAGATGGTCAACATGATCTCGGCTTCGCGTTCCTACCAGGCCAACGTCGAGGTGTTGAATTCCGCCAAGAACATGATGCTCAAGACGCTGACCCTGGGTCAGTGACGCCGACAGGCCAACCCGACAAGCCGATGGATTTGACATGACCACCACCTCGAACGTTAGCGGTACCGGATCTTCCACCACCAGCTCCTCCGTGAACCAGGCGCTGAGCAGCAGCTCGGCGAGCGCCTCGGACCTGCAGAGCCAGTTCCTGACGATGCTGGTGACCCAGATGAACAACCAGGATCCGCTCAACCCGATGGACAACTCGCAGCTGACCTCGCAACTGGCGCAGATCAGCACCGTGAGCAGCCTGCAGACCATGAACACCACGCTGAACCAGCTGCTGTCGCAGAACAGCGCGAGCCAGGCGATGAATTCGGCCAGCCTGATCGGCCGCTCGGTGGAAGTGCCCGGCTCGCAGATCTCGGTCGCCGGCGGCACGCCCAGCAAGTTCGGCGTCGACCTGCCGACGGCGGCCGATACCGCCAGCGTCACCATCAAGGACTCCGGCGGCAACGTGGTGCGCACGCTGACGCTGAGCAACAAGGCAGCCGGCGTGCAGGACGTGAGCTGGGACGGCAAGGACAACAACGGCAATACCGTGGCCGACGGCCAATACACCTTCAGCGTGAGCGCGACCGCCAAGGGCAACAGCGTATCGCCGGTCGCCCTGAACTACGCCACGGTGCAGAGCATCACCGGCGACTCGAGCGGTGTGCTGGTCGGCCTGACCAACGGCCAGTCTGCCAACGTCAACGACATCCGCCGGATCAGCTGATCGGGCAACCATACCGCGCGCAGGCGGGTCATTCACGCAAGACAGCAAGTCAAGGGGAAAATCAATGGGTTTCGGTCAAGGGGTAAGCGGGATCAACGCAGCCGCCGCCAATCTGGACGTGATCGGCAACAACATCGCCAACGCGAACACGGTGGGCTACAAGCAGTCGACCGCGCAGTTCGCGGACGTCTATGCCGGCACCAACATCGGCCTGGGCACGAAGGTCAACACCGTGATCCAGTCCTTCACCCAGGGCAGCATCTCGTCGAGCAACAACTCGCTGGACGTGGCCATCACCAGCGGTAACGGCTTCTACCGCCTGGTCAACGCCGATGGCGGCGTCTACTACTCGCGCAACGGGCAGTTCCAGCGCCAGGCCGACGGCAGCCTGACCAATGCGCAGGGCCTGCAGCTCACCGGCTATCCGGCAGGGACGGCGGCCGGCGGTTCGGTCCAGCCGCAGCCGCTGGTGGTGTCGAACACCAATATGCCGCCGGTCGCCACGACCAAGCTGACGGCGCAGTTCCAGCTCAATTCGAGCAACACCGTGCCGGCCACCGCGTTCGCGAGCGCGCCCGGCGCGTTGCCGACGTCCGGCATGTACAACTACGCGACCAGCTTCACGGTCTATGACTCGCTCGGCAATGCGAAGCAGATGACCGCCTACTTCGCCAAGCAGGCGGCAGGCCCCGGCACCACCGCCGGCGGCTCGGACTGGAACCTCTACGTCACGGACCCGAGCGGCAACCTGACCGGCGGCAGCCCGATGGCCATGCAGTTCAACAGCGCCGGCGTGCTGACATCGCCGACCGCTGCCACCGCGCCCAGCTTCACGATGCCGGCGGCCAACGGCGCCGCGGCGATGTCGGTCGCGGTCGACCTGACGGGCACCACCCAGTACGGTGTCACCAGCGGCACCAATTCGCTGTCGCAGAACGGCTACGCCTCGGGCAGCCTGCTGAGCTTCGCCGTGCAGGGCGATGGCACCATCGTCGGCAGCTATTCGAACCAGCAGACCCAGAACCTCGGCCAGATCGTGCTGGTCGGCTTCGCCGATCCGCAGGGCCTGAAGCCGTCGGGCGACAACGTGTGGCAGGCCACCGGCACCTCGGGCGCGCCGCTGGTCGGCACGGCGGGCGGTAGCCTTGGCACGCTGCAGGCCAACGCCGTGGAGGATTCCAACGTCGACCTGTCGGCCTCGCTGGTCAACCTGATTGTGGCCCAGCGCAACTACCAGGCCAACGCCCAGACCATCAAGGCGCAGGACCAGGTGATGCAGACCCTGGTGAACATGTAATGCCGGGCACGGCCAACGCGCGCTGCCGCTGCCGCTAGGGGACGACCATGGATCGCCTGATCTACACCGCGATGTCCGGCGCCAAGCAGACGCTGGAGCAGCAGGCCGCGGTATCCAACAACCTGGCCAACGTCTCCACGCCGGGCTTCCGCGCGCAGATCAATATGTTCCGCGCGGTGCCGGTAGTGGGCAATACCAACCCCACCCGCGCCTTCACCCTGGCCAGCACGCCGGGAGCCGACCTCAAGGCCGGCCCGCTGAACTACACCGGCCGCGTGCTGGACGTGGCGATCAAGGGCAACGGCTGGCTGGCGGTGCAGACCCCCGACGGCGGCGAGGCCTACACCCGTGCGGGCGCGCTGCAGGTGGGCGCGGACGGGCAGGTGCTGACCCCCAGCGGGTTGCCGGTGCTCGGCCAGGGCGGTCCGCTGACCGTGCCGCCGGGCTCCGAGCTGACCATCGCCAGCGACGGCACGATCACGGCGCGCGGCCCCGGCGAGACCGCCAACGGGCTCGCCAACGTCGGCAAGCTGCGCCTGGTCAGCCTCACCGGCGACCAGGTCGAGCGTGGCGACGATGGCCTGTTCCGGCTCAAGCAGGGCGTGCAGCCACCCGAACCCGATGCCGACATCCGCATCGTCTCCGGCGCCGTGGAAGGCAGCAACGTCAACCCGGTCGAGGCCATGGTCGACATGATCGCCAACGGACGCCGCTTCGAGATGCAGATGAAGATGATCCAGAACGCGGACAGCAATGACCAGCGCGCCAACGCACTGCTGTCGACCAACTGATCCAACGTAAACACCGAACCCGGCCGCGGCGCAGTGCCGCGGCCCCGCAAGGAAAACCATGATCCGCTCACTCTGGATTGCCAGAACCGGCCTCGATGCGCAGCAGACGCAGATGGACGTCATCTCGAACAACCTGGCCAACGTGTCGACCAACGGCTTCAAGCGCAGCCGTGCGGTGTTCGAGGAACTGATGTACCAGACCGTGCGCCAGCCCGGCGCGATGAGCTCGGAGCAGACCACGCTGCCGTCGGGCCTGCAGCTCGGCACCGGCGTGCGCCCGGCCGCCACCGAGCGCATCCACCTGCAGGGCAACCTGACCCAGACCGGCAATCCCACCGACGTGGCGATCAACGGCAAGGGCTTCTTCCAGGTCTCGATGCCGGACGGTACCACCGCGTACACGCGCGACGGCTCCTTCCAGGTCGACCAGAACGGCCAGCTCGTGACCTCCAACGGCTTCGTCGTGCAGCCCGCGATCACCATTCCGGCCAACGCCACCTCGCTGACGATCGGCCGCGACGGCACCGTCTCGGTGACCCAGCCCGGCTCGACCAACAATGTGCAGATCGGCCAGCTCCAGCTCGCCACCTTCATGAACCCCACCGGGCTGGAAAGCCTCGGCACCAATCTCTACGCGCAGACCGATGCCTCCGGCGCGCCGAACACCACGGTGCCCGGCCTGAACGGCTCCGGCGTGCTGCAGCAGAACTACGTCGAGTCGTCGAACGTCAACGTGGTGCAGGAACTGGTGGACATGATCCAGACGCAGCGCGCCTACGAAATCAACAGCAAGGCAGTGCAGACATCCGACCAGATGCTGCAGCGGCTGACCCAGCTCGGTAGCTGACGATGGCACTGGCGCAGCTCCGACTCGGCGTGCTTTCGCTGTGCTGCCTGGCGACAGGCTGCGCACTGGCGCCGCGCGAGCCCTTGGTGCAGCTGCCGACCACGGCCCGCGCCGAGATGCGGCCGCGCGGCGCACCCAACGGCTCCATCTTCCAGTCCTCGTATGCCGGCATGCCGCTGTTCGAGGATGCGCGCCCGCGCAACGTCGGCGACATCCTGACCATCATCGTCAGCGAGAACGTCAACGCGACCAAGAACTCCGGTGCCAACGCGAGCCGGGCCAGCAGCTCCACGCTCGCGTTCGATGCGGTGCCCCGCCTGTTCGGCGGCCTGTTCGGCACCAGCCAGAACGCCAATATGAGCGGCGCCAACTCGCTGAAGGCCAGCGGCGGCGCCAGCGCGGCCAACACCTTCAACGGCACCATCACCGTCACCGTGCTGGAGGTGCTGCCGAACGGCAACCTGCTGGTCTCCGGCGAAAAGCAGATGGAGATCAACCAGGGCACCGAATTCATCCGCTTCTCCGGCGTGGTCAATCCGCGCACCATCACCGCCGCCAACGCCGTGCCCTCCACCCAGGTGGCGGATGCGCGCATCGAGTACACCGCCAAGGGCTATATCGATGACGCGCAGAATATGGGCTGGCTGCAGCGCTTCTTCCTCAGCGTGGCACCTTTCTAATGTCCTATCCGATTCCATCGTCGCCTGCATCCGCCGTTCCGCTGTCATACCCGGCGCGCCTGGCGCGCAAGGTACTGGCCGGGCTTTCGCTGGGCCTGATGCTCGGCCTCGCGCTGTGCGGCAACTCGCACGCGGAGCGGCTGAAGAACCTGGTCTCGGTGCAGGGCATGCGTGACAACCCGCTGGTCGGCTACGGCCTGGTGGTGGGTCTGGACAACACCGGCGACCAGACCATGCAGACGCCGTTCACCACGCAGACGCTGACCAATATGCTGTCGCAGCTCGGCATCACGCTGCCGGCCGGCAGCAATATGCAGCTCAAGAACGTGGCGGCGGTGATGGTCACGGCGACGCTGCCGCCGTTCGCGCAGTCCGGCAGCCAGATCGACGTGGTGGTGTCGTCGATGGGCAATGCCAAGAGCCTGCGCGGCGGCACGCTCCTGATGACGCCGCTCAAGGGGATCGACGGCCAGGTCTATGCCGTCGCCCAGGGCAACCTGCTGGTGGGCGGCGCGGGCGCTCAGGCCAACGGCAGCCGCGTGCAGGTCAACCAGCTCGCGGTCGGCCGCATCTCCAACGGCGCCATCGTCGAGCGCGCCGTGCCCGCCTTCCAGCCGGAGGGTGGCCTGATGAGCCTGGAACTGCGCGATTCCGACTTCGGCACCGCGCAGCGCGTGGCCGATGCCATCAACCGCAGCTTCGGCGGCGGCGTGGCCAGCGCGGTCGACGCCCGCGTGGTGCAGGTGCGGGCGCCCACCTCGCCGACCGCGCGGGTCAGCTTCCTCGCCCGCATCGAAGAACTCGACGTGACGCCGGAGAAGGCTGCGGCCAAGGTGATTCTGAATGCGCGCACCGGCTCCATCGTGATGAACCAGGCCGTGACCGTGCAGGACTGCGCGATCGCGCACGGCAATCTCTCCGTCGTCATCAACACCCAGCCGGTCATCAGCCAGCCGGCGCCGTTCAGCGGCGGCCAGACGGTGGTGGCGCCGGTCTCGCAGATCGACATGAAGCAGGCCGCCGGCTCGCTGCAGATCGTCAAGGCAGGCGCCTCGCTGGCGGCCGTGGTCAAGGGCCTGAACGCGCTTGGCGCGACGCCCGCCGACCTGCAGAGCATCTTGCAGGCGATGCGTGCGGCGGGCGCGCTGCGCGCCGAACTGGAGGTGATCTGACATGAACAATGCGGCGATGGCCCAGGCCGACGTGTCGCAGCGCTTCGCGCTCGACACGCAAGGCTTCGAGGCACTCAAGCAGTCGGCGCGCCAAGGGGCCAGCGCTGATACGCTGAAGTCGGCCGCGCGCCAGTTCGAAGCGGTGTTCACGCAGATGGTGCTCAAGAGCATGCGCGACGCCACGCCGCAGGACGGCGTCTTCGACAACGAGCAGACCAAGCTCTATATGTCGATGTTCGACCAGCAGCTTTCCCAGCAGTTGTCGACGCGCGGCATCGGCCTGGCGGACGTGATGGTACGCCAGCTGGCGCGCGCAGCCGGCTCGGCGCTGGCGCCGGACGCGGCCGCCCTGGCAGCCGCCGGCATGCAGGGCGGGCAGGGCGCGCAGGCCGCCCAGGAAGCGGCGCTGCGCAAGGCCCTGCAGGCGATGCAGGGTGCGCAGGGCAGCCAGTCCGGCCAGCCGGACGATGGCGCGGCACAACCCTGGGACGCGGATGCCCCGCCCAAGGTGGGCACGGTAGTCCCGGGCGCGGTATGGAATCCGACGGCCGGCGTGCGCCAGTACCAGGCGCAGGAGGCCTATACCTGGCAGGGCGGCAGCGGCACCGCGAGCTACGGCAGCGACGACGCACCGGCCCATGTGAGCGCCTTCCTGCAGCGCATGAGCGCGCCGGCGCAGGCCGCCGAGCGCACCAGCGGCGTGCCGGCGCAACTGATCCTCGGCCAGGCCGCGCTGGAGTCCGGCTGGGGGCGGCGCGAGATATCCCACCCGGATGGCAGCACCACCTACAACGTGTTCGGCATCAAGGCCGGCGCGAACTGGCGCGGCCAGGTGGCCGAGATCACCACCACCGAGTACGTCGACGGCCAGCCGCAGAAGGTCAAGGCGCGCTTCCGCGCCTACGGCTCCTACGAAGAGGCCTTCGCCGACTACGCCCGCCTGCTCACCAGCAACCCGCGCTACGCCGGGGTGGTGGGCGCCAACTCCCCCGAGGAGGCCGCGCGCGGCCTGCAGCGGGCCGGCTATGCCACCGATCCGTTCTACGGCGAGAAGCTGGTGCGGATCATGAAGCGCGTCACCGCCTGAGGCGCCTTCCTCCACGCCTTCCCGCACGCCTTCCGTCTCGCAGTCCTGTGCGCCGTCCCGCGCGCCGCCACGGGCGAAGCGGCCGTGGCGGCCGGCAAACCGGTCCCGGCCCCGGGTCGGAAAGCCGCCCTAAAGTCCGCGTCCGAAGCTGCCGATATCACTAGCATTCTTCGAATGCACCTTCGTCCCACCGGCCGCGAGCCGGGGTAAGCCAAGCGATCCAGGGTTAGAGCATGTCTCTCTTCAATATCGGTCTTTCCGGCCTGAACACGGCACAGAACGCGCTGACCACCGTCAGCCACAACCTGAGCAACTCGACCACGCCCGGTTACTCCAGGCAGAACGCTATCATCGCCTCGGCGGGCGCGCTCTACCAGGGCTCGGGCTACTACGGGCAAGGTGTCCAGACCACCTCGGTGACGCGTTCGTACAGCGCCTTCCTGACGACCCAGCTCAACAATGCGCAGTCGCTCAGCTCGCAGCTGTCCACCTACCAGACCCAGATCAGCCAGATCGACAACCTGCTGTCGAACAGCACCAGCTCGCTGTCGAAGGTGATGCAGTCGTTCTTCTCGGCCGTGCAAGGTGTGGCGAACACGCCCGCCGATCCGTCCGCACGCCAGAACATGATCTCGTCCGCGCAGACGCTGGCCGGGCAGATGCGTTCGACCTCGGACTTCTTCACCCAGCTGCAGTCCGGCGTCAATACCCAGCTGAAGTCGTCGGTCACCCAGGTCAACGACTACACCAAGCAGATCGCCACGCTGAACACCCAGATCGCCGCCGCCACCGCTTCCGGCAACGGCCAGCCGCCCAATGACCTGCTCGACCAGCGCGACCAGGCCGTGTCCAGCCTGTCGCAACTGATCGGCGTCAAGGTGGTGGTGCAGGACGGCACCTCCTACAACGTATCGCTGAGCGATGGCGAGCCGCTGGTACTGGGCGGTACTTCCTACAGCATGCAGGCAGTCACCTCGTCGGCCGACCCTTCGCGCACGGTGGTGGCCATCAGCAGGCCTGGCGGTGGCGCGATGCAGCTCGACGACAGCACGGTGTCGGGCGGCTCGATCGGCGGCCTGCTGCAGTTCCGCAGCCAGACGCTGGACCCGGCCCAGAATGCCATCGGCCAACTGTCGGTCGTGCTCGGGCAGACAGTCAATGCCCAGCAGGCCCTGGGCATCGGCCTGACCGGGCAGCAGGGTACCAACCTGTTCCAGGTCGGCACGCCGACCGTGCTGACGAACGCCAACAACACCGGCAACGCGCAGCTCAACGCCAGCGTGACCAACAGCAGCGCGCTCACCAACAGCGACTATACGCTGAGCTTCGACGGCACCAACTACACGCTGGTACGCGCCTCCGACAAGCAGACCATGGCCACGGTTGCCGCGGCAGGCGCGACCTACCCGCTGTCGATCTCGGCCGATGGCGTGACCATGCAGCTCACGGCCGGCATGGTCAGCGGCGACTCGTTCCAGGTGCAGCCGACCCGCAATGCCGCGGCGTCGTTCAACCTGATCATGACGGATCCGGCCGGCATCGCCGCCGCCGCGCCGTCGCGCGTGGACGCAACCTCCACCAACACCGGCTCCGGCACCGCTTCGCTGAGCAGCGTCGCGCCCGGCTACACCATGCTGGCGGGGCCCCTGACGGCCACCTACAACGGCGCCGGCTACACCTTCACCGATGCCACCGGCGCGGCGGTGACGCCGACCAGTTCGAGCACCAGCGGCTCGACCACCTCGTACGTCATCAACGGGCAGACCTTCAGCTTCGGCGGAACGCCGAAGACGGGCGACACCTTCAAGCTGTCGTCCAATGTCGGAGGCGTGTCGAACAACAGCAATATGCTGCAGATGGCAGCATTGCAGAACGCCAAGACCATCGGCGGCATCTCCAGCTACAACGATGCCTACGCGCAGCTGGTCAACTCGGTCGGCAGCCAGGCGAACTCGCTCAACGTGGCGGCCACCTCGCAGCAGAGCATCACCACCCAGATCCAGACGCAGCAACAGTCCGTGTCGGGCGTCAACGTCGACGAGGAAACGGTCTCGCTGATGCAGTACCAGCAGCTCTACCAGGCGAATGCCCAGGTGATCCAGGCGGCGAACACGATGTTCCAGACCCTCCTCGGCATCGCCAACTAAGGCCAAGGCCCGCAACCGTTCACCCCGCAGCGAAGGAATACTCATGCGCGTCGCTACCTCAATGCTCTACCAGCAAGGGCTGGCTTCGATCCAGGGCCAGCAAAGCTCTCTGATGCAGGTCCAGCAGCAGCTCGGCACCGGCAAGCGGATCGTGACCCCGTCCGACGACCCCGTGGGCGCCACGCGGGCGCTCGGCGTGTCGCAGTCCATCGCCGTCAACGACCAGTACACGGCCACGCGGACGCAGGCCACCAATATGCTCGGGCTGGAGTCGAATGCCCTGCAGAGCGTCGTCACCACCGTGCAGAACATCCAGGGCCTGCTGGTGCAGGCCGGCAACGGTACCCTGAACGACTCCGACCGCGCCTCGCTCGCCACCTCGCTGCAGGCGCAGTACAACCAGCTGCTCGGGCTGGCCAACAGCGACAACGGCAACGGGCAATACCTGTTCGCCGGTTACCAGTCGGGCTCGGCGCCGTTTACCCAAGGCGCCGGCGGCGGCATCCAGTACAACGGCGACACCGGCCAGCAACTGCTGCAGGTCGACGTCTCGCGGCAGATGGCGGCAGGCGACAGCGGCAGCAGCCTCTTCATGAGCGTGCAGCCCTCGGCCGGCTACGTGGTGCAGGCCGGTGCCACCAACACCGGCACCGGTGTCTTCAGCGCGCTTGCGGTGACCAATCCGAGCGACCCGCTGTACGGCCACTCGATGCTGATCAACTTCCAGAACAACGCGACCACCGGCGCCCTGGAGTACACGGTCACCGACGAGACCGTTCAACCGCCGGCCGCGGTCGGCTCCCCCGTCGGGTACACCCCCGGCAGCGCGATCCAGGTGGGTGGCGTGTCATTTACCCTGTCCGGCACGCCGGCAGCGGGCGACACCTTGACGCTGGCGCCCGCGCAGCAGTCCGGCACCAATGTCTTCAGCTCGCTGTCGCAGATCATCCAGGCGCTGAAGACGCCGGTCGGCTCGGCCGCAGACCAGGCCAACCTGAGCAACGCGCTCTCCACCGGCAGCACCAAGATCACCAATGCGCTCGACAACGTGCTGACGGTGCAGACCTCGGTCGGCTCGCGCATCCAGGAACTGACGACGCTCAACGACGTCGGTACCAACCGCAACCTCAACTACACCACCACGCTGTCGAGCCTGGAAGATCTCGACTACGCGTCGGCGATCTCGCAGTACTACCAGTACCAGACCGCCCTCCAGGCCGCACAGCAATCGTTCGTCAAGATCCAGGGGATGAACTTGTTCAAGTATGTGCAGGGGTAAGTCTGGGATCCAGCCTGAACGCTGGCAATGAAAAGAACATGACTGCAAACAGCACAGAAAAGTAGCTGTCGTGCACATATCAATCTGGCTGCACCCCTTGTCCTGCAAGGCGTGCAGCTATTTTTTTTCGAAGGTGAGGGGCAGGTCTCCGGATGTCGCCGGCTGTTTTGGGCTCAGAAGGGTTGGTTTGTGGGAGCTAATTTTCCGGGAGGCTCTTCTTGGGGAACTATCAGCTAAATCGCGCAAGGACTCCGCTCTAAACTCGGCCGCTCTAAACTCGGTAGTGGGCTCGCGAATGGATTCCTCCCCATCTTGTAAGAGGGGTGTCTATACAGCGGATGCACCTGCCGCCAGCCAAATACCTTGACGCTTACGACCTTGCTGTCATCTTCAAGGTCACCCCTGCCACCATTCTTCGCCGTGCCAGGACGAAACCGGAGACCCTGCCACCGCCAATGTATCTTGGTCCCGGCTTTCCTCGTCGCTGGCGCCAGGCGGATGTCGCTCGTTGGCTTTACGAACGAGGGCTGATGCCCTCGGCCGGTCGAGCTAGTGTTGAACTACCTCAGGCGAGCACATAGACACCGACCCGATGTTCTCCGCCGTTCTCGACCCTCACGGTCTGCCGATGAGTCTTAATGCGGTAACCCTGCTTGATGAGGTCATACTTGCGTGCTGGCGGGCAGTAGATATCCAGATGTCTGCGGCATTCGTATGTGGACACTGACTTCAGTTCCTTGAGCGCCAAAGCCAGCCGTTGGGTTTGCGTCGCGTGATGGGTACCGCGACACCGGTGATAGATTGCCGCCAGGCGCTCTTCCCGAGAAGCTGACCCCGAGGACGGTTGGGGGTACTCATGGTTCTGGTTATCTTCCGGCGAAAACAGTTCCAGATTCATACGAGGCGACCGCAGGGAGCGGTGTAGTTGAGACGCCTCAATCATCCGGCCTACGCTGCTGTGGGCAGAAGTCAGCACAACCCCATCGTGAGCCTAGTTCTGTCCGGACACGAAGATGCAGATTTCTTGTTTTTGGTGTCCGCTCAGCTATCCCGGAGTTCGAAGTCGAACTCGGCCAGGATATTCTGAATCCCCTGTACCAAGCTTGAGGCCAGCTCCGTGTCCTCGAGGCTCTGCAACATTGTGAGAGTGTCTCTGAGCCTCTGACTGTCGCTGGGCGACGAAGTGAGTGCGCCCTCCGGCGACGGGGCGGGCTTGCGCTGAGCGCGGCTAAGGAGCGCTGTGGCTTCTACGGCTGCACGGCCGCTGGCGATGTTCTCCGCCTCAGCGGCTTTTGCAATCTCTGCTTTTCGCTCTGAAGTCAGCTCGTGCCGTACGTTGCGCTCGTCTGTCGCAGGCCAAAGCAGTGCCACGATTTCCGTGATTGCTTGGATGTGAAATTCGTGGAAGTGCTTGTAGAAGGCTCGGGCAATAGCCCAGATAAATTGCCTTCGAGCAGGGTTTCCCTTGCGAGTCCGCACAGGGACATTCCGAGGGGGATAGTAGTCGCGGAGGCGCTCGAGGCCAGAGCGAAACATCGGTTCCGTCGTGATGAAATTGAGTGACGCGATGTCAGTTACCTCGTCGTCGAGCTTCCTCGCTGCGGCCCTTATCCTCTCCGCCTTTTGGCTCGTGACTGGCAACGGCGTGCTTGCCGTGGCTTCGAGGCTGAGGATGCAACCTGTCACCATGGCAACATAGATTTGCTGTGCCATGGCAGTTGGTAACTCCTGTCTTGTCAAGAACCGGCGCGCTCCAGGCTGCCGGAGGAGGGCCTGAGTCCAAGAGTCATTCAGCCGCTCTTTGGGCGGCAATTCTGATACTCGTTGAGCGTCTGCAATGAGCTGTGCGTTGTCGAGAAGCAGTTCCACCGTCGCTGTTCAATGACATGGGGGAGCTGGCATTATATAGCTTGGCCACATCGACTCTGAGAGGGGGCGTAGTCCATTTACCCCTCGAAAGGCGGGTTAAATTCACCCTGTGGTGGTCGCTGCTGATGGTAACTAGTTACAAGCCCAACTAATCGAGCAAGGCCGCTGGCCGGCTTTCTCTGAGCGGGCAGCTACTACCGGGGGAGATAATGGGCTGGAGTTTTAGGAAACGTATCAAGGTAGCGCCGGGCATCCATATCAACCTCAGCAAGAGCGGGGTAAGTACGTCAATCGGCGGAAAAGGTTTCACCTACAACTCTCGCGGACGCGTCACGGCAAGCATCCCCGGCACAGGTATTCGATACTCGCAGAGTCTCAATTCGAAAAGAGCCTCGAGTCCCGTCAAGTCTGTTGTCGCCGGTAGTGGTCGTATTGACCCCGCAACCACTGAGCGCTTGTCAAAGCGAGAGCAGGCAACCCGAGAGTTTGTCGCGATGGTGCAAGCTCGAACCTCAACCGCGTTGGTGCAGTACTTCACTTCGTACGGCGTCCACGTGGAGGTTGGTGACCTGAGTGAAGCTGTAACCCTAGATGAGCATCAGCCCTTCCTCGAGACCTTGTCGCAAGAGTTCGAAGTCACGACAAAGGTCATTAGGTTAGCCGTTGACATTGGCTCGATTTCGCTTGCCGAGAAAGAGCGGGCGATGCTAGCGGTGTATGAAATTGAGAGGAAGTGTACGGAGCATCAAGGAACGCATGGCGAGCTTGAAGCGGCGTCAAGCTCGCTTCAGCGTAGGGTGCAAGAGTGGCCGAAGGCGCCGGGGTTTGTGGCACCGTTCCTAGCCGGGTTTCTTGGTTGCTTTGTGCTTGCCCGCAGCTTGCCAACCGGCTTGGTACTAGTTGGCCTTGCGCTCGCGTATGGCGGCTACCGTACGGCAATGTTCATTCGTAGGAAGGCCGCTGCTGCAGCGGCAATTGCCGAGGCGAACGAATGGTTCGACTCCTTGGTCACTGTCGAAGTGACCCCTCGGCCCGCGGTCGCTGCAGGTAAAGACTACGTATCGCAGAAGGCTATTGGATTCGGCGCCGTGATTTTGGCGGCCGCGACGTACGCCTTGGTTGCATCCCCCCATCAGTCGAACAGTCAGGAAGATGCCCCTGCACAGGCATCTAGCATGGCGATGAGCATCCCGGCAGCGGGCACCTCGGCCACGCGCGCGGATGTCAGTCGCTCGGGCGGCGACTTAAGTTGGCTCGTGGGTAAGAACCCTTCGGATGTCGTCAATGACCGTCGCTTTCGCGCAGCCTTCAGTGGCCTCTCACGCATCGACTGGGAGCGAGCCGCAGAGCGTCTCGCCGTGACAAACTCGTCCGGTATTGAACGCAAGGATGGGTACCTTTTTGGGCAGGGCTGCAAAGCGCATTCCTGCAGTTCGGACCAGGCAGCGTTTGCAATCAATGAGGCGACGGGCAAAGGCGACTTGGTTCTCAGCGAAACCTTGAGTTCCTCGAGCAATGCCGTGGTGAGGACATACCAGTGGCGAGAACTGCCGCTTAGCGAAACCCCGCTGTTTGCATGGGCGCGCGAGACCGGAGTCAATCTGGCCCCTCAGGTCGCAGCATCAACCAGACCTACGGTGCGGACGAGCTTTGATTGCACGAAGGCACGCTCAGACGCCGAACACATCATCTGCAGCGACCCAGAACTGGCGGCAGATGATGTAAAGCTCGCAGCTATCTACGCCAAAGCAAAGGCCGTCGCCAAAGACCAGGCGGCATTCAAGGCGCGGACACGGGCCCAGTGGAACATCCGCGAGCAACAGTGTCACGACAGACAGTGCCTAGCACGTTGGTACGCAGACCAGAACGCGGCGCTCACCGAGATTGCGAATACGGGTGACGTCGCTGGTCTCTGAGAACTGTCAGGGCTGGGCCCAAGCTATCACTTGCAGAGCGAGGGGACGCCAGGCGCGGTGCTAGGCGTATCGCGATTTCCATCGCGGCAGCGCGCACATCACGCGGATGCTTGATTCTGCCTGCAAACGTTACGAGAAATTCTAGGGGTGATGATGGAACTGTTTGTTCTTCTGTTGGTGATTGGTATTGCTTTCTTGGCCTGGAGGGCCAAGAAAATGAGTGGCGACCTAGCGAGCGTCAGGGCTGCTCATAAGGACCTTGACGCGCGCTTCAATGAGTTGCGCCAGGCGAAGGAAGAGCTGGATGCCGCAAATGCCGAAGCAATTCGTTCGCTCACGCGGCGCGCTACTACCGCCGAAGAGGACCGGGACTCTCTCGCCAAGTTCACGCACGTCCGGGATGTGGCATTGGAGGCGGATAGGCTGATGGCAGAAGCTTCTGCCACGGTGAGCAAGGCGCAGAAGGACGCATCGGAAATCGTCGATGGAGCGAAGGCAGATGCTTTGAAGGTGACCGCAGACGCTTCAGCGGACGCTAAAGCGAAGCGCTCTGAATCTGAGCAAATGATTGTGCGAGCGAGCGCGCAGGCCGCGAAGGTTATCGAGGACGCACAGCAACGCGCCAAGGAGATTGCCGGCGACGCGATGCGAGCTCTCGAAGATGCCGATAAGCTTGAGGCCATCAGCGTCGCCATGCGGAACGTCATCGACGGCTATGGTGACAAGTACATGATTCCTGCTCACAGTCTCCTCGATGAGTTGGCCGAGGCCTACTCATTCGCGGAGGCAGGGAAGCAACTAAAGGTAGTGAGGGAGTACTCCAAGGTCATGGTTGCGCAGGGGCGTGCTGCGACTTGTGAGTACGTCGAGAACAATCGACGGGTCACCGCAATCCGCTTTGTTGTGGACGCCTTCAACGGGAAGGTTGACTCGATTCTGTCTCGTGTAAAGGTCGATAACGTTGGCAATCTTCAGCAGGAAATCAAGGATGCTGCGGCGCTGGTGAATCACAACGGTTCGGCGTTCAGAAACGCGCGAGTACTGAAGGAATACGTTGACGCACGCATCGATGAGCTGGTCTGGGCCGCCCGCACAATCGAGCTGCGTGAAAATGAGAGGGAGGAGCAGCGACGTATTCGTGAGCAGATGCGTGAAGAGGAGCGTGCCCGACGCGAGTATGAGCGAGCGATGCGCGACGCTGAGAAGGAAGAGGCTTTGCTACGCAAGGCCATGGAGAAAGCTCAACAGCAGATTGCGAGAGCGTCAGACGAGCAACGAGTTCAATTCGAGCAGCAGTTGGCCGAGTTGGAAGAGAAGCTGAAGCAAGCAGAAGAGAAGAACCAGCGCGCGCTCTCCATGGCGCAGCAAACGAAGGCTGGCCATGTGTACGTCATTTCCAACATTGGCTCATTCGGTGAGCATGTCTACAAGGTTGGTCTGACTCGACGGCTCGACCCGCACGACCGCGTGCGGGAACTTGGAGATGCGAGCGTACCGTTCCCGTTCGACGTGCACGCGATGATTTGGTCTGACAATGCACCGGCGCTCGAAACGCTCCTTCATCGCAAGTTTGTCGAGGCGCAAGTCAACAAGATTAACCCTCGCAAAGAGTTCTTCCGGGTCGGAATCGCGGACCTGCGCCAAACCGTTGAAGAGTTGGGGCTCAATGTCTCGTGGACGATGTCGGCTGCTGCAGCCGAGTATCGGGAGACTCAGGCAATTGAGCGCCGGCTGCAGGCCGACCCTGTCCTTCGCGATAGGTGGTTCAGACAACAGCTTGCATACGAAGCTCGCCAGGCCTTGGAGGGCGAGTCGGCTGGAAATGAGGACGAGCTGCCCACGGCCGAGCTGCACGGAAATGATTCGTTGGAGCTAGGGGGGCTACCGCCTCCTATGGCACATGTATAAAAAATAAAAAATGGGAGAACTGGGTTGAATTGGTTTAAGACTCCGTGGTCACTTAAATCGGTGGTCAGTAGCGAGGACAAGAAATGGCTGGCGTCTAACTCAGTTCGGCAGCGATTCCTGTTGTCGCGGCTGGAGCGCGAACTGATGTTCGCCGGCGAGCATCCTTTTCGCTTCGCTGCATCACTTCTTATGCTCCAGATGACGTTGCTGGAGTTGGTCAATCAGCTCCCTGATGGATGGCTTACTTCAACATGGGGTACATGGGGAGCGGCTGAGCAGCTGTCCTACTTTTCTGCGCTGTGGGCTGTCCAGGCGACGCTGGCTGCGTTAGTTTATCCAATCGTCATCGCATTCGTTGCGGTCTTTCTGCAACGTAGGCCGGCTGCCGAAGCATTTGTTCACCTCTACATGCTTGATTCTGGAGCGCTCGTCGCGGGGCTGTCATCGGTCGCGCTCGTGGTCGTGATGGGCGTCCAGTTTCTCCTGCTGCCGTCCTGGGGGGCAAGCTCATTGCCAAGGTGGGCGGCGGTGGACAGCGTTTGGTTTGTCGCGAATGCGGTACTGACAACATATTTTCTTTTCCGTACAGTCGAGTTTCTCCGGCCGGAAGTACAAGTTCAGGTAATGCAGCGCTATGCAGTAGGCGTAGCGCTGCCTCGAGATGTCGGTCGCTTAACTGCGTACCAGGTTCTGATTTCTGGGCATAGATTTGGCTGGTTGCCTATTCCGATGTTTGGTGACTCCACGGCCAAAGGCGGTCCGCGTGTCTACTTCGGGAGATTCTCCCTGAACGATAATGGCGTCCATGGGACTCGCCATTTGAAATCACCGCATCGTATAGTCGATATTCGTCTCTGGCCGCTCCGGCTTGCGCTGGCGACATGGTTGAAAGCAACTGAGCGCCATTCTCGTCCAATGCAACAAGGGAACTTAGACAACCCTGGCCGCGAGTCACTGTTGTGGCTTCCCATGGTGCCAGGCATGCTATGGGAATCGCAATTTCCCCTAGCGAAAGTTGAAGACGGCCCAAGCCTTTCGCGGTGGCAGTTGAAGTTGGTGTGCTGGTCTATTGTCCTCTTTCCGACGGCTCGTGAGCGATATGGTATTCAAGTCCAAGCTATTCTGGATGAGTTGTCTCGCGATGCCCGACAAGCAGCTTCTCAGGCCGACAATGAGGCCTTTTCCTCCGCACTAGATGCCATTGTGCGCATGCATGAGTTGCTCTTGAACGCATGTGTCTATTTTGACGAGGGTAGGAGTGGAAGTTGGGCACTGCTGCGAGAACCAGGGGCTTTTCTCGGGCGTCCGATGCACGAAAACTGGTGCGAGGTCTACAGAGGCGTTTACGAGTCTGCCATTCATGGCATGACCAGGGATATGCGCATGCTTAGGCAGCTAGCATACCTTCCGTCTCGCCTGAAAGGCGAAGAGTCTCTGCCGTGGCCTCGTGAGATTCGACTGAACTTGCTGCGGTTGTCTCCACTATTGTCTTACCTACTTGGAAACTGGTGGTCGAGGCGTGTGGAAGAACAGGGTTTGGTCGAGCATAGTCACCTGCAGATGGTGACGCTGCGGGCGCCGTTGAACCGAGTTTATGAAGAAGCGCTGTCACATTTCGTAGGTGGGTGGGAGGGGGGGTCACCAAGCAAGGGGCAGCGGTCCAAGAAGGAAATTGTCTTCCCATGGGAGTCAGCATCCGAACGTGCCTCGCTCAGCGCACGGTATATCGAGGAAACCGCCAAGATGCTGCTGGATGCAGTGCAAAGGGGCGACCGGATGGCGGCGGAATGGATGGGCGATATCCTTAACAAATGGTGGGATGCGTCAAATTTCGAATCGAGTCCCCCGCTCCAACTCCTACGGAAGTCCGATTTCATCACGCTTGACCATCTTAGTCTCAGCTGGGACGACTTCATCGCCTCCTTTGGGCTAGCCGATGACACGCGCCCACTTAGCGAAGCCCAACATCAACAACTCAAATACGGCGCCTACGTCTCAGCACTTCGAAACTTCTGGAACGACCTGCGCCTCTTGGTCGTTGAGCTCTTGGTCTTCGAACTTCTGAGTTGCAGCAAGGACGACGCAAGTGAGGCACTGTCCACGGAAATTGCCGTCGGCTTGCTTTCCGGCAAGCAATGGCGAGGTGGAGGTCGCATTAGCGCTTCATTGCAAAACCTGACGGCGCCTAGCTATCTGGCGGCAAAGGTCCGGCAGTATTGCGGTGGTACTGAAGGATGGCGAGATGGCTATATCGGTGTACTAGACAAATTTGTCGAGCGCGCGAAGAACAGCAACAGACAAAATATGGTGACTTCTCGTGTCTATCTTCATGGCGGAGCCGATGACGTCGAATCTCTGAGCAGCGCGCAAGTTGCGGTATTTGGCATTTTGACAACCGAGGCCTGGTCGATGACCCCAGGCCTGGAGCAGAGGATTGACGATTGGCTGAACGCGAAGCCGGTTAGCATCGAAATCCTGCGAAGTTGGCTGGCCGATTTGATTCGCTCCTGTAATGCAATGGGCGAGGATGCTTGGATTGTGGTGTCCCACTTGAAGGGGCGTGCACGGTCAGGTGCTGATATCCACACAGTTGCCGATACGGTGAAAGGCAGCTTTGTCGCTGCCAGCGCAGCGTTGGAGGAAGCTCGCACCGAGGTCGTCGCGACGCTACCAATTGACCCAGACCGATTGCTGGAAATTGCACGCGCGGCATCTGTCAACGCATTCGGCAGAAGCAGCGGCGAATTTCCGATGCAACTTCTCGAGGTCGAATCGAGCGACCAGAGGCTGAAGGACTTCTCTCTCACGTTGAGTAAGGTACGGCGGGGTGAGCTAACTCGCGTCGAGCTGGACCAGCGAGCAGGAAATGAGGCGGAATTCTATGACGAGATGTTGACAAGGCAGGTTGCCGTAGTTGTTCTTTCAGATATTCTTCAGAGTTGCTCAATTCGCTCCGTCGTTGCAGAAAATGCTGACCTCTACTGGCGTTTGCTGAAGGCGGAGGCAGAGAGCATGACTTCGCGCGGCTACGAGGCTGTTCTGCTACTTGACAACGATACTCGTCCGGAGTGGGTAAAGGAATGGATGTACCCGGAAGGTCAGGTCAGATTCGAGCGTCCAGACGACCTTCGTGTTCAGCGGCTTGATGAGCAGGGGGTGGGGTATGCCTGTCACTTCAATGACATCGCAGTCTACGTGGCGCCGATACAGTATGGCGAGTCGTTGCTCATGTCCAAACAGACGTTCGTGGGTGTCAAGTTCACACAGTTCAGCCTAGGGCGATTCGTCGAGGTGAGCGTGGATGAAGCTACCGAGAACAAGGAGTTTGTTGATTTGAAGTTCACCTTCTCTCGTGAAGTTCGGGTCAAAGCTGGGGAGGTTATTCGACTGAAGTACGATGATGGGGCTTATAGATAGTTGCATGTGCAGGCGCTTTGCTCAGTCTCGCCGGAGAAAGGAGCGATATAGTGCGCCTGCACCGTTGAAATCGTCTACGAGCGCCTAAGCGATGCGTTGGTCCTTGTGGTAAGGGGCGAATAAACATCAGCCTTGGCTCAAGGGCGGACCTGTGATGCATGAGGTGCGGTTATGTTGGACTCCCTGATATAGGGCTGGTTGTATGTAGGCCGCTCGAGAACCCATTCTCTATCTGAGACTGCGCACCGTGAAGTGCAACGCTTCGAGAGTGCTTGGGCTTGCCTCTGCCTGCGCGAAGGCCTCGCAACCTAACGGGCATCTCGTCATTTACTCCTCGACCGAGGGCCGCTTGCCCGGGCTGCTGTTGACCTCCTTGACTCCGCAGCTAGGCGGCCTACACTGCAGTCACAGCGCCGGCTCGGCGCTCCATCCGTTGCCAGCAGAAGTAGAACTACATTTCGGCAACAACTGTTCCCAACTCATTTGCGTCCGAGTTATCGCGCCAAGCGTTCGTGGTGACATGTTCACCTGTCCGACGCAGGACATCTGGTGAGACGTTGCGCACTCTCGTATCCTGGGCGCGGTGACCAAGGTGGTTGCGCTGTTGTCAACTGCAGCGGCTGGCCTGCATTGGTGCGGTGAGCTCATCGAAATCGAGCGAATTGCCGCCGTTCGGAGGCAGGGAAAATCCATGTCCATTTGGTCGGTAGCAGACGTCGAGGACCAGCCTGAAATTACACTTCGAGGCTGGAGGGTCTTCGAAACGGAACGCGGTGAACATCACTTTGTTGGCTACTGCGTGGAGAACGAGTCAGGCCGGGTAAGCTCTGCAATCACGTCGTTTGATGCCAAGTCAAGAACAGGCATCACCCGTAGTGGGAGGCGATACATCCTATCCGGGGAGCCTGGCTTCGACCAGGATGCTCTGCATGTGTGGAGTTTTTGGGCTACCCACAATCGCGTCACTGAGTCCACGGACGTCAGCGGTGAGTACGTGGTGGACCCGAATGAGGGCGTGCCTCGCGAAGCCGAGCGAAGTGGATGAGAGTTTCGGGGGGGGCTGAGCATGTCTGAATGGATTTCTGAGCCGCGCGATACGGCGGGTGACGCGGTCCTGAAGGAATGGCGAGTACTCCTGACTTACCGCGGTTCCAGACACTTCGTCGGCAGATGCACGCTTACAGGTCAGTATCGAGTCAGCCCTCCGATTGTGTCGTTTGACCCAGATACACGGACAGGCCGGACCACGCAGGGGCTCTGCTTTGCACTGACAGGTCCCCCGGTCGAGAGGATGGACTGTCGTGGCTTCACTGGCTGGTGGCAGCATGGAACAACAAGGTCTCGGGTGCGAAGGACATCACCGGCGAGTATCGATGGCTGTAGCGCAGCACCATGTCAACAGTTAAGAGGGCAACTAAAGGATTACCTGAGGCGGCGAGCTCGTCGCAGAAGCGCCGCAAGGTGTGGTTGGTACGTTGGCGCGTCCTCCGAACAGACCTAGGGACACAGCACTTCGTTGGATTCAGCGTTGAAGAATGCATTGGCTGGGTGAGCACACCAATTTGCAGCTTCGACGCCGCGTCAGGGGTAGGTGTCGCGTCGAACGGGCGTTCCTTCAAGCTGCTAGGTCCGCCGGGCTTTGACGATGAGGCCGAGTATGTGTGGGAGCATTACAAGCTGCTCTGGAAGTTCGGCGAGGTGGCGGATGTCAGTAGCGAGTATCAGGCAGGGAGGGGGGCTAGCTATGGTCGAACGAGCCGCATGCTCGGAAATGGCAGGGCGGTGGCGCCACGGCTATATGGATGTCGAAAGGGGCAGTCATAGCGAGGAACGACGGCATGTATTCTGCATGCGTAGATGGGGTACGTTCGGGCACCACCGTGCAGGTCATCATCCTTGTTGCTAGGGTTGTGGAGACGCTCATTGAGCCGTGGAGGGCGCGCCCGACACTGACCAAGATGATGGGCATATCGTCCGTAGGCTGGATGGTACTGGGTAGTACTGGACCACCACAAAGCTAACCACAGGGTTTCTTTAGACGAAACAACGCGGAGCCTGGAAATCGATGGTGCCGCGGATAATCTCGCGCATTGCCAGAATCAACGGCCGGGTGTCATCGCGGCGCCACTGCACGGCATAGTGCAGTGGCTCCAGTGCTTCGTTATCGGGGAGAATCCGCAGCGCGCCGCGCTCAACCAGCGCGTCCGCCCACAGCTGCGGAACGAAGCCGAAACCGAGTCCTTCGACCAGCATGCCGACGACCGCGCCCCAGCTGTTGCACATCAGGCGCCGGCCGACCATGAGGCCATGGCGAGCCAGCCATTGGTCGAGCACTCGTGTCCCTCCGGCTCCCACCGGAAGCGTCAGCAAAGTCTGCTCTCCCATGAGTACTCGCGGATTGTCAGTGCCGGCCAACTCCACAAACGACTGGCTGGCGACCCAGGCGAAATCCACCTGACCAATCCGTTCGGCAGCGAGGCTGCTCCTGGTGGATGGCCCGGCCAGGACCCCGATATCCAGCTCCCCGTCATGGAGCCGCTGCTCCAGAACCTGCCCGATATCGACATGGGGCTCCAGCAGCAGGCCCGGGTGGCGTGATGCCACCTCACGCACGAGCTTGGGCAACCAGGTAAGCCCGCTCAACTCACCCAGGCCGATATGGCATCGCCCCATCAAGCCGTGGCGCTGCCCGGCAGATTGCTGCAACTCTGCGGCGGCGTGCAGCATCGAGCGAATCTGCGGCAGCATCCGCTCCCCTTGCGCGGTGAGTTTGGCGCTTCGCCCGCTGCGGTCGAACAAGTCCACGCCCAACGAGGCCTCTAATTCGGCAATCCGCTTCGAGAGGGAGGAAACCGACAGGTGGACCCGCTCGGCCGCGACCGTGAAGTTGACGCAGGTTGCCGCCCAGTAGAAGGCCTCGAGTTGCTTGAGAGTCATGGGGCGTTGTGGACTGAGAGCCGATATTTTCCGAAAAGAGAAATTATATCTTCGTTATTTTTCGCTTTTTTCGTTGCCTTTGCGTTGCTAGATTTGCCCTCAATCCATCGCAATCGCTCCCATGTCAGCTCCTTCCTTCGACAACGCCCCGCACACGTCCGCCTCCGCGGCCGGTAGGGGGGAGATGCGTAGTGCCTCCTCATGCGCTGATCGTGGGCGAGAGGCTGCATGGCTCAAGCGGCACGTCTTGTCACTGAAGGACTTCGAGCCTTTGGCTCGAAAGCGCTTGCCCAAGCCGCTGTATGCCTACGTGAGCGGCGCGGTCGAAGACAACCTATCCCTAGGGCAGAACCGGCGGTCCTTCGAGGAAATCGCACTGCGACCACGCGTGTTGGTGGGCGTTTCTAGTCGTGACCTGAGCTTCAGCCTATTTGGCCATCGATACACCGCCCCCTTCGGTCTCGCCCCGATGGGCATCTCCGCGCTGTTCGCGTATCGCGGCGATGTCGTCATGGCACAGGCAGCTTGCCAGGCGTCCGTACCTGCAATCATGAGCGGCTCATCGCTGATTCGGCTTGAGGAGGTGATGGCAGCGGCGCCGGGTACCTGGTTTCAGGCATACCTGCCCGGTGACATGCATCATATCGAAGGCCTGTTGGCGCGAGTGGAAGCTGCCCGGGTCGAGACGCTGGTAATCACGGTCGACACACCCGTGGCAGGCAACCGCGAAAACAATGTGCGAGCGGGCTTTTCCACGCCGCTGCGGCCGAACGCGGCGCTTGCCTGGCAAGGCATCTCGCACCCCCGTTGGCTGCTTGGCACGTTCGCGCGGACCTTGTTGCGCCACGGCGTGCCGCACTTCGAGAACGCCTACGCCCGTCGTGGCGCCCCTATCGTATCGCGCAGCGTCGAGCGCGATTTTTCGGACCGTGCCCATTTCACGTGGGACCACCTGGCGACTATCCGCCGCCGCTGGAGAGGGCAGCTTGTCGTCAAGGGCATCCTGACTGCCGAAGACGCGCGCCTGGCTCAGCAGCACGGTGTGGACGGAATCATCGTGTCGAACCACGGTGGCAGGCAGCTTGATGGTGCCATTGCGCCAATGCATGCCTTGCCCGAGGTCGTCGAAGCCGTGCCGCAACTGCCGGTGATGCTCGACAGTGGTGTGCGGCGTGGCACCGATGTCATCAAGGCGCTGGCCCTAGGGGCCCGATGCGTTTTCATCGGACGGCCGTTCGCCTATGCGGCAGCGGTCGCCTCCAGCCACGGCGTCACACATGGAATCGGCCTGATGCAAGCCGAACTCTCGCGCGACCTGGCCCTGCTGGGCGTGACGCGTGTTGCTGACGTGGGTGCCCATTGCATTCAACGGCCTGCTGTGAATTAAGTCACCACCGCTAAATCATGCCAATCGGCCATACACCGCCACAACAGGAGACAGAACAATGACTTCGCCGCACGGCTTCCGCATCCATCCGCGCCCCGCTCACACGGTCAGTGCCTCGCTGATGGAACGGTACCGCAACTTCCCGGTCGCCAATATCAGCGATGCGATGAGCCGCACAACCGGGACCAGTGGACTGCGCCCGTTTCACCGCCGCAATGGCAATCTGGTCGGGCGAGCGCTAACCGTTCGCACGCGTCCGGGCGACAACCTCATGGTCCACAAGGCAATCGACCTCTCCGGCCCCGGCGACGTCATCGTGGTGGACGCAGGCGGCGCGGGGCCTAACGCAATCATTGGCGAGATCATGCTTGCGCTCGCTATCGCGCGCGGGGCGGCGGGCTTTGTCATCGATGGCCTGATTCGCGACAGTGACACGATTGGCCAGGAGCCTCTGCCGGTTTATGCGCGAGGTGTCTCGCACCGTGGCCCCTATAAGGACGGCCCTGGCGAACTACACGTACCGGTCTGCATCGACGGCATGGTTGTCCGGCCGGGCGACCTGATTGTCGGAGATGGAGATGGCCTGCTGGTCGTTCCCGCCGAAGAGGCCGAAGCCATCGCGGTATGCGTGGAGCAGATACAGCGGAACGAGGCCGGTATTCTCCAATCGATTGCGCAAGGCCGCGCCGACCGCACCTGGGTGGACCGCTCATTGGCTGACAAGGGGGTACTGTGAGTCAGTCGGGCACCGAACTCGGGGGCCAGCGTCAAGTCGTGCGCTTCGACTACTGGCTCGACCCTGCTTTCAATCGCATTGTGAGCGAGAGGCCAGGCGTTCGCTTACATACGTGTCAACGCGAAGGGGCTGACGACGAGGCCTGGGCACGCCTCTCCCAGGCGCACGTGTACCAGATCACGGCCGCCAAGGATGAATTGCCCCGTCGCTGGTTTGTTACCGCGGAATTGCTTGCGCGCTGTCCCAATCTCGTCGCCGTGTCATCTAGCGGGTCCGGCTGCGACACGATTGATATCGATGCCTGCACAGCAGCGGGCGTTGTCGTCATGAACCAGGCCGGCGGAAACGCCGATTCTGTCGCCGAGATGGCAGTGGGATTGATGTTGTCGGTGATGCGACGCATTCCTGAATCCGACCGGCACATGAAAGCGCATAGCACAGGCAGCCGCGAAGACTTGATGGGCCACGAACTCCGTGGGCGGACGTTGGGTCTGGTTGGCGTTGGCCATGCGGGAAGCCGTACGGCAGCACTTGGTCGTGCTTTTGGCATGCGCGTGATTGGATTCGACCCCTTTCTCGATGGTTCGGAGATGCGTGAGCGAGGAGCGGAGCCAGTCTCGTTCAACCAGTTGCTGCGCTCGGCTGACATCGTGTCATTGCACTGCCCGCGCGACGCCAGCACCTTGGGAATCATGAATGCTGAGGCCTTCGCAGCCATGCGTCCCGGAAGCATTTTCATCAGTACGGCTCGCGGAGGCATTCACGATGAGATGGCGCTGTACCGAGCGTTGTCCAGCGGCCACCTTGCTGGAGCTGGTCTGGACGTATGGGACGAGGAACCTCCCCCTCCCGGTCATCCTCTCCTCTCCCTTGGGAACGTCGTGGCCACATTTCACACCGCAGGCGTTACGCATGATGCCCGACGCAGGAACGCCACACTGGCCGCTACCCAGATTGTGGAGTTGCTGGCAACCGGTGAGAGGCCGGAGCGCCTGGTGAATCCGGAAGTCTGGCCCAGGGCGAAGCAACGAATGGAGACGGCCTCGCTGATTGCCGCGAGCTGACCCAGTAGTCATCACAACAATATGCTGGTGCCATGAGGGCCGGCGAGGAGACAACATCATGCGTTTCACTTTCGACGCCGCTCGTCTGCGTCTTTCCGTTCGCCTTGCGGCGTGCTCGTTCGCTGTTGTGGTTGGCGCTCTCGCATCCGTCGCGGCGCAAGCGGAAACCGCGGCCTGGCCAAATCGCCCCATCGAAATGATTGTCGCGTACGCTCCAGGGGGCGGAACGGACCTGGTTGCTCGCCTGCTCTCGCGATATCTCGAGAAGGAGCTTGGCACGACTATTGTCGTGCAGAACAAGCCGGGAGCGGGCGGTGCCATCGGCTTTGCCGAATTGGCGCGCGCCGTACCGGACGGCTACACGATTGGCTTCATCAACACGCCGAACCTGCTGACGATTCCGATTGAGCGCAAGACGCCGTTCACCTGGAAAAGCTATGACCTCATTGGCAACCTGGTGGACGACCCGGGCGCCTTCACTGTCAATCAGTCGAGCCACATCGATTCGCTTGCCACGCTGGTGAAATACGCCAAGACGAACCCGGGTGCGGTCACCGTGGGCACCACGGGTGTCGGCTCCGACGACCACCTCGCCATGCTGTTGTTCGAGAAGGCTGCTGGCGTGAAGATGACGCACGTGGGCTATAAGGGTGCGGGCGAAGTCCGCGGCGCGCTGGCTGGCCAGCAAATTACGATTGGCGCTATCAATGTCGGGGAGGCGCTGGCTTACCAGAAAGGGGGCACGCCCCTCAGGTTCCTCGGGCAGATGGGGGCAGCACGCGCCGTTCTTGCTCCTAACGTATCCACGTTCCGTGAACAGGGCTACAACATCGAGCTGGCATCATTGCGCGGGCTCGCTGCGCCAAAGGGACTGGCCGAGCCCGTGAAGAAGAAGCTTGTCGACGCCATGGCGAAGGTCGCATCCGACCCGCAATTCAAGCAACAAGCAGAGGCCATGTTTGCGCCGCTTCGCTATCTGGCACCCCCGGCCTATGCCACCGAACTCGAACGCAGTGAGGCAAGCTTCCGTCAACTGTGGAAGGAGATGCCATGGCAGGAGAAGTGAAGCGGCTCCTCCGGCTGAACGCTGCGCTGAACCAGGCCTTGAGAGACCCGGAGCTGCAAAAGCAGTTCGCGGAGCAAGGTTCACTGCCCGTCAAGCCGATGGGGGTGGATGAGTTCTGGAGCTTCGTCAAGAAACAGATGCCCCTGGCGGCAGAGCAGGTGCGCATCTCCGGGGCAAAGGCGGACTAGGGAGGAGGCCGGCAGTGAGAGGGGGGGCTGCTTTCGAACTGATGAACAGGCTGAACCCTCTCGCCTTGGGACGCAGCGACCGCTTTGTGGCGGCCTGAAACCCGGGCGCGGCCGGTGGCGTTCGTATGTCGGTCCCTCAAGTGAAAATGCATGTCGCACGCCCTGCGCCACGTGACGGGTGTCCCTTCGGGAGCGACGAAGGGACAGGGTCGCCGCAAAGTCGAGGCGCTACAGCGATCGCACGTGGATCGTGTGGAGCGGGCATCGGCGTTGTATAGGGTGGTGGCGCATTGCCCGCCTGAGGCGGTTGGGCAGAACCTGCCCGGATCTGGATGCATGCGTCCCTGTTCTTCGGTGCCGACGAGAGTCAGCCTTGCCCAGGCTAACCGACCTTCGTCTACGGAGTCCAGGACCGTCCAAATGCCTGCCGGTATTGCGCTGGCGTAAGCGCTGTCAGATCCTTGAACATCCGCCGCATCCCGGAGTCACTGCTGAAGCCGAGTTCCGCGCTGATCGTATTGGCCGGCGCAGAGGTATGAATCAAGCGCTCGCTGACTTGATTGAGCTTTATCCTGCGCACATAGCTTGCGACCGGCAAGCCAGTCGCGGCAACAACTTTCCGGGCCAGGGTTCGCTCTGTCATATTCAGTTCCTGAGCCAGGCGGCTGACCGTTGCTTCAGTGGCAGAAATCTGTTCCGTGATCCTGTGCAGCTCGCGCAGTAGCCGATCCGGCTGCTCGATGAGACTCATCATCTGAAAGGCATGGTGAGTACGCTCGGGTCGCGGCAAGACCATGAGCTTCGTCAGGTCCCGATAGGCTTCCTTGCCAAGCCGCGTTTCTATGAACGTCTGCGCGATCGGCAGATAACCGTTGATCCCTGACGCGGTCGCGGTACGCGAGTTGTAGGCAATTGTTCGTTCGGTTTGCCAAACGGCTTTTGGGTACTGTTCCCGCACCATGTCGGCCAGCCACCATGTGATGGTGGCTTTTTGCCCATTCAGCCTGCCCGTGGCGGCAGCCAGGCAGACACCGGTGCAGTAGCTCCACATCATCACGCTTTCTTGCAGGCCGGCCAATACCGTAATCATGTCTGCATTCTTCGCCAAGGCGCTGGCTATCTGCCCGGAAGATTCAGCCCACAACCCGGGTATCAGTATTGCATCGAGACAGGCCTCTTGAGCCGATAATCCGGCTTTCAGCGAATGGCCGTGAGCGCATTCGACAACGCCCGCCTGGGCCGCTACAAACATCGGCTCGAAGAGAACCGTCCCGGCCCGGCGGTTCGCCGCATGAACAAGATCCGCGAACGCGAATAACCCGGCCGGCATGAATTCCGGGTACAGCAGCAAACCGATGCGGCAAGGAGTCGGCGGAGGCATGGCAGAAAACAGTCGTTTTATGTCAGTTCTCGCCATTCCAGGCGAGTGGCGCGCAGCACACAATGAACTCCTCCCATCAGGACGGATAGATCATGAAAATAACGCAGCTCCGCAATGCCACGGTCGTCGTCGAGATTGGTGCCCACAGAATCCTGGTTGATCCGATGCTGGCTCCCAAAGGCGCAATGCCGCCACTGAGGCTCCTCGGCCAGCGAGAGCGTAATCCCCTCGTTGATTTGCCGCCGGTGACCGATTCGTTACTGGAAACGGTGACGCATTGCCTGATTACGCATTGCCAGAAAGGGCATTTCGACCATCTCGACCGCGTGGGCAAGCACTGGCTACGCAGCAGGAAAATTCCCGTTATCTGTACGCCGCATGACGCGAAGCATCTTCGTCAACGCGGCTTAAACGTGAGTCCACTGGCGGAGAATCATCATGATCCGCAGCCATTCCTCGGCGGGAGAATCAGGACGATGGCTTGCAAGCATGGGAAAGGCATGGTTGGACTGTTGATGGAGCACGGCGTCGGCTACTTGATCGAGATGCCGGGGGAGCCCAGCCTGTATCTCTCCGGCGATACCATTTTTACACCTGCAATTCGTGAATTCATCGCGTGGCATCGGCCCAAGGTTTCCCTGATTCCAGCCGGAGGCGCCAGGTTCGACGTCGGGCATGAAATCATCATGGGCATGGAAGGCGTGATTGAATTCACCAAGGCCCTGAAAGGCGTAGTAGTTGCCAATCATCTGGAAGCGCTGAGTCATTGCCCCGTACAACGGGCGGAACTAAGGGCCGCTGCAGCCCTGGCAGGCGTAGGCGATCGGCTGCGGATTCCCGCGGATGGGGAGGCATTGGAATTCGATCCTCTGAGCTAGGAGGCAGCACGAAAATGCTCGATGGTCTGGCCCGCATTCACCGCGCGTCGCAGCCAGTCTGGTAGCTCACCGTCACCGTCCCAGGTATGGCCTTGTGCGTCCCTGAAGCGAATACGCCCACCCTGCTCGGCCTCAATGGGTGACGACACCCAGCATCCCGCAGCCTGGAGATCAGCCAGATGCAATCCAAATCGAGCCATTTGCGTCTTGATCCAGAGAATTGCCTCCGCGCGTTCGCGCAGCAGTTGAACTTCGGAGTTGAGGGGGAGGGCACGGAGCATACACGCCGGCGGAATGACCGCGGATCAGTTGAGCGTCGAAGGCAAGCGCCAGACCAGTATTCCAGCAGCTGTGGCTGGCAACTCAGGGCTGAACGCGACGCACATTCTAGCCTAAGAAGGACATCCCCCAGCCAGGGAAACGCTGATCAATGAGGTCGGCGTATCATGGCATGCCGCTGGACCGGGTGGCCACATTCTGCGCGGCGACCGATGGTGCGTCTGCCGCCATGCCAAAACCTCACTTCGGGGCATAAGACTATTGCGCATGGTCGAAACCGGTGCTGACAATTACTGATATTCGGCTCTCAGGAGCCATATGCACGCCCGGCGCAATCCCCAGGCAATTGGTGCAGTCGCCTTCTGAACGGCAGCGGCGCATCGGGATAATTTCTCTGTCCCATTGCGCAGGGATGCGAACTAATCGATCTATTGTCAGCGGCCAAATCAATTGCCGGTCTTCAGGCGTCGCATGAGCCAGTTCGCGGTGAACTCGAAGTGCTCTCGCATGTTCGATTCGGCCGTGTGCCCATCATCCCCAAAGACCAGTTGCGTCACATTGAAGCCAAGCGCGGCAAGAGCTGTAGGTTCGTCTCTGGAAACGAGATCTTCACGGGCGCCGTTCACCATGAGGATGGGTTTGCGCAACTGCGCCGCGGTTGGCATCTTCAATTGACGTGAGAGTTGGAACGCTTCGTAGTATTCGCACATCGTCTGACGAGGTGTCGTCCGCGGATTCATGTTGGCAAATACAGTGTAGGGAGCGACGATCCATGCAGGCGCTTTCTCGCAATGCACTTGTCCGAAGCTCGCATCGCTGGGGCCACCTATATTGACAATCGCTCGGTAGAGGTCGTTTCGCAGCCCGCCAAGTGTTCCCAGATAGCCCCCCATGCTCCAGCCGTACACTGCCACTCGGCTTGTGTCCAGGTCGCTGCGAGTCTTGATGTAGTCTGCAATCGTGTCAAGCATCGCAGAGGACTCCGGACGAAATCCCAATTGATTCTCCCCGGTGTCCGGATTTTCCACAATGAGGGTTGCAAAACCGCGACCCATGAAGTAGTCGCTGTGCCGGATCATCTCCGTCTTCAGGTTGTCCAGGCCGCCGAGAATGACCAGAACCGGCGGCTTCTGATTGCTGCCGCCTTGCCTCGGCAGTGCACGGAAGTAGCCGACGAATTCCTTTTCGCCAGACTTGAATGCTATTCGCTGGAGCGGTTTTCCCAGGACCGCGTAGGCTCGTTCGGTCGCCTGCAGGTCTGCCGCGGGGATCTGCTTGGGTAGCCGATTCATCCGCAGATAGAAAGCGGCCTTCTTGTAAGCGGCCGACGCGGACGCATTGTCGCCCCGCTCCTCGGCCGCGCGGGCTTGTTCCAGATGCATCTGAGCGGCCTTGCTAAAAGTCGCTTGCCAGGTCGGTTCCAACGGTCCTGCATGTTGCGGCAGAGTTCCAACCACGTCATCGAATGTGCTTGGCTCTATGCCGGCATCCTCGAGCCACCAACAGATGTTGAACTTGAACGAAGGATGCATGCGAGCGATGCCCCCCGGATACTCCGCCTGTCCTTTCCTGCAGAACTCGGCCATGCTGTCCGCGGCCCTCGCTGAGGGGGTGCCCTGTGCAGCGGATTCGCGCGGCACAACCGCAGCAAGAAGGACGGCTCCAAGCAGCGTCAAGAGATTCGAGATCAATTTGTCCGTCATAGTCTTTCCTTTTTGCGGTTCGTCGGCTCCCCCCAAGAACCAGGGCGATGGAGAGGTCTACCTGGCGTTACCGGGGCGACGCACTGGGTAGCCAGCCATTGCGGCGATACCAAGCGACCGTATCGGCAAGGGTTTGCTCGATGGGGCGAAATTTCAGTTGAAGTTTCTGCTCGCTCTTCGTGTGAATGAAATGACTGCGTCCCGCCTCCTTGCGCATCAGCCTCACCGTCGCCAAGCTGAGCAAGATGGGTTTGCCGCTGATCTTTGCGTAGACTTCCTGTGCTGCAGCCAGGAAATACAGAAGCAGGAAAGGCAAGTTGTTTGTGGGCGTCTTGATGCCCGCGATCTTCCCCAGCAAGGGAACCAATTCCTGCATCGTCATGTGGCGGCCAGCAGCCAGATAGCGTTCGCCGCGCTGACCGCGCTCTGCAGCTGAAATCTGCGCCCTCGCTACATCACGAGCATCGACAAGCGAGAAGCTCCCTGGCAGCAACCCAGGCAATTTCCCAAGCACCACATCGTTGACAAATTGTCCTGACGAAGTCGGGCCGATATCGGCGGGCCCCCACATCCACCCAGGCAAGACAAAGCTCGCATGCATGTCCGGATGCGTTTCAAGAAAGGCCGATACGACTTGATCGGCCAGTATCTTGCTTCGGTAATAGTCGTCGTCAGCATCTGCCAGATCACGCAGGCAGGTCTCGTCGATGGGCATGCCCGGTTCGCCGTTCAGCACCGCGATGGACGAGGTCTGAACGAAGCGCCGGATGCCGGCCTCGTATGCCCGCTCGATAAGCTGCCGCGTGCCATCCACATTGATGCGTTTGAGCGCTTTCCAGTGGCTGCCGCCCTTGAAGTTGTCGCGAAAGAATGCGGCGGTGTGGAACACGACGTCACATCCCTGGAGGGCTGCGGAGAAAGCGGGTACATCCGCCATGTCGCCCAGCACCAATTCAACGCCTTTCAGTCCCGCGAACTGTTGCATACCTTTGGTCTCCGAGCGGACGAGCGCCTTGACGGAGACGCCGCGTGCGACCAGCTCACGCACAAGGTTGTTGCCGAGAAGGCCTGTGGCGCCGGTGACGAACGCGCGCCGTGGGCTGCTGAGTTTTTCCATATCGACTGAACTTCAAAAATCACATGAATTTTCAATATACATCCGGCAGGTTGAAATATCAAGTGACATCCGGAATGGCGTTTGACTTCGGTCCAGATGCACCGCCCGACGGCCGACATCCGAATTTCATGTGATATCTTTCCCGGCATGAGCACTACGACAGCAAGAAGGCGCCTGACCCGCGAAGAAAGCCAGGCGCAAACTCGCGAGCGCCTGATCAACGCTGCACAGCACTTGTTCGTGTCGAACGGGTATGGGGGTGCATCGATCCGTGACATCGCGAACAACGCGGGCTATTCCCAAGGCGCCTTTTATTCAAACTTCTCGAGCAAGGAGGACATCCTGCTAGAGTTGCTGCGGCGGCACATGGAAGCAGAAGCGCTGCAGCTGTCCACGGTCATGGGCAACAACGCGCAGCAGCTCGAGCAAATACTGGCCGAACTGGAAGCCTGGGCTTCTACGCTCAATCAAGATGCTGACTGGTGCATGCTTTCCATCGAACTGCAGTTGCATGCCAAACGCAGCCCGACGTTCGCTGCCGAGTACCAGAAGGTATGGGGCAAGCACCGGTCCGAGATCGGTAGCGTAATCAGCCTGTTGTTTGAGAAGCTCGGGCGCCCGGCCCCTGCCTCGCCGGACGAACTAGCTGCTGCCTTCATGGCACTTTCGCATGGGCTGGCGCTGCAAAGGACCACCGATCGCCTGGATCCGCCGGGGCGGCTGATCATGGTGTTCCTACGTGGATTGATCGCAAGTGCGAAGTAGTCTCAAGAATTGAGAAATGCGTTCGTACTGGAGCGCGGGCACCACACGGCTGATGTGTATTAGTTATGACTCGATCTGACATGTGGCCGGACTGCTGAACCGGCATCCACCGATTCAATGAGGAACCGGTCGCCCTCCGGCTCGGCCGGGACAGCGCCTACTAGCTGCCAGACAGAGCCAGGATGCGCTTCGCCTGCTCGATGACGGGCCGGTCAACCATCTTTCCGTCGACCTGCACGGCATGGCTGCCGGACGAGGTGGCCTCGATCACGCGCCGGGCCCAATCGGCCTGTTGCGCGGACGGACGGAAGCCCGCTTGCACGCCGGCCACCTGCGACGGGTGGATACACAGCTTGCCGGCGAAGCCGAGTTCCCGGGCGTAGGCGACGTCGTCAGCCAGAACGGTCTCATCCGTCAGCGCGGTGGTCACGCCGTCGACAGGCGGCGGCAGACGGGCGACGCGCGAGGCCAGCACGAGGCGGCTGCGTGCGTAGGCCAGTGCGTCACGGGTGTGCTCGCAGCCGAGGTCGACAGCGTAGTCGATGGAGCCGAACGCCAGCCGCGCCACGCCGGGCGCCGTGGCGATGGCGTCGGCCTGATGCAAGCCAATGGCGCTTTCAATGATCGCCACCAGTACGCCGTGCGGATTGATCCTGCGCAGCGCCTCGGCGATGCCGCCCAACGTCGCAGGTTGTTCGGCCTTGGGAACCATCAGCCCGGCCAGCGGCGTGCCGGCGGGCAGGGTGGCGAGCCACTCAAGGTCGGCATTGAAATAAGGCGAGGCGGTGTCATTGATCCGGACAAGGACATTCGCCACCTGCCCTGAAAGCTGCCTTGCCGCGAGCCACGAGGCGATTGCCACGCGGGCGGCGTCCTTGCCGTTGGGATGGACTGCATCCTCCAGGTCGAAGACTGTCACGTCGGCGCCGGCGGCAACGGCTTTGTCGAAGCGCTCGTGCCGGTTGCCCGGCACGAAGAGATAGGTGGTGGCGATGTTCATGGCGGTGCCTTTCAGCGGGCGGCAAGGTGGAACACGGAGCCTTCGTGCTCGTCGTCCTGCTCGATCATGTGCGACGAGGCGCCGTTGATCAGCGCCGGGCAGTACGGCCAACGGCGACGGCGTCGACGTGATGCAAGAAATGAAGACTATGGCTCGCCACGGAAGTCGTGGCGTACCGTTCGGGGCTCGCCATCGTCGAGAAGCGCTAGTTGTATCCCAAGAACGCGATGGCGGTCACGTCTTGCCGGTCATTCAAATTCTCCATCAGCACCTCGGTCGGTGTCCGTCTCCAGGAAATGGCCGTTGGATCGGGGTCTTTAACCGCAACCGGTGTGACCGCGTGGCAAGGCCGGGATACCAGCTCCAGCCTGTTTTCGCTGCCCAAGTGAGCTTCGACTAGGGTCATGGCTTCTCCTATTGCTGTGATTGCTGAATCTGTACTTCATCAATTCCCGCAAGTCTGTCGAAATCATTGCCGACTTGCTTCGAGCCGACACGGAACCCGCCTGATATGCAGTTGCAAGACTGTAGGCAGTCCTTGGCCGGTTCGTCACGGCGCAGTTAACACGAGTCGGCTAATTGAGGATATGGAGCAGGAAGTGCTGGCGCCAGACTTGACTCGATAACGACGCGCCGCCATCGCGTCAACTCGGCCTCCACTTTTGCTGCGAGCGCCTCCGGACTGCTTGGCTCCGCCGTCGCACCGTAACTTTCAAAACCCGCAATGACGTCTGGGTCTCGCAAGACTTCGTTCAATACCTGATTCAGCTCATCCACCTGGGCGGAGGGAGTGCCAGCGGGCGCGAACAGTGCGTACCATTGTGTCAATTGCACGCCGGAAATCCCCGCTTCAGCCAGGGTAGGAACATCCGGCAAACAAGTGAGGCGTTGCGGACCGGCAACCGAAAGCGCATGAAGGCGCCCGGCACGTAGCGGCCGATACGCAGTGAGCAGGCTGGAAAACATCACCTGTGCGTGCCCTTCGATGGTGGACGCAATTGCCGGAGCAGCGCCGTCAAAGGTGAGAGAGCGCATTGATGTGCCAGTGGCAAGCTGGAAGAGTTCTGCAGCGAAATGAGGCGGTGTGCCGTCGCCTGCGGACGCGTAGCGCAGACCCTGTGGCTCTTGTTTCAAGCGGGCGATCAGAGCCTCCACGTCAGCCGGCACGTTCGACGGATTTGCCACCAGCAATATCGGAGATGACCCAATGAGACCTATCGGCGCGAAGCTGCGGAGGGGATCGTACCCGACCTTCTGAAGGGCGGGATTCATCGCGTGTGTTCCCACGTAGCCAAGGAGCAACGTATGTCCATCGGGGACCGCCCGCGCAACATACTCGCAGGCTATCCCTCCGTTCGCTCCGGCCCGGTTATCGATGACCACCTCTTGTCCGAGCAGACGCCTGATGCGGGGACCGATGAGGTGAGCCACAGCGTCATTGCCACCGCCTGCGCGTGTAGGAAGGATGATCTGCAAAGGCTTCGCGCGCGATCCCACCGAAGCCTTTGCCATTGGCGCGGGCCGGGAGAAAACGTAGTCGGGCAGATGGAGTTCACCAGCCATGATTTTTCGGGCCGTTCGAACAAGCGCTGCTCGAGTTACTTTCGTGGCACCACCTTCGCCCTCCAGTTCGACTTCGACTTCGATCCGCCCAGCGGGATGAAGCACCACGAGGGCATGTCGGCCAGCGTGCCTTTCGTTTTGGCTCGCGACGGTACCCGGCAATGCGAAGGCGCTGGCCACGCCGATCGCTCCTGTAACGGCATGAGAGGCATGGCACTTGCGCGGAGTGAAGTAGCGCGATGTGATGCTATCGCGCGAGTCGCCCGGGCTGACCAGCACTGGCTTCGGAATGACGCTGTCAGACACATCGCCGAGGCCCATCAGCAGGCCGGCTTGCAATCGCAGCGTCTCCAGTCGCGCCAGCAATGCTGCATCGCTGTCGAGCGTGGCCGGTGCTTCACGGCCGCTGACGCCCAGGTCGCAGGCCCGGACAATCATCAGCGGCATGGCCGCGTCGATGCAAGTCACCTCGATGCCATCGATCACATCGATGCGTTTTCCCGTTGGGAATACTTGGCCTGTCACGGCACCCCAGGCATCCAGAAAATCAAGCAAGATCGGCGCGCCGGTTCCAGCGACACCGTCGATGCGGGTGTCACCGTCATAGGTTATCCGGCCATCCGGCGTACGTACGGTCACGTCAATTCGAGCGCCAGTATTGACGTTATGCACGCGTATGCGAGTCGTGTCGCGCTCGACCTTGACGAGACCCTGCTCGATGGCGAAAGGCGCGACGCCTGACAGCATGTTGCCGCAGTTGGGGCGTGTATCCACCGAGCAATTGCCGACTCCTACCTGAACAAAAAGATAGTCCAGGTCACAATCCGGCTGCGTGGACCGTGACACAATGGCCACCTTGCTGTTAAGCGTGCTGCCTCCTCCAACGCCGTCAAGTTGCAAGGGATCCGATGCTCCGATCGCGCCAATCAACGCCTGGTCACGCTCCTCGTCGCTTTCCGGTAGCCATTCGCGCAGGAAAAACGGTCCGCGAGAAGTGCCGGCGCGCATCAGGACACAGGGAATAGTTTTACTCATCTCAGTCCGCCTTCAACTTCGCCGCCTGCACGACCGCCTTCCATTTCACTTGCTCCTGTTGCATAAAGATCTGCATTTGATTCGGCGTCATTGTCGCGACCTCCGCGCCCTGGCCTTCCAGGCGTTGAACGACGCTTTTCTCCGCCAGCGCCTGGTTGAGCGTCTTGTTTAACGCCTCTATGATCGGCGCCGGGGTATTGGCAGGTGCGAAGATCCCATACCACTGCGAAACGTCGACATCATTGATGCCCTGCTCTTTTAGTGTGGGGACGTCTGGCATCAATGCGGAACGCTTGCTGCCCGCGATGCCAACCGCCTTAAGCTTGCCCCCCTTTACATAAGGGATGGCCGTAAAAAGACTTGGAAACATCACTTGTGTCTGGCCTGCTATGGTGTCGTTGATCGCAGGTGCAGACCCCTTGTACGGAACATGAAGCATGTCGGTGCCCGTGGAGAGTTTGAACATCTCGGCGGCAAAGTGCGGGGCGGTCCCATTGCCAGCGGATGCGTAGCTGACCTTGCTTGGCGTCGCCTTCAGCAGAGCCACGACGGCCTTCGCATCGTTCGCTTTCACCCCGGGATTGAGGACCATCACCGTCGCCGACGACCCGACCATGCCGACTGGCACGAAGTCCTTAACGGGGTTGTATAGACCGGGGACATGGTGGACAGGTGTGCGAGGACATGGTTGACACTTCACGGCAGAGTTTCTGCCGGAGTCCGTCATGCCCTGGAGCCCACGCGACACCATGAGCCTGCGCCACGAATTCGTCCTGCTCGCCCAGCAAGAGGGCTGCAATCGCCGCCAGCTATGCCAACGCTACGGCATCTCCCCGCAGACCGGCTATAAGTGGATTGCTCGGTACACCGAACAGGAGATGGCTGGTTTGGTCGAGCGGTCGCGCCGGCCCGCGACCAGTCCGACCCGAACGGCGGAGGAACTGGAGCGGTTGGTCGTCGCCCTGCGCCTGCAGCACCCGGCTTGGGGCGGACGCAAGATCAGCCGGCGGCTTCAGGATCTGGGCCACACACCGGTGCCGGCTCCGAGCACCGTGACGTCCATCCTGCATCGACATGGCCTGATCTCACCCGAAGCCTCGGTCAAGGCCCAGCCCTGGCAACGCTTTGAACATGCGGCGCCCAATCAGCTGTGGCAAATGGATTTCAAGGGCGGCTTTCGCACGCACGATGGCCAGATGTGCTCACCATTGACGGTACTGGACGATCATTCCCGCTTCGCCGTCACGCTGGCCGCCTGTACGCAGACCCACACCGCTGTGGTCCAGGAGCACCTGGCCCAGGCCTTTCGCCACTTCGGACTGCCTTGGCGTATCAACGCCGACAATGGGGCGCCGTGGGGCAGTCCTTCACAACCGGGGCAGCTCACCGGCCTGGGGGTCTGGCTCATCCGGCTGGGCGTGCGCCTGACCCATAGCCGTCCGGCCCATCCTCAAACCAATGGCAAGGACGAACGCTTTCACCGCACCCTCAAAGCCGAAGTGATCAATGCCCGTGGCTTTGCCTCCAGCCTGCAAGCCCAGCATGCGTTTGATGCCTGGCGCGATATCTACAACTTGCAGCGCCCACACGAGGCACTCGGCCTGGCGACGCCGGTGACACGCTATCAGCCCAGTCCTCGCTCCTATCCGGAGGTGCTACCGGAGATCGAATACGGCCCTGACGATCTGGTGGTGAAGATCAAATGGGACGGACAACTGCGCTTTCGCGGGCAAACCTTCAAAGTGTCCAATGCCCTACGAGATTTCCCGGTCGCCTTGCGCCCACAACCCAACCACGATGGACGATTCGATCTGTATTTCGTCGATCACTGCTTCGGCTACATCGATTTGAACGACCACCAGGCGGCTTAATATGTGTCAACCATGTCCTCGCACAGGTGTCACCTATGTCCCCGGTCTATACACGGGGTCATAGCGCAGGCGCTGCAGTGCGGGATTCATCGCATGGGTGGCGACGTATCCAAGCAGGAGCGTGTAACCGTCGGGCGGAGCCCGCATGACGAACTCGCTGGCAATTGCGCCGTTGGCGCCGGCTTTGTTGTCGACCACAACGGTCTGTTTGAGAATTGACGACATGGCTTGCGCAACCACACGTGCAATGGCGTCGTTGGCGCCTCCTGCGGCAGTGGGCACGACCAACGTGATCCGCTTGTCCGGGAAGGCGCTCCAGGCACCGGGGCTGGCCATGGCGGCCGCGACGGCGAGACTGCCAAGGACAAGTCGTTGGATAAACCGCATCTGTCTGCTCCTATTGGATATTGTTCGATCTAGGGCCTCTCCGCCCGCAAACGTATCGTCATACTTTTCCGGTTCCCATGGAATTGCATAATTGAGAACGGTTGATGCACACTATGGATCAGTGACGACGACGCGAGGCACAGCGATGACCATCAATTTCAACCTCAACGACTTGCAGGCATTCCGTGCAGTTGCCGAACTGAACAACTTCCGGAAGGCAGCCGACACGCTGCATATTTCGCAGCCGGCCTTCAGTCGCCGAATCGAGAAGCTGGAAGAGGCACTGGGTGTCCGCTTGCTGGATCGCACCACGCGAAGCGTCAGCCTTACATCGGTGGGGCGGGAGTTCGACCGCAAGCTACAACAGATTCTGGATGACCTGGACCAGACACTGCTTAGCATACGGGGGGTAACGACCACACGCATGGGGGAAGTGACGATCGCCTGCGTGCCTTCAACGGTCTATTACTTTTTGTCGCAGGTCATCTCGCGCTATCACGAGCGCTATCCGAAGATTCGCGTCAAGCTTCTTGACGCCAGCGCGAACGAGGTCTTGTCCGCAGTATCGTGCGGTGAAGCGGACTTCGGACTCAATTTCGTTGGCAACCAGGAGCCGGAAATCGAGTTTCGCCCCCTTCTTGAAGAGAGGTTCGTGGCGGCATGCCGGCGCGACCATCCACTCGCCAAGCATCGGCGCGTCAAATGGGCAGACCTGGCCGAGTATGACTATATTTCTGTGAGCAAGGCATCCGGCAACCGGCTACTGCTGGACCAGGCGCTATCCAACGTATCCGGCCTCCCATACAGCATCTATGAGACGCAGCACGTCACAACAATGCTGGGACTAGTCGAAGCCGGGCTCGGCGTTGCGGCTGTGCCTTCGATTGCCATGCCTGGTCCGGACCATCCGCTACTCGTAAGCGTTCCGCTGACCGATCCCGTCATTACACGCAATATTGGACTCATTCATCGGAGGGGCCGTTCGTTGACGCCTGCGGCACAGCAACTCTATGATTTCCTCAGCGAAATGAAATCAACCCGGGGCAAGCGCGGCAGTCGCCGCGCATAGATACGAGCAGCCGCACACTGATTCAGAGCGGCGACGGGCCGGCGGTGACCACGGACGGCGCATCGCCCGCCTCCAGTTTTTCCTCCGTGAATGGGTAGTTCGAAGTCAACTCGCGCTTCAGTACGTCACGATCGCAAGCCTTTTCCCACATCGAAACCACGATACAGGCGACGACGTTACTGATCGTACTCGTCAGGGCGCGAGCCTCGGACATGAAGCGGTCAATGCCCACGATAAGCGCGACGCCGGCAACGGGAAGGTCGGGCATGACGGTCAGTGTCGCTACCAATGCCACGAATCCGCTCCCGGTTACCCCCGCTGCGCCCTTTGACGTCAGCAACATGATGCCGAGCATGGCAGCAATCTGATGCCAGGTCAGGTGGATGTCGCACGCCTGGGCAATAAACATCGATGCAAGCGTCAGATAGATAGCAGTGCCGTCCAGGTTGAAGGAGTACCCTGTCGGAAGTACCAACCCGACGACGCCCTTCTTGCAGCCCAAGCGCTCGAGCTTCAACAACAACCGAGGCAGCACCGGCTCGCTTGACGATGTACCGAGGACGACAAGCAGTTCTTCCTTGATATAGCGCAGCAACTGCCAAAGCCGGAACCCATGCAGGCGACACAGGAGACCGAGTACCACTACGACGAAGAAGGAACAGGCAACATAGAACGTCCCGATGAGGAGCCCCAAAGAACCAATCGACTTGATTCCATAGCGTCCGACCGTGAAAGCCATCGCCCCGAAAGCCCCGATGGGTGCCACCCGCATGATGACGCCAAAGACGGCGAAAAGCATGTGGGAAAAGCCGTCGATGGTGTCCAGTACGGGACGGGCCGCGGACCCGATGCGTGTAAGGCCGAAACCGCACAACACCGCGAGCAACAGGACAGGCAGGACCTCACCTTGCGCGAACGCCCCGACGAACGCATTCGGGATGATGTGCAATGCAAAGTCGGAAAAGCCTTGGATATGGATGTCGTTGGCAAAGCGCGCCGCAACGCTCGCGTCGAGTTGCTTCGGGTCGATGTGCATACCTGTGCCGGGCTGCATCAGAAACACCGTGACGAGACCGGTCAGCAAGGCAATGATGGTCAGTGCATAAAATAACCCCATCGACTTCAGCAGAGTCTTTCCGATCTCCTTGGTATCGCTAAGCGACGTAATACCGGTCACGATCGTACAGAACACGACCGGCGCGATCATCATCTTGACCAGCTTGACGAACCCATCGCCGAGCGGTTTGAGGGATGCACCGATATCCGGCCAGTAGTGACCGACAGTGATGCCGAGCATCAGTCCGATGAGTACCTGGACGTATAAGTGCTTGAATAGGCTCCGTAGTTTCACAACGGTGTCTCCTTATTTTGGTGCGACCGGCATGAGAGTTGCCGGAATCTTCGCCAGGCGGGTTGATCTTTCAACGCCGGCTTGCAAGCACGCGGTCGACCATCACGCCAGCCTGCCCCAGGTTATTGGCGGGGTCGCACATCGCCTCGAGTTGAGATCGTGTGACATGTCCGCGGATTTCCGGGTGAGTCGCGAGTATGTCGATCAATGGCCGGTTTTCGTCGATGGCCTTGCGGCATAGGTCATAGACCAGGTCATGCGCATATTCCCGGCCGATGTACGGGCCCAACCCCATCATCACCGCTTCGGACATCACCAGCCCGTTGGTCATATCGATGTTGGTGCGCATGCGGTCGGCGTCCACTTCAAGCCCTTGCAGGACAAATTTCGCCTGTTTCAATGCGCCGGAGATCAAGCAGAAGATCTCTGGCAACGACACCCATTCAATTTCCCATGGCCCGGTGGAGCGCTCATGGTCGGCGACCATCGCATCCATCAGGGCCGCTGCGTGCTGTCGCGCCACTGCAATGTTCGCGTGGATGTATAGGCACGAAATCGGGTTGCGCTTCTGCGGCATGGTGGACGACGAGCCGCGCCCGGGCGCGAATGGTTCGAATACCTCCGCGACCTCCGTCTGCATCATCAGCTTTACATCCATGGCAATCTTGCCAAGCGATCCACCGACGAGACCCAGGAAGGCGCCAACCTCGGCTACGGTGTCGCGTACCGTATGCCAGGAGATGAGCGGCTGCGCTAGACCCAGCTCCTTCATCAGCGCGGCTTGCGTCTCCATCGCGCCTGTCTGCAGAGAAGAAAGCGTACCGGAGGCGCCGCCGAACTCTCCCATCAGTACACGCGGCTTGAGCTGCTGCAACCGCTCGCGGTGACGGTCAATGCCAGCCAGGATGCTGGCCATCTTGTAGCCGAACGTAATCGGCGTGGCTTGCTGCAAGTTAGAACGGCCGATGACCGGTGTGTCCCGATATGTCTTCGCTAGCTTAGCGAGCGCTCCCGCAATGTCGTCCAGATCCGCCTCGATCAGTGCGAGACCCTCACGCATTTGCAGCACCGCCGCGGTGTCAGTGATGTCCTGGGTCGTGGCTCCCCAGTGACAGAACTCGCCGAGGCCGTCTCGGCAGTTCTGATTGATCTGGTTGACCACGGCGATGATTGGATAGCCGATTTGCTCGGTTTTGGCTTTGAGCTTTACCCAGTCAATCTGCGAAAGTTCGCAGTTGCGTACGATTTCGTCAGCGGCCTCTTTCGGGATGATACCGAGTTCGCCCTGCACCTTTGCCAGGGCGCGCTCGATGTCAAGGTACTTGGCGGTCCGGTTCTCGTCCGACCACACCTCGCGCATGCGCGCATCACTGAACATGTCGCCAAAGATGCGCGAGTCAATAATTGTGGAAGCCATAATGTTCTACCTCTGCTTGATCTTGTCGAATGGGTCGACGGATGGAGTCGGATTCACACCGCATTGTCCGAACGCAGTGCCGTAATCTCGTGGGGGGCGTATCCGAGTTCCGCAAGAATGGAGTCGGTGTGTTGACCAAGGGCAGGGATCGGGTCCATACGCGGCCCTTCGTTCCAGGTGCCCGGCGGCAGCAGGGCCGGCAGCGTGCCCCGGGGCGATCCAACCTCGGTCCAGCGGCACCGCGCTTTGAGCTGCGGATGTTCCCAGACCCCGTTCATATCGTTGACACGGGCATTGGCAATCTGCGCGATTTCCAGCCGCTCCACCACCTGCGCCCCGGTCAGGGAAGCGAAGGCGTCCACGATAATCTGCCGCAAGGCTGTGCGCGCAGCCACCCGCTTCGGGTTGGAGGTGAACCGCGGATCCTCGACAAGTTCGGGCTGCTGCAATACTTTCAGGCAGAAGCTCGCCCACTCCCGTTCATTCTGCAGACCCAGCATCACCGTGACGCCGTCGCCTGCAGGAAAAGGACCATACGGATAGATCGTGGCGTGACTTGCGCCAGTGCGCGGCGGCGGCTCTGCGCCGTCGAACGCATAGTAAAGCGGGTAGCTTGTCCACTCCGCCAGCGATTCAAGCATCGAGATATCGATACGCTGACCGCGCCCGGTCTGACCGCGCTGGAGCAGCGCGGCCAGAATATTGCTGTAGGCATACATGCCCGCGGCAATATCGGCGATGGACGGTCCAGCCTTGCAGGGCTCCTCGGGGGTTCCTGTCACCGAGACGAAGCCGGCCTCGCTTTGAATCAGCAGATCATAGGCCTTCTTGTCCCGATAGGGGCCTGGATTGACCGGGTCATCGCCGTAGCCGGAAATGTCGCAGACAATCAATTCCGGCTTGACTGAGGAGAGCCTCTCATAGCCCAGTCCCAAGCGGGCGGCCGCACCGGGCGCGAGATTCTGCACCACGACGTCCGCCTTATTCATGATGAGACGCTCGAGCACGCCAGCCGCCGCCGGATGCTTGACGTCCAGCGTCAAGCTCTCCTTCGAACGATTGGTCCAGACGAAATGCGACGCCAAGCCGCGCACCCGTTCGTCGTATCCGCGAGCGAAGTCGCCCACGCCCGGCCTTTCGATCTTGATGACACGGGCGCCTAGATCGGCTAGCTGACGGGTCGCGAACGGCGCCGCGATAGCATGCTCGAAGGTAACGACGGTGATGTCTTTAAGTGGTTGCATCGTGAGAATCCGGGAGGAAGATCAGCGCAAGACGGCAGTGGCGTCCATGGTCAGCCATCCTTCATGGTCCGACGCCCAAAGATGAATGGTCTTGCCGTCAGCCTGAGGCTGCCCATTGACGTGGAAGGGGTGCAGGTCGAATGTCGGACGCACTGCGCGAAAGCGGAAGCTCGCCACGTCAGCTTGCGGCAGCTCGCGCCGAAGCAGGTCCAGCAACAGCGTCGCGATAAGGGGTCCGTGTACGATGAGGCCCGGGTATCCTTCCACTTCGGTCACATAGCGGCGGTCATAGTGAATGCGGTGGCCATTGAATGTCAGCGCCGAATAGCGGAACAGCAGTACATCGTCCGGCACGATTCGGCGCCGCCAGGCCGCATCAGAAGGTGCCGCCTGGGGTATGGCGGCAACATCACCCGATGGCTGTGCCTCGCGATAGACGATGTCATGAAACTCCACCAGCGAGGGCTCAAGGAGCCCTTCGACGCACACCTCATGACGGACCTTGACGAAGACCAGCTTGCCGGTCCTGCCTTCCTTGGTCGAGACGTCATCGATGGTCGAGGTGCGCACAACGCGGTCGCCTACACGAAGCGGAGCACGAAATTCAAACTGGCCACCAGCCCACATGCGGCGTGGCAAAGGCACGGGAGGCAGGAAGCCACCACGCTTGGCATGACCATCCGCACCGATCTCGCTCTGTCGGTGCATGGGAAGAAAGTAGAGCCAATGCCACAGCGGGGGCAATGGCGTACCAGTCGGCTGCGGTGCAGCCGGATAGTCCAGCGTAGCCCGCAGAGCAGTCACGGGAACCGCGGTAATCGTATCTTCGTGCTGCTCCCTGCGTCCGATCCATGTCCGCGGGTCCACTGCCTGTTCGTTCATTCCTCTCTCCTCGCTGTCCGTGCCAGACCGACACCTGCATGCGAATGGATTCTGGTCTCCTCGCGCAAGGGAGGGAATTGCATAATTCCTATGGATTGATCATTCGGGTGCATGAGTCGCGCGCCCGCCTTCTCGCGCGTGATCGTTGACTCCTCTTCTGTCCGCGCGGTCGGGGCGGGCCAAAACTGGACCGAACCCCACCGATCGCACGCGACCCGGTTCCAGGCACCACGTCGCCACCGACGCCGACGGCACGCCGATCACGGTCATCCTGACCGGCGCAAACCGTAACGACGTTACCCAGCTCATGCCTCTGATCGAGGCCATTGCCGCTATCCGGGGTCGGCGAGGCCGGCCCTTGCGCAAGCCAGGCCGGGTCTATGCCGACCGCGCATACGACCACGACAAATATCGTCGACCGCGGGCTTCCTCAAGCTGGCCGGTTGCCTCATCTGCTGGCGCACCCTTCAGCGTGACGAGACTTCATCTTGAAATGGGTTCTCAGAAGCGGTGCCGCAAGCCGATACCGCCACCGACCTTGCTGCCCTTGACGCCCATGAAGGAAGGACGCGCGTAACCGCCATGGATGCGGTTGAAGTCCACCTCAGCGTAGACATCGGTGCGCTTCGACAGGTTGTAGTCAGCAACACCCGTGACCATGATGCGGCTGCCTTCGGCGTTGCGCTGGCGATCGTAGTGTGACGCTACGGATAGTGTCAGGGCTCGAGTCGCGGATACCGCCAAGCCGCCTGTAAAGACGTCATTGCGTGTCGGGCTCACGTCAAATCGGTTGTTGAGGTAGCCAAATGTCAATTTGACGATTCCCCACTGGTAGTTGCCGCCCAGTCCCCATACCTTTCGCGCCTCGGGAGTTGTCAACGCGTTGGCCTGTTGCCAGAAGGCGCCGACGTCGACCGGACCTCTCGTGTAGCCAAGCGAGATCCCGTAACTGGAACTGCGCTTCGTCTGGCCAGGCACTTCGCCGAAGGTATAGTGAGCGCCTGTCGACAGCGCCCCCCATTGCCCAAAGAACTTGGCCATGTTGTCTTGGCGCGGCCCCGTATAGCCGTTGATGATAGTGACGGCGTCCAGATTTGGATGTCCGTTCGGCTGAAAGCGACCTGCTGCATCGTAGGCCGTCGTAAATTGACGCCCGAACGTCAGTCTGCCTGCCCCCTCCTTACTCAGACCCACCCACGCTTGCCGCCCGAACAGGCGCCCTTGTCCGCCCGTGCCCTGCTGCCCATAGTTGGCGGTCGCCGTACCTTGTGACGATACGCCTGTCGTTGGGTCGAAGCCGCTTTCCAGATTGAAGATGGCGGACAGCCCCTCACCGAGCGCCTCGCTGCCGCGCATGCCCCAGCGCGATCCGTTGAAATATCCGTCGCTCAGTTCTGCAAGGTGCTTGTCCCCGGCATTGTTATTGGAGTACCGGATGTTGGTATCGATGATGCCGTAAAGATTGACACCAGACGAGGCTTGGGCCTGCGCTGCCCCGCTGATGGCGACTCCCAAGGCAACTCCGGTTGCCAGGTCTTTGTACGTCCAGGTTCTATGCGGTTGCCTGATGCGCATTCGATCTCCTCCAGATGGTTCTTGTTGATATTTCGCCGTTGTGTGCCAACTCACCAGAGTTGGCCGGCGAGCGGGAGGCAGTTTGGGTGAGGCTGCAAAGGTGCGGAATTGCGATATTTGGAGGAATTGATGCAGGCGGTGCATCATTTGGGGATGAGCACACGGGCGTGGTCAGCGTGCTCCAAGCCCAGCGCGAAGCTGCACGTGCGATGGTCGATGCAGGCCGAGCCGTTGTCCGTCAGGCATTCGGTGGGCTGCGCGGTATCGAAGCGCTGCTCGACGGCGGCCAGCATCACGTCGCACACCACGTCGCCGCTATGCCCGCCGGCCGTCGCGGCCCGCTGCTGATGCGGCGTGGGCCGGCGCAGGAACGCGCGGTGGGCAAGGGCGTCCTCGATTGCCAGCGACGACAGCGCCTTGCCGCGCTCGACGACCGCCCACAAGAGGCGGCGCTCGGCTTCCCGGCGTTATGCGCGCGCGGTTTCGGTCGATTCGTGCAAGGTCAGCCAGGCGCGCAGGGCGGCTAGCAGGGCGGCGTCGGGAAAGTCGACCGTGATCGAGAAGCTCCGCATGGGACGCACCGCAAGTGATGAGAGGTGCGCTCGCCGACCGCGCCGCAGCCCCCCTTGAAATCGTCCTGCCCAATTGCTATTTTAGTTTCGCTCAGGCAGTCGCGTCGTTGCGCGCTGCGTGTTTCTGTTTGTTTGCCAGCAGCTTGGCGGGTGGATGGGAGCGCGTAGGCCCCGTCGCCTCCTTGCTGCATCGAAGGAGGATACGACCATGAGTGACCTTTTCTCGGGAGCCGACCTCTTCAGCGAACTCGACCGCATGCAAAGACAGATGGCGAGTTTGTTCGGTGGTTTCCCTTCCAGCCTTCGTACCGGACGCTTCGGCGCCTTTCCACCCGTCAATATCGGCTCCACGGACGACTCCATCGAGATCGTCGCATTCGCACCGGGCATCAAGCAAGACAAGCTCGAGGTGTCGATCGACAAGGGCTTGTTGACCATCAGCGGCGAGCGCGAAGCGGCGTATCACGGGTGCGATCCGGAAGCACGGCTATACGCGCAAGAGCGGTTTGCCGGCGCGTTCCGACGCGTGATCGAGTTGCCGCAAGGCGCCGATCCCGACAAGGTGCAGGCGCGCTACGCCAACGGCTGCTTGTCCATCCGTGTTGGCAAGCGTGAGTCCTCAAAGCCGCGGGCAATCGCGATCCAGTAATGCCAGGAGACTGCCATGACCGATAGTACCGAAGTCGCCAAGCGCGACCCGAACGCGCTGGCACAACGCGAGGAAGACCGGTCGACGCCGACCATGACACTGCTCCCCGCAGTCGACATCATCGAGGACCGCAGTGGCGTCACCCTCTGGGCCGATCTGCCAGGCGTGACCAAGGACAAGCTCGAGGTGCATGTCCACGACGGCAACCTCAATATCGAGGCAGAGGCGATCGTGCCGATGCCGCCCGGGCTGCGTGTGCAACATGCAGAGATCCGTCAGCCGCACTTCGCGCGTGCGTTCTCGCTGAGTCCCGACCTCGATGCGGCGAAGATCGAGGCGAACCTGCAGGACGGGGTATTGAAGCTGACGATTCCGCGTCGCGACGAAGCTCGTCCGCGCCGCATTGAAGTCACCGTGGCGTGATGTCCTTCAGCGAGGGGTGACGTTGCGGAGCTGGCGACGGTGGCGTCCCGTTCATGCGCAGTATTCCGCTGCCGGATGGCCTCGATCTGGACCATGTCGATGCCCGATTCGAACGAGGCCTGCTAACCCTGCGCCTACCCAAGTCAGGTGCGCAGCCACCCCCCGTCAGGAGAATCGAGGTCAAGTAAGCGGCTCGGAAATTCTAGGAACCTGAAGGGAATGCCTTGCGCAATTGACGGCGACGTATGGTCGGCTTGTCAACAGTCAGGCATCCCGGCAGATCCGTGAACGAAGCGAAGGAGGTAACGATGGAATTCGATTCTGATTGGCTTACGCTGGGTAGACATCGGTTGAGGCTCAGGTGTGTACGCGGATTTCCTACCGAGAAGACACGGGCAGTGGCGGAACTGGCGAGGATCGCCATCGATAACAACCTGAGTGCGGCGGCCCGACTAGTCGAAGTCTCCGTTACTGGTCCAGGGGAAAACGCTTACACGATCACCGTTGGCACGACCTTCGCAAAGGACAGGGATGTGACCCCGCATCTTGAGCTGGCGCTGGCCACGATGCTAGGCATTCCGGCTGACCACCTCAATATGGAGGTGGAAGTCATCAGCCAGGCGGAAGTGGATACACATTTTGGTGTGTATGAACGATGCTTGGCAGAGAAGCTTGGCATCGTGTTGCCCATTCAGTGAGAAGCCGATGGACACGGCCAAATCCGCTTTGGCATCACCGGAGGTGGAGTACTGAAAGGGAGCGCGAGGCGTGCGGGCCGTGGTGAACGCAGCCAAGCTCACGGGGAATTTCCGAGTTGGGAAGCAATGGTCGCTTGAGCAGCATGAGTCAGGTCATCGGAATCGATCCGGGTACCACGAGGCCGTCGATCGTCGCCTGGATGGACGAGGGTGAGATCCTCGCCGGTGACCGCAAGGAACTGATGATTCGTTAGCCTGATGATTCGTTAGCCTGATGATTCGTTAGCCAAGACGGCGAGGAAACCGAGATGGAAACAGTAAAAAGACTGCTGAGTGACAGTGCGATTACCATAAAGGTAAGAGTTGAGCTGATTGCAGCGAAAGGTCTCGATTCCACTGGCATCAAAGTCAGCACCAACAATGGCGTGGTGCATCTTGGAGGCAAGGTGAAGAATGATAACGATCACCTGGCAGCACTTAAGGCGGCCGTATCGGTGACGGGGGTCGACACCGTGGAAGATGAGATGCAGGTTGGCGGGTAGCTGGCAGAACCGCGTCCGGCATCGATCCCCCCATTGTTGCAATAGGCCGAGGCAGGTGGATTTCAGCTCAGTTCGTTTTACCCTTCGAGTTTTGACTGTCGGCGATCAATTGTGGCTTGGCTCAGCGATTGGCCTCCAGCGGCCGAATCCCGGGCAGGCCGTGCCTTGTTTAACGGAACGACTGGACGAACAGAAGCAGACGCCATCCCCGTTGACGTCAACCAGCGAAGACATGAGCAAGGCGGAAGCGGCCCGGGCCGAAGCCGCCGCCGAGGAGGATGTGGCGGCCCGCATCGCTGCCATCAAGCTCTCCAACGCTTGAAGACGACGCTGGCGTTCACGCCGCCGAAGCCGAAACCGTTGGCCATCGCGTGAACGATCGGCAGGTGCCGCGGCGCATCGCGCACGATGTCCAGGCCCTCGGCGAGTGCGTCCGGCTGTTCGAGGTTCAGCGTCATCGGGACGACCTGATCGCGCAAGGCCAGGGCGGTGAAGATCGCCGCTACGCCACCGGCCGCGCCCAGCAAGTGGCCCGTCGCCGACTTGGTGGAGGTGATGGCGAGCGGGACGTCGACGCCGAACAGGTCGCGCACCGCGGCCAATTCGCCCAGGTCGCCGACCGGCGTCGAGGTCGCGTGAGCGTTGAGATGCTGCAGGTCGGACGGAGTCAGGCCGGCCTGCGTCAGCGCCGTCTGCATCGAGCGTCGCGCGCCGCTGCCGTCTTCGGGGCCGGAGGTAATGTGAAACGCATCGGCGCTGGTGCCATATCCAATGAGTTCGACCAGGGGGGCGGCGCCGCGCGCAAGCGCGTGCTCGAGCGATTCGATCACCAGCATGCCAGCGCCTTCGCCCATCACGAAACCGTCGCGGGCCCGGTCGAAGGGTCGCGATGCGCGGGTGGGTGTGTCATTGAAGCCGGTGGACAAGGTCTTCGCTGCGGCGAAGGCGCCCAGGCTGACGCGATCGATTGCGGCCTCGGCGCCACCGCACACCGCGATGTCGGCCTCGCCGCAGCGGATCAGCCGCGCCGCGTCACCGATGGCCTGGATGCTCGCGGCACAAGCCGTCACCGGGGCACCCATCGGCCCCTTCAGGCCGTGCCGGATCGACACGTGGCCCGCCGCAAGGTTGACGAGGAACGAGGGGATCGTGAACGGCGACAGACGCTTCGGTCCGCGCGTCTCAGTCGTCCGCACCGCGCCCGCAATCGCCGGAAATCCACCGATGCCCGACGCGATGACCGTGGCGGTGCGCCGCTGGGACGCTTCGTCGGCCGGGGCCCATTGCGCCTGCGCGAGTGCCTCTTGCGCGGCGGCGAGCGCGAAGGCGATGAAGCGGTCGATCTTGCGCTGGTCCTTGGTCGACACGAAGCGGTCGATGTCGAAGCCGCCGCACCCGTCCTCGTGCACGTCGGGCACCACACCGCCCACGCGGGCCGCGATGTCCGCCGTCATCGAATCCGGTAGCCGGCGCAAGCCCGACTGGCCGGCCAGCAGCCGCTGCCACGCCAGCTCGACTCCGCACCCCAGCGGCGAGACCATTCCCATCCCGGTGACGACGATTCGGCGGTTCGCAGTGGGCGTGATGTGCATGGATTCTGTCCTGGTCGATCTATTGATGATGATCGACATCATACAGTATTGAGTATGATTGTCATCAACACGCAATGCCATGCGCACGAAAGGATCTTCATGAAAGTCTCGAAAACGCAGGTGGCCGAGAACCGCCTGGCCATCCTGCAGGCCGCGGCCCGGCTATATCGCGAACGCGGTTTCACCGGCGTGGGAGTGGCCGACATCACACGCGAGGCCGGGCTCACCCACGGCGGGCTGTACCGGCACTTCGAATCGAAGGATGCCCTGGCGGCGGAGGCCGCGGAATATGCGTTCGAGTGGAAACTCTCCGAGCTGGAGACACCGGATGCCGATGCGAACACCGACGCCGACGGGTTCCTTCGAACCGGCGTCGCGAATTACCTGTCGGCACAGCATCGCGACAGCGTCGGCCAGGGCTGCCCGGTGGCCGCGCTCGCGGCAGACGCGGCACGCGAAACGGGTGCGATCGCAGACGCTTTCGCCCAAGGCATCGGGCGCTACATGACGCTATTCGCGCAGCGGAGGCCCGATGGCACCGAGGCTGCGCAGATCGAACCCGAGGACCGGGTTCGCGCAATTTCGATGCTGTCGACAATGGTGGGCGGATTGATCCTCGCCCGAGCCACCGCGCGGGGATTGCCCGCGCTATCGGACGAGATTCTCGCGACCTTGCGCGATCATCTTGCGGCCACATGGGACCTCGACAAATACAACCGCGATGGGTGCGACTAGCGCTGCAGATCCCGTTCGGCGGTGGGCACGCCGGTCGAGCGCAAGACGCGCTTCGTGGTGTCGTGTCGCATGGACGGCTGCACGGCCCAGGATGCCCTGGAGGGCTTCACACGGCAAATGAAGCAGCTGCGGGCCTCTGCGCGAGAGTCTGACCTGCGATCGCGGTGCCGGCGACCAGGAGATCGCCGGTCTTCTCGCCATCTGCTAGGCCAGGGCGCTCATGGCATTTTCGAGTTTCGCCGTCAGTGTCAACGCTGCCTCTTTATCGGCAGATGCGTCCAGGGGAGTTGAGATGGGAGCCCCGAATGTGACGCGAATCACCGGACGGCGAAATAAATGAATGAGCCGGATATGTTCCGGCCCTTCGTAATGCGCGGGAATAATTGTCGCCTTGGCATGCAAGGCGATAGTCGCAGCGCCGCGCTTTGCTTCGATTTGATCGCGGGTGCGCGTTCCCTTGGGAAATATGAGGACGCGTTTCCCCTGTTGTACGAGCGAGATAACTTGCTTGATGGCCGCAGTGGAAGGGCGGCCACGATCGATGGGAAACCCACCTCCGTTCCGGACAAACCAACCGATGACTGGATTGTCGAAGAGTTCCTTCTTGGCCATCTGATGCAAAGTAAACGGCAGGGCAGAATACCCGATCCATAGCGGATCTGCCCACCCGACGTGATTGCATACCACGATTTTCCCTTCCGGGCCGTACAAGTTTTCAACGCCACTCACCGTGACCCGACCAAAACGCGACAGCACTACTTTCAGCACACGGATAAACAAAGATGGATTAGAAACGGACACGCGGCAAGTCTCCTTATGCGTCTTACACCCGAATTAGGTTCGCGACAGTGATTTTGCACCATCGGAGTCTCGGGCGGAACGGGCTTGTCCGGTGGAGTCGACGCCTTGAGGCGCTGGCGGCGATCCGTGTCGCGCCGCGCCTTGCGTGTGGCCTTCCGGGCCGAGGTCACGATCTCGTGCATCGGCCCGATCATGCGGAGCAGCGCGGATTCGTCCCCTGTTCACGCCCTTGCGGCCGTAATGTCGCCAGTGCCTGCCGCTGCTCCCGCAGGGTGACGGCCGGGGCGGCAAGGTTCGGCAGGGGATTCCCAGGCAATGCTGTCCCTGCTGTTCCAGCACCCGGATACGGCTGAGGCCGCCCGCCGCCCGCCGCCCGCCGCCCGTTCAGCCGCGGACCCGGTGATACACGAAGCCGGCGTTCGTGCCACCGCCCCCGACCACGGCGATCTGGATATTGAGGTGTGCCATGGCCTCGAGATAGCGCGCATTGTGCAGGGCGCCGGTGATCAGCGGTGCGAACCCGGCGCTCGCCGCAAGCTCCGCCACGGTCGCGTTGGCCTGCGCGTCGTCCCCGGCGATGAACGCGGTCACGGCATGCCCGCCCCGATCGATGCGATCCGGCGTCATCACGTCGGCGAACACCGTGTTGAAGCACTTGACCAGACGGCTGCCTGGCAGCAGTCGATGGATTTCCCGTGCGGCGGAGCTGCCGGCGTCCAATGGGAGTGGCGACCAGTCGTCATTCAGCGCATTGGTCGGGTCCACCACGATCTTGCCCGCCAGCCGCCCGGCCAGCGGTGGCAATGCCGCGGCGCAGGCTTGATAGAGCATGGCGATGATGACGAGATCGCCATGCTCCGCAGCGTCTTCGAGCGCTGCCACGCGGTAGCTCGCGCCAGGGCGGGCCCTTGCTGCATCGCGCAGCCCGACCACCACCTCATGCCCGGCAGCCACCAGCAACTCGGCCAGGTTTCCCCCGAAGCTTCCACCACCCAGGAATGCGATTTTCACGGCTATATGCCTCACGGTTGATTGGGTGGCATCATTCTTCCGATTGTGGTTTCAATTTGCAATTAGGTACCTCAAGGTAACCATGTCGAAGAAGATCGAACTGCCCCCGGATGCGTTTCTCAAAGTCTGTCCGTCTCGCGCGGTGCTGTCGCGCATCGGGCAGAAGTGGACCGTATTGGCGATGGTCGCGTTGCAGGACGCACCGATGCGGTTCGGCGACATCCGGCGCCGCCTGGAGGGGGTCTCACAGAAGGTGCTGACCCAGACGCTGCGCGCGATGGAGCGTGATGGCCTGATCGAGCGTAACGTCTATGACGAACTGCCGCTGCGTGTCGAATACATGCTGAGTCCACTCGCGCACACGCTTCTTCCGCTTGTCGTCGCGCTCAAGGCCTGGGCGGAGGATGCGCTGGAAACGATCGAAGCGAACAACCGCGCCTTCGATCTGGCGGGCCCTAAATAAGGGGCGTTGACCGTTCGCCCTCGGCCGCGGCGCTGTGGAGATACGCCATGGCAAGCAGCCGGTCGCGCGGCCGGGTGAATGCCTGGCGTCCAGGCGTAACCGTGGATCTGCGTGCCGCTACCGACTGGAGAAGCACGCTCCATGGGCAAGCTGTCAAAACGCTTTGCCTTGAAGGAGTGATACCTGGCAAAGTGGCATGCTAGTGTTCTCGTGTGACGGTCACCCAGGCAGACGCCGAACCCGCGCACAGGGCAGCCGTGCACAGGCAATGTGCAATGTGCGCGCCAGTCTCTCCGGTTTCCTATGAGTCGCTCTTTTGGGCTACGTGGCCCCGGGGAACCTGCTATGCCGTCGGACTGGAATCCGCCGCCGGAGACGCTCGCTCGCCTCGCCCACGCGTGGCCAGCCAGCAGAGGATGGAGCCTGCGCATACCATCGCCGCTCCCTTCCAGAACGCGAAGGAAAGCGGCGTATGCAGCAGCGCGGCGGCCAGGGCGGCCGAGAACACCGGGATGAAGTACGAGGCGCCGGCCAGCACCGTCACGTTGCCATGCAGGATGCCGACGTTCCAGGCGGCATAGCCGAAGCCCATCGCGCAGGCCGCCAGTACCAGGTGGATCATGCCGTTGGCGCTGAAACTCATCGGCGCGCCGTCCGTGAACAGGTACTTCGCCCACAGCGCCGATGCGGTCAGGATGAAGAACAGCGTGACGCCGTTCTTGCCCTGGGCGATGCGCGCCGTCACCGTGCAGTAGCCTGCCCAGATCACGGCGCCGGCAAGCGCCAGGCCGTAGCTCAGGGGGTTGTCGCGCACATTGCTCGTCATGCTCGCCAGGTCCAGCCCCTGGTCGCCGCCCAGCACCGAGGTGATGCCCAGGATGGCGATCAGGAAACCGGGCACGATCAGCCAGTTGGCCCGTTGCCGGTTGAACAGGATGGCTGCCAGCATCGTGAAGCTGGGCCACAGATAGTTGACCATGCCGACCTCGATGGCTTGCCTGCCGGTGTTGGCGTAGCCGATCGACAGCGACAGGCACAGTTCGTACGAGACGAACAGCAAGCTGCCCCAGAGGCGATAGGAGCGCGGCAGCGTGTCCAGCCGCACCGGACCCACCGAGAGCCAGAGCAGCACGGAAGCGACGGTGTAGATCAGGGCCGCACCGCCCGTGGCGCCGAAGCTCTCGCTGACGCCGCGGATCAGGCCGACGATCGAACTCCAGAGGAGCACCGCGACAAGCCCGATCAGCGTTGCCTGTTTTCTTTGCATGACTGCCATGAGGATGAAGCCGTTGATAGAAGCTGGAAGGCCATACTTTACCTGGCGGCTCTCGGCCGGCGCGCCTTCGCTCAGGATGGGTTTGATCCGTTGGATAAGCAGACCCTGGCCGGCAGCGGGCGGGGCTTGCCGCGCTTCGTTCCTGGCCTCGCACGTCTTCTCGGCAGATTTGGCGATGCAGCGAATCCAGCAATCAGGAAGGATACTAGTCCACTGAATCCCTGAAATCGGCCGGTGCCTGCCATGGCATGCGGGCTCATCGTGTCGTTGCAAAGGCTCGCCATCGCCGTGCGATGGCTGCGCTTTGCGCCTGGCGCTGATTCCCGCATACCATGTCCTTCCCCTCCCATTTCCATGGCAGCCGCGGCGAGAGAACGGCGGGGCAGTTCGAATCCCTCTTCCGCGGATTCAATGGCGAGGTCCGTCATTGGCAGGTGGCGAATCGCTCGATCATGGAGGATGGGCCGGGCGGGTGGCGCCGGTCTTGCCGCTAGCCCTGGCCGGGCGGGGAGGCGGCGGCGGAAGCCAGTGCCGCCAGCGACTTCAGGATGACCGCCGTGACCCCCCAGATGTCATACCGCTGATCCGCCCAGTACCAGGAGCCGGCGCGTTCGCCATCGAGGTACTGCCTGGGCAGCGTCGGATCCAGCAGCGTGGCGAAGGGAAGCTCGAAAATCTCCTCGACTTCGGCAGGGGCCGCTTCCCAGCCGGCTGTAGCCGGCACGATGCCGATGACGGGAAAGATGGCGTGATGGCGCTTTCTTGTCTTGTGGATCGGCAGGCAGCCGACCAGCCGCACAGCGCCGGGCTCCAGGCGGATCTCCTCGAAGGCTTCGCGCAGGGCCGTGGCGCCGACATCGTCGTCGCAGTCCGCCGGGCGTCCGCCGGGGAAACTCACGTGCGAGGAGTATTCGCTCAGATTCCACGAGCGCTTGGTCAGCAGGATCGTCGGCTCGTCCCGCGCCACGATCGCCACCAGGACGGCGGAGAATTTCCACTGCCCATCGTTGTCCGCAAGGTATCGCCGCGCGGCGGCCCAATCCAGCGAGGCAGGAATCCGCAGGCCTTCCACGCCGCGCACGATCGTTTCCAGGGCGGCCTGCCGCGGCCCGGCATCCGGGCGCATGGTGGCGGGTACGCCGTTGGTTTCCAAGACACTTCTGTCGATTCCCACGTCTTCCTCCTGCGAGCCCGTACCTGCAGGCTCAGAGTGACCTTGTGCCGGAACGCTCTCGAACCGGCGAGCATCGATAGCGATGGCGCCGGCTTCAGAGGTCTTCAGGATCCCCTGTAACAACACTGACACACAGCGTCACTACCCTACGCGCTGATTCCAATCCCCGCGCTATCCCCCCATTGCCGCCGTGCCAGGCGGGCATGGCGGGTCGTGCGCCCTTTGCCCCGGGTATGCCTGGAAACGTCGCCTCCGGCGCTCCACGGCCGACACTGCGATTGTGCATCGCCATGTTCAGCGCCTGCGTTTCCTCTTCTGCCGTGTCAGCACCGCCGCCCGAGACCGGGCCGGTGGCGATCGGCAGCGCGTCGCCGTCGGACCTGCAGCGCTCGTACGAGATTGCCCCCCAGTCCTTGCTGTCCGCGCTGGAGCAGTATGGCGCGGCCAGCGGTGTGTCGTTGATCTATGACAGTGCCCTGGCGGCGGGACGGACCTCGCCGGGCGTCCATGGCGTGATGACCGCGCGAGCGGCGCTGCAGTCGCTGCTGGAAGGCAGCGGGCTTGCGCCACGCTACACCGGATCCGACACGCTGGTGCTGTTGCCGGTGCGGCCCGAAGCGGTGGCCGAGGCCGGCGCCACGGGGGCGGAGGCGGCATTGTCCCAGCGTCGTTACTACGGGCTTGTGCAGAGCCGGGTGCGCGATGCCTTCTGCGCGCAGCCGACCCTCGCGGAGGGCCGCTACCGCGTCGCCCTGCGCTTGTGGGTCGATGTATCCGGCACGATCGGGCGCGTCAGCCTGCTGGATTCGACCGGCGACAAGGCGCTGGACGGACTGGTGGAGCAGGCGCTGCGCGGCGCGCCGGTGGGCGAGCCGCTGCCTGCCGGGCTGGCACAGCCGTTCACACTGGTGGTGATGCCGCGGGCGTCCGGCCAGAACTGGGGATGTCCGTTGCCTGCCGCGCCGGCATCCTCGCCCGCGGGCCGTCGGCACCATGGTTGATGGCGCCCGCACCTTGCTGCGCGACTACCTGGTCGAGCGCTACGGTCATTTGAAGCGCCTGCTGTCGCGGCGCCTGGGTTCCTCGGACCTGGCCGGCGACGCGCTGCAGGACACCTGGCTGCGGCTGGAGAACAGCGAGAACATCGAGGCGGTGCGCAATCCGGGCGCCTACCTGTACCGGATGGCTTTCCATTCCGCCATCGACAGGCAGCGTGCCGAGGAGCGCCGCCTCAGCGTCGGCGAGGTCGAGCTGATGCTCGACCTGGCGAGTCCCGAGCCCGGTCCGGCCGAGATGGCGGAGGCGAACTCGGAGCTCGATGCACTGATCCGGGCGCTGGAGCAGATGCCCCAGCGCCGTCGCGATATCCTGCTGGCCGTGCGCCTGGACGGCATGCCGCAGCGCGAGGTGGCGGAGCGCTTCGGCATTTCCCTGCGGCTGGTGGAACTGGAACTGAAGCGGGCACAGGAACATTGCGCGGAGCAACTCGGCAGATAGCCCCTGCCTGCGGCGAAAATTTCTTCCGATGGCTTGCGGTTCCGGGCGGCGGGAATCGTCATGGTGATAAGGCCGCCGCAATGGCGACCGGCCAGGCCCGGAGATGGCGGAACAGCGAAGACTTGGATCGATGAAGGCAGCACCCGACACCTCGACGAATCAGGCGACACCCCGGCAGCCCACACCCCAGGCGCTGCGGCGTGACGCCCATGCCTGGGTGCGCCGTCTCGCGTCCGGCGAGGCCACCGTGGCGGATGCCCAGGCGCTCAAGCACTGGTGCGAGACCAGCGAGGCACATGCCACGGCGTTTGCCGAGGCGCGCCGGCTGTGGCGGGAACTGGCTCCGGCCGGCGAGGCCGTGCGCCGCCGGCAGGCCGGCGCCGCGCGCCGTGCGCCCAGGATCGGCCGCCGAGCCTTCCTCGGCGGCGCCATTGCCACCGCGGCCGGCGCCGCGGTGGCCGTGGTGGCGCCGGCCGGGCTGCTGAGCGCCTTCCCGTCCCTGGCCGCCGATCTCCATACCGCCACCGGCGAGCAGCGGCAGGTGGCCCTGGCTCCCGGCGTGACCGTCGACCTCAACACACGCACCAGCGTGGCGCTGAGGCGGGCTGCCGGTGTCCTGCAGGGCGTGGACCTGCTGGGCGGCGAAATCGCCGTCGACAACACCCGCGGCGCCGCGCAGCCCTTCGTGGTGGCCGCGGGCGAGGGGCGGGCCATCGCCACGCGGGCAAGCTTCGAGGTGCGCGACCTGGGGCAGCACGTCTGCGTGACCTGCGTGTCCGGCAGGGTACGCGTCGAACTCGGCAGCCGCGGCCTGGGGCTGGTGGCGGGACAGCAGGTGACCTACGACAAGCGCGTCCTCGGGGCCCCCGTCCAGGCCGATGCGAACATCGCCTCGGCCTGGCGCAGCGGCGTGCTGGTCTTCCGCGACACGCCGCTGGCGGAGGTGGTGGACGAGATCAACCGCTACCGCGCGGGCCACGTGGTGGTGGTCGACGGCAAGCTGTCGCGCAGCCGCTTGAACGGACGTTTCCGCATCAACCAGCTCGAGGCGGTGTTCGCACAGATCCAGGAAGTCCTGGGTGCGAGCGTGACCCGGTTGCCTGGCGGCATCGTGCTGCTGGGCTGAGGCGGACCTCGGCAGCGCGGGAACCGTCTTCCGTTTTGTTTTCGCGTTGCGGGTTTTGCACATGGGCGGCGTCATAGAGGAAGAGGCCGCCGGCACATGTGCCGACGTTGCGGCCGCCGTCCGATTGCCAAGGCGAACCCCACATGCAACCGAGCCAGATCGTCCCGTCCCATTCCTCCAGGCCCGCGCTTGCGCGCCGACACCAACGCACTGAACGTGCCATGCGTGCCATGCGTGCATGGCAATGCAAGCCCCTGGTGCAGGCCGCCCTGTTGACCTTCGTGGCAAGCACGGCCCATGCGGCGGCTCCGGCCTTCAGCAGCGCGTGGTTCGCCGCCAAGGGCGCGGCGCAGAGCGCGGCACAGCAGACCGGGCGCCTGCCCAACGGCATGCCGGTGTCGGCGCTGGCGAGCCCCACGGCGCAGCAGCAACAGGCCAGCGCCGAGCTGCAGCGCTCGCTGGCCAACCTGGGCACGGCCGCGCAGGGCATCGCGGCGATGCAGGCCGCGCAGGCCAGCGCGCGCGCGGCGGCTGCGGCGGCCAACGCCACAGTGCCGGACGGGCTGGCCGAGGGCGGCCTGAAGATCGACACCAACAGCCTCACGCAGGGCTGGGTCAACGCCAATGCGCCGGCGCAGACGGTGGCCGACGGCAAGACCACGGTGGCGATCCAGCAGACCGCGGACCGCGCGGTGCTGAACTGGGAGACCTTCAACGTGGGGCGCAGCACCACGGTGGATTTCAAGCAGCAGGCGGACTGGGCGGTGCTGAACCGGGTCAACGACCCGCAAGCGCGGCCGAGCCAGATCCAGGGGCAGATCCGTGGCGACGGCACGGTGATGATCGTCAACCGCAACGGGGTGATCTTCAGCGGCACCAGCCAGGTGGACACGCGCAACCTGGTGGCGGCGGCGGCGCGCATCAGCGACGGGCAATTCAGCAGCAACGGCATCTACGGGCTGAACGGCACCACGCCGAGCTTCACCGACGCGCTGGGCAAGGTGGAGGTGCAGGCCGGGGCGCGCATCGCCACGCGCGCGCCGGCCACGGTGACGCAGGGCGGGGGCTATGTGCTGCTGCTGGGCGGGGAGGTCGGCAACGCGGGCACGATCGCCACGCCGCGCGGGCAGGCGGTGCTGGCGGCGGGCGACAGCTTCGTGATCCGGCGCGGGGTGGGCACCGACGGCAACACCACGTCGACCACGCGCGGCAACGAGATCTCGCCGCAGTTCGTGGCCAGCGGTGGCACGGGAAGCGCGGGCAAGGTGGCCAACAGCGGGCTGATCCTGGCCCCGGAGGGTGACGTGACGCTGGCCGGGCGCGACGTGCAGCAGCTCGGGGTGGCGGTGGCGACCACCACGGTCAACACGCGCGGCACGGTGCACCTGCTGAACTCGGCGGCGGACACGCAGGGGCGGGTGACGCTGGGGCCGGGGGCGGTGACGGCGGTGCTGATCGACGACGACGGCAAGACCACGGCGCTGGACAGCCAGCGCGACGCGCTGATGCAGGACTCGGCGGCGCAGGACCTGCTGCGCGCGGGGGCGGCGTCGGGGCTGTTCGACAACCTGTCGAAGCTGTCGGACCGGCGCGACCAGTCGCGCGTGGAGATCGTCAGCGGGGGCGACGTGCTGTTCCAGGGCGACTCGCTGACGCTGGCCACGGGCGGGCAGATCGCGGTGAGCGCGACGGGGCGCAGCTTCGTGGCCAACCGGGCGCAGCTGGATGTGTCGGGGGCGGTGGGCGTGGCGCTGGCGATGGACACCAACAACGTCAAGATCAACGTGCAGGGCAACGAGCAGCGCGACGCGCCGGGCAACCGCGACAGCGGGAACCTGCTCAATGCGAACGTGTGGATCGACCGGCGCCGGCTGGTGTACGTGCCGGCGGGCGTGGGCGGCTACGCGACCGAGCGCTGGTACACGGGAGGCGGGCTGCTGGAGGTGGGCGGCTACCTGGGCAACCAGGGGCACCGCATCGGCGAGTGGGCGGCACAGGGCGGCACGGTGACGCTGGGCGGCAAGGAGGTGGTGACGCAGGCGGGCTCGTCGATCAACCTGTCGGGCGGCAGCCTGGACGTGCAGACGGGGTACCTGAAGCAGACCTGGTTCAAGGCGGCGGACGGGACGCTGACCAAGGCCGACAACGCGCCGGCGGGGGTGTTGTACACGGGGGTCTACACCGGCTTCGACGACGAGCACCCGCGCTGGGGCAAGACGGCGATGCAGTCGTACGCGAGCCCGCTGATCGCGCCGCAGCAGGTGCTGCAGAACGGCTACACGGTGGGGCGCGACGCGGGGCGGCTGCAGGTGAGCGCGCCGACGGCGGTGCTGGAAGGCGAGGTGGTGGCGCGGGTGTTCAACGGGGCGCAGCAGACGCAGGCGCGCGCGGCGGGCCTCGCCGACGGCTACAAGCAGGGGCAGTACGCGGTGGCGCAGGCGGGCGGGCTGGCGCTGGGGCAGTACACGGGGCCGGGGCGCACCGGGGTGTTCACCAGCGAGGTGAAGATCGGCACCGAGGTGGGGGTGACGCCGGGCATGGGTGCGGCGGATGCGCTCGACCCGCAGCGGCAGAACACGGTGTGGCTGGACGCGGGCATGCTGAACGGCTTCCAACTGGGCGTGCTGGACCTGGCCAGCGGCGGGCGCATCGTGGTGAGCCAGCCGCTGGTGCTGGCCGACGGCGGCCAGCTGAGCCTGGTGGCGCCCAAGGTCGACATCGATGCCAACCTGACGGTACGCGGCGGCACGGTGAACGTGTCGAACCTCTTCCAGCAGGCCGGATCGAAGTTCCCGGTCGCGCTGACGGCGGCCGACGGCTCCTCCGCGCTGACCTTGGCGCCGGGGGCAACGATCGATGCGCGCGGGGTGTGGGTCAACGCCCGCACCGATCCGGATGCGCTCACGGGCCTCGCCTATCTCAATGGTGGCAACGTCACCTTCGATTCGTCGGGCGACCTCATGCTGGGCGAAGGCAGCGTGATCGACGTGTCGTCCGGTGGCGCGGTCCTGGCCAGCGGCAAGACGATGGGCGGCAAGGGCGGCAACGTCACCCTGGTCGCCGGGGACTCGATCAACCAGAGCGGCGACGGCACGCTGGCGATCAAGGGCGAGATCCGCGCCTACGGCGTCAACGGCGGCGGCACGCTGACCATCTCATCGCCGGACAGTGTGCTGATCGGCGACAACGCGATGCTGAGCGGCGGTGTGCTGGCCGCCGGCACGCCGGTTTCGACGCCGGTGAGGCTGAGCCAGCCGCTGACGATCCGGGCGGGGCAACCCCTGCCATTCACGCTGACGGAAACGTTCAGCACGCTCAAGCTGGATGTCCCTGCCCCCACCGTCATCTCCCTGGTGAACTGGCCCACTGTGCCGACCGCCGCGGACTGGGTCGTGCCGGACGGTGTGGACCTGTCTTCCAAGGGGAGCAATGGCCTGCTGGTCTACTACAATCCCGGCGACGTGATGCCGGCCGGGACGCTCATCGCCAACGGCCCCGACCACCTCCCGGCCGGGACCGTGATCCCCTCGAGCGTCTTCCCGAATGGCATTGCCATCAACCCCTACCATCTCGTCTACGGCGCGGGTTCGGTTCAGACCCGGGACATGACCTACCAGGCCGGTACCGTGATCCCGGTCGGCGTGGCCCTGGGCCAGACCGTGTCGGTGGTGCCGCTGCCCTCGCTCGGTGGCGCCTTCTTCCGTGCCGGCTTCTCCAGCTACGATATCAACGGCGGCCGCGGCGTGCTGATGACGGATGGCACCGCCATCGCACCGGCCATGCCCGTGTACCGCTTCACGTCCGACAGCGTCAAGGCACGCGCGGGCAGCGATCCGTCCGCGGCGATGTCCTTGTGGCTGCCGCCGCTGTTCGCGGAACAACCGCAGAGCGCGACACTGAGCCAGCGCGCGGGCGCCAGCCTGGTGCTGCGCTCGCTGGCCAAGTCCGCCAGCGGCGACCCCTCGGGCGGCGCCATCGTGATCGGCAGTAATGCCAGCATCGCCGTCGATGCGGGGCAGAGCATCCGGCTCGATGCCTTCGGCCAGGTGACGGTCGATGGCAGCCTGACGGCGCGCGGCGGCAGCATCAGCCTGGTCAATGAAACGGATGGCAGCACGGACCTGGCGCGCAACTTCGATGCGGCCGGGGTCAACCGCGGCGTGTCGGTGTGGATCGGCCCGCAAGGCCGGCTCGATGTCTCGGGCCAGGCCTACACGGCGGTGGATGCCCAGGGCCGCCGCTATGGCACGGTCACCGATGGCGGCACCATCAAGGTGAGCGGCGGCACCGCCTTTGTGGTGATCCGCCCTGGCGCCGAACTGAACGCGGATGGCAGCGCCGCGGCCGTCGATGCGTCGACCGTTGCGGGCCAGGCCGGTGCGGGCGCGATCACGCTGGCGGGCAACGGCGGCAACATCGCGCTGTCCTCGATGAGCGGCCTGGACCTGGGTGGGAACCTGCATGCCGCGGCGGGCGCAAAAGGGGCCGCCGGCGGGGAACTGTCCGTTGCGCTGGTCACGCCCGCCTTCCCCGATCCGCTGGCGCAGATCCCGTTCAGCGTGCTGGTGCCCAGCGTGATGACGGTGACGCAGGCGCGTCCGGCCGCGGCGGCCTTGTCCGGGCCGGGTGCCCCGGTGGCCGCGCTGCCGCTCGGGCAGGCGGCGGTGAGCGCGGACATGGTCAAGCAGGGCGGCTTCAGCGCCCTGTCCCTGTCCTCCGGCGACTACCTCGTCTTCTCCGGCGATGTCTCCCTCTCCCTGGACAAGAGTCTCAAGCTCAATGCCGGAGCGTTCACCTCCGGGCCGCGGGTTCCGGGCACCGATCCGGCGCTGACGCCAGGCAGCGGCGCCGTCCGCCTGGCGGCGCCCTACGTCATGCTCAGCGGTACGCCGGTGGTCGTGCGCGACGGCAGCCGCAGCGGCACCATCTATAACCCGGGGGCTGCTCCGTCGCCGACCACGGCGACCCTGGAGGTGGACGCGAACCAGATCGACGTCCAGGGCCTGGTGGTCTTCTCGGCCCGCAACAGCTACTTCGATCCCGCGCAGGATACCTATCTCAACTCGCCGGCGCCCGGCTTCCGCGTGGCGAAGCTGGTCAGCCAGGGCGACATCCGTTTCCTGCCCACCGCCGTCCAGAATGGCACGATGCTGGCATCGTCATGGGACCTGGACCTGGAAGCGGCGCAGGTCTATCCGGCCACCAATGCGGTCGCCAGCGTGATCGCCGGCCAGAACAACAACGGCTATGCCGGCACGCTGAGGATCGGCCGCACCACGGCCACGGTGCCGGACGCGCCGCTGTCGGTCTTCGGCCATCTCAGCCTGGTTGCCCCCGTCATCGAACAGGGCGGGATCGTCCGGGCTCCGTTCGGGGGTATCACGATCGGAGGGAATGCGTACTCGATCCTCGCGCAGACAGTCGACCTGCTGCCCGGCAGCGTGACGTCGGTATCGATGGCCGGCTTGACGATGCCCTACGGCGGGACGATCGATGGCGTCACATACAACTACAACGGCAACGCGGTCCAGGCTTTGAACCTGTCCGGGCATAGCGCAATCGGCGTCCAGTCCGGCGTACAGCTGCAAGGCCAGACCGTGAACGTCCGCGACGGCGCGCTCATCGACCTGTCCGGCGGCGGCACGCTGACCGGCGCGGGCTTCGTCTCCGGGCGGGGCGGCTCGGTCGACATCCTCGGCACGCCGCTGGTCAATGCCAACCCGGCCAACCGCTTCAGCAAGGCGGGCGACAAGGTCTATGCCATCCTGCCCGGCTATGCCTCCGGCTACGCGCCGGTGGCGCCGGAGAACGGCGCCGGCGACCCGGCCATCGGCCAGCAGATCACCGTGGGCGCGGGCGTGCCGGGCCTGCCGGCGGGCACCTATACGCTGCTGCCGTCCAACTATGCGCTGCTGCCCGGCGCCTACCGCGTCGAACTCGGCGCCACCGGCGCCAAGGTGGCGGGCGGCGTGACGGCCGTCGGCGGCGGCACCTATCTCACTTCCGGCGTCATGGGGATCGCGAACACCGGCATCCGCAGCCAGCTTCCCACCACCGTGCTGGTGACCCCGGGCACGGCAGTGCGCTCGTATTCCCACTACAACGAACAGGGCTACGCCGACTTCCTGACGGCGCAGGCCGCGCTCTCCGGCGGCCTGCGTCCGCTGCTGCCCATCGATGGCAAGGTGCTGGACGTGCAGTTCAATGCGGCCGGCGACATGACGATGCCGTCGCCCACGCCGGCGCCGTCCGCGCTGAACTTCGGCGGAACGGTGCTGTTTTCCCCAGCGCAAGGCGGCATCAGCGGCCAGGTGTCGCTGCGCAATATCGGCGAGGTGTTCAACGAGGTCCCGACAGCGGGCTTTCCCGGCGTCTCGGTGAGTGCCGGCAGCATCAATGCCATCGGCGCGCCGCGCCTGACCGTCAACGCCTTCGTGGCACAGGCCAACGGCACGCTGCAGTTCGCCGCCAACAATGGCGCGGATCTCTTCATCCGCGATGGCGTGACCCTCCAGGCGGGCGAGATGTTCCTGGTGGGCGGGAATATCGTGGTGGGCCGTGGCGTCACGCTGTCGACGATCGGCCGGGGCGCGGTGCCGTTCGACTCCGCTTCGACGGGATTGAACTACTTGGCGGACCCGGTGACGGTGCTCGCCCTGTCGAACGGGAACGTGAACCTGCTCAGTTCCGCCAACAGCAACGGCTCGATCACGGTCGGCGCCGGTTCGTCGCTGTACGCGGAGGGCACCCTGGCCTTTGCCACCAACGGGCAGTCGAGTCTCGATCCGAGCGCCCATTTCGGCGCGCGCAACATCTCGCTGGCCGTGGGCACGCTCAATGTGGGCGCCGCCAGCGCCGTCACGGCGGCGGGCGCGAGCGGAGGCCTGCTGATCGACCAGGCGCTGTTCAACACACTGCTGCACGGCGACCCGGACCATGGCGCGCCCGCGCTGCAGCGCTTCACCCTGAGCGCGGCCAATGCCATCAACACCTTCGGCAGCACCGGGCTGGATGCCACCGGTTCCGGCGTCGACCTGCAACTGGCGACGCCCGCGCTCTACGGCTATGGCAACGCCGGCGACCGCGCGACCTTCGCCGCGGACAGGATCGTCTGGAGCGTGGTGCCGGGCACCTCGCCGCCGGCCGTGGGCGCGGGCGGCCCGGGCACCGGCCTGGGCACGCTGGACCTGGTGGCCAGGGAGATCGACCTGGGCCAGTTTATGTCGCTGGACAACGCCAAGGTCAGCCGCACGGTCTATGGCTTCGGCAACGTCAACCTGAAGGCCAGCGAGAAGATCGTGTCGGCCGGCAACGGTTCGCTCTTCGTCTACCAGGCACCGAGCACGGACGCCGGCGCCGTGTTCGGCCAGAGCGGCAGCGGCGGCAACCTGACGCTGGCGACGCCGCTGCTGACCGGCATGCAGAAGTCGATCATGGCCTATACGGCGGGCGGGGCGCTGAACGTGGCGCCGCCGCCGGGCCAGGCGCCGAGCCAGGCGGTCTCGACCGTGGCGGGCGCGGAGATCGACCTGGGCGGCGACAGCGTCGCCATCGGCAGCACCATCCTGCTGCCGAGCGGCAAGCTGGTGGTGAACGCCACCCACGATATCGCGCTGGACGCGGGCAGCCGCATCGACCTGAGCGGGCGGCCGTCGGCCATCCAGCGGGCCACGGTGTATGGCTTCGGCGGCACGGCCAGCTTGCGCAGCGCGCAGGGCGGCGTGGTGCAGGCCGGCGGTTCCATCATCGACGTCTCGGCCACCCATGCCAACGCCGGCGAGATCACGATCGATGCCGGCAACGGGCAGGTCGCGCTCAACGGTACGCTGAACGGCGGCGCGACCGAGGGCCAGGCCAGCGGCGACTTCAGTGCGCGGGCGGGGACGTTCGCCGACTTTGCCGGCCTCAATGCCGCGCTGACCCGGGGCGGCTTCTTCGATGCGCGCAGCTTCACCGCCAGGCAGGGCGACCTGGTGGTCGGCGACGGCGTGAAGGCGCACCAGGTGTCGATCGCGACGGACGGCGGGCAGCTGACCGTGAACGGCACCATCGACGCATCGGGGGCGGCGCCCGGGACGATCCGGCTGTCGGCGGCCAAGGGGCTGACGCTGGCAGCGGGCGCGGTGCTCGATGCGCACGGCACGGTGCTGCAGGTGGACAGCTACGGGCAGCCGATCGAGGCGAAGAACCGCGGCCATGTCGAGCTCACCGCGGCCGGCGGCACCCTGTCGCTGCAGCCGGGCGCCGCCATCGACCTGTCGACGCCGGATGGCGTGGCCCATGGCGATATCGTGCTGAATGCGCAGCGCACCGGTGAGACGTCAGGTGATATCGCCATCAACGCGAGCGGCCCGCTCGCCATCAAGGGCGCGAACAGCCTCGCGCTCAATGCCTTCTGGACCTATGACCTGCCCGGCGGCAGCGCCATTTCGCAGGCCACGCTCGACGGTTACGACGCCGCCAGCACGGACTTCATCCACGCCGCGCTCGGCAATGCCGCGCTCGCTTCGCGCATGGCGGGCCTGTCGGCCCTGGGCGCCGCCTTCCACCTGCGGCCGGGCGTCGAGATCGCCTCCAGCGGCGATCTTTCCACCTCGGGCGATATCGACCTGGCCAGGTATCGCTACGGAGCGGGCGCCGATCGCGACCCGGCATCGGCGACCTACGGCGCCGGCGAACCGATGGCCCTGGTGGTCCGCGCCGGCGGCAACCTGACCATCGGCGGCAGCCTCTCGGATGGATTCCAGGCCGGCGCATCCGTCGCGCCCACCTTTGCCGCCATCCTGCCGTCTGCCCTGTCCACCGATAAGGTTCACTTCGGCGCGCAGGGCCAGTTGCTGTGGCGCCTGGTACCCGGCAATATCGTGGCGGTGACCGAGCCTGGGGGATGGACCGTGCCCACGCTGGCCACCGGCGCAGCCCTGCCTATGCCTTTCCGGCCGCAGGCCGTCGACGGCACCACCTATGCTTCGGGAACCGTCATCCCGTATGGCACGCAATTGAAGCGCCTCAATATCGCGGTCGGCCTGGAGAACACGGTCACGGGCCTGTCGCTGCAGACGGATCCGGGCAGCCCCGCCGCAGCCGCGACCTCGGCGCGCGCGAGCATGCTGGCGCCCGGTTCGCTGTCGGCGTCGCTGCGCCTGGTCGCGGGCGCGGATATCGCCGCGGCCGACCAGCGCGCGCTGCAGGCGACGCAGGCGCTCGGCGGCGGCGGCAACCTCACGCTCAACGACCCGGCCTACAACGCCGACTTGGCGGGAACCTTCTTCAGCGTGCTGCGCACGGGCACCGGCAGCCTCGACCTGCTGGCCGGCGGCAGCTTCAGCGAAGCCACGCCTTACGGCGTCTACACCGCCGGCACGCAGTCGGCGCCGCTGAGGACGGCCGACGGCCGCAACCCTTACGATCTTGCCGCGAGCGTCAGCGGCGGCGCGTCCCAGGCGTGGTACCCCGAGCACGGCGGCGACCTGCTGCTGACGGCGCAACAGGACGTGACCGGCAATATCCAGATCGCGGACAACACGCTGCGCTTCGTCGACAGCAACCTGACCAGCAACTGGCTGTGGCGCCAGGGCGGCGGAGGGATCAGCCCTGATCCGGCCGCGTGGTGGATCAACTTCGGCGCCATGGCAAAGACCAATCCCAACGGTTCCGCCTTGGGGCTGATCGGCTTCCAGGGCATCGGGACCCTGGGCGGCGGCAACCTGACGGTGATCGCCGGACGCCATGCCGGGGTGACGGCGAACGGCGCCCCTTACAGTTCGACCGGTCTCGATCTCGCCGTCGCCTCCAGCGGCCGGGTCATGGCGGATGGCACCCTGCTGCAGACCGGCGGCGGCGACCTGACCGTCAAGGTCGGCGGCGTCCTCAATGGCCGCCAGGCCCAGGGTTCCAACGGCTATGCCTCGGACTATTTCGGCTCGGTGACCGCGCTGCGGGGCGACATCGCCATCGATGCCGGGGCGGTGGGCGTGATCGAGCAGAACACGAGCGGGTCGTACTGGACGTCGTACGATCCCCGCGTACTGGATGGCGCGACGCTCAAGCGCTCGATGCAGACCCCCGGTCCGACGGTCGTGCCGGGCGACGGCACCGTGACGGTGTCCACGCGCGGCGACCTGGTGCTGGGCGGCGCCGGCGATGCCGGGATGACGGCGCTCGCGGACAGCGCTGGCATGCTCTACACGGTGCCCGGCGCAAGCGGTGCTCCGGCCAAGATCGTCAAGGGCGCCAACGCGCAGTTCACCTTGTGGCGGCCTGCGACGGCGATCCGCCTGCTTGCCGCGGGCGGCGACGTCGCGCCCTTGAACGGCGCCGTGGCGGGCAGCAGCGGGCAGAACGGCAATGGCTTCTATCCCGGCAGCCTGTCCGTTGCCGCGCCCAATGGTGACATCCGGCTGCGCGAGGTGGACTCCGCGGGTGCCCTGCCAGGCGTTATCGAGCTGATTCCGTCGCCTATCGGCCAGCTGGAACTGCTCGCGGCAGGGTCGATCTATGGCTCGGGTTCTGTCGTGGCCATGTCGGGCGCCGACATGGCCAGCCTGGCGACCCCCGCGCGGCCGCTGTTCCAGACCACCTCGGGCGCGGGCGGCCTCAGCAATGCGGCCGTCGATGGCGCGGTGCGCGTGAACGCCTCCAACCCGATCGCCTTCGGCGAAGACAACCCCACGAGCAACCTGCATGCCCAGGATCCGCGCCCGGCCCTGGTCTATGCGGGCATCGATATCGATGACCTGCAGATCGGACAGGCGCCGGTACGGAGCCGGTCGCCCTCGAGCAATTTCACGCCGACGCACCGTACGTGGTATGTCGCGGCCAAGCCGTTCGAGGTGCTCGCGGGCCGGGACATCGTGGGGACGGGCCCGGTGCCGAGCGTGTTCCTCAACGTGGGGGCGAACGACATCACCGTGATGCAGGCCGGCCGCGACATCTTCTATCAGTCGGTCAATGTGGTCGGCCCCGGCCTGCTGCAGGTCCAGGCCGGGCGCAACCTGTACCAGGGCTACTACGGCGCGCTGACCAGCGTGGGCGACGTGGTCAACGTGTCGAACAAGTCGGGCGGGGCCGGCATCACGGTGCTGGCCGGGGTCGGCGCGAACGGCCCCGACTACACGGGCTTCGCCAGGCTCTACTTCGATGCGGCGAACCAGCTGAACGCCGGCACGCCGCTGGCGGGCAGCGGCAAGGTGGCGCATGCCTACGACGGGGAGCTGCTGGCCTGGCTGCGGCAGCGCTTCGGCTACCAGGGCACGGCGGCTGATGCGCTGGCGTATTTCCTGGCGTTGCCCAAGGCGCAGCAGGGCGTCTTCGCGCGGCAGGTCTACTTCCAGGAGCTGCTGCTGGGCGGACGCGAGTACAACGACCCGGCGAGCACGCGCTACGGCAGCTACCTGCGCGGGCGCGAGGCCATCGCGACGCTGTTCCCGGCCATGGATGCGCGCGGCAAGGCGATCGCCTACCGGGGCGACATCACCATGTTCAGCAGCATCACGGGCTCCACCACCGTCAACGGGCAGACGGTGCCAGTCATCACCGACGCCGGCATCCACACCAACTTCGGCGGCGACATCCAACTGCTCAACCCGGGTGGCCAGACGCTGGTCGGCGTGGAGGGCGTGCCGGCGGGAGCCGGCGCCGGCCTGATCACGCAAGGCTCGGGCGACATCGCCCTGTATTCGAAGGGCAGCATCCTGCTGGGCCTGTCGCGCGTCATGACCACCTTCGGCGGCAGCATCCAGGGCTGGTCGTCGGATGGCGACATCAACGCCGGCCGGGGCTCCAAGACCACGGTGGTGTACACCCCGCCCAAGCGGGTCTACGACGCGCTGGGCAATGTCACGGTGTCGCCGAACGTGCCGTCCTCGGGCGCGGGCATCGCCACGCTGAGCCCGATCCCGGAGGTGCCGCCGGGCGACGTGGACCTGGTGGCGCCGCTGGGCACCATCGACGCGGGCGAGGCGGGCATCCGGGTCTCGGGCAACGTGAACTTTGCCGCGCTGCAGGTGGTGAACGCGGCCAATGTGCAGGTGCAGGGCAAGTCGACCGGCCTGCCGGTGGTGGCCAGCGTCAACGTGGGGGCGCTGAGCAATGCCAGCGCGGTGGCCTCGCAGGCGGCGGCCGCGGCGCAGGATGCGATGACGCGCGAGCGCGCCGCGCAGCGCCAGGGCCTGCCATCGATCTTCACTGTGCGCATGCTGGGCGGCGACGCGCAGCCGTCCGGCACGGGCGAGCCGGCCGCAGCGCAGCCCACGCGCCAGGACCGCGCCAGCTATGACCCCGCCAGTGCTTTCCAGATGATCGGCAACGGGGAGCTGAGCGAGCGCCAGAAGATGCAGTTGACGTCGGTGGAGCGGAAGAACCTGTCGCGCTGAGCGGCGCGGCGCGACACCCTTGCGCTTGCCGGAGCGGTCGTGCGTGCGGCCGCTCCGGCTGGCGCGCGCCCTGCCGCCGCGCGCGATCGTCCATCGACCTGTGGTGCGGGGAGGGGCACGGGGCGCGGGGCCGCTGCACCGCGCGCCATGAAGGTTCCATGACACGGCAATCAGTTTGCGGGTTTCCTCCTCCCCAAACGTCTCTTCAGTGAGGACGGTCGAAACGCCGTGCGCGCCCGGGCCCATCTCGTAGGTGGGGCGTAGACGGGGACGTCGATGGGAGCGCCGATGGAGGCGTCGATGAGAGCTCGCGTATCGGAGCGGGGCAGGCGTTGGCCGGCTTCGCCCCGGCCCTGCTAGACGGAGGAAAACCTGTGATGGATATGAGCATCCCGCACTGCGTCCGGGCGCCCGAGCCACTCGAAGGCGCGCCCGGCGCGGTGGGTGGCGCGGCGACCGGCGCAGTGACCGGTGAAGAGGCCGCCGCCGTCGTGCTGCGCGAGATCCTGGTGACGAACTACGACCGGCTGCACCGGCGCCTGATGCGCCAGTTCGGCTGCCGCGACACGGCCAGCGACAGCCTGCAGGAAGCCTGGCTGCGGCTGGGGAGCGCCACCGTGTCGGATGCGGTGCGCTGCGCCGAGGCCTATGTGTACCGCGTCGCCTGCAACGTGGCCACGGACCAGCTGCGCGACCGCAATCTGTGGCCCTCCCTGGTGGATCCGGACCTGGTGTTCGAGCACCTGGCCGACCGCGGGCCGGGGCCGGACGCGGTGGCCGAGGCGCGTTCCGACCTGGCGGCGCTGGACCGGGCCCTGCAGCAGGTGCCGGGACGCCATCGGCGCGTCCTGGTGGGCCTGCGCCTGGAGGAGCTGACGCGCGAGGAGGTGGCGGCGCGCGACGGCATCTCGCTGCGCAACGTGGATACCGCGCTGCGCCAGGCACTGGACCACTGCGCGGCGCTGACCGGCCGGCGCGCCGTCGGCGGCGTCAGTGCGCCACGACGTACCCTGGCACGGGCCGGGGGGGCGGGCAGTGTGCCCGCGCCGGCAGAGAAACCGGTGCGTCGGCACGCGCCCAAGGCGCGCTCGGAAGCGGTGCCGGCGCTCTGGAGCGGGCTGTGAAACACGCTCCGACGCGCGGGTCGAGCCGGACCGCCTCGGCCGCGAGGTAGCCCGGCGCCGCCGGGATCCGCGCCGAGCCCAGCGGAATGCCGTAGCGCCTGTCCGGGTGGGAGTACACCCTGTCACAACGCTGACATGTGACCGGGGCAGCATGGGCGCGACTTGTGCTCTCCGTTCCCGATGCGGTCCGATCCCGCATCGCGCGTGACCCGATGCATGGCCACAGCCCTCCTTCCACGACCGCGCCGCGTCCGCTATGGCGGCCGCTGCCTGTGCATCGGCTGGGTACTGGCGCTGCTCTGCCATCTGGCGTTGGCGGCGCAAGGCATGCTTGAGGCCGTGGCGCCGGAGACCGGCGCGACCCTGCGCTTCGACATCGGCCGCCTTCCCATGCGCCAGGCACTGGAGCAGTACCTGCGGACCAGCGGCCACTCGCTGCTCTACGACGATGCCATCACCGCCGGCAAGCAGGCCGGACCGCTGCGAGGCGAGTTCACGCCCGAGGCCGCCTTGCGCACGCTGCTGGCGGGAAGCGGCATCATCGCCAGCAGCACGGCGCCGGCGGCGTGGGTCCTGCTCGATGGGCGTGCAGCGGCAGCGGCCACCGCAGGCACCGGGGCAGGGATGCCTGCCGCCGCGGAGAGCGGGGCGCAAGCGAGCGGGGCCACTGCCTACTACGCGGTCCTGCAGGCCCGCATCGGCCAGGCATTGTGCGGGGATCCCGTGACGATGCCGGGCAGCTATCGCCTGGCGCTGCGCCTCTGGATCGGCGCGGACCAGGCCATCGAGCGCGTGCTGCTGCATCCGAGCGGCAATGCCGTCCGGGATCAGCGTGTGCAGCGCCGGCTGCAGGGCCTGCAGATGCCCGTGCCGGTCCCGCCCGGGATGGTGCAGCCCATGACCCTGGTCATCCTGCCCAGGGCGCCCGCGCTGAGCGGCGATTGCGCGGCCGCCCGCCTCGCGCCGGCCGGCAGGGTGGAGGCCGCATGAACCAGCCCGCCGACCTGGTCCGCTTCCTGCTGGATCACTACGAACTCATCAAGCGCCGCGTCAGCTTCCGGGTGGGTTCGCGGGAACTGGCCGAGGACGTGATGCAGGACACCTACCTGCGGCTCCAGGCGCGCGGCACGGCAGCCCCGGTGCGGGATCCTTCCGGCTTCCTGCTGCGCACCGCGCTCAACCTGGCCATCGACCGCATCCGCTCGGACCGCCGCCTGCTGACGGGCGAGGAAGTGGAGTACCTGATCGACCAGGAAGTGGCGGCCGTCGACCCGGCCGAGGAGGCGCTGGGCCGGATCGAGCTGGAAGCGCTGGCGCGCGCGCTGGACCGGCTGCCCGCGCTGCGCCGCGAGCTCTTCGTGGCGTCGCGCGTCGACGGCATACCGCAGAAGGAGCTGGCCCGCCGCTACGGCATTTCGCTGCGCAAGGTGGAGCTGGAGATCCACCTCGCGCATGAGACACTGGCGCGGCAGATCGAGCGATACCCGGATCCGGCGTGAGGGCTCCCCAGGAAAACACCGATGCGGCTGCCGCCGCCCCGGGCCGTCTGATGAAGCAGGTGGCCGGCGTTTCCGCCTGTCCTGCCATGGCCGCCGCCATGGCGATGCGCGGGCGCCGCCGCGCAGGAAAGTAATGAAGACCGAATAGGGTGGGCATGCAAGCAGACAAGGCCGAGGACGACGCCGCCGCGCTCGATGCGCAGGCCAGGGCGTGGCTGCGCCGGCTCCGCAGCGGCGCCGCGACGGAGCGGGATGCGCGCGAGTTCAAGGCGTGGTGCGCGCGCAGTCCGGCGCACCGGCGGACGCTGGCGCGTGCCGAGCAGGCGTGGCGGGCCATCGGGCAGGCGCAGGCCTGCTACGAGGAGATGTTCCCGGAGGGCCGCGGCCAGGCCGCGGCCCTGCTGCGGCGCCAGGCACCGGTGGAATCCCGGCGGCGCTTCCTGCGGGGCGCCGCCGTGGCCGGCGCCGCCGCCGCGCTGGCGGCCGTGACGCTGCGGCCGCCGCTGCATCTGTGGCCCTCGCTGCAGGACATGGCCGCCGACCACCGCACCGCGACGGGCGAGCAGGCACGCCTGGCCCTGGCCGGCAACCTCGAATTGCTGCTCAACACGCAGACCAGCATCGATATCGCGCGCGGTGCCGGCCCGGCCGGCGGTGACCGCATCCTGCTGATCGATGGGGAGGTCGCGCTGCGCCGCCAGCCGGGCGCCGGCCAGGTGGAGATCGTCGCCGGTGGCGGACGCATCGTGCCCGGCGATGGCGCCGTCGAGGTCCGCCGTGCCGGCACGCGCTACTGCGTGACCTGTACCGCCGGCGAGGCACGGCTGGCGCATGCCAGCGGCACGATGGCGCTGCGCCAGCGCGAGCGCGTCTGGTACGACCGGCAGGGTGTCGGGCCTGCCGGCGCGGTCGACCTCGAAGTCGCCAGCGCCTGGCAGCACGGCCAGCTGCTGTTCCGCGCCGTGCCCCTGCGCGAAGCGGTGGACGAGATCAATCGCTATCGCCGCGGCCGCGTGATGGTGTCGAACCAGGAACTGGCGTCGCGGCGGCTCAGCGGCCAGTTCCGCATCGCCGACCTGGATGAGGCGATCCGCCAGATCCAGCAGATCTATCACGCGCAGGTGACGCGATTGCCCGGAGGGTTCGTGATTCTGGGATGACGGCGCCTGCCGTGATCCGGAGTGCCGGGGTTGCCGGGGTTACAAAAAAGATTGCGGTTGGCCGCCGCTGGTCCGTCTTGTTCACATCGCCTGCTCGACCATCGCCGATGGCCGGCAGCACAAGACCGATCCGGACGTATCCAGGAACCCCGCCATGACGCCTCGCACGCTTCCTTCCCACGCCACGCCGCGCAGCCAAGCAGGCGCCCGGGCCATCGCCGCCGGGCCGTCGCCACGGCGTACGACGGTGCGTCCGATCGCACGTTCGATCGCGCTCCCGAACGCGCTCCCGAACGCGCTCCCGCTCGCACGGGCGGTGGCACTGGCGCTGGTGGCGGGCGGCGCGGCCGGCAGTGTCCACGCCCAGCAAGCGTTCAGCCAGGCATGGTTCGCGGCCAAGGGCGCCGTGCAAGGCAACGTGGCCGCCACGGGCCGGCTGCCCAACGGCATGCTGGCCGGCACGCCGGACGGGCCGCAGCAGCAGTCGCAGGCGGCGCGCCAGCAACTGCAGCGCTCCATCGACAACCTGAACCTGGCGGCGCAGGCCATCGCGGCCCAGCAGGCGATGCAGCAGGCCGCCCGCGATGCCGCGCAGGCCGCCGGCTCCCCGGTGCCGGATGGCCTGGCCGAAGGCGGCCTGAAGGTCGATACCAACAGCCTGACGCGCGGCTGGATCCACGCCAACGCGCCGGCGCAGACGGTGGCCGACGGCAAGACCACGGTCACCATCGAGCAGACCCAGGCCAAGGCCATCCTGAACTGGGAGACCTTCAACGTCGGCAAGAACACCACGGTGGACTTCAAGCAGCAGGCCGACTGGGCGGCGCTGAACCGCGTCAACGATCCGCAGGCGCGGCCGAGCCAGATCCAGGGCAGGATCCGGGGCGACGGCACCGTGCTGATCGTCAACCGCAACGGCATCCTCTTCGGCGGCGGCAGCCAGGTGGACACGCGCAACCTGGTCGCGGCCGCGGCGAAGATCAGCGATGGCCAGTTCACCGGCAACGGCCTGTATGGCGCCAACGGGACGCCGACCTTCACCGACGCGCTGGGCGCGGTGCAGGTGGAGCAGGGGAGCCGGATCAGCACGCGCGAGCCGGATGCCGTGACCACCGGCGGCGGCTATGTGCTGCTGCTGGGCAAGACGGTGCACAACGCGGGCGAGATCACGGCGCGGAAGGGACAGGCCCTGCTGGCGGCCGGCGACAGCTTCGTTATCCGCAAGGGCGTCGGCACCGAGGGCAATACCGCTTCCACCACGCGCGGGAACGAGGTGGCGCCGCTGTTCGCGGCGGACAGCGGCGCGGGCGCGGTCGGCAACAGCGGCCTGATCCTGGCGCGCGAGGGGGACATCACGCTGGCCGGACGCGACGTGCGCCAGCAGGGCGTGGCCATCGCCACCACCACGGTCAACACGCGCGGCACCATCCACCTGCTGAACTCGGCCGCCGATGCCGCCGGGCGCGTGACCCTGGGCAACGGCGCCACCACGGCGGTCCTGGTCGAGGACGATGGCAGGACGACGGCACTCGATACCCAGCGCGATGCGCTCATCAAGGAGTCGCTGGCGCAGGACAGGATCCGCGCGCAGGCCGCCCAGGGAACCTTCGACAACTATGCGAGGCTCGCCGACCGGCGCGACCAGTCGCGTGTGGAGATCGTCGCCGGCGGCAGCATCGTGTTCGAGGGCGGCAGCCTGACGCTGGCCACCGGCGGGCAGATCGCGGCCAGCGCGGCCGGGCGCAGCTTCCTGGCCGACAAGGCGCAGCTGGACGTGTCCGGCGCGGTCGGCGTCAGCGTGGCCATGGAGGCCAACAATGTGCTGGTCAACGTGCAGGGCAACGAACTGCGCGACTCGCCGCTCAATCGCGACAGCGGCAAGCTGGCCAACAACAATGTGTGGATCGACCGGCGCAGGCTGGTCTATGTCCCCGCCGGCACGGGCAGCTACCAGAACGAGCGCTGGTACACGGCGGGCGGCCTGCTGGAGGTCGGCGGCTACCTGGGCAAGCAGGGCCACCGTATCGGCGAATGGGCCGCCCAGGGTGGCACGGTGACGCTGGGCGGCGCGGAAGTGGTGACGCAGCCGGGCTCCAGCGTGAACCTGGCCGGCGGGACGCTGGATGTCGCCACCGGCTATCTCCGCAATACCTGGCTCAAGGGCAGCGACGGGCGCCTGTACACGGTCGAGAATGCCCCCGCGGGCATGGTCTTCTCCGGCGTGTACAAGGGCTTCGAGACGGAACACGCGCGCTGGGGCAGCACGGCCAGCGAGGCCTTCTACAATCCGCTGATCGCGCCGCAGCAGCGCCTCGAGAACGGCTACAGCGCGGGGCGCGATGCGGGCAGCCTGATCGTCAGCGCGCCCACCGCCATCGTCGATGGGGATGTGATCGCGCTGGCGTTCGATGGCGCGCAGCAGACGCGGCGCCGCAATGCGTCCGCCGACGGCTACAAGCAGGCGCAGACCGCCGTGGCCCAGCGCGGCGGCCTGGTCTTCGGCAACTTCAACGCGCTGGGCCTGGCGGGCGGCCACGCGACCGACGTGCGGATCGCGGCCGGCCAGCAGGGGCCGGCGCTCGAACCCGGCGAGGCGATCGCCGCGGACCGCCTCAACACCACCTGGCTCGACGGGCAGCGCCTGTCCGGCTACGGGCTGGGGCGCCTGGAGATCAATACCAGCAAGCCGGCCGTGGTCGAGGCCGAGGTGAGGCTGGCCGACGGCGGCCGCTTCAGCCTGACGGCACCGCGCAGCGAGATCGGCGCCGCCATCGTCGCGCACAGCGGCGAGATCGTGCTCACCAACGTCTACCAGACCCAGGGCGGCTCCCTGGCCGGCAGCCAGGGCTCGATCACGCTGCGCAGCGGCGCGGTGCTCGATGCCAGCGGAACCTGGACCAATGCCGTCAAGGACCCGCGCAGGCTCGCCGGCCTGGCCTATATCGATGGCGGCTCGGTGACGCTGCGCAGCACGCAGGACGTTGTATTGGAGACGGGCTCCCTGATCGATGTCTCGTCCGGCGCCGCGCTGCGCAGCGGCGGCTCGCTCGCCGGCGGCCGCGGCGGCAATGTGGCGCTGGTCGCGGACTATGCCATCCCGGGGGCCAGCGACGGCACCGGCACGGTCGCGCTCGGCGGCACCATCCGCGGCTACGGGGTGCTCGGCGGCGGCAAGCTGACCGTCGAGGGCGGGCCGGCGATCGTGCTCGGCGGCAGGCTGCTGGCCAAGGAGGGAGAACTGGGCGCAGGGGAGCGCGTCGGGGTCGACCTCGTGGCCGACGCGGCCTTCACGGTCAGGGCCGGCGAGATCCTGCCCGCCGACTACCACTACACCCGCACCGTTGCGCTCGCCGGTGAGCGCGTGGCCGGCGTGCCGGCCTTCTCCAGCGAGGCACCGGTCGTGCTCGGGGCCGACTGGACGCTGCCGCCGGCGCAGCACGTTGCCTACACGCTGATGGTGGACAGCGTGCCGATCGAGGTCACGCCTTTCACCCAGCTCACGCTGCGCGCGGGCCAACGCATCACCGGCATCGCCAATCCGGGCGAGTTCCCGCCCGGCTACGTCGTGCCGGCCGGTGTCTTCGCCGGCGGCATCCCGATCCAGCCGGCAGCGGCGGTGCTGCGCGCCGGCGACACTGCGGCGGCGGCGGTCACCTTCGATGCCGGCACGCACATCCTCGCCGGCATGAGCCTGGCCCGCCCGGTCAAGGTCAGGCCGCTGCAGCACCTCGATGCGGGCCTCACGGGGCTGGGCTTCTCCAGCTATGTGATCGACGGCCACCAGGGCCTGGCCGTCGCGGACGGCGCGCGTATCGCCGCGACGGTGCCGGTGCTGCGCCCTGGCGCGAACGCGCCCGAGCTGGCCACCGGCGCCGATGCGGCCATGGCCCTGGAGATATGGACACCGCCGCTTCATCGCGAGGATCCGCTCGCGGGCAGGCTGACCCAGCGGGCCGGCGCGGATCTCACGCTCGATGCCAACGCGGCGCGGACACGGCCCGGTGGCGGCGTATCCATCGGCACCGGCGCGGAGATCCTGGTGGACCCGGGCCATGCCATCGCGCTCCATGCGCTCGGCCCGATCCACGTGGACGGCAGGCTGGCCGCGCCGGGCGGCACCATCGACGTCATCCAGGTGAACACCGCCTCCAACGGCGGGGCGAGCGCCGATCCGCAGGGCGGCCGGCGCGTCATCGAGATCGGCGGGCATGCCGTGCTCGACGCGGCGGGGCGCGCCTTCACCGCACTCGACCAGGCGGGCCGGCGCTACGGCATCGCCCAGGACGGCGGCAGCATCACCATCGGCGCGCCGACGCTGCTGGAGAGCGCGGGCGGCGTCGCCCAGGCCGCCGACGCCTTCGTCGTCGTGCGGGCCGGCGCCCTGCTGGAGGCGAGCGGCGCCAGCACCACCATCGACCAGCGCCAGCCGGGCGGAACCGGCGGCGCCAGCGCGCCGCTGGCGCTGGCGGGCAACGGCGGCACCATCGCGCTCCATTCCTTCCAGGGACTCTATCTCGACGGCACCCTGCGCGCGGCCGCCGGCGGCTCCGGCGCCCTGGGCGGTGCCTTGATCCTCACGCTGCAGACACCCCGCTACGGCGTGATCTCGAGCGACCCGAGCGTGCCGGACGAACTGCGCTATTTCCGCGAGCTGACGATCGGCCAGCGCGCGCAGCCGAGCGGCGCCGCCGACGGGCTGCGCGCCGGCCGCGCCCGCATCAGCGCGGAGCAGATCCAGGCGGGCGGCTTCGACAGCTTCACCGCCTACGCGGACCTCGTGCGCTTCGACGGCAGCGTCGACCTCGCGCTCGGGCGCGCGCTGACGCTCTACCACGGCGGGCTGCTGAGCGATGGCTCCGGCATGCACGTGCGCCTCGCCGCGCCCTACGTGAACTTCCGCGCGGCGCCCTTCCTGTCGCTCGAAGGCGACCCGGTCTATCCCAAGGCCTATACGCCGACCATGACCGTGTCGGCGCTGCCGACCCGGGCCAGCTTTTCCGTCGATGCCGACCTGATCGACCTCGGCAAGCTCACCCTGCACGGCGTGGCCGGATCGATCCGCCTGGTTTCCGGCACCCGCGCCTACGATGCGCCCGGCTTCGATACCGCCGTGCTCACCAGCCGGGGCGACATCCGCCTGGGCGGCGGCGTGACCGGCACCCGCCTGCTGGAGCTCGATGCCGCCCAGCTCTACCCCTATGGCAGCGCCATCGGCCGCATCCCCAACTTCGCCGACTGGGCCACCATCAAGGCCACCGAACGCGTGCGCATCGGCCGTACCACCGACACCGTGCCGGAAATGCCCTATTCCCTGTTCGGCGGCGTGCGCATCTGGTCGCCGGCGATCGAGCAGGGCGGCATCCTGCGCGCGCCGATGGGGGCGATCCAGTTCGGCGAAGCCAGCAACGGCATCGGCAACAACTACGACCGCGCGGTGGTGGCCGATACCGTGACCCTGCTGCCAGGCAGCATCACCTCGGTCAGCGCCAGGCACCTGTCCATGCCCTACGGCGGCACGGTCGACGGCCTGGTCTTCAGCAACGACGGCAACCGCGTCACCCAGGCCGTGATCAGTGAAGCGCGGGTGGTGCTGTCGGGCCGCGCCAACGATGTCCAGGCGGGGGCGGTGATCGACCTGTCCGGCGGCGGCGACCTGCCGGGCTCGGCTTTCATCAGCGGGCGCGGCGGCTCGGTCGACGTGCTGGCGACCGCGCTCGCCGATGCGGGGCCGGGCCATGGCTACAGCCGTGCCGGCAGCCCGGTCTACGCGCTGGTCCCCGGGGCGCAGCCGTTCGCCGCGCCGGTGGGCGGCGGCGCGGGGGCACTGCCCGCGACCGGCCAGCAGGTCACGATCCCGGACGGGGTGCCCGGGCTGCCCGGCGGCACCTATACGCTGATGCCGGCGCGCTATGCGCTGATGCCCGGCGCGTACCGCGTCGAAGTGGGCGGCCATGTCGGCCCCGCGGCGCAGCGGACGGTCGACGCCGGCAATGGCAGCTGGATCGTGCAGGGCCGCCTGGGCGTGGCCGGCACCGGCCGCAGCGATGCGCTGGCGACGCAGCTCATCGTCACGCCCGGCAAGACGGTGCGGCGCTATGCCCAGTACGACGAGACCGGCCTGCAGGCCTTCCTGATGGCCGATGCGGCGCGTTCCGGCGCCGCGATCCCCTACCTGCTGCGGGACGCCAAGTCGCTCGAGGTCCGCTTCCCCGAACTGGGCAGCGCGCCCAGCGACAAGCCGGCCCTGACCTTCGCCGGCAGCGCCGATTTCACGCCCGCCGAAGGCGGCCAGGGCGGCACCTTCACCGCGCGCTTCGGCGAGCGCGCCACCAGCAAGATCGAGGTCGTCCGTGCCGGCCAGGCCGGCACGGCGGGCTACCTGACCCTGGTCGACAGCACGCTCGACGGCATCGGCGCGGCGCGCCTGCTGATCGGCGGCTACGCCAGGTACGCCGGCGATTCCAGCATGGTGATCACGGCCGGTGCGCGCGAGCTGGTGGTGCGCCCGGGGGCCGTGCTGTCCGCGCCGGAAGTGATGCTGGTGGCGAGCCACGGCGGCATCACGGTCGAGGATGGCGCGGTGCTGAGCAGCATCGGCAAGGGACGTGCAACGCCCTACTCGGCCGGGGCGGGCTATATCACGGCCCTGGAAAACGACGACCTGTTCCAGACCAACCTGGTATCGGTGTCCAACGGGCTGCTGAACGTGTCGGTGACGGCCGGCAACGGCGCCGGGCCCGGCATCCGCATCGGCGCGGCGGAACTCTATGCCGAAGGCGCGCTGACGCTGGCGACCGGCGCGCGGGGCGCGCTGGTGCTGGATCCCGCTGCGCGCTATGGCGCCAGGTACCTGAACCTCGGGCTGGCCAACATCAATATCGGCGAGACCTCGGCGCTCGACGCGGCACGGGCCGCCGGCGTGCTGCCGGGCGGGCTCAGCCTCTCCCAAGCGGTGCTGGACGGCCTGCTCCAGGGCAACCGGGGCGCCGGCATCCCCAAGCTGGAAACGCTGATCCTCTCGGCCGGCCAGTCGATCAACTTCTTCGGCCCGGCGGGCATCGACACCATCGATCCCGTCACCGGCAAGTCGAGCCTGGCGGAGCTGGTGTTCAACACGCCGGCGATCTATGGCTCGGGCGCGAGCGGCGATAAGGCTTCCGTCACCACGGGCACCCTGATCTGGAACGGGGTCCGGACCGGCGCGGGCAACGCCGGCGCCAGTGCCGCGGCTCCCGCGGTGGTGCCCGGAGGTGCGGGCACCGGCAGCGGCACGCTGACCATCGCGGCGGACCGCATCGAATTCGGCTATGTGCCGTTCAGCAAGCCCGACACGCAGCTGACCCTGGATCGCACCACGCTGGGCTTCGCCACGGTGAACCTGCTGGCGCAGGACCGCATCACCGCCAACCAGCGCAACACCTTGTCGGTCTACCAGTCGCGCGCGGCGGATGGAAGCTATCACGGTGGCGATCTCAATCTCGTCACCCCGCTGCTCACCGGGGAGGGTGCCTCGATCAACCGCATCCAGGCCGGCGGTGCGCTCGCGCTGGTGGCCCCGCAGGGCGCGGCGGCCCCGCATACCGATGTCACCGGCGCCGAGATCGGGCTGCAGGGCGGCAGTGTGCGGATCGCCGGCACCATCGCCCTGCCCAGCGGCAAGCTGACGCTCACGGCGGACCAGGACCTGATCCTGGCGGATGGCGCACGCATCGACCTGGCCGGGCGCGCGCTCAAGATGATCGACGTCACCAAGTACAGCTGGGGCGGCGACCTCGTCCTGGCCAGCGCGCACGGCGATATCCGGCAGCAGGCCGGGGCGGTCATCGACCTCTCCGCCGTCAACAACAGCGGCGGCAGCCTGTCGGCCAGCGCGCTCGATGCCGGCCAGGGCACCATCGAGCTGGCCGGAGCCATCCTCGGCCAGGTCAGCGGTGAACGCGACATGGGCGGAACGATGATGCCCTATGCGGGCGCGGCGGTGGACCTGCGCGCCCAGAGCATCGCCGGTTTCGCCGCGCTCAACGAGATGCTGAACCGGGGCGGCGTGTTCGGCGGCCGCGACTTCCAGCTCAAGCGCGGCGACCTCGCGGTGGGCAGCGAGGTGAAGGCGAACCGCGTCGCGCTGTCGGTGGACGGCGGCAGCCTCGCTGTCAACGGACGCATCGATGCCAGCGGCGCGCAGGCGGGGACGATCCGGCTCAGCGCGCGCGACGGCCTGGTGCTCGGGGCCGGTGCGGTGCTGGACGCCCATGGCACCAGGCTGCGCGTCGACAGCCGTGGCCAGCCCATCGATGCGAGCAATCGCGCCACCGTCGAGCTCACCGCCAGCGGCGGGCGGCTGGCGCTCGCCCCGGGTGCCGCCATCGACGTGCGCTCGGCCGACGGGGTGGCGCGCGGCATGGTGACCTTCAATGTGCCGCGCCTGAGCGAGAGCGGCGGCGACATGGCCATCGACGTCGCCGGCCCGGTCGCCATCGACGGCGCCAGGAGCCTCGCGGTCAACGGCTTCTGGCGCTATACCGACGCGCCCGCCGGCACCCCGGGCAGCGACGGCAGGCCGGTGCAGCGCATCACCCAGGCCTATCTCGATGCCATCCATGAGCGGAGCACGGTATTCGAGAACGCGGCGCTGGCCAACCCGGCCCTGCAGGCGCGCCTGGCCGGCCTGAAAGCCTACGGCGCGGCCTATCATCTGCGCCCCGGGGTCGAGATCGCCAGTGCCACGCCCGATGGCAACCTGCTGGTGGACGGCGACCTGGACCTGTCGGGCTATCGCTACGGCCCCACGGCGAATCCCGCGGCGCGCGGCTCGGGCGAGCCCGGGATGCTGGTGATCCGTGCGGGCGGCGACCTGGTCGTCAAGGGCAGTATCAACGACGGCTTCGCGCCGCCCCCGGCCACGCCGGACGACTATGGCTGGCGCATCGCGACGACCGTCAAGATCGGCGATCCGCTGCCGCAGGCCATCAACAGCTCCGATCCGTGGCAGTTCGAGAGCAGCTACCAGGTCCCCGCGGACTGCTGGGATTGCCTCGTCTTCACCACCGATGGCGGCGCGTATTTCAACGGCGACACCGTCCCGGCGGGTGCCAGCACGACGCTGCTGATGCTGCCGCAGGGGATTCCCAGCCCCTTTGCCTTCTCGTCGACCACGCCGCGGCCGGAGCCGGGCCGGGTGTGGGCGGTGTCGCCCATGCTGCCCGCCGGGTCGCAGTCCTGGTCGATGCGGCTGGCGGCCGGCGCGGATCTTCTCGCCGCCGACAGCCGCCGCACCGGCGCGGCCCGGAAGGGGGACCTGGTGCTCGACGACGAGCATTTCACCGGCATCGACCAGACCCTGAAGGCCATCAGCGTGGTGCGCACGGGCACCGGCGACCTGGATCTGCTGGCTGGCGGCAGCGTGGCCATGAAGTCGCTGTACGGCGTCTACACCGCCGGCACCCAATCCGCCCCGATCCTGGCCGCCGATGGGTCCAATCCCTACAACCAGCCGCGCGGCGTCCCGCGCGGCGCCTCCGGGGTGCTAGGCAGCGCCGGCGCGGCCTACGAGTCCCTGGTGAGCGGGGCGGGCAGCCCCTACCAGGCCTGGTATCCGGAGGCGGGCGGGAACCTCTACATCGCCGCGCAGGGCGATGTGACCGGCTACGGCGTGGCGGGCGCCAACACCTCCGCCATGCCCGGCAACTGGTTGTGGCGGCAGGGCGGGGCCGCCTATGGCCTGCCCACTGCCTGGTGGGTCAATTTCGGCACCTACGCGCTGCCGATCAACTCCGGCGACGTGGCCAGCAATGCGCCCCAGATGGTCGGCTTCACGGGCTTCGGCGCGCTGGGCGGCGGCAATGTCGCCATCCGCGCCGGCGGCGATGCCGGCATGATCGTCGATCCGGGTTCGTCGGTCGCCTACGCCAGCCAGGGCCTGACCATTGCGGTCGGCGGCAGCGGGCGGGTGGCGCCCGACGGACGCCTGGTGCAGACCGGCGGCGGCGATATCGCGCTCAGTGTCGGCGGGGCGCTCAATCCGATGAGTTCCTACCGCAAGCCGAGCATCTTCACGGGCCGCGAAGGCGTGATCACCGCTGTGCGGGGCGCGATCGACGTGCAGGCCGGGTCGATCGGCCGGATCGACCTCGGCTATGGCGTGTGGAACTATGCCCTGCCGGGCGATCCCCGCGCCTTCTCCAGCAACGAACCGAACCAGGGGCTGCCCTTCGGCGGCCCCTACCTCACGCTCGGCGACGGCACCGCCACGCTGCGCTCGCGCGGCGACCTGGTGCTCAGCGGCGCCGACGACGCCGGCCGCACCCTGCAGCAGAACACGACCCCATACAGCCTGGTGGCCGATGGCGTGCGCACCGATTTCGCCGGTGGCGGCTATAGCTGGTTCTCCCTGTGGACCGGCCGCACGGCGGTGGACCTGTTCGCCGCAGGCGGCAACCTGACGCCGGTGCTGCTCGGCGAGCGGGCGAGGCGTGAGTATCCCGCCACGCTGCGCGCCACGGCCGCGCAGGGCAGCATCTACTACGGCGCCCCGCGCGACACCATCAACCCGGTCGTCACGTCGCTGATCCTGGCGCCTTCGGCGACCGGCGAGCTGGAACTGCTGGCGCGGGACTCGATCTATGCGCTGCGCTCGGCCGTCGACATGTCGGGCGCCGACCCGGCCGCGATCGCCACGCCGGCCAATCCCGCCTTCCTCGGCATGGGCCGGCAACTGCCGGTAGGCAACCTCAGCGCCGACAGCGAGAGCCGGGCGAGCCCGCTGGGCCTGTTCACCTTCGGCCCCAACACCGTGCAGGGCGACCTCCACGCCGGCGACGGCTCGCCGCAGCGCTTCTACGCGGTGGAGGGCGATATCATCGGCCTGCGCACCGGCGAACTGCTCGACCACACCAGCGGCGGCACCTCGGTGTCCCGCTACCAGCTCGACAAGTGGCATGTCGCCGCCAAGCCGGTGCGGATCATTGCCGGGCGCGACATCATCGGCTCAGGCGAGCCGGCCATGTTTCTCTCGCCGACCGGCCAGCCCGTCTTCCCGACCAGTGCCAGCTACGGTTCGCCGTCCCAGGGCAACCTGATCTACCACGCCAACGCGACCGACGTCTCCGTGGTGCGCGCGGGGCGCGACATCCAGCTGTCCAATTTCCAGGTCGCGGGACCCGGCACGCTCGATATCTCGGCGGGCCGCAATCTCTACCAGGCGGACAAGGCCTCCGTCACCTCGATCGGCCCGCTTGCCGGCGGCGACACACGGCCGGGCGCTTCGATCGCCCTCGCGGCAGGCGCCGGCGCCAACGGGCCGGACTATGCCGCCATCGCCAGGCGCTATCTCGATCCCGCCAACCTGGCCGATCCCGGCGCGCCCCTGGCCGACCAGCCGGGCAAGGTAGCCAAGACCTACCTCGGTGAACTCGGCGCCTGGCTGAAGGCGCGCTACGGCTACGACGCCGGCGGCGAACGGGCGCTGGCCTATTTCAACGGCCTGGCGCCCGAGCAGCAGGCGATCTTCCTGCGGCAGGTCTACTTCGACGAACTGAAGGCGGGCGGACGCGAATACAACGATCCCGCCAGCCGCCGCTACCAGAGCTACCTGCGTGGCCGCAATATGATCGCCACCTTGTTCCCCGACAAGGACGCACAGGGCCAGGCCATCGAGCGCGCCGGCAGCATCACGCTGTTCGGCGGCTCCGGCGTCCGCACCGACTTCGGCGGCGGCATCGACATGCTGGCGCCGGGCGGACAGATCGTGGTGGGGGTGCAGGGCGAGGTACCGCCCGCGAGCGCGGGGGTGATGACGCAGGGGAACGGCGACATCCGCCTGTTCAGCCGGGGCTCGATCCTGCTCGGCCTGTCGCGCATCATGACGACCTTCGGCGGCGGCATCCTGGCCTGGTCGGCCGAGGGCGATATCAACGCCGGGCGCGGCAGCAAGACCACCGTGGTCTACACGCCGCCCAGGCGCGTCTACGATGACCTCGGCGACGTCAAGCTGTCCCCGCAGGTGCCGAGCACCGGCGCGGGCATCGCCACGCTGGCGCCTATCCCCGAGGTGCCGCCCGGCGATCTCGACCTGCTGGCGCCGCTGGGCACGATCGACGCGGGGGAGGCGGGCATCCGTTTCTCGGGCAGCGCCAACTTCGCCGCGCTGCAGATCGTCAATGCCGCCAACATCGTCGGCAACGGCAAGGCGACGGGCCTGCCGGTGATCGCCGCGGTCAATGTGTCGGCCTTGGCCAATGCCGGCGCGGTCGCCGGCAGCGCGGCCAGCGCCGCGCAGGACGCTGTGCAGCGCGAGCGCGCGGCGGCGCGCCAGGCCATGCCATCGGTCTTCACGGTGCGGATGCTGGGCACCGGCGGAGAAGCCCAGCCCGGCAGCGGGCAGGCAGATCCCCAGGCGGGCAAGCCCATGACCTATCGCCCCGGCAGCGCGGTCCAGGTGCTGGGCGATGCCCGCCTGGGCGAGGCCGCCCGCAGCCAGTTGACGGCGGCGGAGCGGCGCTCGCTCGGACTCTAGTCCGGGTCCGGACCCGGCCGGCGCGCGCCGCTGCCCCGCCTTGCCTCCGGGGAAGCGGCGCCTTGCCCGCCGTCCTGATGCGCCGGTACTGCTGAAATGCTGCTGTCACAGCCGTGTCATGTCGCGTAAGTAACGTTCCCGGCGTTTCGCGAGGGTTTGTCCTTCCCGCTCTCGCGAGGCGTTGGCGATTTCCTTCTCGACATGACAGGCTGCTTGGCGTCGCTCCGTGTGCTTGCGCTGGCGGGTTGCTTGAGCGGCGTGGGCGGCTTGGGCGGCTTGGGCGTTCCGGCGGCCGCGGCGCAGGAGCATGCGCCGTCCTCCGCGGGCGCCGATATCCCGGCGCCGGATGCGGCAACGCCGCCGCTTGCGTTCGACATCCCGGCACAGCCCCTGGCCGACGCGCTCCGGCAGTACGCCCTGCTGACCCGGCAACCGGCCTTGTTCCGCAGCGAGATCGTGGCGGGGCGGGTGTCGTCGCCGGTGCACGGGCCGTATCCGCCCGGCGAGGCACTGCAGCGGCTGCTGGAAGGGACCGGGCTGATCGCCGAGACGGTGGAAGGCAGTACGGGCAAGGCCTTCGTGCTGAAGGCGGCTGGCGCGGCTCCGGCCGGCGGCGGCGCTGGCCTGGGTAACTTGACCGGGTATCCGGGCTTGGTTCAGACGGGTGTCTGGGAGGCGTTGTGCAGCAATCCGCGTACTGCTCCGGGAACATACCGATCCTTGTTGCGCTTCCGGGTGGACGCGGGGGGTGCCTTGCGCGCCGTGCAACTGCTCGGCCCGAGCGGCGACGCGCGGCGCGACGCGGCGATCGTGGCCGCCTTGCAGCGCGTGCAGCTTGGTGCGCCGCCGCCCGCCGACCTGCCGCAGCCCGTGATCATGCTGATCTTGCCCCGCGCGGCCCGCGGACCCGATGCCGGGCCGCGCTGCGCGCCGGCTAGCGGGGCGCAGCCACCATGACCGAGGAAACCCGTCCGGTTCTCGCCGACTACCTGGCCAGGCACTACGGCAGCCTGAAGCGGCGCGTCACGCGCCTGCTGGGCAGCAGCGACCTGGCCGGCGATGCCCTGCACGATGCCTGGGTGCGCTTGAGCGCCGACCCGGCCGAAGCCTCGCCGGTGCGCAGTCCGGGCAGCTATGTGGTGCGGATGGCCGTCAATATCGCGGTGGACGCCCTGCGCCGGGGCAGCCGTTCCCTGCCGCTCGACGAGGTCGAGGCGCTGATCGAGCTCGCCGATCCGCTGCCGGGGCCGGCGCAGACCACCGAGGGACGCTCCGAACTGGCCGCCATGGCGAGGCTGCTGGAGCGCATGCCGCCACGCCGGCGCGAGGTGTTCCTGCTGGTCCACCTGGAGTGCCTGACGCAGGAAGAGGTGGCCAGGCGCCTCGGCTGCTCCAAGCGCACCGTCGAATACGAACTGAAATACGCCCATGACTATCTGGTGGCCCGCATGGAGCGGTGAGCAAAAAAGTTTGCGGAGTGCGCGGCGGCCAATCGTCTTAGCACTGCAAGGACCCGGCGACCGTGCCCGCTGCCGCGCGGCAGGCGCCCGCCAAAGCACTTCGGCATGGCCGATCCCCGTCACACGATGAAGACATCCGCCGACCACCGCACCGCCCCGACCGACACGCTGCGCCAGCAGGCCTGGGTCTGGCTGCGCCTGCTCAAATCCGGCGACGTCAAGCAGTGGGATGCGGAGCGCTTCCAGCACTGGCTCGACGCCAGCCCGGCGCACAAGGCGGCGTTCGCCGACGCCAGGCAGCGCTGGGAAGCCTTCCAGCCGGCCGCGGCGGAACTGCTGCGCAGCAGCCCCAAGGCGGCGCGCTTCCATGCGCAGGCCGCGCAGCGGACGCGATCGCAAGCCGGGCGGCGCGCCTTCCTCGGTGCCGCCGCGGCCGGGGCGGCGGCGGTCGCCGCGGTTGCCCTGGTGCATCCCCCCGGCGGGCTGTGGCCGCCGCTCGACGGCTGGGGAGCGGACTACCGCACGGCCACCGGCGAGCAGCGCTCCGTCACGCTGGCCGGCCGGGTCAACGTCATGCTGAACACCCAGACCCGGATCCGGCGCGAGGCCACGCGCGAGGGCGTGCCGGGCATCGCGCTGCTCGCGGGCGAGGCCGCCATCGACCTGCCGGCCGGCGGGCAGCGCTTCGGCGTCATCGCCGCCGGCGGCCAGAGCGTGGCCGATGGCGGGCGTTTCGAGGTCCGCCACCTGGACGGCAAGGTCTGCGTGACCTGCCTCCAAGGCAAGGTCCGGGTGGCGCATCCGGCCGGCGTGCGCGAGCTGCAGGCCAGCCAGCAGACCGTCTATGACGGCCGCTCGATTGCCGGCATCGCCAGCATCGATCCGCTCAACGTCTCGGCCTGGCGCAGCGGAGAACTGGTGTTCCGGCAGACCAAGCTGAGCCTGGTGCTGGCGGAGATCAACCGCTACCGGCCAGGGCGCGTCGTGCTGGTGAATGACGCGGTACGCGACATGCCGGTGAGCGGCAGCTTCTACATCGCCTCGCTGGACCGGGCCCTGGCCCAGCTGCAGCACAGCTTCGACCTGGACGCCCGTGCGTTGCCGGGCGGCCTGCTCATCCTGAGCTGAATCCTCGCTGCCGTGCATGACCGCCGGATGACGCGCGACGCGCGTCTGCGGCGTCCTCGCGTCTTTCCGCTGTGCCGGTGCCACGTCCTTGTCCTGTCATGCCGTCTTGCCTGCAGTCTGCCTGCAACACGCGTGCCGAAAAATACTTTGCGGACTGGTGCGCTCTTCAATCGTCTTAGCTCGTCAGAAAACTTCCGCAGCGATGGCGTGCAACGCCGCGTTGCGCTGGACACCCTGAGCGCGGCGGTCCCCCGGGCGGGGCCGCCGGGCCGGCATCGACGCAAAACCTAGGCGAGACCTCAAGATGAGCACACGCGGGCGCAAGTGCGCAGGAACGAAACCGGATCGGCTGGCACAGGACAGGCGCGTGCTGCGCAGGGCACCGATGGCCCAGGCCGCTGTGCTGATTCTCGCCAGCGGCGGGATCTGGAGCACGGCGCAGGCACAGCAGGCCTTCAGCAGCGCATGGTTCGCCGCCAAGGGCGCGGCGCAGAGCGCGGCACAGCAGACCGGGCGCCTGCCCAACGGCATGCCGGTGTCGGCGCTGGCGAGCCCCTCGGCGCAGCAGCAACAGGCCAGCGCCGAGCTGCAGCGTTCGCTGGCCAACCTGGGCACGGCCGCGCAGGGCATCGCGGCGATGCAGGCTGCGCAGGCCAGCGCGCGCGCGGCCGCCGCGGCGGCCAACGCCACGGTGCCGGACGGGCTGGCCGAGGGCGGCCTGAAGATCGACACCAACAGCCTCACGCAGGGCTGGGTCAACGCCAACGCGCCGGCGCAGACGGTGGCCGACGGCAAGACCACGGTGGCGATCCAGCAGACCGCGGACCGCGCGGTGCTGAACTGGGAGACCTTCAACGTGGGGCGCAGCACCACGGTGGATTTCAAGCAGCAGGCGGACTGGGCGGTGCTGAACCGGGTCAACGACCCGCAGGCGCGGCCGAGCCAGATCCAGGGGCAGATCCGTGGCGACGGCACGGTGATGATCGTCAACCGCAACGGGGTGATCTTCAGCGGCACCAGCCAGGTGGACACGCGCAACCTGGTGGCGGCGGCGGCGCGCATCAGCGACGGGCAGTTCAGCAGCAACGGCATCTACGGGCTGAACGGCACCACGCCGAGCTTCACCGACGCGCTGGGCAAGGTGGAGGTGCAGGCCGGGGCGCGCATCGCCACGCGCGCGCCGGCCACGGTGACGCAGGGCGGGGGCTATGTGCTGCTGCTGGGCGGGGAGGTCGGCAACGCGGGCACGATCGCCACGCCGCGCGGGCAGGCGGCGCTGGCGGCGGGCGACAGCTTCGTGATCCGGCGCGGGGTGGGCACCGACGGCAACACCACGTCGACCACGCGCGGCAACGAGATCTCGCCGCAGTTCGTGGCCAGCGGTGGCACGGGCAGCGCGGGCAAGGTGGCCAACAGCGGGCTGATCCTGGCCCCGGAGGGTGACGTGACGCTGGCCGGGCGCGACGTGCAGCAGCTCGGGGTGGCGGTGGCGACGACCACGGTCAACACGCGCGGCACGGTGCACCTGCTGAACTCGGCGGCGGACACGCAGGGGCGGGTGACGCTGGGGCCGGGGGCGGTGACGGCGGTGCTGATCGACGACGACGGCAAGACCACGGCGCTGGACAGCCAGCGCGACGCGCTGATGCAGGACTCGGCGGCGCAGGACCTGCTGCGCGCGGGGGCGGCGTCGGGGCTGTTCGACAACCTGTCGAAGCTGTCGGACCGGCGCGACCAGTCGCGCGTGGAGATCGTCAGCGGGGGCGACGTGCTGTTCCAGGGCGACTCGCTGACGCTGGCCACGGGCGGGCAGATCGCGGTGAGCGCGACGGGGCGCAGCTTCGTGGCCAACCGGGCGCAGCTGGATGTGTCGGGGGCGGTGGGCGTGGCGCTGGCGATGGACACCAACAACGTCAAGATCAACGTGCAGGGCAACGAGCAGCGCGACGCGCCGGGCAACCGCGACAGCGGGAACCTGCTCAATGCGAACGTGTGGATCGACCGGCGCCGGCTGGTGTACGTGCCGGCGGGCGTGGGCGGCTACGCGACCGAGCGCTGGTACACGGGAGGCGGGCTGCTGGAGGTGGGCGGCTACCTGGGCAACCAGGGGCACCGCATCGGCGAGTGGGCGGCGCAGGGCGGGACGGTGACGCTGGGCGGCAAGGAGGTGGTGACGCAGGCGGGCTCGTCGATCAACCTGTCGGGCGGCAGCCTGGACGTGCAGACGGGGTACCTGAAGCAGACCTGGTTCAAGGCGGCGGACGGGACGCTGACCAAGGCCGACAACGCGCTGGCGGGGGTGTTGTACACGGGGGTCTACACTGGCTTCGACGACGAGCACCCGCGCTGGGGCAAGACGGCGATGCAGTCGTACGCGAGCCCGCTGATCGCGCCGCAGCAGGTGCTGCAGAACGGCTACACGGTGGGGCGCGACGCGGGTCGGCTGCAGGTGAGCGCGCCGACGGCGGTGCTCGAAGGCGAGGTGGTGGCGCGGGTGTTCAACGGGGCGCAGCAGACGCAGGCGCGCGCGGCGGGCCTCGCCGACGGCTACAAGCAGGGGCAGTACGCGGTGGCGCAGGCGGGCGGGCTGGCGCTGGGGCAGTACACGGGGCCGGGGCGCACCGGGGTGTTCACCAGCGAGGTGAAGATCGGCACCGAGGTGGGGGTGACGCCGGGCATGGGTGCGGCGGATGCGCTCGACCCGCAGCGGCAGAACACGGTGTGGCTGGACGCGGGCATGCTGAACGGCTTCCGGCTGGGCGTGCTGGACCTGGCCAGCGGCGGACGCATCGTGGTGAGCCAGCCGCTGGCGCTGGCCGACGGCGGCCAGCTGAGCCTGGTGGCGCCCAAGGTCGACATCGATGCCAACCTGACGGCGCACGGCGGCAGCGTGACGGTATCCAACGAATTCACGCGCGCCGGTGATCGCTATCCCGGCGCGCTGATGGCGGCCGATGGCACATCGAAACTGACGCTCGCGGCAGGCAGGACGATCGACGTGCGCGGAGTGTGGACCAATGCGCGCATCGATCCGGCCGGACTTGCCGGGCTTGCCTATGTCAATGGCGGCAGCGTTACGATCGACGGCTCGCAGGACGTGACCATCGCCGCCGGCAGCGTGATCGACGTCTCGTCCGGCGCGGCCATCCTGGCCAGCGGCAAGACCGTGGGCGGCAAGGGCGGCAACGTCACGCTGATCGCCGGCGACGTGTCCGGCGGCACCAGCGCCGTGACCGGTAATCTGGTGCTGGACGGTGCGATCCGCGCGGCCGGCGTCAGCGGCGGCGGCACGCTGACCTTGTCTTCGCCGAACAATGTGCTGGTCGGCGAAAACGCCTCGCTGGCCGGCGGCGTGCTGGCCGCCGGCACGCCGGCGCCGCTGCGCATGCAGCTCACGCAGCCGCTGACCATTGCCGCCGGGCAGCCCTTGCCCTTCACGCTGACGGAGGTGCACAACACGCTGCCGCTGGACGTTCCGGTTCCCGTCGACATCGCGGTATCGGGCGTGCCCGCCATCCCGACCGCGGCAGACTGGGTGGTCCCGAGCGGGATGAGCCCGTTGAATGCCAGGGATGGCAATGGCAACATGGTCTATTACTTTCCCGGCCAGCGGATCCCGGCGGGAACGCTCATCACCGGGGTGGCCGGCCTGGGCACGATCGCGGCCGGTACGGTGATTCCCTCCAGCGTCTTCCCGCAGGGCCTGCCGATCACCCCCTACAACCTTGTCTATGCCACCGGCTCGGTGCAGGCGCAGGACATGACCTACCAGGCGGGCACCGTGATTCCCCCGGGCACGGTCCTGCCGCAGACGGTGTCGGTGGCGCCGGCCCCGGCGCTCAGCCCCGCGTTCTTCCGCGCGGGCTTCTCCAACTACGACATCAATGCCGGGCTGGGCATGCTGGTGGCGGGCTCCGCCATCGCGCCGGCGATGCCGGTGTACCGCATCACCGCCGACAGCCTCATGGCGCCCTCGGGCAGCGATCCGTCCGCGGCGATGTCCTTGTGGCTGCCGCCGCTCTATGCCGAGCATCCGCAGAGCGCCACGCTCACGCAGCGCGGGGGCGCCAGCCTGACGCTGCGTTCGCAGACCCGCAGCGCGAACGGCGTGCTGATAGGCGGCGGGTCGATCGTCATGCAGAAAGACGCCTCGATCACCGTCGATCCGGGGCAGGGGATCAAGATCGACGCCACCGGGCAGATCGATATCGAGGGCAGGCTGACGGCGCGCGGCGGCAGCATCAGCCTGCTCAACGAAGCGGACGGCTCGCTCGACGCCCTGCGCAATTTCGATGCGGCCGGGGTCGGGCGCGGCGTGTCGGTGTGGGTCGGCCCGAGCGCCAGGCTCGATGTCTCGGGCCAGGCCTACGCAGCGGTGGATGCCCAGGGGCGCCGCTATGGCACGGCCATGGATGGCGGCACCATCAAGGTGAGCGGGGGCACCGCCTTCGTGGTGGTGCGCCCGGGCGCCGAGCTGGGCGCCGATGGCACCCGCGTCGTGGTCGATGCGGGCACGGTGGACACGCGCGCCGCGCCGGGCGGTGCCGTCACGCTGGCGAGCAATGGTGGCGCCATCTCGCTCGATTCGCTGAGCGGGATCTACCTGGACGGCACCTTGCATGCCGTCAGCGGCGGAGCCGGGGCGAGCGGCGGCAGCCTGTCGATCGCGCTGCTTACGCCCTATTTCTCCAACCTGGGCGGCGTGCTGCCGGCCAACGTCCTGGTGCCGAGCACCATGACCGTGGTGCAGGCACAGCCCGCGCCGTCGCTGCCCGCGGATCTCGCCGCGGGCACCAATGCCGCCGCGCTGGCCCTCGGCCGCGCCACCGTCAGCGCGGACGCGGTCAAGGCCGGCGGCTTCGACGCGCTGGCGCTGAGGTCCGGCGACTACATGCAGTTCTCGGGGGATGTCTCGCTGGCGCTCGGCAAGAGCGTGTCGCTGACGGCGGGCGCGTTCACCTCGGGGCCGGTGCTGGCGGCGCCACCCGATGCCTCCACGCCGCCGGCAAGGGGCAGCGTGCGCATTGCCGCGCCCTATGTCCTGCTCAGCGGGGTGCCGGTCATCGTGCCGGACGGCAACAGCAGCGGCACGATCGGCAACCCGCTCGCCGCGGCGGCTCCGACCGTCGCCACCTTCGAAGTCGACGCGAAGCAGATCGATATCCAGGGGCTGCTGGCCTTCTCGGCCGACATCGCCCACTACGATAGTTCGATCTTCGGCTTCGTCCACACGCCGTCGCCCGGCTTCCGCACCACCCGGCTGGCCAGCCAGGGCGACATCCGTTTCCTGCCCACCACCGTCGACCAGGGCACCACGCTGGCCAGCGCCTGGGACATCGACCTGCAGGCCGCCCAGGTGTACCCGGCCACCAATGCGAGGGCCACCGTCATCGCGGGGCAGGGCAATACAAGCAATGCGGGCAATGCGGGCAATGCCGGCTACGTGGCGAAGCTGACGATCGGGCGCACCACGCCGGACGTCCCGGACGCTCCCTTGTCCGTGTTCGGCAGCCTCACTTTGCTGGCGCCGATCATCGAGCAGGGCGGCATCGTGCGCGCTCCCTTCGGCGCCATCACGCTGGGCAACCACTTCCCGGCGACGCAGCGGGTGGACCTGCTGCCCGGCAGCCTGACCTCGGTCTCGATGGCAGGCCTGGCCATCCCCTATGGCGGCACCGTCGACGGCGTGACCTACAGCTACGGCGGCACCAGCGTGCGGCCCCTGGACCTCACCGGTTTCAGCGGCAACACCACCTTGCGCTCCGGGGCCGGGATCACGCTGGACGCGCAGGCCGTCAACGTGCAGGGCGGGGCGACGCTGGACCTCTCCGGCGGCGGCACCCTGGCCGGCGCGGGCTTCGTCTCGGGCCGCGGCGGCTCGGTCAACATCCTCACCACGCCGCTGGTCAATGCCAACCCGGCCACGCCGCTGAGCAAGGCGAGCGACAAGGTCTACGCCATCCTGCCGGGCTATGCTTCCGGCTACGCGCCGGCGGCGCCGGAGAACGGCGCCGGCGACCCGGCCATCGGCCAGCAGATCACCGTGGGCGCGGGCGTGCCCGGCCTGCCGGCGGGCACCTACACGCTGCTGCCCTCCAACTACGCGCTGCTGCCCGGCGCCTACCGGGTGGAGCTCGGCGCGGGCAGCGGCAAGCCGCCCGGCGGCGTTGCCGCGATCGGCAACGGCACCTATGCCACCGCGGTCCAGAGCGGTATCGCCAACACCGGCTTCCGCAGTGCCTTGCCGCTGACGGCGCTGATCACGCCGGGCTCGGCGGTGCGCCGCTACGCGCAGTACAACGAGCAAGGCTACGCCGACTTCTTCACCGCCAGCGCGGCGCAGTTCGGCGGCCTGCGCCCGCTGCTGCCGGGCGACGGCAAAGTCCTGCAGATCAGGTTCGAGCAGCCGATCTCGCAACCGGGCATGGCGGCGCTGGGCTTCGCGGGGACGGCGCGGCTGCAGGGCGACGCAGGCGGGATCGACGGTTCCGTGGCCCTGGCGAACGTGGGCGAGATCGTCGCGGACGCCGCCACGCCGGGCTTCAACGGCGTCTCGGTGCGTGCCGCCGACCTGAATGCGATCGCGTCCCCGCGACTGCTGGTCAACGGTACGGTGGGCGTGGTCAACGGCACGCTGATGTTCCAGGGCGGGCAGGACCTTGCCATCCGCGACGGCGTCACCCTCCAGGGCGGCGAACTGGTGCTGGTCGGCGGCAATATCGGCGTCGGCAACAACGTGACCCTGAGCACCATCGGCCAGGGCCGGGCGCCGTTCGACTCGGCCTCCACCGGCATGGGCTACTCCACCGGCTACGGTACCTCGGTGCTGGCGCTGTCCAACGGCCGGCTGGACTTTCTCGGCTCGCAGGGCACCGGCGCCATCACCATCGGCGCCGGGTCGCAGCTGTACTCGGAGGGCACGCTGGCGTTCGCCACCAACGGCGGGGTCAACATGGACGCGGGCGCCCGCTTCGGTTCGCGCAATATCGCGCTGGCCATGAACACCGTCAACGTCGGCAGCAGCGCCGACATCGCCGCGGCGGGCGCCCCGGCCGGCCTGCAGTTCGACCAGGCGCTGTTCAACCGGCTGGTCAGCGGCGATCTGCCGCGGGGCGTGCCCGCGCTGCAGACGATCACGCTGGGCGCGTCCAGCGCGATCAACGTGTTCGGCAGCGCCGGCCTGGACGCCACCGGCACCGGCATCAACCTGGTGCTGAACACGCCCGCGCTCTACGGCTGGGGCGGGGCCGGCGACCATGCCACCATCGCGGCCGGCAGGATCACGTGGAACAGCATCGCCGGCGCCACGCCGCCGGCGCTCGCGGCCGGTGGCCCGGGCACGGGCCTGGGCACGCTGGACCTGGTGGCCAGGGAGATCGACCTGGGCCAGTTCCTGTCGCTGGACAACGCCAAGGTCAGCCGCACGGTCTATGGCTTCGGCAACGTCAACCTGAAGGCCAGCGAGAAGATCGTGTCGGCCGGCAACGGTTCGCTCTTCGTCTACCAGGCGCCGAGCACGGACGCCGGCGCCGTGTTCGGCCAGAGCGGCAGCGGCGGCAACCTGACGCTGGCGACGCCGCTGCTGACCGGCATGCAGAAGTCGATCATGGCCTATACGGCGGGCGGGGCGCTGAACGTGGTGGCGCCGCCGGGCCAGGCGCCGAGCCAGGCGGTCTCGACCGTGGCGGGCGCGGAGATCGACCTGGGCGGCGACAGCGTCGCCATCGGCAGCACCATCCTGCTGCCGAGCGGCAAGCTGGTGGTGAACGCTACCCACGATATCGCGCTGGACGCGGGCAGCCGCATCGACCTGAGCGGCCAGCCATCGACCATCCAGCGGGCCACGGTCTATGGCTTCGGCGGCACGGCCAGTTTCCACAGCGCGCAGGGCGGCGTGGTGCAGGCCGGCGGTTCCATCATCGACGTCTCGGCCACCCATGCCAACGCCGGTGAGATCACGATCGATGCCGGCAACGGGCAGGTCGCGCTCAACGGGACGCTGAACGGCGGCGCGACCGAGGGCCAGGCCAGCGGCGACTTCAGTGCGCGGGCCGGGACGTTCGCCGACTTTGCCGGCCTCAATGCCGCGCTGACCCGGGGCGGCTTCTTCGATGCGCGCAGCTTCACTGCCCGGCAGGGCGACCTGGTGGTGGGCGACGGCGTGAAGGCGCGCCAGGTGTCGATCGCGACGGACGGCGGGCAGCTGACCGTGAACGGCACCATCGATGCCTCGGGCGCGGCCCCCGGCACGATCCGGCTGTCGGCCGGCAAGGGGCTGACGCTGGCAGCGGGCGCGGTGCTCGATGCGCACGGCACGGTGCTGCAGGTGGACAGCTACGGGCAGCCGATCGAGGCGAAGAACCGCGGCCATGTCGAGCTCACCGCGGCCGGCGGCACCCTGTCGCTGCAGCCGGGCGCCACCATCGACCTGTCGACGCCGGATGGCGTGGCCTATGGCGATATCGTGCTGAACGCGCAGCGCGTCGGCGCGACCGTGGCCAGCGCGACCGGCGCGGGGGCTCCGGCCAATGCGACCGGCAACGATGTCGCCATCTCGGCCGCCGGACCGCTCACCCTCCGCGGGGCGCGCAGCATCCTGCTGAACGGCTTCGCCACCTATGCGAACGCGCCGGCCGATCCGGGCGATGCCAACGGCCAGGTCATCACGCAGGGCTGGCTCGATCTGGTCGATCGGGACAGCCAGCTCTTCATGGCCGGTGCGCTTGCCAATGCCGCCCTGCAGGGCCGCCTGGCGGGGCTGTCCGCCTATGGCAGCGCCCTGCACCTGCGCCCGGGCGTGGAGGTGGTGAGCGCCACCTCGCAGGGCAACCTGACGGTATCCGGCGATATCGACCTGGCCGGGTATCGCTATGGTCCCGGCGCCGACCGCGATACCACGTCCGCCGCCTATGGCGCGGGTGAGCCGCTGGCCCTGGTGATCCGCGCCGGCGGCAACCTTGCGGTCAAGGGCAGCATTTCCGACGGCTTCCGGGCGGTCACGGGCAAGCCGGCGATCTATGACGGTATCCTGGATATCACCAACAGTGCCGAGTTCTCCCTCCAGGATGGCTACTGGGGCACGCCGGGGGCCAGCTACGTCGCGTCGAAGGACGTCTATCTGATGACGAGCTGGACGGTGCCGAACGACGACTTCTACAACTACCTCGGCGGCCTCATCGGCTCGGATGGAACCATCTACTACGTCGGCAACACGATTCCCGCCGGCACCAGGCTGTCCGCCTCGGACGGCCTGCTGTTCGAGGCCGGGATCCCGCTGCCGGGTGTCGCCACCACGCTGGTCAGCAATGGCATGCCGGGCGCGCCGGCCGCGTCGGCCGCGGCGACCATGCTGGCGGCCGGTACGTCATCCGCGTCGCTGCGCCTGGTTGCCGGCGCCGACCTGGCCGGCGCGGACCAGCGCGCCTTGCAGACCGTGCGCGCGCTCAACGGCGGCGGCAATCTGACCCTCAACGATCCGAGCTACAACGCGTCCCTGAACGGCACCTTCTTCAGCGTGCTGCGCACCGGCACCGGCAACCTCGAATTGCTGGCCGGCGGCAGCTTCAGCGAGGCCACGCCCTACGGCGTCTACACCGCCGGCACGCAAGCGGCGCCGCTGCTGGCCGCGGACGGCAGCAATCCCTATGACATCATCGCCACGCGGGGCGCCGGCCTGCATGCCTGGTACCCGGAGCATGGCGGCGACCTGCTGCTCGTGGCCCAGCAGGACGTCACGGGCCGCGTGCAGATCGCCGACAACAATTCCCGCTATGTCGATTCGGACCTGAGCGGCAATTGGCTGCGGCGCCAGGGCGGCGGCGCGTCCGCCGATCCCACGGCGTGGTGGATCAACTTCGGTTCCCTGACGCAGACCGCCAGCTGGAAGGTGGATAGCTCGATGACCGGCTTCCAGGGGATCGGCACCCTGGGCGGCGGCAACCTGACCGTGATTGCGGGCCGCAATGCCGGCCTGACCGGCGGCGGCTCGACCGCGCTCGATCTCGCGGTGGCCTCGACCGGGCGCGTATTGGCCGACGGCACGGTGGTCGCCACCGGCGGCGGCGATCTCACGCTGAAGATCGGCGGCGGACTCAACGCGGTGTTGCCGAATACCTCCGTCCAGCCGCCCGACTACTATGGCGCGATCACGAACCTGCGCGGCGACATCAATGTGAATGCCGGCTCCATCGGTGCGCTGACGGTCGTGCAAGGCGGCTCCTTGTTCACGTCGTTCGATCCGCGCGCGGTCGAAGCCAACGTCTTCGAGCGCTCGACGAAGACGCCCGGCCCCACCTTGACGCCGGGCGACGGCGTCGTCAATGTCTCCGCGCGCGGAGACCTGGTGATCGCCGGCGCCGCCGATGCCGGCATGGGCAACGCGGTCGACCAGGCCGGCATTCCCTATCTGCTGCGCAATGCGGACGGGAGCACGACCCTGGTTCCGACTGGCGGCTTCTCCGCCTTCACCCTCTGGACGCCGGCATCGGCGATCCGGCTGTACTCCGCCGGTGGCGATGTGGCACCGTTGCAGGGCGGGGTCTTCGGCAACAGCCTGTCGAACAGCAACGGCTTCTATCCTGGCACGCTGATCGTCGCGGCTGCCAACGGCGACATCCGTTTCGCCGAGCCCTTGGCGGGGCTCACGTATCCGGTGCTCGAACTGGTGCCGTCGCCGCGCGGCCAGCTCGAGCTGCTGGCGGCGGGCTCCATCTACGGATCGAGCCAGGTGGTGGCCATGTCCGGCGCCGGCATGAGCACGCTGGCGACGCCCTTGCGCCCGGTCTTCGAAACGTCGGTCAATGGCGGCGGCACGAACAATGCCAGTCCGACCTCGGCCTATCTCGGCTTTACGCGCAGCAGTCCGATCGCGTTCGGCCCGGACACGCCGCTGGGAAATCTCCATGCGGGGGATGACCTGCCGGCGCTCGTCTATGCCGGCAAGGATATCGTCGACCTGACGCTCGGGCAGGTACAGAACCCGCCGCCGGGGTTCGGCCCCGGTTCCTTCCAGCCGTTCCCCACCACCTGGTACGCCGCCGCCAAGCCGTTCCAGGTCATCGCCGGCCGCGATATCGTCGGCACGGGTACCACGGCGAGTACCTTCTTGAACCTGGATGCGGGCGACATCACGCTGATCCAGGCCGGCCGCGATATCTTCCGCCAGTCGGTGACGATCGCCGGGCCGGGCCTGCTGCAGGTCCAGGCCGGGCGCAACCTGTACCAGGGCTATGACGGCTCGCTGACGAGCGCGGGCGACGTGGTCAACGTGTCGAACAAGTCGGGCGGGGCCGGCATCACGGTGCTGGCCGGCGTCGGCGCGAACGGCCCCGACTACGCCGGCTTCGCCCGGCTGTACTTCGATGCGGCGAACCAGCTGAACGCCGGCACGCCGCTGGCGGGCAGCGGCAAGGTGGCGCACACCTACGACACAGAGCTGCTGGCCTGGCTGCGGCAGCGTTTCGGCTACCAGGGCACGGCCGCCGCCGCGCTGGCCTATTTCCTGGCGCTGCCCGGCGAGCAGCAGGGTGTCTTCGCGCGGCAGGTCTATTTCCAGGAGCTGCTGCTGGGCGGGCGCGAGTACAACGATCCGGCGAGTTCGCGCTACGGCAGCTACCTGCGCGGGCGCGAGGCGATCGCGACGCTGTTCCCGGGCGCCGACGCGCAGGGCAGGGCGATCGCCTACCAGGGCGACATCACCATGTTCAGCAGCATCACGGGCTCCAAGACGGTGAACGGCCAGGCGGTACCCGTGACGACGGACGCCGGCATCCACACCAACTTCGGCGGCGGCATCCAGATGCTCAATCCGGGCGGCAAGACCCTGGTCGGCGTGGAAGGCGTGCCGGCAGGGACCGGCGCCGGCCTGATCACGCAAGGGTCGGGCGATATCGCTCTGTACTCGAAGGGTTCGATCCTGCTGGGCCTGTCGCGCATCATGACCACCTTCGGCGGCAGCATCCAGGGCTGGTCGTCGGACGGCGACATCAACGCCGGCCGGGGGGCCAAGACGACCGTGCTGTACACCCCGCCCAAGCGCGTCTACGACGCGCTGGGCAATGTCACGGTGTCGCCGAACGTGCCGTCCTCGGGCGCGGGCATCGCCACGCTGAGCCCGATCCCGGAGGTGCCGCCGGGCGACGTGGACCTGGTGGCGCCGCTGGGCACCATCGACGCGGGCGAGGCGGGCATCCGGGTCTCTGGCAACGTCAACTTCGCGGCGCTGCAGGTGGTGAACGCGGCCAACGTTCAGGTGCAGGGCAAGTCGACCGGCCTGCCGGTGGTGGCCAGCGTCAACGTGGGGGCGCTGAGCAATGCCAGCGCGGTGGCTTCCCAGGCGGCGGCCGCGGCGCAGGATGCGATGACGCGCGAGCGTGCCGCGCAGCGCCAGGGCCTGCCGTCGATCTTCACCGTGCGCATGCTCGGCGGCGACGTATCGCCGGCCGCAGACGGCGAGCGCAGGCCGGCAGCGGGGCTGCAGTCCGGCATGCCCTATCGCTACGACCCGTCGAGCCCCGTGCAGATCGTCGGTCTCGGCGGCAAGGTCGACCCCCGGCTGTGGGCGCGCCTCAGCGACGACGAGCGCCGCCGCCTGCAGCAGGCGGCCGAGCCGGCGCACTGAGGCCGCCAGCGTCATGGTCCCGGCGAAAAGCGCCGGGAGGGGCGCCGGGAGGGGCGCAGGGCGGGGCTCAGGATCCGGGCCGGATCAGCGGGGACGGCGGCGGTGAAGCGGCGGGGCGCTGCGGCGTGACCGAGGTGCCGAAGGTATTGCCCATGCGCTGGGAGGTGGCCGACCAGTTGAACACGCCGAGCTGATTGCCCGGCCGCTGGGCGATGGCTTCCGACTCCGGTTGCCGCGGCGGCCTGGCGCCCGCCGCCGAGGCGGCGGGCTTGAGCTTGTCGGTCAGGCAGTCGTAGGACGGCGAGCGCATGCCGTTGACCTCCACCTCCACGCAGCCGGCCGCGTGCCCTGCCATCTCTTCCCGTGTTTCCAACTCCCTGGCGGCGGGCGCGGATGCCGCGCCGGCCGCCAGGGCGGATCCCGCCAGCGCCGCGCCGATGGCGCAATGCCGCCAGCCCTTCCCCGTTCGCTTGATCATCGCGTCCTCCATGGTCATGTCGATGCCGGCTTCCAGCATAGGCCAGGCGCCGTGTTCCTGCAGCGAGCATGAAATCTTCGTGACAAACGCTAGGCAGTGCGACGCCAGCCCGTCTAGAAGGCTGTGCACGACGTCGGCACGGTTGCGGGCCGGCGTTGCGGGAAGCGGCTTCTCCAGTGGATCCCGGTGGCCCCACGGCGGCAGTGCAACGGCAATCGAACCAACAGATCAGAGTCACACAATGCGTGTCATCAGGACGAATCGGCCCTGGCTCCACTGGGCGGCCATGTGCGCGGCGACGATGGGGGCGGCCGGCCACGGCGTGGCGTCTGCGCAGGACGATGCCGCCGCCGCGGCCCCGCGCGCGGCGGCGGTGGCCGGCGCGGAGGCGGAAGCGGAGGCGGGCAAGGCGGCAGCAGGCGCCGCCGCGGAACGGAAGGTCAATATCAACGAGTACATCGTGCGCGGCAATACCGCCCTCGACGTGCGCACCATCGAGAAGGCCGTCACGCCCTACCTGGGGCCGAACCGCTCGCTCAAGGACATCGAGGCAGCCCGCGACGCCTTGCTGGCCGCCTACCAGGCGAAGGGCTACCAATCGGTCTATGTCGACCTGCCGGAGCAGCAGGTCAGCGGCGGCGTGGTCTACCTGCAGGTCAGCGAGACGCGCGTGGGGCGCGTGCGGGTGGTCGGCGCCGAGTACCACTCGCCGCGCGAGGTGCGCGAGCAGGTGCCGTCGCTGGCGGAGGGCAAGGTGCCGGACTTCAACACGGCGCAGGCCGAACTCTCGGCATTGAACCGCACCGGCGATCAGCAGGTCGTTCCCCTCGTCAAGCAGGGGGCCGTGCCCGGCACCATGGACGTCGACCTGAAGGTGCAGGACAGCAATCCGTGGCGGGCCAGCCTCGGCCTGAACAACGACCGCAGCGCCGATACCAAGCCGCTGCGGATGACGGCCACGCTCGGCTACGACAACCTCTGGCAGCTCGGCCACCGGGCCTCGGTCAGCTTCTTCGGCGCGCCGCAGGACCTGAGCCAGACCAAGGTGTGGTCCGCCTCCTATGTCGCGCCGCTCAAGGGCACCCAGTGGTCGCTGGAAGCGAACGCCTACAAGTCGGACAGCAACGTGGCGACCACCGGCGGCACCACGGTGCTCGGCAAGGGCCATGCCTTCGGCGTCAAGGGCAGTTACACGGTGCCGGACACCGGGGCCTGGTGGCATGCGTTCAGCCTGGGGGTCGACTTCAAGGACAACACCGAAGTGACGCGGCTCGGCAGCGCGGGCGACACCGTGCCGCTCAAGTACGCGCCGATCACGCTGGGCTACAGCGGCTTCTACCAGGGCGAGCGCGGACAGTACGCGCTGAACGCGGCCATCGTCACCGGCACGCAGAGCTTCTTCGGCTATGGCAGCAACGAGCACCAGTTCGATGCCAAGCGTTACAAGGCGACGCCGAGCTTCACGCTGGTCAAGGCGGACACCAACGGCACCTACACCTTCCAGGGCAATTCGCAGCTCGCCTGGCGCGTGGCCGGCCAGCTCACCGACTCCCCGTTGATCTCGAGCGAGCAGATCGCCGGCGGCGGCATGAACTCGGTGCGCGGCTACCTGTCCGCCGAGGCGACCGGCGACTATGGCGTGGTCGGGTCGATCGAGTGGCGCGCGCCGCCGATCCCGCTGCTGACGCCGTACGTGGAGGACTGGCGTGTCTACAGCTTCGTCGACGCCGCCCGCCTGGGGCTGCGCGATCCGCTGCCGGAGCAGAAGGCGCGCTTCTCGCTGGCCTCGTTCGGCATCGGCACCTCGTTCCGGCTGGCCACGCATGTGTACGGACGGTTCGATGCCGCCTATCCGCTCAAGGACGGACCGCGCACGCCGCGCCATCGTCCGCACCTGAACTTCAGCGTGACAGCGACCTACTGAGCGCCGCGGCGACGCGGCCCGAAAAAACGATCACCGCAAACGATCACCGCAAACGATCACCGAAATCGATCCATCAACGACTTGACCGCCCGGTGGGTTCCGCAAGGCACCGGGAGCACCCACGGAGAAACACTGAAATGCGACGCATCCTTCCGTTCCTGCTCGCGCTGCTGGGCGCGATGATGCCCGCGCTGGCGCACGCCTGGTGGCAGCCAGACTGGGCTTACCGCAAACCGATCACGATCGACGCCGGCCCCCAGGGCGGCAATATCGCTGCCGATCCCGGCCGCATGCCGGTGCTGCTGCGGCTGCACACCGGCAACTTCAGCTTCGAAGGCGTCAACGAGACCGGCGCCGACCTGCGCTTCGTGGCCGCCGACGACAAGACCGTGCTGAACCACCAGGTCGAGCAGTTCGACCCGATGCTGGGCATCGCGCTGGTGTGGGTGGACGTGCCGGCGGTCTCCGCCAGCGGCAAGCAGCAGATCTGGATGTACTACGGCAACCGCAAGGCGCCGGCCGCCGGCAACGGGCAGCGCGTGTTCGATCCGGACTACACCGCCGTCTACCACTTCGGCGAAGCCAATGTGCCGGCGCGCGATACCACCGCCTACGGCAACCACAGCCAGAGTGCGGTCGTCACGCTCGACGGCGCCATCATCGGCAAGGGCGCGCAGGCCGGCGCCGCACCGGTGATCCTGCCGGCCTCGCCGTCCCTGGCCGTCGCCGCCGGCGGCAGCTTCACGTTCTCGGCCTGGGTGCGTCCGGAGAAGCTCGGTCCGCAGGAGGCCATCTACGTGCGCCGCGACGGTGCCGGCGAACTGGTGGTCGGCATCGACCAGGGCGTGCCCTTCGTGCGCGTCAACGGCCAGACCAGCCAGCCGGGACAGCCGGTGCAGGCAGGCCAGTGGTCGCATCTGGCCGTGAGCGCGGACGGCAAGGCCGTGACGCTGTATGTCGGCGGCCGGCCGGCCGCGACGCTGGCCGCCGCGCTGCCGGCGCTGAAGACGCCGGCCTCCATCGGTGCCGATGTCGAGGGCGCGAACGGCGCGGGCGGCGCGCTGGCACGCTTTGCCGGTGCGATCGACGAAGTCCGCGTGTCCAAGGTCGCGCGGCCGGCGGCCCTGCTGCTGGCGGACGCGGTGTCGCAGGGCGCGGAGTCGCGCCTGACGGCCTTCGGCCCCGACGAGCAGCAGGCGGGCAAGAGCCACTTCGGCTTCATCATCGCGGCGATGCCGATCGATGCCTGGGTCGTGGTCTGCCTGCTGGGGGTGATGATGGCGCTGTCGTGGCTGATCATGATCACCAAGAGCCGCAGCTACAGCAGCAACGCACGCGCCAACGCGGCCTTCATGGACCATTTCCGCGAAACCGCCGGCGCGCCGCTGGACCGCCTGGCCGAGAGCGGCCGCGTGCCGGAAGACGTGCGCGCGCAGTCTTCGCTGTGGCGCCTGTACGAGGTGGCGGTCGACGAGATGCACCGGCGCCACCAGCTGGGCTATGACATGAACGCCGTCTCGGATGCCACCATCAGCGCCATCCGCGCGTCGATGGACGGCGCGATGGTGCGCGAGGTCGAGCGCATGGGCGCGCGCATGAACTGGCTGTCGACCACCATCGAGGGCGCTCCCTACGTCGGCCTGTTCGGCACCGTGATCGGCATCATGCTGGTGTTCGTGGTGGCGGCGATGGCCGGCGCCGTCGACATCAACTCCGTGGCGCCGGGCATGGCGGCCGCGCTGCTGTGTACCGCCGCCGGCCTCGGCGTCGCGATCCCGGCGCTGTTCGGCTACAACTGGCTGGCCTCCCGCTCGGAGGGGATCGCCGCCGACATGGCGGTCTTCGTCGACGAGTTCACCACGCGCCTGGCGGAAGAGCAGGGCGAAGGCCGCCGCGTGCCTCATCTGCAGCGGGCCTGACGGGGGCGGACCATGGCATACGCAAGACGATTCGGCACCAAGAAGCGGGCCAGCGGCATCAACATCACGCCCTTCGTCGACGTGCTGCTCGTGGTGCTGGTCATCTTCATCCTGACCAGCAACGCCAGCATTCCCGGCATCAAGGTGGACCTGCCCAAGGCGAGCTCGTCGGTGGCGCTGGAGAAGCCGAAGACCAAGGCGATCACGGTGGACAACTCCGGGCAGGTGTTCCTCGACGCCTATCCGGTGTCGCTGCCGGAACTGGAAGACCGCCTGCGCACCGAAAAGGCGCTGACGCCGGACTTCCCCGTCATCGTGCGCGGCGACGCCGCGGTGCAGTACGCCAAGGTCGTCGAGGTGCTCGACCTGCTGCGCCGCATCGACCTGAACCAGGTCGGCCTGGTGACCGGCAAGCCGGCGTGAGGAGCGCAGCGTGAAACTTCGCGATTCCACAGTCCGGCCCGCCGGCGGTCCGGCCGGCGCGGCGCTCGCGCTGCTGCGCCGGCGCAGCGGCGCGGTGGCCGGCGTGCTCGTGGCCGCCGGTGTCGCCGCGCTGGTCTGGCACCTGCTCACGGATACCGCCAGCGTGCGCCGTGAGGTGGCCGCGACGCCGATGCTGATGCTGCCCCCGCCACCGCCGCCGCCGCCGGAGCCCGAGAAGCTGCCCGAGCCCCAGCCGGAGAAGATCAAGCCGGAAGTCGTCGAGCCGAAGCCGGTGGAGCCCGTGGAAGCGCCGAAGGACGACGCGCCGCCCAGCCCCAGCAAGGATCTCGGCGACGCGGTCACCATCAATGGCGATGCGCAGGCCGGCACGGATGCCTTCGGCATCGGCGCCGGCGGTGGCGGCGGCATGACGGGCGGCGGCGGCGGGCTCGGCAGCCGCTCGTACAGCGCCTGGCTGTCCGGCGCGATGCAGCAGGCCTTCGCGCGCGACGCGCGCACGCGCCAGCTGGCCTTCGACGATGTGCGCATCGACCTCTGGCTGGATGCCGACGGGCGCGCGGTGCGCGTGCAACTGGCGCGCGGCACCGGCAACAAGTCGATCGACGATGCCGTGCTCGCCATGCTGCATGACTTCCGCGCGGAGGAGCGGCCACCGGCATCGCTGCGCTACCCGCTCTCCATGGCCATCCGGGGGCGGCGGCCGTGAACGACAAGACCGCAGCCGTCCTTCCTTCTCAAGCAACGCACAGACAAAAAATGAACGCAATCGCAATGCAAGCTCCCCGGGAGGAGCAAGCTCGGAGGGCCGCCGCGGCGGCGTCGCCGAGATCGGTGCCGCGCCGGTCGGTGCTGGCCGCCACGCTGGCAGCCTCACTGTTCGTGACGGCCGGCGCCGCCCACGCCGAGGCACCCAGGGAGAGCGCCATGGTCAAGCTGATCCGCGGCCTGATCAGCAGCGGCGCGCTCGACAAGGCAACCGGCGAAGCGCTGCTGGCGCAGGCCCAGACCGAGGCATTCGCCGCGCAGCAGGCCTCGCAGCAAGCAACCCAGCAGGCAACCCAGCAGGCGGCCGCCACGCCGCCGGCCGGCGCGCCGCGCGTCGAGGCGGGCGATGTGCGCGTGCCCTATATTCCGCAGACGGTGCGCGACGAGATCCGCGACGAGGTCAAGGGCGAGGTGATGGCCCAGGCCAAGGCGGAAGGCTGGGCGGCGCCGAACGAGCTGCCGGAGTGGACCAAGCGCATCCATATCGAAGGCGATATGCGCCTGCGCAACGAGTCGCGCTTCTACTCGAGCAACAACAACAACATCCAGATCGACTTCGCCGCGATCAACAAGAGCAGCAACGGCGTCGACGTCAACCCGAACACCAGCGTCGCGCTGCCGCCGCTGCTCAATACGCGCGAGAACCGCACCAACCAGTGGCGTGCGCGGGCCCGCTTCGGCATCTTCGCCGACGTCTCCGACAGCATCAAGGCCGGCGTGCGCGTGGCCGCCAGCAACGACAACAGCCCGGTGTCGACCAACACCACGCTCGGGGGCGGCCTGGCGAAGAAGGACATCTGGCTCGACCAGGCGTGGGTGTCCTACCAGGCGACCGACTGGATGAACGTGATCGGCGGGCGCTTCGCGCCGCCCTTCGTCACCACCGACATGCTGTTCTCGCCGGACCTGAATCTCGACGGCATCGCCGCGCGCTTCGACAAGGACCTGCCGATCAACCGCGACATCAACCTGTTCGGCTCGATCGGCTTCATTCCGCTGGAGTACTCCAACGACAATGCGCCGTCGAACAGCCAGGACAAGATGCACAGCGAGTACAAGTGGCTGCTCGGCGCCCAGGTCGGCGCCAACTGGAAGATCGACAGCGCCAACCGCCTGCGCGGCGCGCTCGCCTACTACGACTTCCACAATATCAACGGCCGCCTGTCGAGCCCGTGCGCGCTCTACGCGGGCGCGACGAGCTGCGATTCCGACTGGTCGCGGCCGGCCTTCATGCAGAAGGGCAATACGCTCATGCTGCTGCGCAATATCTCGCTGAATCCGCTCGATCCGGCCAACACGGCGCAGCCGCAGTTCGTCGGCTATGCCTCGAAGTTCCAGCTGTTCGATGTCAACCTGCGCTGGGACACGCGTGTCGCCGGCGTCTACGGCCTGCGCTTCGACGCCAACTTCATCCGCAACCTGGCCTACAACGAAAACGCGATGTTCACGCGCGCCAACGGCGGCATCGTCAACAACTTCGGCGCCGGCGATGCGACGCGCGCCAGCTTCAAGAGCGGCCCCAACGCCTACATGCTGCAGGCCACCTTCGGCAAGCCGTCGCCGGCCGCGCGCGGCGACTGGAACGTCATGTTCGGCTACAAGCGCATCGAGCCGGATGCCGTGCCGGACGCGTTCAACGATTCGACCTTCCATGGCGGCGGCACCAATGCGCGGGGCTACTACCTCGGCGGCTCGTACGCGCTGGACAAGAACGCATGGGTGACCGGACGCTGGATCTCGACCAAGGAGGTCTTCGGCCCGCCGCTGTCGATCGATACGCTGCAGTTCGAATTCAATGCCCGCTTCTGAGGAGGGCGTCATGACAAAACCGTCCCCGCGTGCATGGGGCATGTCCGCCGCTGTGATGATGGCCGCCGCGCTCTGGGCCGGCAACGGGCTGGCCCAGCCGGCTCAACCGGCCCAGAGCATGGAGGAGCGCCTGCGGGCGCAGCTGCGCAACACCACCGCGCAACTGCAGCAGGCGCAGAACGAACTCGCGGCCTTGAAGGCGGGGCAGTCCGGCCCGGCCGGCGCGCCGGCAGGCAAGGACTCGCCGGACGCGCTGCGCAAGGCGCTCGAGGCCGCGCAGGCCCAGCTCGCGAGCGAGAAGCAGGCTCGCGAGCGCCTGGAGCAGGGTTCGCGCGCGTCGCAGTCGCAGGCCCAGGCCATCGCCGACAAGGCCAATGCCCAGATCGCGCAGTACCGCAATGCCTATGAGGAGTTGCTGAAGCTGGCGCGCAACGCAGAGGCCGAGCGCAAGCGGCTGGGCGACGAGGCCGGCGCGCAACGCAGCGCGCTGGCGCTGTGCGAGGCGAAGAACGCCAAGCTCTATGCCGTCGGGCAGGAGATCCTCGACGCCTACGAGAACGTCGGCATCGGCACGGTGATCGCCTCGCGGCAGCCGTTCGCCGCCAAGGCGCGCGTGAAGTACGAGCAGATCGCGCAGGAGTACGGCGACAAGCTCTACGAGAGCAAGTTCGACCCGCGCGCCGCCGCCGCGGCGGCGCCGGCGAGCGCCCCCGCTGCGGCCCCTGCTGCGGCCCCTGCTGCGGCACCGGCGGAACAGGCCGCCCGGCAGTGATGCGATGACGAACCGCTTACCGAACCACAGGAGTTACCAGCATGAATGACCTGAACCAGGACCTGTCCGCGGAAGGCGCCGCCAGCGGGACCCATGACAAGGCCGCGGAGGCCTCGGGCGCGATCCATCGCTTCGTCACGGCGGAGCAGGTGGCCGATGCCATCCGCGCCGCCGGCTGCGCGGTGACGCTGCTGCAGGAGGACGGCGTCACGCGCCTGCACAGCGCCAGCCACGGCATCGGCTACCAGGTCCATTGGGGCAATACGCTCGGGCCGGACCAGTACCTCGATTTCACGCTCAGCTGCCCGCTGCGCGTGCAGGGCGGCCCGCTGCCGGACGGCCTGGTCGATGAATGGCATCGCACGCGCAGGCTGGCCCGCCTGGCCACGCACGGCGATTTCCTCGTGCTCGAGATGGATGTGGTGGTCACCGGCGGCGTCCACCTGGACTACCTGTCGGTCGCCATCCGGCTGTGGATCCAGATGATGGGCCAGTTCTTCCTGCATCTGCGCAACTTCCGTGCGGACGGCGCGGGCAGCGCAGGCGGCGCGGAGGGCGTGCTGCCGGAGAACGCCGCCCTGGAACCCGCGCCAGCAGGAGCCGAGCCGGTCTTGCAATGAGCGGCTTCGTGCAGGGCGTCCTGACGCTGGCCAGGCAGGCCGAGCACTCGCGCCGTGCGGAGTCAGCGCGCCAGCGGCAGCGGGCTGCGCTGGTGCGCCTGATCGCCGAAGTCTCGATCGAGTTCGGCATTTCGGCCGAGGAGATCGTGCAGGCGCGCCGCGCCGTGCGCATGCGCACGGCGGGCACCGCGCCGCCGGTGTCCGGCCCGATGCCCGGCCCGATGCCCTGAGGCGCCGCCGGGCCGCCGCCATGCGGGCGGCACAGTCTTGCAGTGGAGTCAGTCATGATGAAGAGAACGAATCGGATCGCGCCGGCACTCGGCGCATGGTTGCTAGGGGCGGCATGCCTGGTAGCGGGCGCCGCGCGCGCGCAGGACGAGGTGGTCGCCAGGGGCGCGGGCGCTGCGGTGACGCGGGCCGAGGTGGCCGGGCTGTCGCGCTCGCTGAGCCCGGAAGGCCGCGCGCGCCTGCTCGCGGATGCGGCGGCGCGGGACCAGGTCGTGCGCACGCTGCTGGCGCAGAAGGCGGTGTTGGCCGAGGCGAAGGCCAAGGGCTGGGACAAGCAGCCGCTGGTGCAGGCGGCGATCGAGCAGGCGCAGCGCGAGGTCCTGCTGCAGAGCTACCTGGCGGCGCTCAGCGAGCCGGCTGCGGATTATCCGCCGGAGCCGGAGATCCAGGCCGCCTACGAGCGCAACCGTGCCACCTTCATGGCACCGCGTGCCTTGCACCTGGCCCAGCTCTATGTCGCGCTGCCGCCCGGTGCCGACGCGGCCGCCGTCGATGGCGCGCAGAAGAAGTCCGCCGACCTGGCGCGGCGGGCGCAGGCGCGCGGCGCCGACTTCGAGGCCCTGGCGAAGATGTATTCCGAAGACAAGGCCAGCGCGGCGCGCGGCGGAGACCTGGGATTCGTGCCGGAGACCATGATCCAGCCGGCGGTGCTGGCAGCGGCGAACGCGCTCAAGCGCGGCGAAGTGTCGGCGCCGGTACGCACGCCGACAGGCTTCCACGTGCTGAAGCTGGTCGAGGTCCGCGAGGCGGCCCTGCGGCCGCTCGACGAGGTCAGGGCGCAGATCCGGGCCGCGCTGCGCGAGCAGCGCGCGCAGCAGAATGTGCAGGCCTACCTGGCGAAGCTGGCGGCGGCGGACGCGGTTTCCATCGATGACGAGGCATTGAAGAAGGCGCTGGTGCCGAGCCAATGACGGCAGGCCCGGGTGAACGCGCGGGAGCGGGCACGATGATGCGGCGAGGGAAGAGGGACGGCGGGCCGGCAGGTGGCGCCGCAGCGCTGGCGGCGGCCTGGGCGACGGCGCTGGCCCTGGCCGCGGCGGGCGGCTTCGCGCCCGTGGCCGCCCATGAAGTGGCGCCCGCCTTGCCGAACTTTGCCGCGCTGGCCAGGCGCTACGGCCCCGCCGTGGTGAATATCGGCGTCACGCGTGAAGTGGCGCAGGTGGGCATCCAGCTGCCCCCCGGCATCGAACCCGGCCATCCGCTGGCCCCGTTCCTGGCGCGCCGCGTCATCGGCAACCGCGAGGAGGTCAGCCTGGGCTCGGGCTTCATCGTCAGCGCCGACGGCTACATCCTGACCAACCGCCACGTGGTCGGCGACGCCGATGCGGTGACGGTCAAGCTGACCGACAAGCGCGAGTTCAAGGCCAAGGTCGTCGGCGGCGACGCGCTGTCGGACGTGGCGCTGCTGAAGATCGATGCGGACCACCTGCCGGTGGTGGTGGCGGGCAGCGCCGGCAGCACCGAGGTCGGCGACTGGGTGATGGCGATCGGCTCGCCTTACGGTTTCGCCAACTCGGTCACGAGCGGCATCGTCAGCGCCAAGGCGCGTTCGCTGCCCGGCGAGTCCGGCATCCCCTTCCTGCAGACCGATGTGCCGATCAACCCGGGCAGTTCGGGCGGGCCGCTGTTCGACCTGGACGGCCGCGTGATCGCCATCAATTCGGCGATCTACTCGAGGACGGGAGGCTACCAGGGCCTGTCGTTCGCGATACCGATCGACGTGGCCATGGACGTCAAGGCACAGTTGCTCGGCACCGGCAAGGTCAGCCGCGGCCAACTGGGCGTGACGGTGCAGGAGGTGACGCAGGCCCTGGCGCGCTCCTTCGGGCTGGCGAAGCCGGACGGGGCATTGATCAGCGCGGTGCGGGCGGGTGGCCCGGCCGCGGCGGCCGGCCTGCAGGCCGGCGACGTGGTGCTGGCGGTCGACGGCGCGTCCGTGCGGGATGCCGCCGACCTGCTGGCGACCGTGGCCAGGATCCGGCCCGGTCGCGAGGTCGATCTGCAGGTCTGGCGCGGAGGCGCTGCCAGCCAGGTGAAGGCCGTCGTGGGAGCCCTGGAAAGCCCGGCCGGCAGCGCGCCGGGCGCGCCGACGCCGCAGTGGCTGGGCATGACACTGCGGCCGCTGACGCCGCGCGAGCAGCAGCGCGTCGGCGTCGACCACGGGCTGCTGATCCAGCAGGTCAGCGGGCGCGCCGCGCGTGACGGGATCGCGCCGGGCGACATCGTGCTGTCGCTCAACGCGCGCCCGGTGGCGACGCTGGAGCAGTTCGCCGAACAACTGCGGCAGGCGGGTGGCAACGCCGCCCTGCTGATCCAGCGCGGCCGGACGCGGCTGTACCTGCCGCTCGACCTGGGCTGAGCGGGGATGCCGGCCGCCGGCACGGCGCTTCCGTGCGGTATATTCCGTCCTTCGACAACACGTTCAAGCAAGCGCAAGAGCAAGCGCAAGATCAAGCGGCATGGCCAAGAAATCGATTCGCGTCGCGCATGTGGCGATACCCGGTGACCTGAGCGTCCTGAAGCTGAAGGGGCATCTGAAAACCGCGCTGGCCGAGGCGGCGGAGGGGTCCGGCGACCAGGAAATCCTGCTGGTCAAGGTGCTGGTGCCACGGGCATTGGGCCTGAAGGCCGGGGAAAAGCTGTTCGACAAGGTCCTGCAAGGGATTGTCGACAAGGATGCGCGCGTGTATCGGGTATCGGTCGAGTTCATCGACGGCGAAGTGACGCCGGAGAGGATTTCGGAAAGCCTGGCACGGGCGCAGAAGGAAATCGACGCCTACGGGCACCTGCTGCAGGAATCGGCGGACGACCAGCCACCCGGCTGATGCCCCGGCGGCGAGATCCCGCTGCCCGGTAGCCGCTGCCCGGTGCGGTATCCTAGCGGGTTTCCCGACCGCTACCTGGCAGATTGATGCCCCTGATGCACCATTCCGACGACTCTTGCGCAGCGGAGGAGGTCTCCGCAATCCACCAGCCCCGGCTTTGGCAGGACAAAGGCTGGACCGCCCGCGTCATCAAGAACGAGGATGGCGACGGATGGGCGGTCGAGATGATCCAGGACGGCAGCGCCGAGCCGGCGCTGGTCGGCCCCTGGACCATGGGGCGCAACAAGGTCGACCCGAAGCCGCTGGATGCGGCGGCCTTCCAGACGCTGGTCAAGACCGCCAGCGAGGTCATCCGGCGCCATGAGCAGCAATTGCATGCCCGCCTCAACAAGCAGTGCCAGATCGAGACCGAGGCGGGAAGCGTGAGCGTCAGGCTCGCCGTCACGCCCGATGAGTACGAGCCCTTCGGCACGCTGACCGCCGTCGATTCCTTCGGCGAGGTGATCGCGAGCGTCAAGGTGCCCGCCGATTTCCGCCTGACGCGCGAGAGTGCCGGCCGCTGGGCCGACAGCGGCTTCGGCAAGATCGGCCGGCACGGCTGAAGGCAGGTCGATGCCTGGGGGTGGATCGGGCCGGCGATGCCGTGATGCCGGGCAGCAGTCCTCGGTCCCCCGACCCTCGATCTACCGGTCCCGCGATTTCTCAAGCGCCCGCCGAGCCGCATGCGGACTGGATCTTCCCGATCAGGCCGAGCAGCAGCGTCGCATACCGTGACACCGCGCGCTTGCCACCGGGCTTGGGCGGAAAGCTGATGTTGAGCCCGTACCACAGCTGGTCAGGGCCGCGGAACGCCGCGCCGACGGCGGTGAGGTGTCCGGGCTGGTAGTCGGCCGTGCAGTATCCGAGCGACTGTGCCTGGGCGATCCCGCGGCCCAGCTCCCGCTCGACCGCCGGCCAGGCGTCGCCGGCCTTCTCGGCGATGCGCTCCAGGATCGCGCCGCGCACCGCCGGCGGCGCGGCGGCCAGCCACGCCATGCCGATCGACGTCTGCTCGATCGGCACCCTCGTGCCGGGCTCGACGCGGCGGGTGCGCGACACGCTGTCGACGCTGTGGCGCACCGCGGCCAGGTAGACCATCGCGGTCTGGTCGGGCACGGCCAGGCCCACGTTGACCTTCTCGGCGTCGGCGATCTCGCGCATCAGCGGCAGCGCGATGGCCGGCACCACGGTGGCGTGGTGAAAGGCATCGGCCAGGCTGACGACCACGACCGCCAGGCGGTAGGCGCGCTCCGTGGTGTCGTAGAGCAGGAAGCCGCCGTCCACCAGCGAGCGCGTCAGCCGGCTGACCGTCGGCCGCGGCAGGCCCGTGCGCGCCGCCAGCTCCGCATTGCTCAGGCTCGATGATCCCACCCGGAACGCGCGCAGCAGGCGCAGGCCACGCTCCAGCGACTGGCTGCCGTCGGTCTGCCGCGTAAAGCTGCCGGTGCGCTGTGTCAGCGCGCGGCTGGAGGGCGCGACCGCGGCGGCTTCCGCCGCCGTGGCGGGGCGGGGAGCAGGGGAAGGGGCAGCAAGGGTCCGGCGGCGCGGGGCAGGCATGGGGAGACGGTTCGGCGTGGTGCGATGCGGGATGCCTGGGTCGTGAGCAATTTCGGTATCCGAAATTGCAGTGTAGCGCAGTGACACGTAGCGGCGAATACTGTGCGCGTCCTTGTTCCCCGGAGCGCTACGCCATGGCCTTGGCATCTTCCCCCGATCTCAGCGTGACACGCGACCAGCATGTCGCGCGCATCGAGCTTTCCCGTCCCCCCCACAACTTCGTCGACGCCGATCTCATGCGCCGGCTTGCCGAGGCACTGTTCTGTCTCGACGAAGACGAGAGCTGCCGCGCCATCGTGCTGGCGTCGGGCGTGGGCACCTTCTGCGCCGGCGCGGACTTCAGCGGCACGGCACAGGCCGGCGCTTCGGGCGCTTCGAGTGCTTCGGATGTCTCACGCGATCCGTCGGCGTTCTACGAACAGGCCATGAAGCTCTACCGCAGCCGCAAGCCGATCGTGGCGGCGGTCGAAGGCGCCGCCATCGGCGCGGGCCTCGGCCTGGCGCTGCTGGCCGATTTCCGCGTCACCTGCCGCGCGGCGCGCTTCAGCGCCAACTTCAACCGGCTCGGCTTCCATCCCGGCTTCGGCATGAGCGTGACGCTGCCGCGCCTGGTCGGCGAGCAGCAGGCGGCGCTGTTGTTCTATACGGGCCGCCGCATCGATGGCGCGGAAGCGGTGCGCATCGGCCTCGCCGATGCCCTGGTCGACCAGGGCGAGGTCCTGTCCCGCGCGACCGCGCTGGCACACGAAATCGCGGCGTCCGCCCCGCTCGCCGTCGAGAGCACGCGCGAGACCTTGCGGCTCGGGCTGGCCGAGCGCGTCGTCGCGGCGAACCGGCGCGAGCTGGAGATCCAGCGCGTGCAGTTCGCCACCGCCGATTTCCGCGAGGGCGTGGCGGCCATGGCGGAGCGCCGTGCACCGCTGTTCCAGCGCCGTTGAGGGAGCCACCGCATGCAAACGAAGAATGCGGCCTGCGCCGGACCGCTCGACGGCATCCGCGTGCTGGACCTGACCTCGGTGGTGCTCGGCCCCCTGGCCACGCAGGCCCTGGCCGACCTCGGTGCCGACGTCATCAAGATCGAAGGGCCCGAGGGCGATCTCATGCGCGCCAATGGCGTGTCGCGCAGCGAGGGCATGAGCTCGATCTATCTCGCGCTCAACCGCAACAAGCGCTCGGTGGTGCTCGACCTCAAGCGCGAGGCGGGCGCGGCAGCCCTGCGGCGCCTGATCGAGGGGGCCGACGTGCTGGTCCACAATATGCGCGTCGCCGCCATCGAGCGGCTGGGCTTCGGCTATGCCGCGGTGGCAGCGATCAACCCGCGCATCGTGTACTGCGTCGCCACCGGCTTCGGGCAGGACGGCCCGCACCGCGACAAGCCGGCCTTCGACGACATCATCCAGGCGGCCTGCGGGCTGGTGGCGCTGGGCTCGTCGGGCGGCCGCCCGGAGTACGTGCCGAGCCTGATCGCCGACAAGACCACCGGCATCGTGCTGGCCAATGCCGTGCTGGCCGCGCTGCTGCACCGGGAGCGGCACGGCCAGGGCCAGTCGGTGGAGGTGCCGATGCTCGAAACGATGGCCAGCTTCGTGATGGCCGAGCACCTGGCCGGCCTGACCTTCGATCCGGCTGCCGGGCCCGCCGGATACGCGCGCCTGCTGCAGGGCGGCCGGCGGCCCGTGCAGACCGCCGACGGGTGGCTCTGCGCGCTGCCCTACACCGGGCGCCACTGGAAGGCATTCTTCCATGCGGTGGGGCGCGACGACCTGGCCGAGGCCTACCGCATCGACAGCCGCGCGCAGCGCAATGCCCATATCCGCGACCTGTACCGCCACCTGGGCGAGATCACGCCCACGCGCACCACGTCGGCCTGGATGGCGTTGTTCGAGTCGCTCGACATCCCGGCCACGCCGATCTACGCGCCGGACGACCTGCCCGCGCATCCGCACCTGCAGGCGGTGGGACTGTTCGAGAAGACGACCCATCCCACCGAGGGGCCCTTGCGCGAAATGCGCCCCACGGCGCGCTTCTCGGCCACGCCGCTGGCGCTGCGCCGCCACGCGCCCACGCTGGGCGAGCATACCGAAGAGGTCCTCCGCGAAGCGGGGCTGGAGCCGGGCGAGATCGCCCGGCTCGCCGGCACGCGGGGGACGGTCCGGGACGATACCGACGAGAGAGGAGAACGTTCGTGAATTTCGCACTTGCAGAAGAGCACCAGATGCTGAAGGACCTTGTCGCACGTTTCGTGCGCGAGGAACTGATCCCGCTGGAGGCCGGCGCGCTGGCCCGGGAGGCGGAGAGCGGCCAGCTGACGCTGCTGCAGCACGACCAGGACAGGCTCGACCGGCTGTCGCGCGAGCTGGGTCTGTGGGGCCTCGATGCACCGGCCGAACTGGGCGGCGCGGACCTGCCGGTGGTGGCGATGGTCGGGGTCAACGAGGAGCTTGGCAAGACCATCACGCCGTACGACCTGCCGCCCGATTCGCCTAACCTGCGCATGCTGCTGCGGAGCGCGAACGCCGGGCAGCGCGCGCGCTACCTGGAGCCCTATGCGCGCGGCGAAACGGTGTCGGCCATCGCCATCTCCGAACCGGGCGCGGGCGGCGACCCGGCCATGATGAGCACGCGCGCGGAGCGGGACGGCGACGACTGGGTGCTCAATGGCCGCAAGATCTGGATCAGCCGCGCCGCGCGCGCCGACTGGACCATTGTCATGGCGGTCACCGACAAGGCGCGCGGTGCGCGCGGCGGCATCTCCGCCTTCCTGGTCGATCGCGGCACGCCGGGATTCAAGGTGGAACGCCGTATCGCGATGATCGGTGGTGCCTCCACCTATGAGGTGGTGCTGGAGGATTGCCGCCTGCCGTCCGCGCAGCTGCTCGGCGTGGAAGGACAGGGCTTCGGGCCGATGCAGGCGCGGCTGTCCAGCCGGCGCGTCCAGATGGCGGCCTGGTGCATCGGGCGGGCGCAGCGCGCGCTCGACATGATGTGCGAGTACGCGCTGCAGCGCCGCACCTTCGGCGCGCCCCTGGCGGAACGGCAGGCCATCCAGTGGTGGGTGGCGGACGCCGCCACGCGCATCCACGCCTGCCGCCTGATGACCTACGAGGCCGCGGCGCGCATCGATGGCGGCGACGAAGCGCGCACCCAGGTCTCGATGATCAAGGTGTTCGCCACCGAGATGGCATGGGATGTGATCGACCGCGCGATGCAGACGTTCGGCGCCATGGGCATGACCAAGGAGATGCCGCTGCAGCAGATGGCCAACGAAACGCGCCTGATGCGCATCTATGAAGGCCCGTCCGAAGTGCACCGCTGGGTGATCGCCCGCGACCTGCTCGGGCTCAAGCGCTGACGGCTGCGGCCGGGAGCTGCCTCGCCGGAGGACGGAGCGGCAGGCGGGGCACAGCGCCGCAGGCAAGGCATAGGCAGGACATCAGCAGGACATAAGCAAGACACAGGAGACAAGATGAGCACCATCGACAACGCATCGCGCCGCCGCTTCGTCATCGCGGCCGGCATCACCTGCGCGGCCGGCTTCGCCGGGCTGCCCGCCCCGGCGGCGGCGCAGGCCCCGGCATTCCCCAGCCGTCCCATCCGCTTCATCGTGCCGTTTCCGTCGGGCAGCGGCACCGATATGACGGCACGCGTCTTCGCCAAGAAGATCGGCGAGCTGAGCGGGCAGGGCGTGGTGGTCGAGAACAAGCCCGGCGGCAACGGCTTCATCGGCGTGCAGACGCTGCTCGGCGCTCCCGCCGACGGCTACACGGTATTCATCGGCAGCAACTCGACGCTGTCCACCAATGCCGCCACCTTCCGCAAGCTGCCCTACGATCCGCTCACCGATTTCACGCCGATCACGCTGCTGTCGCGCGGCCCGTGCCTGATCATCGTGCCGGCGAACTCGCCCTACCACTCGCTCAAGGAGCTGGTGGACGACGCGCACAAGCGGCCCGGCGCGCTCAACTACGGCACCGGGTCGGTGTCGTACACCCTGTACAGCGAATGGCTCAACGAGCAGAGCCATATGAAGACCACCGGCGTGCCGTACAAGGGGGCGGGAGATGCCATCAACGGCGTCATGGCAGCGAGCGTCGATTTCGCCGTGGTGGATGCCAGTGGCGCGATCGAGCTGGTCAAGGCGGGCCGGCTGCGCGCGCTGGCCTACACCGCGCCGCAACGCTCGCCGCTGCTGCCCGAGGTGCCGAGCGCCCCCGAAGCGGGGATCCCCGATTTTCTCGCCTACAACTGGGTCGCCGCGGCGGTCTCCGCCAGGACGCCGCCGGCCGTCGCGCAACGGCTGGGAGAGCTGTTCGCGCAGGCGGGCGCCAGCGCGGAGGTCAAGGCCTACTACCAGCGCCAGTCGACCTCGCTGATCCTGTCCACCCCGGCGGAACTGCGGGAGTACCAGAAGACGGAGATCGCGCGCTGGAAGCGCCTGGCATCGATTGCGAAGATCGAACTGCAGTAACGGCGCACCGGCTTGAGCGCGGATGCCCGGGGGCCGCCAGCTGCGGCCCGCCGGGCGCCGGCGCAGGGGAAGGGAGCCGCAGGCGCCATGCGCGTGCGGCTTGCCCTTGGCGCTTCCTCAGTTGCGGCGCTCGAAGGCCAGCTTCAGCCCGAGCCCGATCATCACCACGCCGCTGGTGCGGTGCAGGCCGGTCAGGAAGCGCGGATTGCGCCGGATCCAGTTCGACAGCAGTCCGGCGGACAAGGCCACCGGCCCCTTGACCAGGAAGGTCAGGCACGCGAAGACGAGGCCCAGCACGAAGACGCCGAGGGTCGGATGGGCGGCGTCCGCATGCACGAACTGCGGCAGGAAGGCCAGGTAGAAGATCGCCACCTTGGGGTTGGAAAGATTGGACATCGCGCCTTGCGCGAAGGTGCGCAGCGGCGAGTGCGCGCGACCGGCATCCGCCGTCACTTCCAGGGTGCCGGACGATCGCAGCAGCCCGATGCCGAGATAGAGCAGGTAGGCGGCGCCGACCAGCTTGAGCGCGGTGAACAGCCATTCGGACGCCTGCAGGATGGCGCCCAGGCCCAGCGTGGCGAGAATGGTGTGGCCGATGAGGCCGACGCTGACGCCGGCCGCCGTGACGAGGCCGGCCCGCGTGCCGCGCGCCAGCGTGCGCGACATCACCAGCACCATGTCCTGGCCCGGCGTGGCGATCACCAGCAGAGAGGTGAGGATGAAGACAGACCACGACACTTCCATCATGAAGATCCCTTGTTGAGCGGTCAGCCGGCGAGCGGCTGGCGCCGCCCGTTGCGGGCCGGCGCGGTTGCTTTGGACGACGCATTATGCGCGCTCGGTGCGGATTGCGCTGAGGTGCGCCACGGGGCACCCCGGCGCGGGGGGCAGGCTGCGGCGTCGTTCGGACAGCGGAGGGGGCGTCGATGGCGGGCGACCGCGGCGCGGCGCGGCGGGCAGCACCGGCGGCGCCCGGCCTGATTGTTTCTGCCAATGCTTTTGTCCCAATCGGCGATTGGCGACGCCGCGCCCCCGGCGCACACTGCATCGCGTGGGCCGGCCGGCCGGCGCGGTGCCGGAGGCGGCCCGACGCGGCACGGTCCCGTCGCCGGCCGCCAGCACAGGAGACCCTCGATGACCCAGATGAAACGCGCCGTCCACGTCGTCGGCGTCGGCATGATTCCCTTCACCAAGCCGGGTGCCTGCGATCCCTACCACGTCATGGGCGCGCGGGCGGCGCGGCTGGCGCTGGAGGACGCGGGCGTCGACTACCAGCATGTGCAGCAGGCCTATGTCGGCTATGTCTACGGCGACTCCACCGCCGGACAAGCCGCCATCTACGGCGTCGGGCTGACCGGCATTCCCGTCTTCAACCTCAACAACAACTGTTCCAGCGGCTCCAGCGCGCTGTTCCTGGCGCGCCAGGCGGTGGAGAGCGGCCTGGTGGAGTGCGCGATCGCGCTCGGCTTCGAGCAGATGGTGCCGGGCGCGCTCAAGGGCGCCTACGACGACCGGCCCTCGCCGATGGCGCGCTTCGTCGACACCATGACCGCGCAGCAGGGCTACCAGCCGGACGCGCCGCGCGCGGCGCAGTTCTTCGGCGGCGCGGGGCAGGACTACATCGAGCAGTACGGCATCCGTGCCGACACCTTCGGCCGCATCTCGGTCAAGGCGCGCCAGCACGCGGCGCGCAATCCGCTGGCGGTGTTCCGCCAGACGCTGACGCTGGAGGAGGTGATGGCCTCGCCCACGGTGTTCGGCCCGCTGACGCGCTACCAGTGCTGCCCGCCGACCTGCGGCGCGGCCGCCGCCATCGTCTGCTCGGAGCCGTTCGCGCGCAAGCACGGCCTGGACCGTCGCGTGGTGATCGCGGCCCAGGCCATGACCACCGATACGCCGAGCACCTTCGACAGCGGCGACATGCGCAAGGTGGTGGGCTACGACATGACGGCCGCGGCCGCGCGCCAGGTCTACGAGGCCGCCGGCGTGGGACCGGAGGATCTCGACGTGGTGGAGCTGCACGACTGCTTCAGCGCCAACGAGCTGATCACCTACGAGGCGCTCGGCCTGACGCCGGAAGGCACGGCGGAGAAGTTCATCGTCGACGGCGACAACACCTACGGCGGCCGCGTGGTGACCAATCCCTCGGGCGGGCTGCTGTCCAAGGGGCATCCGCTCGGTGCCACCGGCCTGGCGCAATGCGCCGAACTGGTGTGGCAGCTGCGCGGCCAGGCCGACCAGCGCCAGGTGGCGGGCGCGCGCAACGCGCTGCAGCACAACCTCGGCCTGGGCGGCGCCTGCGTGGTCACGCTGTACCAGGCAGCGTGAGGGCGGCGTGATGATCGACACAGACGACAAGGACAGGAGGCAACGATGACTCGCAAACTCGAAGGCAAGGTGGCGCTGGTTTCCGGCTCCGGACGCGGCATCGGCCGCGAGATCGCTCTCAAGCTCGCCAGCGAAGGCGCGCGCGTGGCGATCAACGACCTCGACGCGGCGCCCGCGGAACAGACCGTCGCCGACATCCGCGCGGCCGGCGGCGAGGCGGTGGCCTGCGTCGGCAGCGTGACCGAGGCCGGCTTCGCCGACCGCTTCGTCAAGCAGGCGCTGGACAGCTTCGGCGGGCTCGACATCATCGTCAACAATGCCGGCTACACGTGGGACAACGTGGTGCAGAAGATGAGCGACGAGCAGTGGGAAGCCATGCTCTCGGTGCACCTGACCGCGCCGTTCCGCATCCTGCGCGCCGCCTCCGGCTTCATCCGCGAGGCCGCCAAGCGCGAGGCCGAGGCTGGCCGGCCGGTGTTCCGCAAGGTCGTGAACATCTCCTCCACCTCGGGCGTGTACGGCAACGCGGGGCAGGCCAACTACGCCGCCGCCAAGGCCGGCATCAACGGCCTGACCCGGGCCATGGCCAAGGAATGGGGGCGCTACAAGGTCAATGTCAACAGCGTCGCCTTCGGCCTGATCATGACGCGCCTGACCGAGGCCGCGGCCGACGCCGATGCCAGCATCGACATCGCCGGCCAGCAGATCAAGGTGGGCGTCAACCCGCAGGTGCTCAAGAATGCCGAGGCGCTGATCCCGCTGGGGCGCGGGGGCACGCCGGAGGAGGCGGCCGGCGCGGTCTACATGTTCTGCATCCCGGAGTCCAACTACGTCAGCGGCCAGGTGCTGGTCTGCGGCGGCGGCCGCCCGTGAGCACGGCGGCGACCTGCCGCCGGGTCACACCGGCAGCTGGTCGCGCCTGGTGGAATTGCTCTTCTGCCATGCAGAACGAAAAACGGCATCCGGCCTTCCGCGCTGCGCTGTCTCGGCTAGACTACCGCCTGCACAGCGGGGACACACCTGCCTCGCAAAGCACTACGGAGACAAGCAGTGACGAACCAAGAGCAATCCCAGGATCTCGACTTCCCGCTGGAAGGCGTGCGTGTACTCGACCTGTCGCGCGTGTTCGCGGGGCCGCTGTGCGGCCAGGTGCTGGCCGACTTCGGCGCCGAGGTGATCAAGGTCGAGCACCCTGGCCGCGGCGACGATACGCGTGACTGGGGCATGCGCATCGGCAAGACCGAGACCACCTACTACAACAGCATGAACCGCAACAAGCGGTCGATCACGCTGGACCTGCAGAGCCCGGAAGGCGTGCAGATCGTCTATGACCTGCTGCCGCAGTTCGACGTGGTGATCCACAACTTCAAGACCGGCGGCGCCGAGAAGCTGGGCCTGGGCTATGCGCAGCTCAAGGCGATCAAGCCGGAGCTGATCTACTGCGCGGTGTCGGGCTACGACAGCAGCGGCCCGGAGGCCAAGCGGCCGGGCTACGACCTGGTCATCCAGGGCGAGGCCGGCCTGATGGCGCTGAACGGCGAGGCCAGCCAGCCGCCGCTGAAGTTCGGCGTGGCGGTGGTGGACCTGATGACCGGCATGTACGCCGCGCAGGCCGTGCTGGCGGCGCTGTTCCGCCGCGAGCGCACCGGCAAGGGCCGCCTGATCGAGATGGCGCTGTACGACTGCGGCGTCATGGTGACCGGCTATTACGGCCTCGATGCCATGCTGCTGGGCCGCGATCCGGCGCGCTATGGCAATGCCCACCCGTCCATCGTGCCCTACGGCATGTTCGATGCCGCGGACGGTCCGCTGATCATCGCGGTGGGCAACAACAGCCAGTTCGAGAAATTCTGCCGCCAGGTGGTCGAGCGCCCCGACATCGTCGAGGACCCGCGCTATGCCACCAACGTGGAGCGGGCCCGGAACCGTGAGACGCTGACACCGCTGATCACCGGCGTGATCCGCGGCTTCGCCCGCGACGTGCTGCTGGAGCGCATGTCGGCCTGCGGCATCCCCTGCGGCAAGGTGGCGGGGCTGCACGAGGCGCTGACCAGCGAGCGCACCCGCCGCGGCGGCCTGCTGCGCGAGATGCCGCATCCGGTGGCGGGCAGCACGCATGTGTTCGCGCCGCCGTACCGGCTGGACGGCCAGCGCCTGCCGATCCGCAGCGCGCCGCCGACGCTGGGCGAGGGCACGCGCGCGGTGCTGCAGCAACTGCTGTCGCTGAGCGACGCGCAATTGCAGGACCTGCAGGCGCGCGGCGTGCTGACGCTGCCGGAGGGCCAGGCGGGCGCCTGAGGGCCCGCTTGCGGACCGCCTTGGCGTCGGTCCGTGCGTCGGTCCGTGCGTCGGTCCGTGCGTCGGTCCATGCGGCGCCGCGCGCCCTACATCTCATCGATCGCTGTCGACAGGCTGGCCACGCCGGCGTCCGCATCCCGCTCCAGCGAGAAGCGGTCGCGCGTGGTCACGTAGAAGCTGGCGCCGAAGCGACCGACCGGGAAGTAGTCCTGCAGGCGCACGCGCCAGCGCTCGGTGTCGATCAGGCCGTCGCGCGCATGCAGGTGCAGCACGCGCCCGATGAAGATCTGCCGGCTGGCGGTCTCCAGCGTTTCCCACAGCGTGCATTCGAAGGCCACCGGCGCCTCGGCGATGCGCGGCGGCGCCACTTGCGCGCAGGGGGCCGGCGTCAGTCCCGCGCGCGCCAGCTCGCTGACGTGCGGCGGCAGCCGCTCGCCGCACTGGTGCATCTTGTTCGCCATCGCTTCGTCGCTCAGGTGCACGACGAATTCGCCGCTGCGCACGATATTGGCCGCCGTGTCCTTGAGCGAGCCGTCGGCCAGGCGATTGACGCTGATCATGACGATCGGCGGCTCCTCCCCCAGCATGTTGAACATGGAGAAGGGCGCGGCATTGGCCGTGCCGTCGGCGCCGAGCGTGGTGACCAGCGCGATCGGGCGCGGCACGATCAGGCTCGCCATCAGCTTGTAGCGCTGGTACTCGGTCAGGGTGCTGAAATCGATTTCCATGGGGTTTCCCGTGCGTGGCCGGCACGTGCCTACTGCTTGCCCTGCTGCGGCAGGCCCAGCATCTGGGCCAGGCTCTTCTCGCCCTTCATGCGCGAGGTTTCGATCCGCTGCTCGAGTTCGAGCAGGTGGGCCTCCATCCGTGCCACCGCGCCGGCAGCGTCACCAGCTTCGATGGCGGCGACGATGGCGGCATGCTCATCATGTTCGCAGGGGGCGTGCCCGGGCGGCTCGTAGAGGCCGACGATCAGCGAGCAGCGCGAGACCAGTTCGGTCAGATAGCGCTGCAGCACCGGGTTGCGCGCCAGCGCGGCGATGCGCAGGTGGAAGCCGCTGGCCAGCCGCGCCCAGGAAGGCTGGTCGAAGCGGTGCATGGCGTCGTGTTCCTCGTCGAGCTGCCGGCGCAGCTCGCGCAGGTCGTCCGCGTTCACGCGCGACACGGCCAATTCCACCAGCACCCGTTCCATGGCGCGGCGGGCTTCGAAGATCTGGCGGGTTTCCTCGGGCGTCGGCTCGGCGATCACCGCGCCCTTGTTGGGGCGCAGCGCCACGATGCCGTCGTGGGCGAGCTTTTCCAGCACGCGCCGCACCACGGCGCGGCCGACGCCGAACAACTGGCACAGCTCCGGCTCCGGCAGCTTGGTGCCGGGCACCAGGCGGTGATTGAGGACGCCGTCGAAAATGGTCTGGTAGATGCGCGCGTCGGCGTCGCGCGCCTCCGTTTCCGCTTGTTCGGCGGCGGGCGCCTGCTGTGCGGCGCGGGTCTTCTTCACGGGGGAGGAGGGCATGGGAGCGAGCGGGCAATCGATGGCCATGATGTTAGCGTGACGCGGCCAGGGCAGTGAACGGTGCGCCCGCGTCCTGCGCCGGCGGCTGGGCCTCCATGGCGGCGCAGATGGCGCCGGGCGTGGTCATCCAGATGTCGCCGCGGTCGCGGTGCGCGGCGATGTGCGCCAGTGCGCGGCGCAGGTGGCGCAGGCGGTAAGGCTGGCCGACCAGGTAGGGATGCAGCGCGATGCCCATCACCAGCGGCTGCGGATGGCGGGCATGGCCGGCCTGCGCCAGCATCTCGTCGAAGTGGTCGATGATCATGTCGGCGAAGGCCGCGCCGTCGAGTTGGCGCGCCACGATCATGGGGATGTCGTTGAGTTCCTGTGGGTAGGGAATGGCCCACAGCGGACCGCCGCGGGTCTGCATCGGCACCGGCCGGTCGTCGTGGCACCAGTTCAGCGTGTAGCGGTAGCCGCATTCGGCCAACAGGTCCGGTGTGGCCATCGTCTCCGAGATCCAGGGCGACAGCCAGCCTGCCGGGGCCTGCCCGCTGTGCGCGCGGATGCGCTCACGGCAGTGGCGCAGCAGCGCGCGCTCGCCGGCTTCGTCGAGTTCGCTCTGGCGGCAGGCATTGGTATGGCCATGGCCGATCAGTTCATCGCCGCGCGCCAGGCAGGCATCGAGCACCTCGGGGCAGTGATCGTACAGCGCGGTGTTCAGCAGCACGCCGGCCGGCATGGCGAACTGGTCGAACAGCTCCAGGCAGCGCCACACGCCGACCCGGTTGCCGTATTCGCGCCAGCTGTAGTTGAGCACGTCCGGCTGGGGCGACACGGGGCCCAGGCTGGCACCCAGGCCCTCGCCGAAGGCGAAGTGCTCGATATTGAAGCCCAGGTAGACCGCCAGGCGGGCGCCGCCAGGCCAGCGGAAGGCATCGGCGTCTGTGATCGGGCGGTAGGGAAAGCGGCCGTGGCTGCGCAGCGGGCCGAACTGCGGTGCGGGTGCGGGTGCGGCATGTGGTCGTGGTGTCGCCGGCGGACTCGGATGGTGCGTCATGGACGTTTGCCTTTCTTCCTTTCTTCGCTTGCAGGGTGTCGGGGTCCGGCGGGGTGGGCGGAACCATTGCGGGGAACGCCTGCCCCGACTTGCGGCGCCGCGCACCGCGCTCGTGCAAGAGCCTGGCCGCGCATCGCAATCCGGAACGATGTCGGATCGTTCGCAAAAAGCAGGCCAGATCGTCTGCATATAGCCGTAGAGATCGTCATCTGATCAGTTTCCGTTTCGCGTGCAGATTGGCATGGCTCTTGCAATCGATGGGCCTGTACCAGGGCGGCGCCTGCCGTCCTGCCGCATCCACTCATCGTGCAGACGCCTCCGGAGAACCCCATGCCCCGTCCCCAACGCCGTGCCCTCTTGCTTGCCGCCGCCGCGGCCTGTGTGCTGCCTGCCTTGCGGGCGCAGGCGGCCGAGCCGATCAAGATCGGCCTGATCACCGCGCTGTCCGGCCAGTCCGCCCGTGCCGGCGAGGCGCTGACGCGCGGCATGACGGTCGCCATCGACGAGATCAACGCCAAGGGCGGCCTGCTCGGCGGCCGCAGGCTCGAACTGGTGCGGCGCGACGACGAGGGCAATCCCGCCAAGGGCGTGCTGGCTGCGCGCGAGCTGATCTACAAGGAGAAGGTCGCGGTGCTGTTCGGCGGCCTCGACACGCCGGTGTCGATGGCGATCGTGCCGATCGCCAACCAGGAGAAGGTGCCCTTCATGGGCCCGTGGGCCGCCGGTACCGCGATCACCCGCAACGGCGCCAATCCCAACTATGCCTTCCGTGTCTCGGCGGTCGACGAGGTGGTCGACAAGGCCATGCTGCAGTACGCACAGAAGGCTTTCGGCGCGAGCCGGCCAGGCCTGATCCTGGTCAACAACCCGTGGGGCGAGTCGAACGAGAAGGGCATCGTGGCAGCGCTGGCGGCCAAGGGCGCCAAGCCCGCCGGGGTGGAGAAGTTCGAGGCCAGCGATGTCGACGTGGTGCCGCAGCTCGGCCGGCTCAAGGCCGCCGGCGCCGATGTGCTGTTGCTGGTGGGCAACGTGGGCCCGTCGGCGCAGGTGGTGAAATCGCTCGACCGCATGGGCTGGAAGGTGCCGGTGGTCTCGCACTGGGGCCCGGCGGGCGGCCGTTTCACCGAGCTGGCCGGCCCCAATGCCAGGAACGTGCACTTCGTGCAGACCTACAGCTTCTTCGGGCCGCAGACCCCGGTCAGCACGCGCGTGGTGGCCGAGCTGAAGGCCAGGTACGGTGACATCAAGGGCCCGGACGACATCACGCCTGCCGTGGGCGTGGCCAACGCCTATGACGCGACCCGGCTGGCGGCACTGGCCATCGCCCGCGCCGGCAGCACGCAGGGCGATGCGGTGCGCGAGGGCTTCTACAAGATCGACCGCTACGAAGGCCTGATCAAGACCTATGTGAAGCCCTTCACGCCGCAGGCCCACGACGCGCTGTCGGAGAACGACTACGTATGGGCGCAGTTCATCGACAACCGTATCGTGCCGGTGGGCAGGTAAGGCAGGCCGGCCGCTTCCGGCAGCGACGAGGTTTCTCCATGCTTTGGATTTCCGCCCTGATCAGCGGGCTCGGCCTGGGCAGCATGTACGGGCTGATGGCGCTGGGCTTCCATCTCACCCACGCGGTGTCCGCCACCGTCAACTTCGCCCAGGGCAGCTCGATGATGCTGGGGGCGGTGCTGACCTACACCTTCGCGCAGACGCTTGGCTGGCCGATGCCGCTGGCCATGCTGCTGGCCCTGGCGCTGTGCGCGCTGTACGGGCTGGCGGTCGAGTTCCTGGCGGTGCGGCCGTTCGCCAGCCGCGGCTCCGATGCCTGGCTGATGGCCACGGTGGCACTGGGCATCGTGCTCGACAACGTGGTGCTGCTGGCCTTCGGCAGCGAGCCGCGCAGCCTGCCGTCCCCGCTGGCCACGCAATCGCTGCAGCTCGGCGCCACCGGCGTCGGCGTCTATCCGCTGCAGCTGGTGATCCCCGTGGTGGGGCTGGCGCTGGCCGGGCTGCTGCACTGGGCGCTGCGCCGTTCGCGCTGGGGCGTCGCCATGCTGGCGGTGGTGCAGAACCGCGACGCCGCGCGCCTGATGGCCATCCCCATCCGGCGCACCGTGGCCGGCGCCTTCGCGCTGTCGACGCTGCTGGCGGGCGTGGCCGGCGTGCTGATCGCGCCGCTGTTCAACGTGCAGGCCGACATGGGCACGGTGTTCGGCCTCAAGGCTTTCGCCGTGGCCATCCTGGGCGGCCTGTCGAGCGCCTGGGGCGTGATGGCGGCCGGCCTGCTGTTCGGCCTGGCCGAGGCGCTGGTGACCGCCTGGCTCGGCTCCAGCTACACCCAGATCATCACCTTCGCGCTGGTGATCGCGCTGCTGGCGCTGCGGCCGGACGGCCTGTTCGGGCGTGCGGAGGTGCGCAAGGTATGAGCGATCCGATGCTGTCTTCCCCTTCGTCTCCCTCGTCTCCCTCGTCTCCGCCTTCCGCCGCGGTGCCGCCGGTGGCATCGTCTGCCGCCAGGCGCGGCGCGCCGCTGCTCGGCCTGGGGTCTGCGGCGCAGGTGGCGGCCGTGGTGGCCCTGCTGCTGGCCGCCGCGGCGCTGGCGTTGTCGCTGAACGGCTACTTCGTCTTCGTGATCGCCGGGGTGGCCTTGCTGGCGATCTGCGGCGTGGGCCTGAACCTGCTGCTCGGCCTGAGCGGGCAGGTGTCGTTCGGCCACGTTGGCTTCTATGCGATCGGGGCCTACACCGTGGCCATCCTGACCGGCCAGGCGGGCTGGAGCTTCTGGGCGGCATGGCCGGCCGCCGCGCTGCTGGCGGGCGCGCTCGGTGCCTTGCTGGCCTTGCCGGCGCTGCGCGTCAAGGGGCCGGGCCTGGCCATGGTGACCATCGCCTTCGGCTTCATCGTCGAGCACGGCGCGGTCGAGTGGCGCGCGCTGACGGGCGGCCAGAACGGCCTGATGGGCATCGCCCAGCCGGCGCTGCCGGGCCTCGGCGGCGGCGAACGCAGCGTGGCGCTGCTCGCGCTGCTGGTGCTGGGCCTGGCGCTCGCCGCCTATGCCCGCATCGCGCGCGGAAGCTGGGGCGCGGCCATGCGGGCGGTGCGCGACAGCGAGACCGCGGCGGCCTCGATCGGCATCGATCCGCTGGTGGTCAAGACAGTCGCCTTCGCCGTCTCGGCGGCGCTGGCGGGCCTGGCCGGCGGGTTGTACGCGCCGCTGCAGGGCATGGTCACGCCGGGCATGTTCTCCTTCCTGCAATCGATCCTGTTCGTGCTGGTGGTGATGATCGGCGGCGCCGGCACGGTGGCCGGGCCGGTGGTCGGCGCCCTGGTGGTGGGCCTGCTGCCGGAACTGCTGTCCAGCCTGGAGAATCTGCGCCTGTTGTGCTTCGGCCTGCTGCTGCTGGTGGTGCTGTGGGTGGCGCCGGTGGGTGTGGCCGGTGTCGCCGGCGTCCTGCTGGGGCGGCTGCGGCGGCGCCCGAAGGCCTGGCCCGGAGGCGGCCGCGCCGATGCCGCCGCCGCCAGCCGCCTGCCCGTACGGCCACCGGCCGAGCGCGCGGGGCTGGCGGCGCGGGGATTGTCGATGGTGTTCGGCGGCGTGCGCGCGGTGGATGCGCTGTCGTTCGAACTGCCGCCCGGCCGGGTGACCAGCCTGATCGGCCCCAACGGCGCCGGCAAGTCGACTGTGCTGAACATGCTCTCCGGCTACTACCGCCCGAGCGCTGGCCAGCGCTGGCTGGGCGAACGCGCGCTGCCGGCGCGCGGTGCCTGCCACAGCGCGCGCCACGGTATCGCGCGGACCTACCAGACCACGCAGCTGTTCGCCGGCATGAGCGCCGCCGACAACGTGGCCATCGCGCTGTCCGGCGGCCGCCTGGGCAGCCTGCTCGGGGTCACCGGCTTCACCTCGGCGGTGGTGCGCGAGCGGGCCCGCGGGCTGCTGCTGGCCTGCGGCTACACCGGCGACCCCGACGTGCGCGCGGCCGACCTGCCCCACGTCGACCGCCGCCTGGTGGAGATCGCGCGGGCGCTGGCCACGCGCCCGGCCGTGCTGCTGCTCGACGAGCCGGCCGCGGGCCTGTCGCGCGAGGACAAGGTGGCGCTCGGCCGCCTGCTGCGCGCGATCGCCGGCAGCGGCGTAGCGGTCGGGCTGGTCGAGCACGATATGTCGCTGGTGATGGACGTATCCGACGGCATCGTGGTGATCGACGCCGGCCAGCGCCTGGCCGTGGGCACGCCGCAGGACGTGCGCGCCGATCCGGTGGTACGCCGCGCCTACCTGGGCGATACCGGCGGCGTGCCGGCGCGCGCGCGGCGTGCCGGCACGGGCGAGGGTGCGCCGCCGCGCGAGGCGCTCGGCGTCAGCGCGCTGCGTACCGGCTATGGCGCCGCGCCGGTGCTGCACGAGGTGGACCTGCAGGTGCGCGAGGGCGAGATGGTGGCGCTGCTCGGCGCCAACGGTGCCGGCAAGTCGACGCTGATGCGCGCGCTGGCCGGCCTGCACCGCCCGGTGGCGGGCGGCATCGCGTTCGACGGCACGGACCTGGCGCGGCTGGACGCCGCGCGCGTGGCGGCGCTGGGCGTCGTCCTGGTGCCGGAGGGACGGCAAGTGTTCCCGGAATTGTCCGTGCTCGACAACCTGCGCCTGGGTGCCTTTCCCTCGGGGCGCCTGCCGCGCGCCGAGACGATGCGGCGCGTGGAAGCGATGTTTGCCCGCTTTCCGCGTCTGCGCGAGCGCCAGCACCAGCGCGCCGGGTTGCTGTCGGGCGGCGAGCAGCAGATGCTGGCGGTCGCGCGCGGCCTGATGTCGCGGCCCAAGGTGCTGCTGCTGGACGAGCCCTCGCTGGGCCTGGCGCCGAAGATCATCGAGGAGCTGTTCGCCTCGCTGGATCACCTGCGCGAATCGGCCATCACCATCCTGCTGGTGGACCAGATGGCCGCGCTGGCGCTGTCGCTGGCCGACCGCGCCTATGTGCTGGAGGAGGGGCGGGTGGTGGCCAGCGGCCCGGCCGGGCAGTTGGCGAGCGACCCGTCGCTGGCGCAGGCCTATCTCGGCGGAGCGTGACACCATGGCATGCCTGTCTCCTGCCAACTCCGCGCTGGCCGAGTCCTCGGCCGGCATGGTCACCAGCCCGCACGCGCTGGCCAGCGAGGCCGGGCTCGAGGTGCTGCGCGCCGGCGGCAATGCCATCGAGGCCGCCATCGCCATCGGCGCCACGCTCGCGGTCACCTATCCGCATTTCACCGGACTGGGCGGCGATGCCTTCTGGCTCTTGAGCGACGGAGCCGGCCAGGTGCGCGGCCTGTCGGGCATCGGCCAGGCGGCCGCGGCGCTGCCGGCCTTCGATGGCGCGATTCCCCAGCGCGGCGGTGCCGCCGCCTTGACCAGCGCCGCCACCGTCGACACCTGGGCCCGGGCCTACGCCGTGGCCGGCGAATGGGGCGGCCGCCTGGGCTGGAGCGAGCTGTTCCGGCGCGCCATCGACTATGCGCACGAAGGTTTTGCGCTGACGCCCTCGCAGCACTTCTGGCAGTCCTTCCGCCGCCAGGAACTGGCCGGCTGGGCGGGCTTTGCCGACACCTTCCTGCCGCATGGCAGCCTGCCGGCGGTCGGCAGCCGCCTGCGCCAGCCGGCGCTCGGGCGCAGCCTGGAGCGCATCGCCACCCATGGCGCGCGCGAGTTCTACGAGGGTGAACTGGCCGCGCGCATTGTCGCCGGCCTGCGCGCCGCCGGCTCGCCCCTGACGCGGGCCGACCTCGCCGCCACCGCGGCGCGCGAGGCCGCGCCGCTGCGCGTTTCCTACCGCGGCGGCGAACTGCTCAGCCTGCCGCCGCCGACGCAGGGCGTGACCACGCTGCAGATCCTCGGTGTGCTGGAGCGCTTCGACGTGGCCGCGCTCGCCGAAGGCAGTGCCGACTACTACCACCTGCTGGTGGAGGCGGTGAAGGAGGCCTTCATCGAGCGCAACCGCTATGTCGCCGATCCCGACTTCGCCGAGGTGCCGGTGGCGGACATGCTGAGCCCGGCGCGGCTTGATGCCATGGCACGCCGCATCGACCCGCAGCGCGCGTTGTCTTGGCCGCATGTCTACCAGCATGGAGATACCGTCTACCTGGCGGCGGTCGATCGCCAGGGCCGCTGCGCCAGCGTGCTGCAGACCATCTACTTCGACTGGGGCAGCGGGGTGGTGGCGGGCGATACCGGCATCCTGTGGCACAACCGCGGCGCGGCCTTCCACACCGATCCGGCGCACCACAACGCGATCGGCCCGGGTAAGCGGCCCTTCCATACCTTGAATCCAGGCATGTACCTGCGCGAGGGCCGGCCGCGCCTGCTGTACGGCACGCAGGGCGCCGATGGCCAGCCGCAGACCCTTGCGGCCGTGCTGACGCGCCTGATCGACTACGGCATGGATCCGCTGAGCGCGCTGGCGCGGCCCCGTTTCCTGCTCGGGCGCACCTTTTCCGATGCGCGCGACAGCCTCAAGCTGGAGGCCGACGCCGGCGCGCAGGTGATGGCGGAACTGGCGGCGCGGGGCCACGAGATCAGCGAGATCCCGGCGCAGAGCCCGCTGGCCGGGCACCCGGGCGTGATCGCCATCGATGCCGACGGGCGGCATTGCCGCGGCGCCCACGACCCGCGCAGCGACGGGGTGGCGATGGGCCTGTAGCGCTGGCCCGCCGGACCCGCCGGGGCGGCTTCGTTCAGCGAGCCTGGCTCACTCCGGCTCGATGCCGGCAGCCTGGATCACCCGCGCCCACTTGAGCGTCTCGCTGCGCACGAAGGCTGCCAGTTCGTCCGGCGTGGACGGCAAGGCCTCGCCGCCGGTGCGGCCGAAATGCTCGATCGTGGCCGGGGCCGCCAGTGCCTGGCGGATCAGCGCGTTCATGCGCGCCACCAGGGCCGGGGGCGTGGCCGCGGGAAAGAAGGCGGCCACCCAGGCGGTCATCTCATAGCCGGGCAGGCCGCTTTCGGCCATGGTCGGCACCTCGGGGAAGAGCGGATGGCGCCGGGCGGTGGTGACGGCGACGGCGCGCAGCTTGCCGCCCTGGATCAGGGGCCGGGCCGGCGAGATGTCGGAGACCATGAAGTCGACCTGGTGCCCCATCAGGTCGGTCAGGGCCTGGGGCACGCCCTTGTAGGGAATGTGCTCGGCCGGCGCACCGCTCATCATCTTGTAGAGTTCGCCGGCGATGCGGGTCGAGGAACTGCCGCTGGCGAAGGTCAGCTTGCCCGCCCGCGCCTTGGCGAGCGCGCTCAGGTCAGCCACCGTGCGCACCGGGCTGTCGGCCGGCACCACCAGCACCAGCCCGCTGCGGGCGATCAGCGAGACCGGCGCGAAGTCCTTGACGGGATCGTAGGGCAGCGTGCGGAACAGCGAGGCATTGGCCGCATGCGTGGTGTTGGTGGTGATGAACAGGGTGTAGCCGTCCGCGGGCGAGGCGGCGGCCGCCTTGGCGGCGATGATGCCGCTGGCGCCGGGACGGTTGTCGACCACCACCGGCTGGCCGGTCTGCGCCGTCAGGCTCTGCGCGACATAGCGCGCGCTGTCGTCGGTGCCGCTGCCCGGCGGGAACGGCACCAGCACGCGCAGGGGCCGCTCCGGATAGCCGGCCGCGCGCGCCGGCCGTGGCGCCGCCGCCGCCGCGGCCAGCAGCGGCAGCAGGGCGAGAAAGCGGCGCCGTTCGATTCGCTCGTTCATCTTGTCTCCTCTTCTCTTCTCGTGCCTTCGCGGCATCTTGGCGGGGAGGCGGGACGTGCTGGCTCGCGCCAGGGGGCGTCGTCTCCCGGTCGTGCCGGCGCTTGCCGGCGATCGGCTGGCGGCTGGCCGCCAGCGGCTGATCGATAACGGCCAGCGGCTAGCCGCGGCTAGCCGGGATCGCCAGCGCCGGATAGTGCTCGGTCAGCCTGGCCGGCAGCTCCATGTCGAGCACGAAGCGGTCGCCGCGGTACCAGAAGAAGCCGGCCATCAGGATGTCGCCGTCGATGTCGCGCGCGGTGCGCACCATCCTGGCCACGGGGGCGCCGAAGCCATAGCCGAGCTCGCGCACCAGCACGTGGTCGGCGGGCTCGACCGTCAGGGTCTGGTGCATCACGGCCAGGCGCTCGCCGGCGACGCGGCGCAGCAGGTGCACCAGCTTGTGCCGCTTCTCGCTGCCGCGCGGGAAGCGGGCGAACACCGGGGCGGCGATGTACATCTCGATCAGGCAGAACGGCGCGCCATCATGGATATGCAGCTTGCGCACCATCACATAGCGCTCCAGCGGCCTGCCGTGCCGGCCCAGCTCGGGTGGCAGGCTGGCGTCCTTGCGCTTGTCGAGCACGCGGATCTGGAAGCCGGCGCCATCGGCGCCATCGGCGGATTCGTCGTTGATGGCCGAGCGCAGCCGCGCATCCGGCCCCGGCGGTCCTTGCAGGACGTGGGTGCCGCGTCCGCGCCGGCTGCTGACCAGGCCCTCCTCGGCGAGCAGCGCGAAGGCCTGGCGCACCGTCACCTTGGCGATGCCGTAGGCCTGCGCCAGCGCCTCCACGGTGGGCAGGCGCGCGCCGACCGGGTATTCGCCGGCGACGATCTTGTGGCGCAGCACGCTGGCGAGCTGGCGATAGCGCGTGACGCCGCCGCTGCCGCCATCGTCGGCAAAGGCCCGGCCGCGCGCGGCCGGGGCGGCGGTGCGTGCGGACTTCACGCTTGCGCGGCGCCGTCGCGCGAGATGCCTGCCGCCACCAGCGCGTCGATGGCGGCGTCGTCGTAGCCGGCCTCGCGCAGGATCTCGCGGCTGTGCTCGCCCAGGGACGGCGCATGGCGGCGCCGCAGCGGCGGCGTGCCATGCCATTCGCTGGGCACCGCCATCTCGCGGATGCGGCCCACGGCGGGGTGTTCGGTCTCGCGGAAGAAGCCGATGTCGTCCAGGTGCGGATCGTCGAGCAGCGACTCGAAGGTGTGCATGGGGAACACCGGGATGTCGGCATCTTCCAGCAGCGTGCGCCATTCCTCCGTGGTGCGCTTGGCCATCTCGTCGCTGACCAGCGCGTACAGCTCGGTGATGTGGGCGGTGCGCGTGGTGATGCTGGCGAAGCGCGGGTCGCTGTCGTAGAGTTCCGGCCGGCCGATCACCTTGAGGAAGGTGCGCCAGTGGTGGTCGTGGTAGATCAGGCAGCAGACATGGCCGTCCAGCGTGCGGTAGGGGCGGCGTTCCGGCGACAGCAGGCGCGGATAGCCGAAGCCGCCCTGGGGCGGCACGAAGGTCTCGCCGTACAGGTGGTCGCCCATCACGTAGGGCACCATGGTCTCGAACATCGGCACGTCGACGCGCTGGCCCTTGCCGGTGCGGGCCTGCGCGTACAGAGCGGCGCTGATCACGCCGAAGGCATAGAGTCCCACCGAGCGGTCGGCGATGGTGATCGGCAGGTAGCGCGGCAGGCCGCCGGTGCCCGCCGCGACCGCCTGCGGCAGGCCGGTGGCGGCCTGGATCAGGTCGTCGAAGGCGGCCTGGGGCGCGTAGCGGCCGCGCTGCGAGAAGCCGAACATGCCGACATAGACCAGGCGCGGGTTGAGCTGCGCCAGCGTGTCGTAGCCCAGGCCCAGGCGCTCCATGGCCTGGGGGCGCACGTTGTAGGCCAGCACGTCCGCCTCCGTGGCCAGCCGCAGCAGCGCCTCGCGCCCGGCCGGGGCCTTCAGGTCCAGCACGATGCTGCGCTTGTTGCGGTTCAGGCCGAGGAAGAGCGGGCCGAGCTTGCGGTCGCCGCAAGGGCCGATGGCGCGCGTGCTGTCGCCGCCGGGCGGTTCCACCTTGATCACGTCGGCACCCAGGTCGGCCAGCATCTGCGTGGCCGACGGGCCCATGAACACCGAGGTGATGTCCACCACCTTGACGCCGGCCAGCGGGCCGGCGTTCTCCTCCTGTCGTGCTTGCTCCATGGCTTGCGCGCTCCTCGGGGCCGTGCGCCCGAACAGGCTGCCGGCCGGTCTTCGTTCTTTAGTTCTATGTTTGGAACTATAGGAGAAAAGCCGGTGTCGCTCAATGCGTGGATGCGCCGCAGTGCAGCAGTGCAGCAGTGCAGCAGCGCCGCAGCGCCGCAGCGCCGCAGCGGGTGCGGCGGGTGCGGCGGGTGTCATGGGCGCCGGCGCGGCCGCCGGAGCGCTCCGGTCAGCGGCACAGGTCGGCCGGCGTCGGCGGCGTGGCGCGGGCGAGGTCGAAGTCGGCCTCCTGCAGCCCGCTCGGCGTCAGCGCCACCCAGTGCAGCACCGAGGGCGAGCGCACCAGCCCCAGGCTGCCCTGGTAGGTCCAGGGGATCGGCGAGGGCTGGCTGCCGCGCAGCGTGATGCGGTCGGCGGACAGCGCCAGGTGCAGCAGGCGGCCGTCCTGCGACGGCGTGTAGGCGGTTTCGCCGGCCACGGCGATGCCGGCCTCGCGCACGCTGGCCGGCATGCAATCCAGCGTGGCGCGCACCTGGCCGTCGTCGTCGAGCAGGCGCGCGAAGCCGGTGCCGGCATCGCTGGTGCCGACCACCAGGAAGCGCTCGAGCGCGGGCACGTAGGCCACGCCGTAGGTGTAGTACTTCAGGCGGTCGCTCAGCACCTGCGCGGCGGACAGGGTGCCATCGGCCGGGCGGAACAGCGCGGCCTTCAGGCGGGCATGGGTCTCGCCCGGGATGTACTGCTGCCAGACCAGCAGGGCGGCATCGCGCGAGCCCGCCAGCAGCGGCCACCACTCGCGCTGCCGGCGGGCCACGTCGTCGCTGCGCAGCAGTCGCCCCTTGCCGTCGTAGGTCTTGAGGTAGACGCCGTTGCCGGTGCCCAGGTCGTCGACACCGCCGCCTTCCACCCAGTCGTCGGCATAGAACACCACGAAGCGGTTGCCCACCGCCGCCACGTGGCCGGAGTGTCCGCCGGCCCGGACGTCGATCGATCTTGCCTGCTGCGGCCGCAGGTCACGGGTGTAGAGACGGTAGCGCTGGCTGACGGTATTGACGGTGTCCGAGCCGTCCTCGAAGGTCAGCATGATGCGGCCGGCGGCATTCTGCGCCACCGACACAGGTTCCTGCGCTTCCTTCTGCGCCACCAGCAGGCGGGGTTTGCCGAGCACGGGCCGGGCCGGCGACCAGGCCGCGACGTAGATGTCGTGGGTCCAGTTGCGGTTGCGGTCGGGGCCGCGCGGCGGCAGTCCGGCACTGCTGAAGAAGACATAGGTGAGGCCGCCGGGGCCGGCCGCGGCGCCGATGCCGTGCATATAGGCACGCAGGTCGACGCCGGGGCGCGCGCCGGTGGGCAGGGCGGCCTCGGTGGCCGGAATGGCGCCGCCCTGGGCCGCAGTCGCCCACGACAGCGCCGCGGCGAGGGCCAGCGCCGCATGCCATGGCGCCATCGCGCCGATCGTGCCGCGCATGGTGGTTTCCGCAGTCGAGCCCGGCCGGATGGCCCCGGTCCGCCCGCGCGGACCGGGTCGCCGGCGCTGCTCAGGCCAGTTCCTGCTGCAGCGGCGCGACGCGCGAGATCAGCCCGTCCTGGTCGTGGTAGGCGACCAGGCGGCGCCCGGCGCCCACCGCCAGCACGACGTCCTTGGCCAGGTCCAGTGACGGTGTGGCGGCCGCGCGCGGCGTATGGTGGGCGCCCGGCCGGTGTTCGCCGGCCAGGCGCGCGAGCGCCCACAGGCTCAGCGCCAGCGCCATGGCGGCCACGGCCAGCATTTGCGGCACGAATTCGCGCCACGTCACCGGGCTGCCGCCGCCGGACAGGACGCAGCGGTAGATGTAATACGCGGCCGCCAGCCAGGCGCCGGCGACGATCGCAGGGCGCGCCAGCCGGAACCAGAGGTAGCGCCGCAGCGCCTTGCCGCGCCCAAGGTACTGCAGGTAAGCCTGCAGTCCGGCGCCGGATGTGTCGATGATCGGCTCGTTCATGTCGGGGTTCCTCCTCAAGTGTGCTCTTCAAGCTGCGTGGCATGCGGCGATGCCGGCGCGGGAGACGTTGGCTGCGAGGGCGCGCCCTCGCGGATGCCGCGGTCCGGGCTGACCCACCGCGCCCGCGAGCCGCGCTGGTGCAGCAGCACGCTGGGCAGGGCGATCACCGAAGCGACCATGCCGATGGTCCAGAACGCGACCGGATACCAGATCGTGTTGAGGAAGTAGCGCAGCAGCCGGGTGTCGTAGTGGCGATCGATGAGGCAGCCGACCACGATCTGCGCGCAGCAGGTCAGGAAGAGAGCGATGCCGGCGCCGCGCGGCACGTTGGCGAAGTGCCAGGCCGGCGGCAGGTCGAACAGCGCGTTGGCGAGCGTCATCACCAGCGTGAACAGCATGCAGTAGGCCCACAGCACGCTGGCGGCATATTCGAGGAAGATCGGCCACATCATCGTCGCGCGCTTGCGGAGGATGGGGACGGCGTACTTCTGCAGCACCTGGATGCCGCCCTTGGCCCAGCGCAGGCGCTGCCGGAACAGGCCCTTGAAGGTCTCGGGCATCAGGATCCAGCTCAGCGCATGCGGCTCGAAATGGATGCGCCAGCCACTGACCTGGAGCTTCCAGCTGATGTCGATGTCCTCGGTCAGCATGTCCGGGCTCCAGTAGCCGACGCTGCGCAGCGCGCTCTTGCGGAACATGCAGATCACGCCGGACACGGTCAGCAGGCGCCCGTACATCTCCTGTGTGCGCTTGATCAGGCCGACGATGGAGGAGAACTCGCCGACCTGCATGCGCCCGAGCAGCGAGGTGCGCGTACGGATGCGCGGGTTGCCGGTGACGCCGGCGACGTCGGGGTCGCGCAGGAAGTGGCGCAGCATCCAGCCGATGGTCTCGCGGTCGAGCAGGGAATCGCCGTCGATGCACAGCAGGTACTCGGCATCGGTCAGCATGGCCGCCGTGGTCAGGCCGATCGCCTTGCCTTCGTTGTGGCTCTGGTGGATCACCAGCAGCTGCGGATACTGGTCGGTCAGTTCGTTGAGGATCTCGCCGGTGGCGTCGCTGCTGCCGTCGTTGACGGCGATGATGTTGTAGTTCGGGTAGCGCAGCCGGGCCAGGCTGGCCATCACTTCGCGCACGTTGTCGGCCTCGTTGTAGCAGGGCACGATCACCGAGACCTTGGGGCAGTCGGGCAGCGCGTCGGCGCGGGCCTTGCCGCGCTCCTTGTGCTCGACCAGGAAGTAGTGCAGCAGTCCGCCCATCATCCAGAGGTAGGACATCAGCAATGGATAGTAGAAGACGAAGTTCGAGATCACGCTTGCTACGTTCTTCATGGTTTTCCCCGCCTGTAGCCTTGCCCTGCGCCGCCGCTATACCTTCATGCCGGTGCGCGGCCGCACCAGGTTCTGCATCGACATGACATCGCGCAGCACCGCCAGGTCCGGCTGGTCGGCCATGAACTGGTCGGGGCTGTAGCCGAGATGCCTGGCGCCGGCCGCGCGCAGGCGCTGCATCTGTGCGCGCAGCGCGCTGCTGGCGATCGGTGTGCCGGTGCGGCCGTCCAGCGCCTGCAGCGAAAAGATGGTCTTGCGCAGCGCGAGCGGATGGGCCGCCACCGCGCGCGCCAGGCCGTCCAGCCACGCCGTCGACGGGGGCGCGCCGGAGTCCTCGCTGGCCGGCAGCTTGACGAAGTCGTAGGCGGCGGCGAAGGCATCGAGGTCCTGCGCCAGCCGCGCGACGCCGTCCGGCTCCAGCACGGCGTCGGCGCGGAGGGTGCGCACGGTCAGCACGCTGCCGCCCTGGTAGTCGGTGACGAGGGCGGCGAGATCCCGGGTGAGGTCGCCCAGGTGGCGCAGCTTGCCTTCCGACCAGCGCCGCCGCAGCTCGGGATCGGCGCGGATCGCCGCCACGCTGGGCGGCAGGCCCCAGTCGGCGTAGGCGGCCAGCGCCGCGTCGCCGGCATCCTCGGACTCGCCGAGACAGGCGTCGGCGCCGAACACGATGCCGTTGAAGCTGGTGTAGCGCGCCAGGTCGTAGTAGATATCGCGGATGGTGGCTCGCGCCCGGGCGTCGAAGGGGCTCAGGCGCGGCATGCCGCGCGCGGCGGCCGGCGTGCCGTCGGCCCCGGGTGCCGCGGTGACCAGGCGCGCGGCGGCCGCATGGCCGGCCGGCAGCCGGAACGCCAGCAGCGGCAGCGCCGCGTAGACCTGCACCCCGGTGCGCGTGATCAGTTGCCAGGCCGTGCGCGAGAACAGGTCGGCGCGCATCGGCAGGTGGCGGTTGGGGAAGTACAGCGCGCGGGCGCTGCCGCTGCCGTCCGGATCGTGGTAGGCCTTGAGGAAGACCGACTTGGGCTCGAGCGCCTTGATACGGTCCAGCAGGTGCGACAGGCGGGCCTCCTGGCGTGCGGGATCGGCATCGTAGACATCGTCCAGCGCCACGTCGACCACCCGCTCGATCGGATGGCTGTCGCCGCGATAGGCCGACTGCCGGCGGAACTGCGCCAGCATGACGCCCGCGTCCCAGTCGTAGGAGACCAGCTGGCGGCGGATCCTGGTGAGCGGCACGTCGGGCGTGTTGGGGCCCTCGTCGAGCGTGAAGTGGACACGCATGCCGAGCTGGCGCGAGGCGCCGATCAGGGCGGAGTTGTAGGTGCCGTAGGGCCATACCATCGCGCGTGGCGCGACGCCGGTGTTGGCCTGGATCAGGTCCGAGCAGCGCTGCAGGTCGGCGGTGGTGCGGCGCTGGTACTCGTCGTCGTTCTCGTAGCGCCCGAGCTCGGGGAAGTAGAGATGGGCGCTGGCTGCCGGCAGTTCGTTGCCCTGCGGGTTGGCCACCGCGCCGTGGTGCATGTCGTGCGTATGCGAGGCGATCTCGACCAGCCCGGAGTCGGCCATCTCGCGCAGGTGTTCCCAGCGCATGAAATAGCCCGGCGCCATGAGCGACTTGTAGCCGATGCGCACCGGCTGCCCGCGCGGCGTGTCGGTCCAGCGCGATACCACCGCGATCAGGGCCGGGTAGCCGTACTGCTTGAGCAGCGGGAAGGCCTTGGTGTACTGGCTGGCGTAGGCATCGTCGAAGCTCAGCAGCACGGCGCGGGGCGGCAGCGGCGCGCCGCCGTTGCGCGCGGCGATGATCTGCTCGACGCTGACCGGGCGGAAGTCGTTGGCCCGGATCCAGGCGAAGATGTTGTTGAGCATGGCGGTGCTGATGGCGCAGGTGTCGGCCACCGTCGCCACATCGGCGCGCAGGTCGTCGCGGATGTCGTGGATGGCAAGCACGCGGAAGGTCAGGCCGTCATCGGCATCCTGCTGCGGCAGCAGCGACAGGGCTAAGCCGGCGTGGGCGGCCTGGCTCACCGACAGCGCGCCGGCAAGGCCAAGGAAGGAGCGGCGATCGAGCTTGTGCATGATGGCTTGGCGGCTGGCTCAGAGTGGCACGTTGAGGGTGAGGTAGATCAGCTTGCTGGTCTCGCACGCGGCGTCGTAGCGGCGGCTGCCGATGCCGATGCCGTAGGTCAGCGAGGCCTTGCGCCCGAGCTGCCAGTAGTGCTCCAGGCGGGCCTCCCACAGCATGCTGTCGCCGAAGCCGTCCTGGTGGTAGCCGCCCGCGCTCACGTAGACGCGCTGGCTGAAGGACCTGTCGGCGTAGCGCCAGGGCGTCCACTGGTACATCGAGCGCACCTGGGCGATGTAGTCGCGGCGCGGGTTGAAGTAGGCGGTGCCGGCGAGCGTGTTGCTGTCGGTGCCGACGTCGAGCCAGAGCGAGACCTGGTGGCGCGGCGTATTGAGCAGGCGCTGGTAGACGGTGCCGAGCCATTGCTGGTTCAGGTTGGTGTCGCTGTAGCGCGAGAGGGCGTAGGACAGGTTGAAGTAGCGCCGGTCGTCCTGCGAATAGCGCGCGCTGGCGGTGCCGGTGCGCCCGGTGACGCCGGCCTGGTAGGCCTTCCAGGGCAGGTCGTTGGCGTCCGAGTCGAAGCCCAGGCTGAAGCGCCAATGGTCGTCGGGCTGGTAGGCCAGCGTGCTGGTGCCGCCGGTGCGCCCCTCGCCGCCGGTGGACTGGTGCACTTCGGCGCTGGCTTCCCAGCCGTCGCGCCGGTAGTCGACGCCCGCGCCGTTGCGCACGCGGCTGACGCTGTTGCCGTTGCCGGTGTCGGCGCGCCCCGAGAACTGGTGCGCGAACACGCGCCAGTACAGCGCGAGCGGCGACGAGTACAGGTGCGTATCGATGGCCCAGGCCTGGTCGGCCAGCGCCGCGTTGCCGCGCTCGCCGCCCGCCTCGATGATCAGCTGGGGCCGTTCGTAGATGCGGTAGTCGCGCTCGAACAGCCGCACCGCGTTGTTGTCGGGGAAACCGGCGCCGAAGGTGGTGGCAACGGTGCGCGCCTGCTCGAACTGGTAGCGCTGCAGTGAGGTTTCGCCGATGCCGGCGAGGCTGGCGATGTCCTCGGGGTGGTCGTTGTGGACCTGCAGGTAGAGCTCCTGCGCGCCGTGCGGCCGCTCCTGCACCAGCGCGCCATCGGCGCGGGCCGTCAGCAGGGTCGGGTCGAACGGCGCATCCCTGCGCAGCGCGTCGAGCGCGCGCACGCCCTCGTCGACGTGGTTGGTGTACAGCAGGTACTGCGCCTGCAGCTTCATGACGGTGCCGTAGTCCGGATTGGTCTTGTCGATATCCACCGACAGCGCGTCCTGCGCGGGGGTGGTGCGCAGCATGCTGGTCACCAGCGCATGCGCGGTCTCGTAGCGGCCCTGGTCGAGGTAGGCGAAGAACAGGCTTTCCTGCACGCTGACGCGGGTCAGGGCGTAGGGCTCGGTGGTTTCGGCGATGGGTTCGCGCGGCGATTGCAGGGCCAGCTCGTAGGCGTGCGCCGCGAGGTCGGGCTTGTCCTGGTAGGCATAGGCGTCGCCGGCGGCGACGTAGGCGGCGGCCGGCAGCGGCTCGCCGGCTGGCGGCGCGATCTGCTCGTACAGCGCGCTGGCCTCGGCCATGCGCCCGCGCACCGCCAGGGCGGTGAGGCGGTCGGCCTGGGCCGTGCGCCGCAAGGCCTGGTAGGACTCGTCGGGCGGGATGCGCTCGAGCAGCGCGTCGGCGCCGGCCAGTGCGTGGTCGGCGGCCGCCAGCCGGTCGGGGGCGTTGGAGGCGCCGGCCTGTTGCCGCGCCCAGCGGATCTCCTGCGCGACGACCAGGTGCTCGAGCTGCAGCAGGTCGGCGCGCGAGAACACCTCGGGCCGCGCCGTGGCCTGCTCCAGTGCCAGTTGCGGCGAGCCGTCCTCGGCTAGGGCGAAGAGGCGCTGGCGCAGGGCCTGCGGCGACTCGGGCGGGCTGGCGGGCGCTGCCTGGGAGGGCCGCGCCGCTGGCGCCGCGCGCTCGGCGCCGGCGGCCTGGGCTCCGCCATGATCACGCGCGAACAGGGCTAGCAGCACCGCCGTCGTCTTGAGCGTGCTCCGCAAGCGCCTGCGATTCGGCTGGGATGATTTCACGGTGACCCCCCCCGGAGTGGTCGGTAGAAGAGCCGCAGCTCGTCTCCCTGGGGCGTCTTTGCCGGCCATGCACCACATGGTCTTTTCTCGGGCAACGGGACTTCGCCGGCGAGCGCGATCGCCGTCGCATGGCGCCGGAAGAACGGTGCCATGCCGCCGTGCCATTCTCGGTAACCCGAAACGCAAAGAACGCGACCTGACTTGGCGGCCATCCGGCAGAGCGCCGGCCGGCCGCGCACTTTCCCCATCCAAGGACCGGCGTGCCGCCGCGGTACAAGGCGCTGCGGCGGCACGGACGGCCGTCCTGCTTCGATTCAAAGTGCCCTGGGTCGCCGGGGCGCGCTTTTTTGCCGCGTCGTCTCCCGGGTTTCCAAAAGCGGGCTTGTGCCATGGAATCTTGGTCGATCCGGGCGGGTAGCGGCAGTGGCCAGAGGATCTAGGGCGCGCGGGGGAGATTTGGATGAGGACTCATCCTTCTAGCTGGCTTGTGCGGCACAAGGCGCGTGGCAGCTTGCTGCCACGCGGCGGCTCCTGCACCGATGGTTCGCCGCTGGCGGTTCGGCATCTCATCCCACCTTCGGCCACGTTGCGGCCGCGCGGCATCCACGTCCCGCCCGCCTTGCAGGCGCGCGCTCCCGCCTCCCGCCGCCCCGCCGCCGCCCGGAACTGCGCCGGCCGGCGCGAACGGCCCGTTCTTCGTCCTCCCCGTCCGCCAGGCACGCTCTCAGGGATTTCCCTCGGTGGGGTCTTCCTCACTATCGCTGGCCCGGTCTTTGCGTGTAAATTCATTTACATTGAATCAGCTAGCAAGAAATCCCATTTTCATGCACACCTGCCCCATCTTCGCGCAGGGTCGCCGCGGCGGCCGTGGCGCTGCACCAGGCCGAGGCATCCGCCAATGACCCAGGCCAGCCAGACCATCGCCGAGCGCATTGCCCGCAGCCTGCCGGCGTTGACGCCCGCCCACCAGCGCATGGCCCACTACGTGCTGGACAATCCGTTCCGCGCGGCGACCATGCGCATCGACGAGCTCGCCGCCGCGGTGCAGGTTTCGGTGGCGACGGCCAACCGCTTCGCCCATGCGCTCGGCTTCGAGGGCTATCCGCAGTTCCGCGCGGAGCTGGTGCGCGGCTTCGAGGCCACGCTGGCGCCGGTGGAGCGCCTGCGCGACGAGCTGGAGCGCCCGGCCACCGCGGCCGAGGCGATGGCGGCATCGCTCGACGATGCCGCCCGCAACCTCGAGGCCACGCGCCGCGGCCTCGATGCGGACGCCTGCGAGCGCGCGGTGGAGGCGATCCTGGCGGCGCACCGCGTCTACATCATCGGCTTCGGCGCCAGCGGCTTCCTGGCGGGGCTGCTGCAGCACGGACTCGAACTGCACTGCCGCACGGTGTCGTCGGTGTCGACCGCCGCCGGTGCCTCGCATGCCGCGCGCCAGTTGTTCAAGCTCGAAGCGGGTGACCTGGTGATCGGCATCGCCTTCCCGCGCTACGTTTCGGATACCGTGCTGCTGGCCGAGCGGATCAAGGCGCGCGGCGTCAGGCTGCTGGCGCTGACCGACGGGCCGCTCTCGCCGCTGGCGCCATTGGCCGATATCGCGCTCTATGCCAGCGCCGGCAGCCGCCTGTCGGCCAATGCCGATGCCGTCGTGACCGCGCTGATCGAAGCGCTGTGCGATGCGGTGGCGCACCGCTCGGCGCATTCGGTGCAGCGCGCCGCCGAGATGACCGAATTCCTGCTGCCCTGGCTGCACGGTACGCCGGCCTTGCGCACTCCCGAGGCGCCGCGCGTGGCCGAGGACCGGCGCGAGGCACCGGACGTGCCGCCGCGCCGCCCCGTCAACAACGCCAGATCCCGCAAATCGTCATGAAGCAAGCAGTCATCGCCATTCACGGCGGCGCCGGCACCATCACGCGGGCCGCCATGGACGCCGCCCGCGAACGCGAGTACAGCGCCGCGCTGGAGCACGTGCTGCAGGCCGGCCAGCGCATCCTGGCCGGCGGCGGCAGCGCGCTCGATGCCGTCACCGAGGCCGTGCGCCTGCTGGAGGAGTGCCCGCTCTTCAATGCCGGCAAGGGCGCCGTGCTGACCCGTGCCGGCACCTATGAGCTGGATGCCGCCGTGATGGACGGCGCCACGCTGCGCGCCGGCGCGGTGGCCTGCGTGCAGCGCCTGCGCAATCCGGTCCTGGCGGCGCGCGCGGTACTCGAGCACAGCGAGCACGTGCTGTTCGCCGGCGAGGGCGCCGAGGCCTTCGCCGCGGCCCAGGGCCTGGAGTGCGTGCCGCCCGGGTTCTACTACACCGCGGCGCGCACCGAGCAGTGGCAGCGCGCGCGCGCCGCGGCCGGCATGCTGCTGGACCACGATGCCGCCACGCTGGTGGCGCAGGAGCAGGCCGGGGCCGAGCCGATCGACCCGGACAGCAAGTTCGGCACCGTCGGCGCGGTCGCCTGCGACCGGCACGGCAACCTGGCGGCGGCGACTTCCACCGGGGGCGTGACCAACAAGCTGGTGGGACGCGTCGGCGACAGCCCGCTGATCGGCGCCGGCTGCTATGCCGACGACGTCGCCGCGGTGTCCTGCACCGGCACCGGCGAGATGTTCATCCGCGCCGTGGCCGCGCACGACGTGGTGGCGCAGATGCGCTACGCGGGCCTGTCGCTGCAGGAGGCGGCGCGGCGCGTGGTGATGGAGAAGCTGCCCGCCATCCGGGGGCGCGGCGGCCTGATCGCCGTGGACCGCGCGGGCAACGTCGCGCTGCCGTTCAACACCGAAGGGATGTACCGCGGCAGCGCGCGCGTGGACGGGCCCGTCGAGGTATCGATCTATGGCTGAGGCCGTGCCGTTCCGGCCGCCGCGCCAGCCGCATTGCAAGGAGAGCCGCCGTGGCTAGCCATTCCACTCCATCCCAGCTGGTGCTGCCGCCGCAGCGGGTCGTCTCGGTGGACGACCTGACGGTGCGCTTCGTCACCTCGGAGCGTACCGTCGAGGCGGTGCGCAACCTGTCCTTCCACGTCGACCGCGGCGAGACGCTGGCGGTGGTCGGCGAGTCCGGCTCCGGCAAATCGGTGACCTCGCTGGCGCTGATGCGCCTGGTCGAGCATGGCGGCGGCACCATCGCCGGCGGCAGCATGGCGCTGCGCCGGCGCGGCGGCGAGGTGATCGACCTGGCGCGGGCCGGCTCCGCGACCTTGCGCGGCGTGCGCGGCGCCGACGTGGCGATGATCTTCCAGGAGCCGATGACTTCGCTGAACCCGGTGTTCCCGGTCGGCGAGCAGGTGGCGGAATCGATCCGGCTGCACCAGGGCAAGAGCCGCGCCGCGGCGCGCGCCGAAGCGCTGCGCATGCTGGAGCTGGTGCGCATCCCGGAAGCGCGCCGCGTGCTCGACCGCTTCCCCCACCAGTTGTCCGGCGGCATGCGCCAGCGCGTGATGATCGCCATGGCGCTGTCGTGCAAGCCGGCGCTGCTGATCGCCGACGAGCCGACCACCGCGCTCGACGTCACCATCCAGGCCGAGATCCTGCAACTGATCCGCAGCCTGCAGGCCGAGATGCAGATGGGCGTGGTCTTCATCACCCACGATATGGGCGTGGTGGCCGAGGTGGCAGACCGCGTGCTGGTGATGTACCGCGGCGAGAAGGTGGAAGAGGGCAGTGCCGGCGAGGTGTTCCGCGCGCCGGCCCATCCCTACACGCGCGCGCTGCTGTCGGCCGTGCCGAGGTTGGGCGCGATGGCGGGCAAGGACCTGCCGGCGCGCTTTCCGCTGGTGCAGTCCGGCGCCGAGGCGCAGCCGGTGGACGAAGCGCCGCAGGACACGGTGCCGGCCGATGCCGCGCCCATCCTGCGCGTGCGCGACCTGGTGACGCGCTTCGACGTGCCCGGCGGCCTGTTCGGCCGCGTGCAGCGCCGCGTGCACGCGGTGGAGCAGGTCAGCTTCGACCTCTACCCGGGCGAGACGCTGGCGCTGGTGGGCGAGTCGGGCTGCGGCAAGTCCACCACGGGGCGCTCGCTGCTGCGGCTGGTGGCGTCGCAGCGCGGCACCATCGAGTTCGCCGGGCAGAACATCGGCCAGTTGCAGGGCGCGGCGCTGCAGAGCCTGCGCCGCAATATCCAGTTCATCTTCCAGGATCCGTTCGCCTCGCTCGACCCGCGCGTGCCGGTCGGCTACTCGATCATGGAGCCGCTGCTGGTGCACAAGGCGGCCAGCGGCAAGGAGGCCGAGCAGCGCGTGGCCTGGCTGCTGGAGAAGGTGGGCCTGACGCCGGCGCACGCGGCGCGCTATCCGCACGAGTTCTCGGGCGGCCAGCGCCAGCGCATCTGCATCGCGCGCGCGCTGGCGCTCAACCCGAAGGTGGTGATCGCCGACGAGTCGGTGTCGGCGCTCGATGTCTCGATCCAGGCGCAGATCGTCAACCTGATGCTGGACCTGCAGCGCGAGTTCGGCGTGGCCTTCCTCTTCATCTCGCACGACATGGCGGTGGTGGAGCGCGTCAGCCACCGCGTGGCGGTGATGTACCTGGGGCAGATCGTCGAGATCGGCCCGCGCCGGGCCATCTTCGAGAACCCGCAGCACCCGTACACGAAGAAGCTGATGTCGGCGGTGCCGATCGCCGACCCGGCGCGCCGCCACCTCAAGCGCGAGCCGCTGTCGGACGAGATTCCCAGCCCGATCCGCGCCATCGGCGACGAGCCGGAGGTGAGGCCGCTGGTGCATGTCGGCGGCAGCGGCGCGCACGCGCACTTCGTGGCGCGGCACGCCGTCGGCGGCCTGTATTGAAGCGGGTTGAAGCGGATCGTCCCGATCCACCCGCACCCATGGTTTTTCAAGGAGCAATGCTCATGAACCTGCGCAGATTCACTCCCGGCCTCGCTGCCGGCGCCTTCGCCGCCACCGCCCTCGGCCTGCCGGCGACGCCCGCCTTCGCCGCCAAGGACGCGGTGATGGCGGTCTATTCCACCTTCACCACGCTCGACCCCTACGACGCCAACGACACGCTGTCGCAGGCCGCCTGCAAGTCCTTCTACCAGGGCCTGTTCGGCTTCGACAAGGACATGAAGCTGGTCAACGTGCTGGCCGAGAGCTACGACGTCAGCAAGGACGGCCTGGTCTATACCATCAAGCTGCGCAAGGGCGTCAAGTTCCACGACGGCACCGCCTTCGACGCCGCCGCGGTCAAGGCCAACCTGGACCGCGTCACCGACCCGGCCAACAAGCTCAAGCGCTATACGCTGTTCAACCGCGTGGCCAAGACCGAGGTGGTCGACGCCGGCACCGTGCGCGTGATGCTGAAGGAGCCGTTCTCGCCCTTCATCAACGTGCTGGCCCACCCCTCGGCGGTGATGATCTCGCCCGCCGCGCTGAAGAAGTACGGCAAGGAGATCGCCTTCCACCCGGTCGGCACCGGCCCCTTCGAGTTCGTCGAGTGGAAACAGCCCGACTTCCTCAAGGGCCGGAAGTTCGCCGGCTACTGGAAGACCGGCTATCCGAAGATCGATTCCATCACCTGGCGTCCGGTGGTCGACAACAACACGCGCTCGGCCATCATGCAGACCGGCGAGGCGGACTTCGCCTTCAGCATTCCCTTCGAGCAGGCCGCGGTGCTCAAGGCCAGTCCCAAGGTCGACCTGATCGACGCGCCCTCGATCATCCAGCGCTACGTCACCTTCAACACCATGGTCAAGCCGTTCAACGACCCGAAGGTGCGCCAGGCGATCAACTACGCCATCAACAAGGAAGCGCTGGCCAAGGTGGCCTTCAACGGCTACGCGGTGCCGTCGGTGGGCGTGGTGCCGCCGGGCGTGGACTATGCCGAGAAGCTGGGTCCGTGGCCGTATGACCCGGCCAAGGCGCGCGAGCTGCTCAAGGAGGCCGGCTATCCGAACGGCTTCGAGACCACGCTGTGGTCGGCCTACAACCACACCACCGCGCAGAAGGTGATCCAGTTCGTGCAGCAGCAGCTGCAGCAGGTCGGCATCAAGGCCCAGGTGCAGGCGCTGGAAGCCGGCCAGCGCGTGGAGCGGGTCGAGAGCGTGCAGAAGCCGGAAGAGGCGGGCGTGCGCATGTACTACGTCGGCTGGTCGTCGTCGACCGGCGAGTCGGACTGGGCCCTGCGTCCGCTGCTGGCCTCGGAGTCGATGCCGCCCAAGCTGCTGAATACCGCCTACTACAAGAACGACCACGTCGACGCCGACATCGCCGGCGCGCTGCGCACCACCGACCGCGGCGAGAAGGCGCGCCTGTACAAGGACGCGCAGGAGCGCATCTGGAAGGATGCGCCGTGGGCCTTCCTGGTGACCGAGAAGGTGCTGTTCGCGCGCGCCAAGCGCCTGAGCGGTGCCTACGTGATGCCCGACGGTTCGTTCAACTTCGACGACATCGACATCAAGCAGTAAGGACGTCGCGCGCGTACCCCGGCCGGGTACGCGCGGTGTCCCGCAGGACACGGCGGGCGCGGCGCATGCCGCCACGCTCCGCCGCGTCGAGCAGTCAGCCGCGAGCGGCCGCCCGTCCGGGTTGCGGGGTCATGGACGAGCGGCCGGCGGTCCCATTCCGTTGTTGTTGGTGCGTTGTTGGTGCGTCATGCTGAACTACTTTCTCAAACGATTCCTGGGCGTCATCCCCACCCTGCTGATCGTGGCGGTGCTGGTGTTCCTGTTCGTCCACCTGCTGCCCGGGGATCCCGCGCGGCTCGCCGCCGGCCCCGAGGCCGATGTGGGCACGGTGGAACTGGTGCGCAAGGACCTGGGGCTGGACCGGCCGCTGCCCGAGCAGTTCGTGCGCTTCTTCTCGAACGCGGTGCGCGGTGAGTTCGGCACCTCGCTGCGCACCAAGCGCCCGGTCAGCGAGGAGATCGGCGACCGCTTCCTGCCGACGCTCTACCTGACCCTGGCCTCGATGGCCTGGGCCGTGGTGTTCGGCATGGTGATCGGCGTCTGCTCCGCGGTCTGGCGCAACCGCTGGCCGGACCGGCTCGGCATGACGCTGGCCGTGTCCGGCATCTCCTTCCCGGCCTTCGCCCTGGGCATGCTGCTGATGGAGGTGTTCTCGGTCCAGCTCGGCTGGCTGCCCTCGATCGGCGCCGACAGCTGGAAGCACTACATCCTGCCCTCGCTGACGCTGGGCGCGGCAGTCGCCGCCGTGATGGCGCGCTTCACGCGGGCCTCCTTCGTCGAGGTGCTGCACGAGGACTTCGTGCGCACCGCGCGCGCCAAGGGCGTGCGCGAGAGCGTGGTGGTGGCCAAGCACGCCCTGCGCAACGCCATGATTCCCGTGGTCACCATGATGGGCCTGCAGTTCGGCTTCCTGCTGGGCGGCTCCATCGTGGTCGAGAAGGTGTTCAACTGGCCCGGCCTCGGCCGCTTGCTGGTGGACGCCGTCGAAATGCGCGACTACCCCGTGATCCAGGCCGAGGTGCTGCTGTTCTCGCTGGAATTCATCCTGATCAACCTGGTGGTGGACATCCTCTACACGGTGATCAATCCCGCCATCCGCTACAAGTAAGAGGAGGCCGGCATGACTGAGCTTTCCACGCCCGCCGCCGGCAACGGTGCCGGCACCGCCACGCCCGAGGGCGTGCGCACGCCCTGGTCGGAGTTCTGGCGCAAGTTCCGCAAGCAGCATCTGGCGCTGGGCGCCGGCGTGTTCGTGCTGCTGCTGGTGCTGGTGGCCATCCTGGCGCCGCACATCGTGCCCTACGATCCGGAGAATTTCTTCGACTACGACGCGCTCAATGCCGGCCCCTCGGCCGCGCACTGGATGGGCGTCGACTCGCTCGGCCGCGACATCTTCAGCCGCATCCTGGCCGGCACCCGCATCTCGCTCGCCGCCGGCTTCCTGTCGGTCATCATCGGCGCGGTGATCGGGACCGCCTTCGGCCTGCTGGCGGGTTACTACGAGGGTTGGTGGGACCGCATCGTGATGCGCATCTCCGACGTGCTGTTCGCCTTCCCGGGCATCCTGCTGGCGATCGGCGTGGTGGCCATCCTCGGCAACGGCATGGTCAACGTGATCTTCGCCGTGGCCATCTTCAGCATCCCCGCCTTCGCCCGCCTGGTGCGCGGCAATACGCTGATGCTCAAGCGGCTCACCTACGTGGAGGCGGCGCGCAGCATCGGCGCTTCCGACTGGACCATCCTGGTGCGCCACATCCTGCCGGGCACGGTGTCGTCCATCGTGGTCTACTTCTCGATGCGCATCGGCACCTCGATCATCACGGCGGCCAGCCTGTCCTTCCTCGGCCTCGGCGCGCAGCCGCCCACGCCGGAGTGGGGCGCGATGCTCAACGAGGCGCGCGCCGACATGGTCACGGCGCCGCACGTGGCGATCTTCCCCAGCCTGGCGATCTTCCTGACGGTGCTGGCCTTCAACCTGCTCGGCGACGGCCTGCGCGACGCGCTGGACCCGAAGATCGACCGCCGCTGAGGTGACCCGCATGGTTTTTCCCCGCAGTGCTGTGCCTCATATCGGCGACCTGCCGGCCGGGCCGCGCGACGCCATCACCGACGTGGCAGGCGTGGCGGTGGGCCACGCCACGCTGGCCGAAGGCGCCTGCCAGACCGGCGTGACGGTGGTGCTGCCGCACGGCGGCAATCTCTACACCGACAAGGTGCCGGCCGCCGCGAGCGTGCTCAACGGCTTCGGCAAGAGCGTCGGCCTGGTGCAGGTGGAGGAGCTCGGCGTGCTGGAAACGCCGATCGCGCTGACCAATACCTTCAGCGTCGGCGCGGTGTCGCAGGCGCAGATCCGCGCCGCCATCGCCGCCAGTCCCGAGATCGGGCGCGCCTGGCCCACGCTCAATCCGCTCGTGTTCGAGTGCAACGACGGCTACCTGAACGATATCCAGGCGATGGCGCTGCAGGCCTCGCACTACGATGCCGCGTTGGCCGCGGCAGGGACCGGCTTCGCCCAGGGCGCGGTCGGCGCCGGGCGCGGCATGTCGGCCTTCGGCGTCAAGGGCGGTATCGGCAGCGCCTCGCGGCTGGCGGCAGGCCACGTGGTCGGCGCGCTGGTGCTGGCGAACTTCGGCACGCCGGACGCGCTGACGGTGGCGGGCCGGCGCCTGGGCCGGCAACTGCTGGGCGCGCTGGCCTCGGCGCAGGCCTTGCCGGGCGCGGAAGCCGCGGCGGAGCCGGAGCCGGAGAAGGGCTCGATCATCATGCTCATCGCCACCGACGCGCCGCTGGATGCGCGCCAGCTGCGCCGCCTGTCGCTGCGCGCCGGCGCCGGGCTGGCGCGCACCGGTTCCGTGTTCGGCCACGGCTCCGGCGACATCGCGCTGGCCTTTTCCACCGCCTACACCGTGCCGCACCTGGCCGCGGCGCCGATGCCCGCGCTGCCGATGCTGCACGAGACGCGGCTCGATCCCCTGTTCCGCGCCGCCGCCGACTGTGTCGAGCAGGCCATCGTCCACGCACTGTGGCGGGCGCAAGGCGTGAGCGGCCGCGACGGGCATCGCCGCCAGGCGCTGTGCGAACTGCTGCCGGGCCTGGCGAGCGAAGCGTGGGAGTCCGCATGCGCATCCTGATCTCGACCGATATCGAGGGCGTGGCCGGCGTGTTCCACGCCGAGCAGACCCGCGCCGGCAATGGCGAGTACGAGCGCGCCCGCGCCTGGATGACGGGCGAGGCCAATGCCGCGGTGCAGGGCGCCTTCGCCGGCGGCGCCACGGAAGTCCTCGTCAACGACTCGCATGGCGGCTTCCGCAACCTGCTGCCCGACCAGCTCGACCCGCGCGCGCGGCTGGTGCTGGGCAAGCCGCGCTACCTCGGCATGATGGCCGGGGTGGAGCAGGGCTGCGATGGCGTCTTCCTGGTGGGTTGCCACGGGCGCGCGCAGGGCCGCGGGGTGCTGGCGCACACCATCAACAGCGGCGCCTTCGCGCGCGTCTGGCTCGATGGGCTGGAACTCGGCGAGGCGGGGCTCTACGGCGCGCTGGCCGGCGAGTTCGGCGTGCCGGTGCTGATGGCCAGCGGCGACGACGTGTTCATCGAGGAGACGCGCAGGCTGATGCCGTGGGTGCGCTATGTCGAGACCAAGCGTGCCGGCGGCTTCGCCAGCGGTACCTCGCTGGCGCCGGGCGCGGCGCGCGCGGCGATCGCCGGCGCCGCCGAGACGGCCGTGCGCGCCGCCATCGAGGCGGCCGGCGCGGGGCGCCTGATCCTGGCCACGCCGCTGCGTTGCCGCCTGCAGACGCAGACGCCGGGCCATGCCGACCTGTTCTGCCAGTGGCCGGCGCTGGAGCGCCTCGATGGCGACCTGCTGGAGTTCGCCGCCGGCTCGGTCCAGGATGCGGTGCGCATGCTCAACTGCCTGTCGGCGATGTCTTTCATGCTGCGCTAGCCCGTTGAATCGCTGAAATCGATCGGTGCCTGCCATGGCATGCGGGCTCGTCGCGTCGTTGCGAAGGCTCGCCATCGCCGTGCGATGGCTGCGCTTTGCGCCTGGCGCTGATTCCCGCATGCCATGTCTTTCCCCTCCCATTTCAATGATTCAGTGGACTAGTGGCGGGCTTCCGATTTTTATGACGAAATTGATCCATCAAGAATAGGATTCGTCCAATATCTTGCGACCGCTCGGTGCGCGAATATCTTCCGTTGAATGATGTCAATTCGACAAGGGAGATCGCCGCATGGGCAATCGGTTGGCATATTCCTCACCCGACGTCAATGTATCCAGCCCCGCTTTGCCGGAGTTGCAAGGCCAGCCCACGCTTGTGTTTTCCCGCCTGAGCGGCACGGATCATCTGAATGCGCTGTTCGAGTATCAGCTGCAGTTGCGTACAGCGGACGAGCGCAGCCCGATACTCGGCACCGCGGCGAACCTGGACAAGAAGCCCCTGCGCGGCACTGCCAGCGCCGCCTTTCACATGGTCGGCTGGCAGCCCTTGGCCTGCTGGCCGGCCGTCTCGAGCGAAACGGAGTCGAAGGAGTCGGCGGAGATCCTCGACCCTGATGCCATGCAGGCTGGAGGCGTCAGCGGCCTGAACTACACCCCCTACTACATCCACTCGTTCGGCATCACGGGCGATCACGGCATCACCGGCGGCGGCCCCAATATCTTTCCCGCCACCCCGGACAACATGCCATCCGGTGGGGGCGGAGAAATGTATTGCGCCTCGTTCCCAGCGAAATGGCGACCGGGGTTGAAGGTGAACGTCCGTTGGCTGGTGGAGAAGATTCCGGACGGCGTCACCTATGGCTCCTGGTACCGTGCTGCGGCCCGGCACCGCCCCTCCCAGGCTGGACGCCACGGCCTGCCCGCGCAGCTTTTGGCAGCCGTCCTGCTGGCAGGCCTTGGCCTGCTGGCCGGCTGCGACGACCGGGCCGGCGCGGAGTCGAGGGAGTCGGTGGAGAGCATCGACCCCGATGCCATGCAGGCTGGAGGCGTCCGAGGCCTGAACTACACCCCCTACTACATCCACTCGTTCGGCATCACGGGCGATCACGGCATCACCGGCGGCGGCCCCAATATCTTTCCCGCCACCCCGGAGCGCACGCCTTCCGGGGGGGGGAAGGAGTCCTGCTGCGCCTCGTTCCCAGCGAAATGGCGACCGGGGTTAAAGGTGAAGATCCGTTGGCTGGTGGACAAGACACTGGACGGCGTCACCTATGGCTCCTGGTACCAAGCGGAAACCGAACTGCCAGAGTACGGCAAGTCGACCTACGGGTTATGGGCAATATTTCTGCCCGGAGATCGCGTCAAGGTCATGATCATGGACGGCAACGCCAATGGCCATAACAGTGTGAGAACGCGACCGGCGGACAGCGACCCATATGTGGCAACCGGCACCTTGGATGAGGCCGCCAACCGCGAAGCGGAGGCCAGGCGTGAAGTGCAACGGCAAAGGAAGGAGGCCTACGCCGTCGAAGTCGCCAACCGGGAGAAGAAGCTACTGAGGCAACAGGAGAACGAACGATGAATCACGTCTTGCGCTGGCCAACCCAGATGCCGGACGGTGGGTTGCCGCCGATGGGAAAGAAAACCTATGACGACCACCCAGGCGAGGTGGCCGATCACGATGCGGCCGGTGCTGCGGCCCGGTACCGCCCCTCCCAGGCGGGACGCCACGGTCTGCCCGCGCGGCTCATGGCAGCCGTCCTGCTGGCAGGCCTTGGCCTGCTGGCCGGCTGCGACGACCGGACCGGAACGGAGTCGAGAGACTCGGTGGAGAGCATCGATCCCGATGCCATGCGCGGGGGGGGCGTCAGTGGTCTGAACTACACCCCCTACTACATCCACTCGTTCGGCATCACGGGCGATAACGGCATCACCGGCGGCGGCCCCAATATCTTTCCCGCCACCCCGGAGCGCACGCCTTCCGGGGGGGGGAAGGAGTCCTGCTGCGCGTCTTTCCCAGCGAAATGGCGCCCGGGGTTGAAGGTGAACGTCCGTTGGCTGGTAGACAAGAAACAAGATGGCGTGACCTATGGCTCCTGGTACCAGGCCGAAACCGAACTCCCCCCCTACGGAAGAGCCACCTATGGCTTGTGGGCGATCTTCCTGCCGGAGGATCGCGTCAAGGTCATGGTCTGGGGTTCGCCAGAGGCGGGCTATACCAATGTCTGGACCAGACCGAGCGAGGACGATCCCTACGTCGTGGTCGGCACCTTGGATGAAGCCGCCAACCGCGAAGCGGAGGTCAGGCGTGAAGTGCAACGGCAAAGGAAGGAGGCCTACGCCGTCGAAGTCGCCAACCGGGAGAAGACGCTGCAAAGGCAACAGGAGAACGAACGATGAATCACGTCTTGCGTTGGCCGACCCAGATGCCGGTCGGCGGGTTGCCGCCGATGGGAAAGAGAACCTATGACGACCACCCAGGCAAGGTGGCCGATCACGATGCGGCCGGTGCTGCGGCCCGGTACCGCCCCTCCCAGGCGGGACGCCACGGCCTGCCCGCGCGGCTCATGGCAACCGTCCTGCTGGCAGGCCTTGGCCTGCTGGCCGGCTGCGACGACCGGACCGGAACGGAGTCGAGAGACTCGGTGGAGAGCATCGACCCCGATGCCATGCGCGGGGGGGGCGTCAGCGGTCTGAACTACACCCCCTACTACATCGACTCGTTCGGCATCACGGGCGATAACGGCATCACCGGCGGCGGCCCCAATATCTTTCCCGCCACCCCGGAGCGCACGCCTTCCGGGGGGGGGAAGGAGTCCTGCTGCGCGTCTTTCCCAGCGAAATGGCGCCCGGGGTTGAAGGTGAACGTCCGTTGGCTGGTAGACAAGAAGTTGGATGGCGTGACCTATGGCTCCTGGTACCAGGCGGAGACCGAACTCCCCCCCTACGGAAAAGCCACCTACGGCTTGTGGGCGATCTTCCTGCCGGGGGATCGCGTCAAGGTCATGGTCCGGGGCTCCGTTGAGGCGGGCTATACCAATGTCTGGACCAGACCGAGCGATGACGATCCTTACGTCGTGGTCGGCACCTTGGATGAGGCCGCCAACCGCGAAGCGGAGGTCAGGCATGAAGCGGAACGGAAGAAGGCCGAGGCCTACGCCGTCGAAGTCGCCAACCGGGAGAAGAAGCTACTGAGGCAACAGGAGAACGAACGATGAATCACGTCCTGCGTTGGCCAACCCAGATGCCGGTCGGCGGGTTGCCGCCGATGGGAAAGAAAACCTATGACGACCACCCAGGCAAGGTGGCCGATCACGATGCGGCCGGTGCTGCGGCCCGGTACCGCCCCTCCCAGGCGGGACGCCACGGCCTGCCCGCGCGGCTTTTGGCAGCCGTCCTGCTGGCAGGCCTTGGCCTGCTGGCAGGCTGCGACGACCGGACCGGAACAGAGTCGAGGGATGCAGCGGAGAGCATCGACCCCGATGCCATGCAGGCTGGAGGCGTCAGCGGCCTGAACTACACCCCCTACTACATCGACTCGTTCGGCATCACGGGCGAGAACGGCATCACCGGCGGCGGCCCCAATATCTTTCCCGCCACCCCGGAGCGCACGCCTTCCGGGGGGGGAAGGAGTCCTGCTGCGCCTCGTTCCCAGCGAAATGGCGACCGGGGTTGAAGGTGAACGTCCGTTGGCTGGTAGACAAGAAGTTGGATGGCGTCACCTATGGTTCCTGGTACCAGGCGCAAGCGGAAATCGCGGAATACGGGCCCAGGGCCGGTGCACTCTTTGTGGTGTTCCTGCCGGAAGATCGTATCAAGGTCATGGTTCAGGATGGCAATGCGAACGGCCACAACGATCTGACCGTGCGTCCCGCCGACGATGATCCTTACGTGGTAGCCGGCGCCTTGGATGAGGCCGCCAACCGCGAAGCGGAGGTCAGGCATGAAGCGGAACGGAAGAAAGCCGAGGCCTACGCCGTCGAAGTCGCCAACCGGGAGAAGAAGCTACTGAGGCAACAGGAGAACGAACGATGAATCACGTCTTGCGTTGGCCGACCCAGATGCCGGACGGCGGGCTGCTGCCGATGGGGAAGAAGATCTACGACACCCACAAAGGCAAGGTGGCCGATCACGATGCCGGCTGCGAACAGACCCTGCACATCAGCCTCTTCTTCGACGGCACCAACAATAACGATGACAAGAACAACCCCTTCCGCGATTCGTTGAGCCAGGCGCACACGAACGTGGCTCGCCTGTACAAGGCCGCAAGAGAAGAGCCCGAGAATGGCATCTACCCACACTATATGCCGGGGGTCGGCACGCCGTTCCCCGAGATCGGCGAATCGGTGTACTCGTCCATCGGCAAGGCCTTCGCCAAAGGCTATGGGCGGCGCTGCGTGTGGGGTTATACCCGTGTCCTCAATTCGATCTACAAAGCGGTCGCCGGCCCGAACGAAACGCTGATTGACAACGACGAAGCCAACCGCCTGTGCAGAGCCACTGCCGACGGCTACCGCCCCTTCGCCACCCTCTTCGACATGAAGCACAGGCGGCTGGCCGGCATGCAGCGGGACCGCAAGCGCGACTGCCAGCGCAACAAGATGGTCAAGCAGGTCTGGATCAATGTGTTCGGCTTCTCGCGCGGCGCCGCCACCGCCCGTTCCTTCGTCGGCAAGCTGATGCGGGACTGGGCCCCCGGCGGCAGGATCGCCGGCGAGATCCCCTACCAGGTCAACTTCATGGGCCTGTTCGATACCGTGGCATCGGTGGGACCGCCCGATTCGGTGCGCGCGGCGCTCGATATCAGCACCTTCGACGGCCACTTCGCCTGGTCGAACAGCGGCCTGATGGATATCCCCAAGGAGGTGAAGCGCTGCGCGCACTTCTTCTCCATCCATGAGCAGCGCATGAGCTTTCCCCTCGATACCATCCGCGAGGGCAGCGTCTATCCCGGTGGCGCCGGCCAGCGGCTGGAGGTCGCGTATCCGGGCGTGCATTCCGATATCGGCGGTGGCTATCCCCCTGGCGACCAGGGCAAGGCGCGCGGCGGCGAGGGTTCCAAGCTCAGCCAGATCCCGCTGCACCATATGTACATCGAGGCCCTGAAGCAAGGCGTGCCCCTGCGCGTTGGTGACGAGATCAAGCAAAGCCCGTTCATGCAGGACGACTTCGCCCTCGCCAAGCCGGTGATCGATGCCTTCAACCGTTGGCTGGACCGCACCATCCCGATCGAGCGCGTCGAGGATGCCTTGCGCTTCGGCATGCGGCAGAACCTGGCCTGGCGCGCCTTGCGCGCGCGCTGGCACACCGGCGACTACGTCTGCAACCAGCCCTTCTTCAAGGCCGCGCAGGAAGACGAACTGACGCCGCGCCAGCTGGAGCTGCGTGTCCAGAAGCAGATGGAATCCGATGCGGAAGTCCGCAGGCTCCGGGGCCGCATCGCGGAGCTGGCCGCGGCCCGCACGAATCTCGGGCTGGCCGGCGCCGCAGGCGGATACGTCAGCGCCGCCGACCGTGCGGCGCAGATGAAGGAGGCGCAAGCGCTGGACAAGCAGAGCCAGCAGGCCGCGGACGCGCTGCGCCGCCGCCGCGAGCAGTTGTACCAGCAGGCGGCGAAGAAGAAGGGCCCGACGCGGCCGGGCGAAGGCGCCGATGAAACCGTGACCAATGACCAGCACGACCTGCGCGAGGCGGCGGAAGAATTCCGCTTGCTGCTCGGCTTCCTGCATCCCGACCGGCAAACGGCGCTGGGTGTCGAGCAATCGCCCTTCACCGTCCGTCCGCCCGCGGCGGGCAGCTATCTCGTCAGTCCGATCGGTGTTGTCCTGGCCGCATATGCGACGTACCAGAATTCGGGCCGCCGCTTGTCCGTGCGGAGAGAGCGCAATGCGGACAGCGAGCGCGTGCAGCTGGTGCAGCGCGATGCGTACGTGCAGACCGCCGCGCTGGCGGACTTCGATGCGGAGAAATTCGACGTGCTGGTGCTGCCCCCGCGCGAAATGCTCGATCCGTTGCAGGCCTGGACCACGGCCGAGGTAGTGGACCGGTTCGCCCGGCAAGAGCCGGCCGCCGTCGTCCTGTTCGATGACTACATCCACGACAGCCGCGCCTGGTTCCGCGTGCCCTCCTTTCATGAATACGCCCCGGGCGGCTACGGATGGGGACGCGCCTTCTTCATCGGCAAGGATCACTGCGTGCGCCACCTGGGCTTCGGCACCGATGCCATGGTCAAGAGCATCACCACCGCGCCCAGGCCCACCCCGGCCGAAATGGCGATGGGGGACTGACCCTGCCGCTGCCGGCTTCGTGCCGCGTCCGGCCCGGGGCCAGCGGTAGCAGGCAGTGTCCAGGACGCGTCGTCGGCTTCGCTTCAGAGCACCGCCGAAGTCGCCGACAAGGAGGGGGAGAAACACTAGTTGTGCGACTCAGTCCCCGGGCGGCGCGGCCGCGATGCTTCAGTTGGCCGGGGCCGCCGCCTGGGCCTTGCGGCCCGCCATGTGGTGCAGGTAGGCCAGCAGGTCCTGCAGGTCGGCATCGGGCAGGGTCTTCTCGTCGATCGCGGACATGCGCGAGTTCGGCCACCAGCGCAGCGCCTGCGGATTGCGGATCAGGCGGGCCAGCTTGTCGTCGCCCAGGTACTCGACCGGGTTGTAGGGCACGTTGAGGTCGGGGCCGAGGTTGGCGTCGCCGGCGCGGTTGAGCGAGTGGCAGGAGAAGCAGACGCGCTGGAAGGTGGCGAAGCCGCGCAGTACCGGGCCGTCGGCAGGCAGCCCGGGCGCCGGGCGGATGGCGGCGAAGCGTTCCGCCGGCGCGGCGGCGAGATCGATGCGCACGATGGCGTAGGTCCACAGGCTCTCGTTGACCTGCGCTGCCGCCTGCGGCGTCGGCGTGGTCCAGACCAGCCGGAACGGGCCGATGTCATGTCCCTTGAGCCTGGGCCAGGGCGCGGCGGGATCTTCCACCGCCAGCCAGGCGCGCGGTTCGCCGGCGCCGTCGGCCAGCAGCAGGCGCATCGGCAGGTGCGAGACGTAGCCGTCGCTGGCGGCAGTGGTCGCGCTGGCATCGGGCGTGACCGGCAGGCCCTCCAGCAGCGCGGCCAGCGGGATGGCGCGCAAGGTCATGCGGCGCTTCAGGTTGTCGTCGTCGACCGTGATGCTGGCCAGGCGGCGGTCGCGCAGCAGTTCCCGCCGCGTCCAGCTGCGCCGCTGCGTGTCGGCGACGATGGTCAAGGTTGCGGTGGCGGCACTCTGTGCCTTGTGTGCTTGGTGTGCTTTGTCCGCTTTGCCCGCGGCGCCGGCGGGGCTGCCCAGCAGGGCCAGGGCGCAGCCGAGCAGGCCGAGCGTTCTCGTGATCCAGGCGTTCATGCCTCGTCTTCCTCCGGATGTCATGATGCGCACCGCGGGCCGCCCCCCAGGTGGAGGCGGAGGTCCTGCGGCGCCGGCGCGTGCAGCATAGTGCCCGGCCGGCCTTCCTGCAAGCAGGGCTCAGGCGGCGAATCCGAGCGCCTGCAGGACTTCGCGCGCCACCCGTTCCGATGATTGCGGGTTCTGGCCGGTGATCAGGTTCCCGTCTCGCACGGCGAAGGGATGCCAGTTCGGCGCGCATTCGAAGCGCCCGCCCAGTTCGCGCAGGCGGGACTCCAGCAGGAAGGGCACCACCTCCTGCAGCCCGACCTCGGTCTCTTCCGCGTTGGTGAACGCGTTCACGGTCCGGTCCGCGACCAGGGGCCGTCCGTCGGCGCGGCGCGCGCTGACCAGGCCGGCGGCACCGTGGCAGACCGAGGAGATGATCTTGCCGGCCGCCTCGGCCTGCTCGACCAGGCGCTTGACCCCGGCATCGCCGGGCAGGTCCCACATGGTGCCGTGGCCGCCGGGGAAGAACACCGCGTCGAAGCCGGCCATGTCCAGGTCGGCGGTCTTGCTGGTGGCGGCGACGCGGGCCCGCAGGTCAGGGTCGGCCAGGAAGCGCGCGACCGCGGCTTCGTTGCGGCCTTCGGGCTGGATGCTGCCCGGGTCGATCGGCGCCGGGCCGCCGGCAGGGGAGGCCAGCTCGATGGCGACGCCGGCATCGGCGAGCGCGTACCAGGGCGTGGCCAGTTCTTCGGCCCACAGGCCGGTCGGCTTGTCGTATGCGCCCATGCGGTGGTTCGAGGTGACGATCATCAAGATGCGCTGGCTCATGGCTGGCTCCTGGCGGCAATGTCGGCAATGTCGGCAATGTCGGCAATGTCGGCAATGTCGGAATTGCAGGGAATGGCGGAGGCGGCGCGCGGGCAGGGTGCCGCGGCGCGTGGCTTGCACCCACTATAGTGCGGCACCAGCGGGCCAGGGCCGCGCCGGCGCGGCGGCGTCAGCGGTAGAAGGCGGACGGGGCGACGCCGAAGTGCCGCTTGAACATGGCGGCGAAAGCGCTCTGGCTGGCGTAGCCGTGGTCGAGCGCTACATTGACGATCTTCTCGCCGTGCGCGAGCTGCTCCAGCGCCAGGAACAGCCGCGCCTGCTGGCGCCAGCGGCCGAAGGTCATGCCGGTCTCGCGCTGGAACAGGCGGTGCAGCGTCTTCTCGGCCACGCCCAGGGTGCGCGCGCATTGCGCCACGGTGTGGGGTGCGTCGGGGCTGCGCAGCACCGCCTCGCACACGGCACGCAGGCCGGCATGCCGCGGCCAGGCGAGGTAAAGCGGCAGGCGCGGGATCGCCGCCAGCTCGGCCAGCAGCAGCTTCATCAGCAGTTCGTGCCGGCTGCCCGGCGCATAGTCGAGCGGGATCTCGACGGCGGCGAGGATCAGTTCGCGCAGCAGGGAATGCACTTCCACCACGCAGCTGCGCTCCGGCAGGTGCTCGACCGTGCCGGGCTCGACGAAGACCGTGCGCATCTTGACGTTGCCGCTCATGCGCACCGTATGGTCGACATCCGCATCCAGCCATACCGCGCGCGTGGGCGGCACCACCCAGCGCCCCGCCTGCGCCTCGATCAGCATCACGCCCTCCACGGCATAGAGCAGTTGCGCGCGGCGATGGCGGTGCAACGCCACCAGCGCGCCATGCGGGTAGTCGGCAGCCAGCGCGGCCACCGGCATCGGCGTGTCCTCGTGGCGGGCGTGGACGTCTTGCGGGGGCAGCGGAATCATCGAGGAGGGGGCGCGGGACAAGGGTGACCGTTTTGCGATAGCTTGAGTCATTCTAGCGGGAGACGGTCTCTTCCGGGCGTCGGCATCATCGCATCTCACTGCTGCCAGGAGCCCGATTCCATGCCCGACCTTTCCCTTCTCTTTCCTTTGTTCGCCATCCTGCTGTGGGCAGGCAACGTCATGGTGTCGAAGCTGTCCGCCCATGCCATCGACCCGCAGGCCATCACCTTCTGGCGCCTGGTGCTGGCCGTGGCGCTGATGTCGCTGTTCGTGCTGAAGCCGGCCTGGCGCAACCGCGCCGCCATCGCGCCGCAGTTGCCCAGGCTGGCCTTCCTCGGCTTCCTGGCCATGGTGCTGTTCCAGTGCCTGTCGTACGAGGCGGCCAAGACCACCACCGCGACCAATATGGCGATCATGACCTCGCTGGTGCCGCTGCTGACCATGCTGCTGTCGGTGTGGCTGCTGGGCGAAGCGCCGACCCTTGGCATGGCGGGCGGCGGCGTGCTGTCGTTCGGCGGGCTGGTCTACCTGATCAGCGCCGGCGAGCCCGCCACGCTGCTGGCCGGCGGCGCCCACGCCGGCGACCTGCTGATGCTGGCGGCCGCGCTGGCCTACGCCCTCTACGGCGTGCTGCTGCGGCGCTGGCAGAGCGGGCTGCCGGCCTGGCAGTCGACCTACCTGCAGGCGCTTGCCGCGCTGCTGCTGATGGCGCTGCTGGTGCTGCGCCTGCCTGCCCAGGCCGTGCTGCCGACGCGCGCCAGCCTGCCGCTGATCGCCTATGCCGGCACCCTCGCTTCGGTGGTGCTGCCGTTCCTGTGGATGCAGGGCGTGCGCTACCTGGGCCCGAACCGTTGCAGCATGTTCATGAACCTGCTGCCGGTGGCCACCGCGGCGATCGCCGTCGGCTGGTTCGGCGAGCGCCTGCACGGCTACCACCTGCTGGGGGGCGGCGCCGCGCTGGCCGGCGTGGTGCTGGCGCAGACGGTGCGGCGCGGCTGGCCGGCCGCACGTGCCGACCTGCGCGAGACGGCCGGCGGCTGAGGGCGGGGCGCGGCGGTTGCGCCGCTGAGGTTCCTGCGCCGCTTATGCCTGGTTACGCCGGTTACGCCGGTTACGCCGCGCGCGGCTGCGCCGTCCCCTGCCTTGCGCTAGGCTGTGCGCCATTGCCTGGAACGCGCCGGGTGCTGATGGAGAACAAGCGATGAAGAGATGGACTGCGGCCACGCTGGCCGCCTGCCTGGTGGCGGTGGGTACGGCGGCCGGCACGGCGGCGCAGGCGGAGCCCGCTCCCGGCGCGGTGCCTGCCACCGTGCGCCAGGTGGTGGACGATGCGGTGCTGCCGGTCATGCGCGAGTACGGTATCCCGGGCATGGCCGTCGGCGTGGCGCAGGCGGGCCAATCCCATCTTTTCTACTACGGCGTCGCCTCGCGCGAGAGCGGAGTGCCGGTCTCCTCGCGCACCTTGTTCGAACTGGGTTCGGTCAGCAAGACGCTGACGGCGACGCTGGCCGAGTACGCACAGCAGCAAGGCCGGCTGTCGCTGTCCGACCCGGTCGAGCGCTACCTGCCGGCGCTGCGGGGCAGCGCCTTCGGCAGCCTGCGGCTGGTGCATCTCGGCACGCACACGCCGGGCGGGCTGCCGCTGCAGGTGCCGGACGGCATCGGCAGCGACGCGCAGTGGCTGGACTACCTGAAGCGCTGGCAGCCGGAGCACGCGCCCGGTACCTGGCGCACCTACGGCAACCCGGGCATCGGCACGCTGGGCATGGCCGTGGCCAAGGCGCTGGGCGAGGACTTCTCCAGCGCGATGCAGGCGCGGCTGCTGCCGGCGCTGGGCCTGTCCGATACCTTCCTGGAGGTGCCGCCGGCCAGGATGGCGGACTATGCCCAGGGCTATACCCTGGACGGCCGGCCGATCCGCATGGCCCCGGGCCTGCTCGCCGCGCCAGCCTATGGCGCGCGCGCCACGGCCGGCGACATGCTGCGCTTCGTGCAGGCCAACCTGGGCACGGTGCCGCTGGACGGCCCGCTGCAGCAGGCCGTCACGCTCACGCGCACCGCTTACTACCAGGTGGGCGCGATGACGCAGGACCTGGTCTGGGAGCAGTACCCCTGCCCGGTGGCGGAAGCGACGCTGCAGCAGGGCAACGATCCCGCCAACGCCCTGCGCGGCACGCCGGTGCGCGAGCTGGTGCCGCCGCGCGCGCCGGCGCAGGACGTGCTGGTGAACAAGACCGGCTCCACCAATGGCTTCGGCAACTATGTGGCGTTCGTGCCGGGGCAGCGCCTCGGGGTGGTGGTGCTGGCCAACCGCAATACGCCGAGCGCCGCGCGGGTCGGGCTGGCCTATCGCATCCTGTCGCGGCTGGGCGGCGCGGCGGGATGCCTGCGGCCGTCGCCCTGAGCGCAAGGGCGCGCGCAGGGGCGCGGCGCCGCCAAGGCATGCGATCATAGCGCGGTGCGGCGCCCGCGTGCCGCGTCACCGCGGGGTCGCCATCCGACCTGCCACCTGACCTGCTACCCGACCTGCCCCGCATGACCCATCGCCGCGCGCTCGCCTGTGTCCACCTGGTTGCCTTGTTATTCGGCCTGGTCGGCGTGCTGGGCGAGCTGATCCACGCCAGCGCGGTGGCGATCACCATGGGGCGGGCCGCCTTTGCCGCCGCGGTGCTGGCACTGGCCGCGCGCCTGCGCGGGAAAGCGGTGTCCGGCGCGCTCACGCTGCCGCGCGCCGGCGCGCTGGCGTTCTCCGGCTGCCTGATGGCCGCCCACTGGGTGACCTTCTTCGTCGCGGTGAAGGTCGGCGGCATCGCCATTGCCACGCTCGGCTTCGCCAGCTTCCCGGCCTTCATCACCTTGCTGGAGAGCCTGTTGTTCCGCGAGCGCGTCGGCGCGGCGGAGTGGCTGCTGCTGGGCCTGGTCACGGCCGGGCTGGTGCTGGTGACTCCCTCGCTCGACCTGGCCGACAGCGGCACCGCCGGGCTGGCCTGGGGCGTGGCATCCGGCCTGGCGTTCGCCCTGCTGGCGCTGGCCAACCGGCGCGCGGCCGCCGGTATGGATCCGCTGCAGGTGGCATGCGGGCAGAACCTGGTGGTGGCACTGGTCACGCTGCCCTTCGCCGCGCGGGAGCTGCCCGCGCTGCCGGCTGCCTCATGGTTCTGGCTGGCCGTGCTGGGCGTGTTCTGCACCGGGCTGGCGCACTCTCTGTTCGTGACCGCCCTGGGCTGGCTGAAGGCGCGCACGGTCGGCATGGTGGTCGCGCTCGAGCCGGTCTATGCCATCGCCTTCGCCTGGGCCTGTTTCGGGCAGCAGCCCGGTGCGCGCACGCTGCTCGGCGCGGCGGTGATCGTCGCCGCCATCGTGGCGGCGGGCCTGCGCGCGCCGGCGCCGGCACGGCCCCGGCACGCTGCTGCGGAAGGGGTGTCCGGCCACGAGTCAGGGCATTCTCAATGATTCAGTGGACTAGCGGTCCGCCTCGTACCAGGGCATCGATTCGATCGCGCGGACCACTTCGCCTTGGTATTCGTCGAAGAAGTTCGCATGGCTGGCATGCGGGAGCCAAAGGACGCGGCTGCCCGGCAGCGCTGCGGCCAGGCGCCCGGCGTCGATGCGGCGTGCCTGGCGGAAGATGCCCAGCATGGTCTGTGCGTCGGCCAGCGTGGCGGCGTCGGTGGTAGCGGACAGCCAGGGGAACATATCGCGGATCGCGCCCGGCTCGGCAGCGACGATGAGGGCTGGCGAAGCGACCGCGCGGTAGTCGGGAGAGAAGGCGTGGCCTTGGTCGGCCATGGCTGCGGCGACCGGGGCGGGAGTGTTCGGGCGCACGCTGCCGTCGGGCAACAGCGTGAGCGAGTCGCGCAGCTGCGCTTCGGCGGCGGCGGACCACAGCTTCGACACGCGCCTGGCGAAGGCGGTGGCCGCCGCCAGCGAGGCCTGGTCCGCCGGACCAGGCTCGGGCTCCTCCAGCGCCGGATTGTCCGGCGGCGGTTCGCCGTGCCAGGGGACCGGCCGCGTGTAGTCGTAGCTCGTGTCGAGATAGACCAGGCCGCGCACGCGGTGCGGATAGCGGCCGGCGAACAGTGTCAACTCATTGCCTGCGATGGAGTGGCCGCACAGCACGATCTCGTCGACGCGCAGCGTGCGCAGGACCGCGTCGAGATCCGCCACCAAGGTCGCGGGATCATAGCCGCCGCCGGCAGCGGGCAGCGGCTTGTCGGAGCGGCCGTAGCCGCGCCGGCTGATCGCCAGTACCCGTGCCCGCCGCGCCAGCGCGGCGGCCAGGCCGTTGAAGCCCTGCGCATTGCCGCCCAGACCGGCCAGCAGTACGACGGTACGTCCGGGCCGGCTGGGGTTCCAGTCGCGCACATGCAGCGCCACGCCGGGGGCCACGGTGACCTGGCGGTCGCTTACCGCTGCCGCCGCAGGCTGGTCTTCGCCGCCGCCGCCGCCGCCGCAGGCGGAGAGCGATGCGAGGAGCCAGGCGGCGGGCAGGGTGGCCAGGGTCTGCAGCGAGCGCCGGCGCAGCGGGGCCGGCGGCGGGTAAGGCATCATGGTCCGATCTCCAGAGGGGGAAGCCGACGGCAGTCTAGGAGACGGGCGGGACGCGGTCTGTGAGCAGATGAAGGAATTCTGTGCGCAACTGTGCGGCGGAGAGGTGAGGCGAGGTGAGGCGAACGGCGGCGCGGACAGATTCGCACAATTGCACACAACTTCGTCCTACCGCGCCGGCGGCGGCCTGCCTATCATGCCGCCATCGCAAGACAATGCACCGTATTGGTATTCATATCCAGGAGGACAGAGACCATGCATCCCAGCAACCGGGTTGCCACCATGAGCGCCATGTTGATGATGAAACTGCTGGCGGTCGCGCTGACGTTCGCGCTGGCCACGGCATCGGGCGCAGCGTTCGCGCTGCAGCCGCCGCTGGGCGCCGCCAGCGACCACGATGCCGCGCTGGTGTGCGCGGCGGGCGACGAGGCCATGGCGGCGGAGGCGGCCGCTGGCACCGGCGGCCGCACTCTGCGGGTCGGTGTCTCGGACAGCGAAACCCGGCTGGTGCTGCCGTGGTTCATCGAAGATCTGCTGGGCGCGATCCGGCGCGGCGATGCGCCGCAGGACTATCTGCGCGGCGCCTGGCGCGGCCTGTGAGGCAGGCGGCCAGTCCCTTTGCGGGATAGGGCGGAATCGGGGAGATGGAGACGGCGGGGCCGCGCGGCCCCGCCGGTGCCGGTGCGCATGCCCTGGGCATGGCACCGTGCCGTGGCCTCAGGCCTTGGCGAGCACCTCGCCGATGGCCTTGGCGACCACCGACACATTGCGCTGGTTCAGGCCCGCCACGCACATGCGGCCCGAGCGCAGCACATAGACGCCGTACTCTTCGCGCAGGCGGTCGACCTGCTCGGCGCTCAGGCCGGTGTAGGTGAACATGCCGCGCTGCTTGACGTAGCGCGTCAGCGCTTCGCCGCTCACGTGGCCGACCAGGCTGTCATGGATGGCCTGGCGCATGCGCGCGATGCGCTCGCACATGGCGGCCAGTTCGGCCTGCCACTGGGCGCGCAGCGCCGGCGTGGTCAGCACCTTGTTGACGATGCGCGCGCCGTGCGTGGGCGGGTTGCTGTAGTTGGCGCGCACCGCGCCGGTCAGCTGGCCGAGCACGCGGCCAGCCTCGTCGGCGTTCTGGCACACCACGCTCAGGCCGCCGCAGCGCTCGCCGTACAGCGAGAAGTTCTTCGAGAAGGAGTTGGCCACCAGGAAGGACAGGCCCTCGCGTTCCATCTCGCGGATGGCGAAGGCATCGTCGTCCAGGCCGGCGCCGAAGCCCTGGTAGGCCATGTCGACGAAGGCCAGCAGGCCGCGTTCCTTCAGTACCGCGATGACCTGGCGCCATTGTTCCTGGTCGAGGTCCACGCCGGTCGGGTTGTGGCAGCAGGCGTGCAGCAGCACGACGTCGCCCTTGGGCACCTGGCGCAGCGCGGCCAGCATGGCGTCGAACTTCAGGCCGCCGGTGGCGTCGTCGTAGTAGGGATAGCTCTGCACCGTGAAGCCGGCGCGCTCGAACACCACGCGGTGGTTTTCCCAGCTCGGGTCGCTGATCCAGACCTGGGCCCTGGGGAAGTAGCGCTTGAGGAAGTCGGCGCCCACGCGCAGCGCACCCGAGCCGCCCAGCGTCTGCAGCGTGGCGATGCGGCCCTTGGCGCGCGCCTCGGACTGTTCGCCGAACACCAGGGCCTGCACGGCGTCGCGGTAGCCGGCCAGGCCGGCCATCGGCAGGTAGGGGCGCGGGCCGATCTCGGCCAGCAGCGCGGATTCGGCTTCGCGCACGGCCTGCATCACCGGCAGCTTGCCTTCGTCGTCGAAGTAGATGCCGATGCTCAGGTTGACCTTCTCGGTGCGCGGGTCGTGCTGGAAGCTCTCGTTCAGCGAGAGGATGGGGTCGCCCGGAAAGGCCTCGATGTGTTCGAACATGGGAGTTCCTGCGTGCTTGGGTTTGGGTTGAAGCTTTGAGGTGGTGCGGCTGGCGGTCCGGCGGTTGCGGACGGGCCAAAAGAGAGAGCATGCCACAGATGGCCGGCCGGGTCAGCCCGCGGCCGTGACCGTGGCCGCAGCGGTGGCCGGCCGCAGCCGGGCCGACAGGGGCCCGGCTGCGTCACGGCTTATTGCGCGGTGATGCCGCGGCCCAGCGCGGCGCCGTCGGGCTGGCGCTTCTGGCGGAAGCGGTAGCTGATCGCCAGCACGCCCAGCCAGACCGGGATCAGGTAGACCGAGATGCGCAGGTCGGGAGTCAGGTACATCACCACCAGGATGCCGCCCAGGAAGGCCAGGCACAGGTAGTTGGTGAACGGATAGCCCAGGCTGCGGAACAGGGTCTGCTGGCCGGCGCGGCGCTTATCGTGGCGGAACTTGAGGTGGATGATGCTGATCATCGCCCAGTTGATCAGCAGCGCCGACACCACCAGGCCCATCAGCAGCTCGAAAGCCTTGCCCGGCATGAAGTAGTTGATCACCACGCACAGCGCCGTGGCCAGGGCCGAGACGCCCAGCGCCGCCAGCGGGATGCCGCGCCGATTGACCTTCAGCAGCGCCTGCGGTGCGTTGCCCTGCTTGGCCAGGCCGTACAGCATGCGGCTGTTGCAGTAGACGCCGCTGTTGTAGACCGACAGCGCTGCCGTCAGCACCACCAGGTTCAGCACGTGCGCGACGATGTCGGCGTTGAGCGCGTGGAAGATCAGCACGAAGGGGCTGCCGCCGGTGACCACCTTTTCCCACGGGTAGAGCGAGAGCAGCACGCCCAGCGCGCCCACGTAGAAGATCAGGATGCGGTAGATGACCTGGTTGGTGGCCTTGGGGATGGTGGTCTGCGGCGAGTCGGCCTCGGCCGCGGTGATGCCGACCAGTTCCAGGCCGCCGAACGAGAACATGATCACGGCCATGGCCATCACCAGGCCGGACAGGCCGTTGGGGAAGAAGCCGCCGTGCTGCCACAGGTTGGTGACGCTGGCCTGCGGGCCGGCCGCGCCGGACACCAGCAGGTAGCCGCCGAAGCCGATCATGCCGATGATGGCCGCCACCTTGATGATCGAGAACCAGAACTCCATCTCGCCGAAGGACTTCACGCTCGACAGGTTGATGGCATTGATGACCAGGAAGAAGGCCAGCGCCGAGATCCAGGTCGGCACGTGCGGGAACCAGTACTGCACGTAGATGCCCACGGCCGACAGCTCGGCCATGCTGACCAGGATGTACAGCACCCAGTAGTTCCAGCCGGAGATGAAGCCGGCGAAGTGGCCGCAGTACTTGTCGGCGAAGTAGCTGAAGGAGCCGGCCACCGGTTCGTCCACCACCATCTCGCCGAGCTGGCGCATGATGAAGAAGGCCACGATGCCTGCCAGGGCATAGCCGAGCAGCACGGACGGTCCGGCCATCTTGATGGTCTGGGCGATGCCCAGGAACAGGCCGGTGCCGATGGCGCCGCCCAGCGCGATCAGCTGGATATGGCGGTTTTTCAGGCCGCGCTTGAGCGTGCCGCTCTCATTGTCGGGAATCATGTCTTTCCTCTACCCATTCTTATGGAATGCGGATGGGCGCCTCTTGTTGGTCATCGATCTCTTTGATCGCGGGCGCTTGCTTGGGGGGGGGCGCCGGCGGCGTGCAGCAGGCTGCGCTGCCGCCGGCAAGGGACAGCGGCCCGGCCGGCCTTGTGGGCCGGCGGGCTGCCGGGCCGCCGCGTGCTGCGCCGGCCTGGTCGGTTGCTCAGACCTTCAGGGTGCCGCGCTCGATCTGGTCGCGCTCCAGCGATTCGAACAGGGCCTTGAAGTTGCCTTCGCCGAAGCCGTCGCGGTAGTCGCCCCGGCGCTCGATGAACTCGAAGAACACCGGGCCGAGCAGGGTCTTGGAGAAGATCTGCAGCAGCAGGCGCGGCTTGCCGCCTTCGGTGGTGCCGTCCAGCAGGATGCCGCGCGCCTGCAGCTGGTCGACCGGCTGGCCGTGGCCCGGCAGGCGCTTCTCCAGGCCCTGGTAGTAGAAATCGTTGGGAGCCGTCATCAGCGGCACGCCGGCCAGTTGCAGCTTGTCGATGACGTCGACCAGGTTTTCCGTCAGCAGGGCGATGTGCTGGATGCCCTCGCCGTTGAAGGCCATCAGGAATTCCTCGATCTGGCCGCTGCCCTTGGCCGATTCCTCGTTCAGCGGGATGCGGATCTTGCCGTCGGGCGCGGTCATGGCCTTGGAGGTCAGGCCGGTGTACTCGCCCGAGATGTCGAAGTAGCGGATCTCGCGGAAGTTGAACAGCTTCTCGTAGAAGCCGGCCCAATAGGCCATGCGGCCGCGGTAGACGTTATGCGTCAGGTGGTCGATCAGCTTCAGGCCGTGACCTGCCGGGTGGCGGTCCACGCCTTCGACGAACTCGAAGTCGATGTCATAGATCGACTTGCCTTCCTCGAAGCGGTCGATCAGGTACAGCGGCGCGCCGCCGATGCCCTTGATGGCGGGCAGGCGCAGTTCCATCGGGCCGGTGGCGATCTCGACCGGCTGGGCGCCGAGTTCCAGCGCGCGGGCGTAGGCCTTGTGCGAGTCCTTCACGCGGAAGGCCATGCCGCAGGCGCTGGGACCATGCTCGGCGGCAAAATAGGCGGCCTGGCTCTTGGGCTCGCGGTTGATGATGAAGTTGATGTCGCCCTGGCGGTACAGCAGCACGTCCTTGGAGCGGTGGCGTGCCACCAGGCTGAAGCCCATCTGCTCGAACAGCGGTTCCAGCACATTGGGGGTGGGCGAGGCGAATTCGACGAATTCGAAGCCCATCAATTGCATCGGGTTCTCAAACAGATCGGCCATGGCGGTTGCTCAGCGAAGTGGGAGGGGGAATCCGCGTCCGTCGGCGCGCGCGGGCGCGCCCAGGTGGCGGCAAAACGGGGTCGGAGTCCCGAGGCGCAGGCCGCGCAAGCGGGCAAGACGGGCTGCTGTACTGTCAGGTAGGGACATGCACGATCTCGGGGGCAGAGAAATAATATTGCAGGCGTGCCGCATGCCGTATCGCTTGCGCCACGCCGCGCCCGTCGGTGCCAGCGCAGGGAAATCGAGGCCGATTCCCGTGCCGCGCACTGCAGGCATGACGGGCAGTGTATATTCCGACGTGGAAAATAGGATTTCGTAAGCCACACAGGGAAACCCTAGATTGCGACACGAAATTGCATCGAGACAGACTTCAAGGAGATGAAATTGCAGATTACCGAGCTGGACCGCATCGACCGCCGCTTGCTGGGCGTCCTGCAGGAGCACGGCCGGGCCTCCAACCTCGAGCTGGCCGAGGCCATCCGCCTGTCGCCGGCGCAGACCTTGCGGCGCCACCGGCGCCTCGAGGAGTCCGGCATCATCAAGCGCTATGAAACCCGGCTGGACTCGGCCGCGCTGGGCTTCGGCGTGGTCGCCTTCATCCATGTGACGATGGAGCGGGGCCATATCCGCGACCTCTCCAAGTTCAAGGGGCTGGTGGCCGAGCTGGCGCAGATCCAGGAGTGCTTCTCGGTCACCGGGGACATCGACTACGTGCTGAAAGTGGTGGCGCGCGACCTCAAGTCGCTGTCGGACTTCCTGCTCGATACGCTGATGCGCATTCCCGGCGTCAGCGGCGTCAAGTCAAGCGTATGCCTGGATGAGATCAAGTGCACGAGCGCGATGCCGCTCGAAAGCTGAAGCGGGACCGGTGCTCCGGCGGCCGCTGCCGCTGCGCCGGGGCACCTGGATGATGTGGCGGCAGCAGCTTGCGGGCCGTGGGGTGCGGCAGATGCCTCGGAAGAATGCTGGCGAGCCATAAGAAATTTCTTGACTATCTATCTACCAGTAGATACTATTCGTGCATGGATCGCGACGTATCCCTGGCAACGGAAAGAGCGGGGCGACGCGGCGGGATCCAGCGCGACATCGGGCATGTCCCGTTTTTTTTGGATCGGTCGTCTATCTAGTCATAGATACCTGATCGACCCGGGCCCGCACCCAGGTGCCGCGCCGCAGACAAGCGATCCCGCCGGGATCCCGAATTCGAAGGAGAAGATCATGCGCACCAAGACCCTGAACCTGAATGCCGCCGCCAAGTTCCTGCTGGCCGCCGCCGTGCTGAGCGCGGCCGCCGCCGCCGGCCAGGCACACGCCGCCGGTCCCCGGGACAGCGGTGTGAGCGGTGACCGCTATGGTTATGTGTTCCGCGCCGACGGCAGCCGCAGCGTCTACACCGATGGTGCCAAGCGCGGCCGTTTCGATCCCTACACCGACGGCGCCAAGGTCGGCAAGGCCGATCCCTATACGGATGGTTCGCGCGTCGGCAAGAAGGGGCCCTATGTGGATGGTTTCGGCACCCTGGCCGGCCTCGACCGCAGCGGGGTGTCGTCCCAACCCGCGCACGGCCGCTTCGATCCGTACACGGATGGCGCCAAGGCCGGCAAGTTCGACCCCTACACCGACGGCGCGCTCGCCTGACCCCGTTTTTCGCGCCGGCGGCCTTGCATCGCCGCCGGCACTGGTTTCCTGCTCCTGATGCACGGGGATGTCCTCCTCTCCCATCCCCGCTGACTGGCCGGCATTCATGCCGGCCTTTTTTCGTTCCCCGCTTTCCCTCTCTTCGCTGCCCCCTCATCACGCCAGGTGCCGTCACAGCCGCACCAGCACGTGGGACGATATTCACGGTGCAGGGCAATAATCATCCTGGCGATTGCCTCGCCAACCCTTCTAATACCTGGCCCGGCGCTTATCTCGCGCCGCAATAAAAATCATGGGGATTCGCTGCGCCGCGGTGGGAGCCTGCCTGCGGTCGCACCGCCGTCGCCCGGCATTCCCGGCAAGGGCTTGATCGAAAAGGAGAATCGGCAAGACGCGGTGCCATGTGACGGGCACCGCGCGATGGAGTTCGCGTGCGCCGGATGTGCATTAGGGAAAACTCCCTGTGACATATTGTCGCGCGAGCGCCTAAATTGAATCATCACTATAAGAAAACCACAGAGGAGGCAGGTATGCAAAGCTACGACGGTCTCGTATTCGTCACCGCCATCCTGCTGGTGTGTCTCTATGTTTTCCTGGGCGCCCAGACACAAAGCCGCATGTTGACGTTCGCGTCGCCAGCCATCGTCGGCATCCTGGTCCTGGTGTACGCGATCCTGCCAGGCCGGGTGGTCGGCTGAGCGCGGCGGAGCGGCCGGGCGGCCGGGCCATCGGTCCGCTTGGACGATCAGCCGCGGGAGCGTTCCCGAGGCGGCACGGCGCGCGCCGTGCTGGTGCTTCGTCCTGCCTGCAGCCCGCTGCATCGTGCGCTGCGTTCCTTCCGTTACGCCTGTCTCCGTACCGGCGCGGCTGGCCGCGCCGGCCGGCGGCGCTTTCCCGTTCTCCCTGTCTCAGAGGATATGGTCCAGCAGGTCGGGGCCGAACACCTCGCGGTGGATGCGCGACGGTGTCACGCCGCGTGCCAGCAGGGCGGCGCGCTGGGCCTGCATGAAGGGCAGCGGGCCGCACAGGTAGAAGTCGGCCTCGGCGTCGTGGCGCGCATCGAGGAAGGTGTCCACCGCCATGCGGCCGGCGGCGGCAGGGCGCTCGGCCAGCGTGGCGTCTTCGCCCGACTCGAGGAAGAAGCGCAGTTCGAGCTTGCCGAGCCGTGCGCCGGCCCGCTCGATATCGCCGAGGTGGGCCACCTGCGCGGCGTTGCGCGCGGCGTGGGCGAACACGATGTCGCGCTGCGGCGCGCATGCGGCCAGGTGGTTCAGCGCGGAGATCATCGGCGTGATGCCCACGCCGGCCGACAGCAGCACCACCGGCGCGCTGCCCTGGGCCGGCACGGTGAAGTCGCCGTAGGGCTGGCTGGCCAGCAGCACGTCGCCGACGGCCGCATGGTCATGCAGCCAGTTGGAGACGGTGCCCTGCGGGCGGCCGGCGTCGCCGGTCTCGCGCTTGACCGAGATACGCCAGCGGCCGCCGTTGGGCGCGTCCGACAGGCTGTACTGGCGCTGCTGGCAGACGCCGGGCGACAGTTCCACCTGCACCGAGATGTACTGGCCCGGCTCGAAGGCGGCGAGCGCGCTGCCGTCGGCGGCGGCCAGGGTGAACGAGACGATGCCTTCGGCCTGCGCTTCGCGGGCGACGATGCGCACCGGCTGGCGGTGGTCGGGGCTGGACTGCGCGCGCTCGTACAGGCGCGCTTCGGCGGCGATCAGTTCGCCCGCCAGCAGCCAGTAGGCCTCGTCCCAGGCCGCCACCAGCTCCGGCGTCGCGGCCGCGCCGAGCACCTCGCCGATCGCGCCCAGCAGGTGGCGGCCGACGATGGGGTAGTGGGCGGGCTTGATGCCGACGGCCGCATGCTTGTGCGCGATGCGGGTAAGGACCGGCGCCAGGGCCGCATGGTTGTCGTAGTTGGCGGCATAGGCGAACACCGCCGATGCCAGGGATTGCTGCTGCGCGCCGCTGGCCTGGTTGCCCAGGTTGAACAGGTTGGTCAGCTCGGGGCGGTCCGCGAACATATTGCGGTAGAAGGTCTGGGTGATGGCGAGGCCATGTTCCTTCAGCACGGGGACGCTGGCATCGATCAGGGGACGGGCTTGGGCGGAGAGCATGATTGAATTGATGTATTCGAAATGCAACAAAAATGGCGAACGACCGGCATGGAGGCCGTGGCGTGTCGCGCGGATGAGGTGATGGCGGTCACGCTGGATCCGATTCTATGAAAGATGCATTTGTGATGCAATAAATAACCCGCCGCAGCGCGGGATCCGCGGTGCGACGGATTGCCGCGCCCGTGGCCCGGGGCGGGTGAGGCGCCGGGCAGGCCACCGCGGCGGACATGCCGGCCGCGCCCCGGCGGCCGCACTGGCCGGCGCGGAGCAGGCTCAGGCGCCCAGCGCGATGCCGTCCTTGCGCTTGTCGGAGGCGCCCAGCAGGCTGCCGTCGGCGGCGCGCAGCACCGCCTGGGCGCCGCCGAAGTCGCTGCGGCCGCCCAGTTCGCCGGCGCCGACCGGATCGGTATAGCCGGCTGCGCGCAGCGCGCGGGTGACGGCCTCGGGCATGCCGTGCTCGATGGCCAGCGCCGTGGCGGACTCCAGGCGCCAGCGCGGCGCGTCGAGGGCGGCCTGCAGCGGCTGCTGCCAGGCCGCCAGCCGCACCAGCAGCTGCAACTGGCCTTGCGGCTGCATCAGCCCGCCGACCACGCCGAAACCGGCATGGAAGCGGCCGTCGCGCTTGGCCGCGCCGGGCACCACCGTGTGGTAAGGGCGCTTGCGCGGGGCGGCACTGTTGATGTGGCCGGGGCCGGCGAAGCCGAAACCGCGGTTCTGCAGCACGAAGCCGCAGTCCGGCACCGCGATGCCGGAGCCGAAGCGCTTGAAGATGCTGCTCATCAGCGTGATGGCGAGGCCGTCGGCGTCGACCACGACGGTGCAGACGGTATTGCCGGCCGGGTCGGCCACGGTCTGGCTGGCATGGCGCATGGCCTCGCCCATGGCGCGCACGGTCTGCAGCACGGCGCCGGGATCGTCGGCGGCGAGCGCCTGCGGTTCCAGCGCATCGAGCGCGTGCAGGATGGCGACGCCATGCGTGTTGGGCGGGCATTCGAAGACTTCCAGGCCACGGAAGCGGGTCGACACCGGCGCGCGGAAATCGCCGCGATGCTCGGCGAAGTCGCCGGCCGCGAGCACGCCGCCGTGTGCCTGGCAGGCCTGCGCCGCCGCGCGTGCCGGCTCGCCGAGGTAGAAGGCGTCGGGCCCGTCGCTGGCGATGGCCTGCAGCGTGCGCGCCAGCCCGGGATTGGCGAAGCGCTCTCCGGCGGCGGGCGGACGGCCCGCGCGGTAGAGCGCGGCGCAAACCGGGTCGGCATGGAGCACGCGGTCGAACAGCGCCCATTCGCGCGCCGCCACCGGGGCCACGGCGAAACCGTCGCGCGCCAGCGCGATGGCCGGGGCCAGCAGCCGCGGCCAGGGCAGCCGCCCATGGCGTTGGTGCAGGTCGTGCCAGCCGCGCACCACGCCGGGCGTGGTGCAGGAATAAGGGTGGCGCTCCGGGATGCGCTGCCCGGGCAGCGCATCCAGCAGGGCCGGATCGAGGGCCGCCGGCGCGCGTCCGGTGCCGTTGTAGCTGCTGACCTCGCCATCCGGCGCGACCACCATGGCCAGCACGTCGCCGCCGATGCTGGTGGCCATCGGTTCGACCACGCCGAGGATGGCGTCGGCGGCCAGCGCGGCGTCGACCGCGCTGCCCCCCTCGCGCAGGCACTGCAGTGCGGCCTGCGCCGCCAGCGGGTGGCCGCTCGCCACCATGCAGCGTTGGGCGCGCACGCCTTCGGCTTGCGGATTGCTCATGCGATGCTCCCTGGTCTCGGATGGGGCGGATGGGGCGGCCGCGTCAGCGCGACACCGTCTCGACGACCTTCCACGACACGCCGATGTCGCCGTTGACGAAGGTCTGGCAGGCCATGCGATAGCCGGCGGCCAGTTCTTCGGCGCTGAGGTGCTTGTGTTCCTTCGGCTTGACCGTGTCGGTGTGCTCGAGGCCCTGTTCGATCCTGCACTTGCAGGTGCCGCACAGGCCGCCGCCGCACTTGAAGGGAATGCCGCCTTTCTCGCGCAGCGAGACGCGCAGCAGATTGCTGTTGGGCGGAGCGGTGACGACCTTGTTGTCGTTGCTCAGGAAGGTGATCTGGATCATCGTTCAGTCCGTATCGGATGGGGGCGGCGGCGGGGCTCAGGCCTGCGCCAGTTGCAGGTCCATGCTGCCGAAGCTGGCCAGGCGGCGCAGCGCGTCGCGCGCGGCCTCGAGCGTGTCGAATCGCTCGAGAAACTTGGTCGGCACGTGGTTGACGAGCGCGGGCGGCGTTTCCTCGACCACGCGGATCTTCGTTTCGCGCTGCAGCTCGGCGATGACGAAATGCGTGGTGCGGCGGCCATAGAAGAGGTAGTCGTAGCTTTCCACCGGCACCACGCCGTCGACGGGCTCGGTGCGGAATTGGCCGGGTTTGCTGGTCAGGATCACATACATGGTCGGGTGTGCAGGCTAGGCGGGGAGGGGCGGCGGGGCGCCCCGGCCGGGCTGGTGAAGAATGGTTGGCGCGGCGGCTCGCGCCGCCTCAGGCGGCGGCCGCGGCGGCAGGCGCGGCGGCATTGGCCTCGTCGTCCTGGGCCAGTTCGATGTCGTGCGAGATCCAGAGCTGGCAGGCCAGGCGGTAGCCCTGTTCGAGCCGCTCGCCGAGCTGCTTCTTCTCCTTCCAGTTGGGGGCGGGCAGGTGTTCGCCGCCGGCGATCACGCGGCACGCGCACTTGGAGCACTTGCCCATGCCGCACTCGTAGCGCAGGTTGGGGTAGGGAAACTGCTTGATGCCGGCGCGCACCACCAGGTTGGTGTTGTCCTTGACCTCGTCGGCGAAGACCTGGCCGTGCTTGTGAAAGAGAACCTTGGGCATGACGTCTGCTCTGTTTGCTGCGGGATGGCTGGGGATGTCCGGGGAGGCGGGCGATGCGCCGGATCGGGGCGGTTCAGGACCAGATCAGCATGGCCGCCGCGGTGGAGCAGGCCAGGCCGATCAGCACCGGGATCAGCAGGGCGCGCACGGCCTCCAGCACCGGCACGCGGGCGAAGCCGGCCACGGCGATCAGCGAGGACCAGGCGACCAGCGTGCCGCCGCCGGTCCAGACCGCGCCCATCTGGCCGACCGCCGCCAGCGTGGCGGGATCGAAGCCGACCACCGGGCCCAGCGCGCCGGCCAGGGTGCCGGTCAGCGGCAGGCCGGCGAAGCCGGAGCCGTCGATGCCGGTGATCATGCCGACCAGCAGCACGCCGAAGGCGACCAGCACGTGGTTGTCGGGAATCATGTGCTGGTAGGCCTGGATCAGTTCGAACAGCAGGCTGGGCGCCTTGCCCGGCGGCAGGCCGAGGATCTGCGCGGCGGTCTCGCCGGCGCCGACGAAGAAGAAGCCCGCGATCGGCAGCACCGAACCCATGGCCTTGAAGGCGAACACGAAGCCGTCGGTGATGTGCTCGGGGCAGACGTCCAGCATCCTGCGCGGGCCTTCGGCGGCGAGCGTGGCCAGCATCATCAGCACCGCCGCCACGCCGCCCACCAGCGCGGCTGCCTCGCCGCCCTTGAGATCGGCAATGTCGGAGCCGAGCTTGGGCATCACCATGATGGCGACCACGCAGAGGAAGGCCAGCGGCGTCACCAGCGCGAAGCACTTCGACCACTTGATGCGGCGGCGCTCCACCATCGACAGGCTGGCCGCGATGTTCTGCTCGGTCACCAGCGGTTCCTCGTGGCTGGTGCCGCGCGCCAGCTCGGCCTTGTCGAAAGTGCCGCCGCCGTCCACCGGCTGGGCCCCGCCCGCGCGTGCCTGCCAGCGGTCGAGCAGCAAGCCGCTGGCCGGCACGATGTGCTTGCGCATCGACAGGTAGGCCAGGCTCAGGGCGATGGCGCCGGTGATGATCGACAGCGTCAGCGCGCGGTCGGCCACCACGGCGGCGCTGACCGCCGCGCCGGCGGCCTTGGCGCTGATGCCGGGCGCCACGCCGATCACATAGTCGGACGACAGCGCCATGCCCTGGCCGGCGATGGCGATGGCCATGGCACCCGCCAGCGGCGGCAGCCCGGCGGCGATCGCGGCCGGCAGCAGGATGGCCGACACCAGCGGCACCGCCGGGGTCGGCCAGAAGAACAGCGAGATCACGTAGGTGATGGCGGCCAGGATGAAGAAGGCCGAGTGTCCGTTCTTCATCACCACGCGGAAGGGCTCGACCATGCGGATGTCCGAGCGCAGCGTCTTCAGCGCGTTGAGCAGCGCCGTCATGAAGGCGATCACCAGGAAGATGTTGAACAGCTCCTTGGCGGCCACCAGGCTGGCCGAGAAGATTCCGCCCAGCGCCTGGATCGGGCTGCCGGTCAGGGCGAAGATGACCAGAAAGGTGCCGGTGATGGCGGGTACCACCACGTTGGCGCGCAGGATCATGGTCAGGACGATGACCGCGACTCCTAGTAGGTAGATCCAGTGCGCGGCACCGATCACGACATCTTGTTGCATGGCGATTCCCCTGGGGCTGAGGTATGTGATGTGAGGGCGGCTCGTTTGCCGTTTTCGTATACTATATTCCGATTCGCACTCAAACAAGCGAAATCTGATCCGGATTTCTACGTACCCATTTTTGGTGCGGTTTGACGGGAAGCCGCGCATTTATTGGGAATGCGGGCGCCAATCTGGGGCCGGCCGGGCATCGCCGGCTTCCCTTGGCTTGTGATCTTTCGCTTCTTTTGTGTAGACTGTATACCAAATTAAGCGAGCCGAGCCGGCCACACGCAGCAATGCACAGCACCTTCCCTTACCTGCCTGCGGGCCTGTCCGCCCTGGACTACGCGCTGATGGGCGCCCTGATCTTCGCCGGCGCCTGCCTGCAGGGCATCGGCGGCATCGGCTTCGCCATGCTGTCGGCGCCGCTCGGGGCCTTGTTCTTCCCGCAACTGGTGCCGGGGCCGCTGCTGGCGCTGGGCGGCTGCGTGTCGCTGCTGTCGGCGCTGCGCGAATTCCGTGCCATCGCCTGGCCGCTGGCGGGCGCGGCCCTGTGCGGGCGCGCCGGTGGCGGCCTGCTGGCGGTGGCGGTGATCAGCAGCCTGCGCCCGGAGCCGCTCGCCGTGCTGTTCTCGGTGTCCATCCTGCTGGCCGTGGCGATGAGCCTGCTGGGCTGGCGCGTGGCCGCCTCGACCGCCTCGCTGGCGGTGGCCGGCGCCGCTTCCGGCTTCATGGGCACCATCACTTCGGCCGGGGCGCCGCCTTTTGCCATCGTGATGCAGCACGTGGCGCCCGAGCGCATGCGCGCCACCATCGGCTGCATCCTGTGCGGCGGGGCCGCGCTGTCGCTGGCCATGCTGTCGGTGGCGGGGCGCTTCGGCGCGGCCGAGGTGCGACTCGGCGTGGCGCTGTCGCCCTTCCTGCTGGCCGGTTTCGCCCTGTCCAACCGCCTCAGGGGGCGGTGGTCGGCGCTGGCGGTGCGGCGCCTGCTGCTCGCGCTGTGCGCGGCGGGCGCCCTGGGCGTGCTGGCCAAGCTGGCCTGGCCGGGCTGAGCCCCGCCCGGCGCGGCGCGGCGCCGGCCTGTGCCGCAGCCCCTTCCCCGGCGCAATCTTCCCGTTTCCTTTTCGTGTTCGAACCCCAGCGCCAGGCGCCCCCCGCCGGCCAAGTACCGGAGTTGCCATGCAGCATATTTCAGATGAGATGATCGACCGCCACGTCAGCGGAGCCGAAGCGCAGCAGGTGATGCTGGAGGCCTTCCGCAGTTTCGCCGACGGTCGCGCGGCCATGCAGGAACGGATCCGTACGGAAGCCGGCGGCGTCAAGCTGTCGACGCTCGGCGCGGTCATTCCCGAGCGCGGCGTGGCCGGCGCCAAGGTCTATACGACCATCGCCGGCCAGTTTTCCTTCGTCATCCTGATCTTCTCGAGCGAGGACGGCCGCCCGCTGGCCTCCTTCGATGCCGGCGCCATCACGCGCCTGCGCACCGCTGCCTGCTCGGTGGTCGCCGCGCGCCACCTGGCGCGGGCGGATGCCGCCACGCTGGCCTTGTTCGGCGCCGGCACGCAGGGCGTTGCCCATGCCCGGCAGCTCAGCGCGGCCCTGCCGCTCGAACGCATCCTGGTCAACGATCCCCACGCCGACGCCGGCCTGCCGGCGCGGCTGTCCGACTGGTGCGGCATTCCGGTCGAACTGGCCGAGGCGGAGGAGGCCGCGGCCCGGGCCGACATCGTGGTGACCGCCTCGCGCTCCACCACGCCGCTGTTCCCGGGCGCTTCGCTCAAGCCGGGCGCCTTCGTGGCCGCGATCGGTTCCAGCCTGCCGCATACGCGCGAGCTGGACGACGAGGCCCTGCGCCGCGCGGCGGCGGTGGTGGTGGAGTGGCGCCCGCAGTCCACGCGCGAGGCCGGCGACATCGTGCTGGCCGGCCCCGGCGTGCTGCCGGCCGACAAGGTGGTCGAACTGGGCGACGTGCTGCTGGGCAAGGTGCGCCCGCGGCGCGGCGACGCCGACATCGTGGTCTACAAGTCCGTCGGCGTGGGCCTGGAAGACATCGCCCTGGCGGGTTTTGCCTGGGAAAAGATCCGCGCGGCGGGCCACGCCTGACCGTGCCTGCCCGTCGCCGCGCCGCGGCGGCGTTCTCCGTGGGCGACAGAAGCCATGCAAGCGATGGAAACGCAGAAAACGCTTGCAGCGCCCTGATGAATGTATATAGTATACCAAAAACAGCGACGCGATCCCGAGCGGAGCTGACCCGTCCCAAAGCCACCTGAAGCCAAGCCAAGACAAGGAGCCCCGACATGGCTGAACTGATGAACCGCGAAGCATTCCGTACCGCCCTGGAAGAAGCGATCAAGGGCAAGAGCGCCAACAAGGCCCCGTTCAGCGTGGCCTGGGCGAGCGGCAAGCTGAGCCGCGCGCACCTGGCGCGCTGGGCCGAGAACCACTATCACTACGTCGGCCCCTTCGCGGACTACCTGGGCTACATCTACGCCCGCACGCCCGACCGCTACACCGAGGCCAAGGACTTCCTGCTGGCCAATATGTATGAAGAGGAGATCGGCGGCGACCGCCACACCGACCTGCTGATCCGCTTCGCCGAGGCCTGCGGCACCACGCGCGAGCGCGTGGTCGATCCTGACAATATGTCGCCCACCACGCGCGGCCTGCAGTCGTGGTGCTACGCCGTGGCCATGCGCGAAGACCCGATCGTGGCGGTGGCCGGCCTGGTGGTCGGGCTGGAGTCGCAGGTGCCGTCGATCTATCGCAAGCAGACGCCGACGCTGCGCGACAAGTACCAGTTCACCGACGAAGAGGTCGAGTTCTTCGACCTGCATATCGTCTCCGACGAGATCCACGGAGAGCGCGGCTACCAGATCGTGCTGGAGCATGCCAACACGCCGGAACTGCAGCAGCGCTGCCTGAAGATCTGCGAGATCGGCGCACAGATGCGCCTGCTGTACACCACGGCGCTCTATCACGACTACGTCGCCAAGGACCTGTCGATGGCCGAGCTGGCGATGGCCGCCTGAGTGTCGCGCGGCGCGGCTCTGCCCGCCATGCACGGCGCCCCGCCCGGTGCGGGGCGCCGATCCCATCGATTTCCAGGGTTTGCATCATGACTGTCGGACAGCAAGACGAGTTCTTCAACCACATCGACGGCGAATGGACCAGGAGCCGTTCCGGCCGGACCTTCGACAACGTCAATCCGGCTGACGTCGCGGACATCGTCGGCCGCTTCCAGGCCTCCTGCGCCGAGGACGCCCAGGCCGCCGTGGCCGCCGCCGCGGCCGCCTTCGATGCCTGGCGCCGCACGCCGGTGAGCAAGCGGGCCGCGATCCTGAACCGCGCCGCCGATCACCTCGAGGCCAATGCCGCCGGCATCGCCGAGGAACTGACGCGCGAGGAAGGCAAGGCGCTCTCGCTGAGCAAGGACGAGGTCCTGCGCTCGGCGCAGACCCTGCGCTTCTATGCGGTGGAAGGGCAGACCTTCACCGGCGAGACCTATCCGAACGACGATCCCGAGATGGTGGTCTACAGCCAGCGCGAGCCGCTCGGCGTGGTCACCGTGATCGCGCCGTGGAACTTCCCGGTGTCGATTCCCGCGCGCAAGATCGCGCCGGCGCTGATCGCCGGCAACACCGTGGTGTTCAAGCCGTCCTCGGATGCGCCGCTGTCCGGCTACCGCCTGGCCGAAGCGCTGGTCCAGGCCGGGCTGCCCAAGGGCGTGCTCAACTTCGTCACCGGCAGCGCCGCCGAGATCGGACCCGGCATCACCGAGCACCCGGCGGTGCGTGCGATCTCCTTCACCGGTTCGACCCGCGCGGGCGAACAGATCCACCGCGCCGTGCCGCTGACCACGCGCACGCAGATGGAACTGGGCGGCAAGAACCCGCTGATCGTGATGGAGGATGCCGACCTCGACAAGGCGGTCGACCTGACCATCAAGGGCGGCTTCTCGCTCAGCGGCCAGGCCTGTACCGGCACCAGCCGCGTGCTGGTGGCGGCGGCCGTCAAGGCGCAGTACACGCAGAAGCTGCTGGCGCGCGTGCAGGCCCTCAAGATCGGCAGCGGCATGACGCCGGGCATGGACCTCGGCCCGCTGGCCACGCGCAGGCAACTCGAGACCGTGCTGTCCTACATCGAGATCGGCAAGGCCGAGGCCACGCTGCTGTGCGGCGGCGAGCGGCTCACCGGCCCCGGCTTCGACCAGGGTTACTACGTGTCGCCAGCGGTCTTCACCGACGTGACGCAGTCGATGCGCATCGCCCGCGAAGAGATCTTCGGGCCGGTGATCGCCATCATCGAGTTCAACGGCTACGCCGATGCCATCGCCAAGGCCAACGACACCGAATACGGGCTGTCCGCGGCGATCGTGACGGCCGATCCGCGCTACATCCACCACTTCGCCACCGACATCGAGGCCGGCACCGTGAAGATCAACCGCACCACCACCGGCAACCTGGTGAACGCGCCCTTCGGCGGCCTCAAGCGCTCCAGTACCTCGACCTTCCGCGAGTCGGGGCGCACCGGGCTCGAGTTCTACACCCAGGTCAAGACGGTCTACCGCGGCTGCTGACCGGCACGCCGCCGGCAGCACGCATCCCAAGCATCAGGAGAATCGCAGTGAAGAAAGCCATCAAGCTGGAACTGAAGGAAGCGCGCCACATGGTGGCCGCGGCCATCGCCAGGTCGGAACAGATCGGCGTGCTCGAATCGATCTGCGTGGTCGACGAGGGCGGCTATCCGCTGGCGCTGGAGCGCATGGACGGCGCCCGCATCACCGGCCCGCAGATCGCCTGGAACAAGGCGTTCACCGCCGCCGGCCACAAGCGCTCCACGCACCTGTTCAACCAGGCGCCCAACGGGCCGGCCCTGCCGGGCAACGAGGCCTTCGGCATCCAGTGGAGCTTCGAAGGCAAGTTCGCCGTCTTCGTCGGCGGCTTCCCCATCGTGGTCAACGATGAAGTGGTCGGCGGCATCGGCCTGAGCGGCGGCAATGGCGAGCAGGACACGCAGGCCGGCCTGGCCGCCCTGCAGGCGCTGCAGGAACTGCTGGCGCCGCAGGATCTCAAGGTGCTGGTGCAGGCCGACATCAAGCGCTAGTCCGCTGGTCCGCTGGTCCGCCAGTCCATCACCCACCTGCCGCGCCGGGCATCGCCGGCGCGGTGCATCGCCCGCATCTGCCTGAACTGAACCGGCAGGAAACCGCCCGAGTCCATCATGTCCTACCGCATCCAGATCCTGGAGACGCACGAGTCGTTTGTCGTCGAACCCGGCGAAACCCTGCTGCAGGGCGCCACGCGCGCCGGCGTCTGCCTGCCCCATGACTGCCAGCTCGGCGGTTGCGGCACCTGCCGCATCAAGCTGGTCGAAGGCACCGTGGCCTACGAGGAGTTGCCGATGGGGCTGGCGCCGGACGAGGAGGCGGCCGGCTACGCGCTGGCCTGCCAGGCCCTGCCGCAGGGCGATGCCGTCATCAGCACCGCGCGCGACGACGAGGCCTGCGCCGCCCCGGTGGCGCATCACGCGCTGGTGCGCGAAGCCCGCCCGCTTTCGCGCGATGTGCACTACCTGAAGCTGGAGGTGCCCGAGGCGGGCCTGCTCGACTACCGGCCCGGCCAGTACCTGAAGATCCTCACCGGCGACGGCCGCACGCGCAGCTTCTCGATGGCCTCGGTGCCCAGCGCCGGCGTGGTCGACCTGCACGTGCGCCGCATTCCCGGCGGGACCTTCACCGACGGCGCCCTCCAGCAGCTGCGCCCGGGCGATGCGCTGCAGGTGGAGCTGCCGCACGGCGCCTTCTTCTACCGGGCCAAGGACTACCGGCCGCTGCTGATGGTGGCGACGGGCACCGGGCTGGCACCGATCAAGAGCATCCTCGAGGCGCTGATGGACGACGGCGACTGTCCGCCGGTCTCGCTCTACTGGGGCGCGCGCGAGCCGTCCGACCTGTACCTGCACGATGAGATCCGCGGCTGGGGCGAGCGCCTCTACGATTTCCGCTACGTACCCGTGCTGTCGCGCGCGCGGGACGACTGGCAGGGCCGGCGCGGCTACGTGCAGTCGGCCGTGCTGGAAGACCTCGGCGAACTGTCGGGCGAGCTCTCCGAGTACGCCATCTACCTGTGCGGCTCGCCCGAGATGATCCGCGATGCGCGCGCGGCCTTCGTCGCCCGCGGCGCCAGTCCGGACCATATCTACGCGGACAGCTTCACCTTCCAGCGCGGCTGAGCCTGCGCCGGCGCCCCGCGCGGGGCGCCGCTTCGCTTCCAGCTACCGGCCGGCGGATTCCTGACCTTCGAATCACCACGACACGAGGCAGCCATGCCATCTCGCGGCGAGGCAAGCATCGCAACCGGCCTGGACGCGCAGCCGGACGACGATGCCGGATTGCGCACCATTCCCCTCTTCGCGCAGGTGGCGGAACTGCTGCGCCGGCGCATCGTCGCCGGCATCTACACCCAGGGCACGCGGCTGGTGGAAGGGCGGCTGTCGGCGGAGCTGGGCGTGTCGCGCGTGCCGGTGCGCGAGGCGCTGCACGCACTGGCCACCGAGGGGCTGGTCGAGCTGTCGCCGCGCCGCAGTGCTTCGGTGACGCGCGTGCCCGATGCCATCGGCCGCGAACTGGTCGAGGTGCGCGCCACGCTGGAGGGCCTCAATGCGCGCCTGGCGGCCCAGCGCCGCGACCCGGCGCTGGGCGCCCGGCTCGAGGCGGTGCAGCGTGAAGGACGCCTGGCCGCCGCCGACGGCCGTACCGAAGCGCTGCTGCGGCTCAATGCCAGCTTCCACGAACTGCTGGCCTCCACCGCCGCCAACAGCGTGCTGCGCGAGATGGTGCGCTCGCTGCGCGAGCGCACCTTCCTGATGTTCGCGCCGGTCGACGCGGCGCGCGCGCGCCAGAACTGGGAAGAGCATGCGCGCATCCTGCAGGCGGTGATCGATGGCGACGCCGACCTGGCGGCGCTGCTGGCCAGCCGCCATGTCTACAGTGCCCATGCCGCCATGTCGCGGCGCGGCGCCGGCGCGGGCGGGGCGGCGCCGGGGTGATGTCTTGACATCTCTGGTATACAATACCGGCAAATGTCTCCCAACCTGCCGAGCCGCGCCGCCGCGTGGCGGTTGGCGGGTGGCGGCGGAGCATCCTGCCAACCCCGGTCATTCCTTCATGTCAGAAAAGCGCGCCAATGCCCAGTCCGGGCCTGTTTCCGAGCCTGCGGTCGTGAGTCTCGGGGCGAGCCATTCGCCGCTGTTCGCGCTCGTCACCGACAAGCTGCGCGAGCGGATCCTCAACGGGCAGTACGAGCCGGGCGAGCGCTTGGTGGAGAACAAGCTGTCTTCCGAACTCGGCGTGTCGCGCATTCCGGTGCGCGAGGCGCTGCGTTCGCTGGCGACCGAGGGGCTGGTGGTGATCGAGCCGCGCCGCGGCGCTTCGGTGGCCAAGCTGTCGCCGGACGTGGCGCGCGAGATGGTGGAAGTGCGCGCCACGCTGGAAGGCCTCAATGCCAAGCTGGCGGCGCAGCGGCGCGATCCTGCGCTGCTGGCCGAACTGGAGCAGGTGCTGCGCGACGGCGCCGAAGCCGCCGCCCAGGGCCGCGGCGACCAGTTGCTGGCGCTCAACTCGCGCTTCCACGAAGTGCTGGGCACCATCGCCGCCAACAGCGTGCTGCAGGAAATGATGCGCTCGCTGCGCGAGCGCACCGCCGCGCTGTTCGCGCCGGCCAACCTGGTGCGCGCCCGCCAGAACTGGGATGAGCACGCGCAGATCCTGCAGGCCGTGATCGCCGGCGACGCCGACCTGGCGGCCCTGCTGGCCGCGCGGCATGTCTACAGCGCCGCCAAGGCGGCCGAACTGTCCGTCGGCGATACCACTACGCGCGCTGCCTGAGCGGCGCGTGCGCCGCGCAGGTCTTGCGCAAAACGTGCCTGGACGCCATCAGCGCGCGCCGATGGCATTGATCGCGCTCAGCGCGCCGGCTGTTCGCGCAGGGCGAAGGCCCGGCGCGCGGCCGGGCGCGCCAGGCAGCGCCGGTGCCAGTCCCAGGCTGCCGCATACCGCTCGCCGCCAAGCTCCGCGAAGCGGTGCAGCACCGCCGCCAGGTTCAGGTCGGCCACACTGAATTCCTTGCCCAGCAGGTAGTCCCGTTGCGCCAGCTGCGCCTCCAGCACCGCGAAGCGCCGGGCGAGCGCCTGCAGGGCCTCGTCCGCCAGCTCGGGCCGGCGCCGCTCGGGCGGCAGCATGCGGCTGTGCTGGGTCCATTGCGTGGTCAGCGGCTCGACCGAGGTCGCCGCCCACAAGGTCCACTGCAGCGCCAGCGATTGCGCATCGGCATCCGCCGGCCACAGGCCGGCCGCGGCGTGCTTGCGCGCCAGGTGCAGCGTGATGGCCAGCGATTCGAACAGCACCAGGCCGTCATCCTCGATGGTCGGCACCAGTCCGTTGGGATTCAGCTTCAGGTAGGGCGCCGCCTTGACCTCCGGCGAGGCGTAGTGCAGCGGGATGTTCTCGTAGGCCAGGCCGAGTTCCTCTGCCGCCCACAGCGGGCGGATCGCGCGGGAGGCCGGGATGCCGTAGATTTTCAGGGTCATGTCGCGTCGGGTAGCGGTTGCGGATAGGCGGCGGCGCCAGTCCAGGGGCCGTTCGCTGCAGAACTGTATACCTTATGCGATCTGATGGGAATCCACGGGGCAGGAGACAGGAGGGCGGAGATCGAAGGCGGGCCATGCGGCGCAGCACGGCGGCCAGGCACCAAGGCCGGCTCCTGGCCGCAGGGTACGCGCCTAGCGCGCCTTTCTGGCCTTTCCTGACCTTTATAAGCCGTTAAGGCGCCGTGGTGGGCCTCCTGGCTTCAACTCAATCGATGCGTGCCGCCCCCCAGGCCGGTGCTGTCTTGCGCACCCTGGCGGGGCACGGGCATGCCCGGATTTGGCGCAATGCACAAAAATATGTATACTGTGAACAATAAAGAAACGCCATAGGGAAAAACCATGCACCAAGTCGATGCCAAGTACCTGCGTACGCCCGTCGGCCAGCAACTCCTCGAACACTATGCCGGCCGCGATGCGGTGCGCCATGCCACGCCGCTGCTGCCGCTGCGCCTGGCCGACGTGACCGGTTTCGCGCGCGCCCTGTTCGGCCGCCGCAACGCAGGCCACCGTCCCTGCTGATTCCGTTCCTGCGGTTTCCGGCGCCGCCGGACGGATTGGCTCGGAAAAATCCTGGCCATCAGCGGGCGCCGGCGGGCAGGCGGCGGCGCCCGCGGGGACTACAATGCACGCTTGTGCCGCGCCATGCGCAGCGGGCCTGACGGCCCCGGGCGCGATGGCGGGCTTAACCTGCAAGCGTAGCCCGTGCCCATGAATCCCGCGCTCTACCGGCTGATGCCGGGCCTGGAAGAGCTGGCGAAGTACCCGCGGCAGCATCTGCGTGCCGACCTCTCCGCGGGCCTGTCGGTGGCCGCCGTCTCGCTGCCGGTCAGCGTGGCCTATGCCCAGCTGGCCGGCCTCAGTCCGGCCGCCGGCCTGTACAGCTCGGTGCTGCCGATGGTGGCCTATGCGCTGTTCGGCTCGTCGCGCCAGCTGATCGTCGGTCCCGACGCCGCCACCTCGGCGATGATCGCCGCCACCCTGATGCCGCTGGCCGTGGCCGGCAGCGAGGACTACCAGGCGCTGGCGGTCTCGCTGACCCTGCTCACCGGCATCTTCTGCATGGTGGCCAGCCGCTTCCGCTTCGGCTTCCTCGCCGATTTCCTCTCCGTTCCCATCCTGACCGGCCTGCTCAACGGCGTGGCCGTCAGCATCGTCATCAGCCAGTTCGGCAAGGTGACCGGCCTGGCACTGGCCGGCCGCGATGCCATCAGCCAGATCCTCTCGCTGGCCGCCCAGGCCGGCCAGGTGCACCTGCCGACCTTCTTCGTGGCGGTCGGCACCGCCGCGCTTTACCTGACCGTCAAGGCCTTCTGGCCGCGCGGCCCGGCGGCGCTGAGCGCGCTGGTGGCCGCCGTCGCCGGCAGCCTGATGTTCCGCGCCAAGGCGCTCGGTGTCGCCATGGTCGGGGCCCTGCCGTCAGGGCTGCCCGGCTGGGTCGCGCCGTCGCTGCCGCACGAGATGCTCGGCACATTGGTGCCGGCTGCCGCCGGCCTCGCGCTGATCTCCTTCAGCAGCGGCATGCTGACCAGCCGCAGTTTCGCCGTGCGCAACGGCTACCGCGTCGATGCCAACCGCGAGTTCCTCGCCATCGGCGTGGCCGACGTGGTCAGCGCGCTGAGCCAGGGTTTCGCCATCAGCGGCTCCAGCTCGCGCACGGTCGTCAACGAAGGGGCGGGCGGGCGCACGCGCCTGGTCTCGGTGGTGGCGGCCGCGGCCATGCTGCTGGTGCTGCTGGTGCTCGGCGATGTGCTGGCGCTGGTGCCGGTGGCCGCGCTGGGCGCGATCCTGGTGGCCTCCGCGCTCGGCCTGATCGACCTGGGCGGGCTGATGGCGCTGCGCCGCTTCAGCCGGGCCGAGCACGCCATCGCGCTGGTCACCCTGGCCGGCGTGGTGCTGTTCGGCGTGATGTCCGGCATCCTGGTGGCGGTGACCCTTGCCCTGCTGCGCTTCCTGGTGCAGATGGCGCGGCCGTCGGACCAGCTGTTCGGCATCATTCCCGGGCACGAAGGACTCTATGAACTGGCGCACTACCCGGAAGCGCAGGCCGTGCCCGGCCTGCTGATCTACCGCTTCGAGTCGCCGCTGACCTTCTTCAACGCCGACTATTTCAGCGTGCGCGTGGCGGCGCTGGTGGAGGCCCAGGCGCCGCGCTGGGTGGTGATCGACGCGGTCTCGATCGCTTCGCTGGACCTGACCGGCGCGCTCGCGATCCGCGACCTGCAGGAAGCGCTGGCCAAGCGCGGCATCCAGCTCGTCATCGCCGGCCGCACCGCCCAGCTGCTGGCGTGGCTGGACCGGCGCGGCATCGCGCCGGAAAGCACCGGCATCCTCTACTACCCGAACCGGCTGGCGGCACTGGCCGCCTTCGAGGCGAGCGCGGCGGCCGCGCAGGCCGCCGCTGGTGATGGCGGCGGCCCCAGCGCTGTTGTCGCAGCGCCGGGCGACGGCGTCGACGATGCGCATGGCGCTGCGCCGGCGCGGGACCGGGAAGGCCCGACGCCGGGTACGGCCGCCTGAGCAGGGCGCGGCCCGCCCAGGCTCAGTCCGCCGACGCGCCCGAGCGCCGCACCACCGGCCCCCACTTGCGGATCTCGCTGGCGACGAAGCGGCCGGTCTCGTCGGGGCTCATGGGCATCGGCTCGGAGCCGCGCTCGACGATGAATCGCTTCAGTTCGGGACTCTGCAGGGCCTTGACGGTCTCGGCATTGAGCTGGCCGAGGATGGCCGCCGGCACGCCCTTGGGGGCCATCAGCACGGCCCAGCCCACCGCGTCGAATTCCGGCCAGCCCTGCTCGCGCACCGTCGGCACGTTCGGCAACTGCGGCACGCGCCGCGACGAGGTCACGGCCAGCGGCACGGCCTTCTGCGACTGGATCAGCGGCAGCGCGGCCGTGACCGAATCCACCATCAGCGGGATCTGGTTGCCGAGGAAGTCAGATTGCGCCGGGCCGCTGCCCTTGTAGGGAATGTGGACCATGAAGATGCCGGCCTGCGCCTTCAGCAGCTCGGCCGAGAGGTGCTGGGTGCCGCCGATGCCGGCGCTGGCATAGCTGTACTTGCCCGGCGCCGCCTTGGCCTTGGCCACCATGTCGCGCAGCGAGGTGATGCCCGAGGCCGGCGTGGCCAGGAATACCAGCGGCACCGAGAACACGCCCGAGACCGGGGCGAAATCGTGCTGGGGATCGTAGGCGAGCTTCTTGTACAGCGTCTGGTTGATGGCCATGGCGCTGCCCGCCATCACCAGCGTATAGCCGTCCGGCGCGGCGCGCGCCGCCAGTTCCATGCCGAGGTTGCTGCCCGCGCCGGCGCGGTTGTCGACCACCACCGACTGGCCGAGCTGCTTGCCCAGCCGCTCGGCCAGCGCGCGCGCGAAGATGTCGGTGGCCTGTCCCGGCGGGAACGGCACGATCAGCTTGATGGGGTGGTCGGGATAGGCGGCGTGCGCTTGCGCGGCTGCACTCAGCAGCAGCGCCGCGCACAGGCGGGCGGCAGGTTTCAATGCGGTCTCCTCGGGGGTGGCGTCGCCGCCGGACCGGACTGCCGGCGGCGCGGTCGCTCGATCGATGCGGCGTGCCTTCGCACTCGCGGTGGCGCGTTGGTCGGGGCGGGCGACTCCGTTATTGTACTGAAACCAAGACATGACTGTGCCGGCACCGCAGGGAGCCGTTCAGGGCTCGCCGCTGCCGCCGCTGCCGAATGCAGGGGCATCGCGCAGGGCCGGATCGGCGTCGCTGTCGATCTCCACCAGCAGTCCGCCGGGGAGGCGCACGAACACCTGCGTATCGCCGCGCTCGGGCACGCGGCGTACTTCCGGCGCGTAGCCCAGCGCGCGCAGCCGCGCGATCAGCGCCGCCGGCGCTTCGTCGGTGCGGAAGGCGATATGGCCGAGCGTGGCAATGCCGGCGCGCGGGTCCTCGCTCTCCACCACGTGCACGAAGGCGTCGTCGCCACGGTAGAGCCACTCGCCGGGGAAGGGGAAGGGCGGGCGCCAGCCGGGCGCGAAACCCAGCGCCTCGGAGAAGAAGCGCCGCGTCTGCGCGCTGTCGTGGCTGATCAGGTTGAGATGGTCGAACACGACCTTGGGGCTGGCTTCGGATGGCATGGCGGCTCCGGGGATGAGTGGTACACGGGCATCGTGCGCGCGCCGTGCGCGCGCATCAAGCCGCCGCGGTTTGCAGGAGTTTCAAGCGCCGTTTGACATGGCGCGCGCTGACGGCCCCGCCGGGCGCGCCTCAGAGCTCGTGGTGCAGGTAGGCGGCCTGGCGCGGCAGGCGCAGCGCCACCAGGAAGGCGACCACCATCATCACGGTGACGTACCAGAAGAACGCGGTCTCGTGGCCGATTGTCTTGAGCCCCAGCGCGACATACTCGGCCGAGCCGCCGAAGATGGCGTTGGCGATCGCATAGGCCAGTCCCACGCCCAGCGCGCGCACCTCGGGCGGGAACATCTCCGCCTTCACGATGCCGCTGATCGAGGTATAGAAACTGACGATGGCCAGCGCCACGCTGATCACGATGAAGGCCAGGAAGGGATTGTGCACCTGCTGCAGCCAGGTCAGGATCGGCACGGTGAAGATGGCGCCCAGCGCGCCGAACAGCAGCATGTTGGCGCGCCGGCCGATATGGTCCGACAGCGAGCCGAACAGCGGCTGCATGCACATGTAGAAGAACAGGCAGGCGGTCATCACATAGCTGGCGGACTTGATGGTCATGCCGGCCGAGTTGACCAGGTACTTCTGCATATAGGTGGTGAAGGTGTAGAAGATCAGCGAGCCGCCGGCGGTGAAGCCGAGCACGGTGAGGAAGGCCGCCGTGTGGTTGCGCAGCAGGCTCGCCAGCGATCCCGCCTCGCGGCTCTCGCGCGTGGCCGCGGTGGTGGTCTCGTGCAGCGAGCGGCGCAGGAACAAGGCCACCACCGCCGTGGCCGCGCCGACCGCGAAGGGAATGCGCCAGCCCCAGTCCTTCAGCTCGGCCTCGTCGAGGAACTGCTGCAGGATCACCACCACCAGCACCGCCAGCAGCTGGCCGCCGATCAGCGTGACGTACTGGAAGGAGGAGAAGAAGCCGCGCCGGCCGCGCAGGGCCACCTCGCTCATATAGGTGGCGGTGGTGCCGTACTCGCCGCCGACCGAGAGGCCCTGGATCAGGCGCGCGACCAGCAGCAGCGCGGGCGCCATCACGCCGATGCTGGCGTAGGTGGGCAGGCAGGCGATCAGCAGCGAGCCGCCGCACATCATCGTCACCGAGATCACCATCGCGATCTTGCGGCCGTGGCGGTCGGCGATGCGGCCGAACATCCAGCCGCCGATCGGCCGCATCAGGAAGCCGGCGGCAAACACCCCGGCCGAGTTGAGCAACTGGACGGTGGGATCGTCCTTGGGGAAGAAGGCGTGCGCGAAGTAGATCGCGCAGAAGGCGTAGACGTAGAAGTCGAACCACTCGACGAGATTGCCCGACGAGGCCGCCACGATGGCGAAGACACGTTTGCGCACTTCCTCGGCGCTGTAGTGGCCGGGGGCGCTGGTCTGGCTGTCCGCGATGGTCATGTCGGTCGCGCTGCAATGTCTTGCCGTCGCACGCCACGGCGAGAGGCCGGTTGGCGCTGGTTCCAGTCGATTATAGGAGGCGTTCGGCGCGATGGCGCAGGCATAGCGTGCGCCGCACGGCATAATCTGCGGGCGGTGCGCGCAACGGGTGGAACGGATGTTGCGCCGCGCCATCCGATCGACAGGGACAGGAGGAGCAAGACATGGCAATCCGCATCGTACGGCTGGGCACGCCGCGCGCGCCCGGCGAGGGCCTGCGCATCGGCACGGTCCGGCGCCCGCCGCGCGGCGTGCCCAAGACCGAGTTCGCGGCGCAGGACTGGTACGACGTATGGTTCCCGAACCTGGCGCCCAGCGCGGAGCTGATGAAGCAGGCGCTGGAAGCCCAGCGCAACCACGACGAGAAGGGCTGGGCCGGCTTCGTCAGGCAGTTCCGCGCCGAGATGGCGCAGCCGGGACCCACGCACGACCTCGATCTGCTGGCCGCGCTGTCGCATCGCAGCGATGTCGCCATCGGCTGCTATTGCGAGGACGAGGCCCATTGCCACCGCTCGGTGCTGCGTGTGCTGCTGGCCGGGCGCGGGGCGGCGCTGGTGGACTGAGCCGGCGCGGGCGGTGCCGTCCCTCGCCGCGCGCAGCGGGGCCGGCGTCGCTTGGCTTCGGCGGCTTCAGCCGCGCTCGGGCAGGCCGCCGAAGTACAGGTCGGTGCGGCGGTGATCCCAGGCCGGCAGCGCGCCGCGCAGGCGCGCCACGCGGGCAGGGTCCAGTTCGGCCGTGATGTGGCCGGTGGTGTCGGGCATGCAGGCCAGCACCGTGCCCCAGGGGTCGATGATCATGCTGCGGCCCAGGCAGGGCAGGCCCGGCCCCGGTCCGCCGATCTGCGCGGCGGCGATCACATAGCACTGGTTCTCGATGGCACGGGCGCGCAGCAGCGTCTCCCAGTGGTCGCGGCCGGTGTGCACGTTGAAGGCGGCCGGCACCAGCAGCACATCGGCGCCGCGCGCGCGCAGCGTGCGGTAGAGCTCGCCGAAGCGCAGGTCGTAGCAGATGCTGAGGCCCAGCGTCAGGCCTTCCGCGGCCACCGTCTGCAGGCTGTCGCCCGGCGCGAAGTCGGCCGATTCGCGGTAGGGCAGGCCGTCGACCACGGCATCGTAGAGATGGACCTTGCGGTAGCGCGCGGCCAGGCTGCCGTCCGGCGCGAAGGTCAGGCTGCTGTTGCCGAGACGTGCTTCGCCCGGCAGGCGTTCATGCATCGAGCCGAGGTGGATCCAGCAGCCGGTGCGCCGCGCCAGTGCCGCGATGTGCTCGGAGACCGGGCCCGGCACCGTGCTGGCCGCGGCCTGCAGGGCGGCGGAATCGCCACGCACGTCGCTGTATTCGGGGGTCACGATCAACCTGGCGCCATCGGCGGCGGCGGCCAGGATCCCCTGTTCCAGCGCGGCCAGGTTGGCTTGGCGATCCTGCCGGCTGTCGAGCTGGAGCGCGGCTACCTTGATACCCATCATCTTCCCCCCTGGCCTGCGTTGTCTGCGTTGCCCGTGTCGCAGGGATCGCAGGGATCGCCCTCCGGCTCTGCCTCCAGCGCCAGCGCGACCGCGCGCGCCACGCCGGCGAGCAGGGCGGCGCCGTCGCCGCCCTGCAGTTCGCGGGCGGTGCGCGGGTCGGTGAAGCCGTCGGCCAGCACCGCCAGCACGACGCTCTGGTCGCCCACCGTCAGGATGCCGGCATCGTGGCGCAGGCCGGGCAGTTGCCCGGTCTTGTTGGCCAGCCGCGCCGCCGCCGGCAGCGCGGCGCCGAAGTGGGCGCGCTCGCGCTGGTCGGCCAGCAGCGCGAGCCCGAAGGCACGCAGCGGCGCCGGCAGCGTGTCGCCGCGCAGCAGCCAGCCCAGCGCCGCGGCCGTGTCGCCGGCGCTGGTGAAGTTGTCGCGGCCGGCCGCGCGCGCGGCGGCATCCATCATGCGGCGCTGCAGCCGCGTCTGCGCCAGTCCGGCCCGTTCGCACCAGCCGTTCACGGCGTCGAAGCCGAGCAGGGCGATCAACGCATTGGTGGCGACGTTGTCGCTCAGCACGATCATCAGCCGTGCCAGCTCGGCCAGCGTCAGCTGCCGCACGCTCGGCAGCTGCGCCAGGATGCCGGTGCCGCCGACCCGCTCGATGCCCGCCAGGGACATCTCCTGCGCCAGGCGCAGGCGGTCCTGGCCGACCTGTTCGAGCATGGCCAGCAGGATGGGCACCTTGACCAGGCTGGCCGAGGGCATGGCGCAGGACGCCGCGCGCTCCAGCACGATCGAACCGTCGCGCAGGCGCAGGCTCAGCGCCACGCGCGCCGGCGTGGCGGCCAGCAGCGGGGCCAGGCCGGCCTCCACGCGCGCGCGCAGCATGGCGCGCCCGGGCAGGCGCGCGCCGAGCGGGAAAGCGTCGCCGTCCACGTTGTCCACGTCGTTCACGTCGTTCACGTCATTCACACCCTTCACCTCGTTCGCATCGATGGCATCGATCATCGCCGCTCCTCCGTTCAGACCAGCAGGAAGAACAGCCCGGAGAACATGGCCAGGTTGACCACGATCACCGCCCAGCCGTTGTAGAGCATGTACTTGAGCTGGGTCGAGCGCGCCAGGCCCATCTGGCCGAACATGTCCGAGGTGGGGAAGGGGCCGAACCAGTCGATCTGCGAGCTGCCCAGGATCACCGCCGTGGTGGCCGCGGGGCCGACGCCGGCCGCCGCCAGCAGCGGGCCGAAGATCTTGGCGGTGAAAGTCATCTGCGCCACCGCCGCGCCGGGGATGTGGCCGATCACGTTGAACCACAGGATGATCACGCACAGCATGGCGCCGCCGATGCCGGCCAGGTGCGGGCTGGCGAGGTCGAGCAGCGCATGGTAGGCGTTGAGCTTGTCGACCAGCACCAGCACCGGGTTGAACAGCCAGAACAGGAAGAAGATCCAGATCAGCTTGCCGGCGCCGGCATACATGGCCTGCAGGATGGCGCGCGGGCCCATGCCGCCGGCCAGGCCGGTGGTGGCGGCCAGGGAGACCATGACGATGATGGCGAAGGCGAAGCCGGCCTTGGCGACCACGCCGGCGGCGGCCAGGCCGACGATGGTCAGGCAGAAGGCCCAGGCGGCGCGCACGGCCTGGCGCGGCGGCTCGGCGGACAGGTCGAAGGCGGCGCGGCTGCCGTCGGCGGCTTCCTCGTACTGGTGCTGCGCCTCGGTCATCTTCTGGATGCGGCCGGACATGAACCAGCCGCTGGCCAGCGTGGCGGCGGCCATCGGCAGGCCGGCCACCATCAGGTACTCGGGGTAGCTCAGGCCGGTCAGGCCCAGTACCGTGACCACGTTGGGCGTGAACGGTCCCAGCACCAGGCCGGCCGAGCCCGCGGTCTGGAACAGCGCGGCGACCGCCGGCGGCGACAGGCGCACCGCGGCCGCGATCGGGATCACCACCGCGGCGATGATGGCGTTGCCGCCCGCCAGCGTGCCCAGCGCGCCGCAGATCAGCGTCGACGTCACCATGATGCCCAGGCGCACGCGCACCTGGTTGGACAGGCCGATGCGGCGCACGATGGCGCGCACCAGCTGCTCGGCGGCGCCGGTGCGCGCGGCCACCTCGCCCACGCCGGCCCCCAGCACGATGATCAGGCCCACCACCGCGATGAAGGAGCCCAGCGAATCCGCCAGCAGCTTGCCCATCGCCACCGGCGTGGTGCCGGTCATGATCGCGCCCAGCACGATGGCGGCAATGGTGGACAGCACGATGTCCACCCCCAGCAGCGCGATGATGGCGAAGACGAGCACGGGGGCCAGTCCCCACAGGCTGGTCTCGCCGGGCATGGCGAAGTGGGCGTAGAGGGCGATGGCCAGCCCGGCGAGGAACACGGCGATGGCCGCGTTGCGCTTGCCTGGCTGGAGTCCGGGGGAAGCCGCGCTGGCGGGCGCGGCCGGGCTTGCTGCGGATGTCATTGGGGGCTCCTGCTTGCTGTGGTGTTGCCTGGGGGGGGGGCGGATAGGACTGCGGCGGCCCGCGTCTTATTGCGGCGCGATGCCGGCCTTGCGGATCACGCTGCCCCAGCGCTCGTATTCCTGGCGGATCTGGCGCGCGAAGGCGTCCGGCCCGGAGGCGACCGGGAAGGCGCCGGCATCGACCAGGCGCTGGCGCGTGGCAGGATCGTCGAGCGCGGCCTGGAAGGCGTCCGCCAGCCGCGCGCGCACCTCGGCCGGCAGCCTGGCCGGGGCCACCACGCCGTACCAGGCGCTGACGTCGTAGTCCTTGAAGCCCTGCTCGGCGAAGGTCGGCACCTCGGGCAGCTTGTCGTTGCGCTGGGTGCCGGTGATGGCCAGCGCGCGCAGCTTGCCGGCCTTGATGAAGGGCAGCGAGGAGGGGAAGTTGTCGAAGATCACCTTGACGTTGCCGCCGATGGCGTCGTTCAGCGCCGGCGCCGAGCCCTTGTAGGGGACGCTGATCATGCTGGCTTCGCTGAGCTGCAGGAACCAGGCCATGCCCAGGTCGTTGATGCCGCCCGCGCCGGCGTTGGCGTAGCTTTCCTTGCCGGGGTGCGCTTTCACGTAGGCGACGAACTCATTCAGGTTGTGCGCCGGAAAGCCCGGATGCACGCTGAGGATGTTGGGGCTGCTGACCAGGTTGCGCACCGGCGTGAAGTCCTTGACCGAGTCATAGGGCGGCCGCGCCAGCAGGTGCGGCGCGGTGCCATGGGTGCTGACCGTGGCCAGTCCCAGCATGTAGCCGTCGGGCCTGGCCCGTGCCACTGCGGTCATGCCGATGGTGCCGGCCGCGCCGACGCGGTTGTCGACCACGATCTGCTGGCCGAGGATCTCCGACGCCTTGCTGGCGACGATGCGGCCGATCACGTCGGTGGGGCCGCCGGCGGAGAAGGGGATCACCAGCGTGATGGGCCGCTCGGGATAGGCGGCGTGGGCCAGGGCGGCGGCGCCCAGCGCCAGGGCGCCCAGCGCGGGTGTCAGCAGGAAGTGTCGGCGTTTCAAGGCAGTCTCCTCTCGTATCTCGAATCTCTAATTTCGTGTTTCGTATCGCGCGGGGGGCGTGCAGGGGGCGTGCAGGGTGTCCCGGCGGCCCGCCGTGCGCACTGTTCAGTGGTGCAGGAATTGCCCAGCGGCGGCGCCGCTCGCGCCCTCGGGCCCCCACACCTGCAGGCCGTTGACGTAGACGGCGTCGATGCCGGCCGAGGGCTCGCAGGGCTGGTCGTAGTCGGCCCGGTCGATCACGCGCCCGGGATCGAACAGCACCAGGTCGGCGGCATAGCCGGCCTGCAGCACGCCGCGTCCGGGCAGGCCGAACACCGCCGCCGGCAGCGAGGTCATGCGGCGCACCGCGTCCTCCAGCGTCAGCAGGCCCAGCTCGCGCGCGTAGTGGCCGAGCACGCGCGGGAAGCTGCCCCACAGGCGCGGATGCGGGTAGGGGCCGGGAATGCCGTCCGAACCGATCATGGTGCGCGGGTGCGACAGCACGCGGCGCAGGTCGGCCTCGTCCATCTGGAAGTAGATCGCGGTGGCCGGGCCGAGCCGGGCGGCGGCGTCCTCCAGCGACACCCCCCAGTCGGCGGCGATCGCCGACAGGTCGCGCCGCGCCTGTTCCGGATGGGGCTGCGAACTGGTCACGATGATGCGCTCGGCCTCGCCGACGAACTCGGGCAGCAGCACCGTCGAGCTGGCGGTGTACGGGTAGACGTCGAGCGCCACGTCCTGCGTGGCCAGCGCCTTGTCGATCAGCCCCAGCGTGACCGTGGTCTTGCCGAAGTTGCGGCGGCCGATGCATTTGTGGTGCGAGATCACCACCGGGATGGCCGCCTCGCGGCCGATCTCCAGCGTCTCGCCCACGGCCTCGACGACCTGGTCGCGCTCGCTGCGCATATGGGTGGTGTAGAGCGCGCCCGGGTGGCGCGCCGTCACGCGCGCCAGCGCCACCACCTCGGCGGTGGGCGCGGCGCGGCTGGCCGGGTAGCTGAGCCCGGTGCTGAGCCCCAGGCCGCCATCGCGCAGGGCCTGGTCCAGCGCCGCCGCCATGGCCTCGATCTCGGCGCCGGTGGCCGCGCGCGCGGTGTCGTCCATGGCGCCGGCGCGCAGGGTGCTGTGGCCGACCAGCAGTCCCACGTTGACGCTGGGTGGCGCCGCTTCCAGCGCGCGCCGGTAGTCGGCCACGGTGGGGAAGCGGTAGTCGGCGGCTTCGCCCAGCAGCATCAGCGGCGGCGGCAGGCCGTGGCGCGGCACCAGCGGCGCGATGCTGATGCCGCAGTTGCCGGCGATCACGCTGGTGACGCCCTGGCTGGTCTTGGCCGCCATGGCCGGATCGGCCAGCAGCGCGCTGTCGTCGTGCGTGTGCACGTCGATGAAGCCCGGCGCCAGCGCGCGGCCGCCGGCGTCGATGGTGCGCGCGGCCTGCCAGCCGGCGCAGTCGCCGACGGCGGCGATGCGCCCCGCGCTGACGGCGAGCGCGCCGTCGCGGCGCGCGGCGCCGGTGCCGTCGATCAGGGTGGCATGGGTGAACAGCAGGTCGCAGGTTGGCATGGGGGAGGCTCTCCGGGAGGGGGCGGCGTGGGGGCCGGCGGTGGTGCGTGGGCGCTGGTCCTTCAGCCTGGCGCGGCGTAGGCCAGGATCTCGACCAGCATCTCCGGGCGGCCGAAGCCCGCGGTGACGATGGCGGCCCGGTTGGGGTAGGGGGCCGGGATCATTTCCGCATAGACGCGGTTGAAGACGGCGAGGTCGGCCCGGTCGGTGACGTAGACGACGACCTGGGTGAGGTCGGCAAGGGTACCACCGGCCGCTTCCAGGGTCTGCTGCAGGTTGCGCAGCGTCTGGCGCGCCTGCGCCTCGATGCCGCCGGCCACCACGGCGCCGTCGGCGCCGAGCGGGATCTGCGTGGTGAACAGGATGCCGTTGCCCAGCACGGCCCATTCCACGGGGGCGGGCGAGCGGGGCAAGGCGGTGTCGATGATCTGTTTCATGATGGGTTTGCTGGCGGGTTTCTGGTGTGCTTGCCCGGGGCTGGTATGGGACCGCGATGAGGGGCGGAGCGCGTCAGCGCCCGAGCGCGAAGGCGGACAGGTCCAGCGCGGCCGGCCGCCCGGCCATGGCATCGGCCAGCAGGGTGGCGCTGCCGCAGGCCAGCGTGAAACCCAGCGCGCCGTGGCCGGTGTTCAGCCACAGGTTGCTGTAGGGCGTGGCGCCGACCAGGGGTTTGCTGTCCGGCGTGGCCGGACGGCCGCCGCACCAGGTGGCGGCGGCGTCGAAGTCCGCGCCGCCGGGGAAGGTCTCGCGCGCCTGCTGCGTCAGCAGGGCGATGCGGCGCTGGTCGGCACGCGCATGGCGGCCCACCAGGTCGACCATGCCGGCCACGCGCAGCTGCCCGCCCAGGCGGGCATAGACCACCTTGTAATGCAGGTCCGTCACGCTGAGGGCGGGCGGCAGGTGGCGCGCCGGGTCGACCGGCGCGGTGAGGCTGTAGCCGGTGAGCGGATACATCGGCAGGCGCAGGCCCAGCGGCGCCAGCAGCGACACGCTGCGCATGCCGGCGCAGACCACGAAGGCGTCGGCCTCGATGTCGCCCGCGCTGGTCTGCGCGGCCACCACGCGGCGGCCTTCGCGGCGCAGCCCGTCCACGCGCACGCCGCAGCGTATGCGCGCGCCGAAGCGGCGTGCGGCCGCGTCGGCCAGGCCGACGGTGAAGGCATGGCAGTCGCCGGCTTCCTCGCTCGGTGTGTGGATGCCGCCCGCGAGCTTGTCGCGCAGGGCGGCCAGCGCGGGCTCCAGCGCCACGCAGGCGGCGCTGTCGAGCGCTTGCTGATGGCTGCCCAGGGTGGCCTGGTAGGCCAGTTGCCGGCGCGCGGCGGCGAAGGCCTCGGGATCGCGGTAGACCACCAGCTTGCCATTGCGCTGGTAGTCGAAGGCGAGCGCCTCGCGCTCGACCAGCTCGTGCACGCGGGCGCGGCTCAGCTGGCCCAGGCCGAGCAGTTCGGCTGTGACGCGCCTGGCTACGCTGCCGCGGCAGGCGCGCAGGAAGGCCAGGCACCAGCGCCATTGCTGCCAGTCCAGGCGGGGCACGAAGCGCAGCGCGGAATCCCGGTCGAGCAGCCAGCCGGGCAGCTTGGGCAGCACGGACGGATCGGCCAGCGGCGCCACGTAGCTGTAGCTGAGCTGGGCGCCGTTGGCGAGGCTGGTCTCCAGCCCCAGACCGTCGCGCGCCTCGAGCAAGGTGACGGTATGCCCCTCGCGCGCCAGGAAATAGGCGCTGGCGACGCCGACCACGCCGCCGCCCAGAACGCATACCCGCATGTCTTGCCTCCCGCCTCTAGATACCAGTGCCAATCCCATTCCGATGCAGCGGCCGCCGGGGCGGCCACGCAGGACGACAGTGTTGACGAGGCGGCGCCGCGATTCAAATGACGATTAGCGCATACCCTATAACCTGAGGTTATGCAGTCGGCGCGGACGCCGCGCCGGCACCGTCGCCCGGCGCCTCGCCGAAACGGGTCCGCAGCACGTCCAGCAGGGTTTCCAGCGCGTGCGACGAGGCGGCCCCGTCCGGATAGATGGCCGCCACTCCTACCGACAGCGGCGGCGCCAGCGGCCGGATCAGCAGTTCCTCCTTGCTGGCGCGCAGCGCGAACTGGGCCGTGAACTGGTCGACCAGGGCGTAGCCCACGCCGCACTCGGCCAGGGCCGCGGCCACGTAGTAGGTGCGTGCCTCCACCATCGGCGTGCGCTCCTCCAGCCCCAGGTCGTGGCAGGCCTGCGCGATCAGGCCGCCGAGCGGGTCGCTGTTGCCGATGCCGATCCAGTGCTGGTCGTCGAGCCCGGCCAGCGCCACCGGCCCCTGTGCCGGCGCGCTGGCCGGCGGCCCCAGGTAGACCACCGCCGCCCGGCCCAGCTCGGCGGCGTGCACGCCCGCGCGGGCCGGCGGATCGAATACCACGGCGATGTCCAGTTCGCGCGACAGCACCAGTGCCAGCAGTTCGTCACCGTGGCGGGTCTGCACTTCCAGCGACACGCCGGGGCAGCGCTGGCGGAACTCGCGCACCGCCTGCGGGATCAGGCTCAGCCCCAGGCTGGGCAGGCAGCCGATGCGCAGGTGTCCCTCCGGATGCCGCTTCAGGTTGCGCGCCAGCCGCCGCACGTTCTCCAGGTTGGCGAACAGGTGCGCCGTCTCGGCGTGCAGCAGTTCCGCCTCGCGCGTGGGCAGCAGGCGGCCGTGGGCGCGCGTGAACAGCTTGAAGCCGAGGTCGCGCTCGGCGTGGGCCAGCACCTTGCTGGCGGCGGGCTGGGAGATGAAGAGGAGCTCGGCGGCACGGCTCAGCGAGCCGGTGCGCATCACGGCATGGAAGATCTCGAGGTGGCGGAGGCGCATGGCGCGGCGGGGAGGGCGGTCGGTCTGGCCGCAGTGTAGCGGATGGCGGCCGCGGCGCCGGAGGTTCCCCTCCGGTCGGAGCGGAGGGGGCGCCGTGCTGTCAGGCCGCCGGTGGCGCCGCCACGGTGCCGTGGCAGGTGCCGAAGCCGATGCGCGCGAAGCCGGGGCGTTCGCACCAGCCGCGCAAGACGACGGTGTCGCCATCCTCCAGGAAGCCGCGCCGCTCGCCGTCGCCGATCTCGACCGGCTGCGTGCCCGACACGGTCAGCTCGATCAGCGCGCCGGCCTCGCCGGCGGTGGGACCGGAGATGGTGCCGCTGCCGAGCAGGTCGCCGGGCTGCAGGTTGCAGCCGCCCATGGTGTGGTGCGCGATCATCTGCCCGAGCGTCCAGTACTGGTGGCGGAAGCTGGTGCGGGTCAGCGCATGCGGCTGGCCGCCGCGTGCGCGCTGGCGCGCGCTCTGGATCGACACTTCGAGCAGGATGTCGAAGGCGCCGGCGCGGGCGTTGTCTTCGGAGCGCAGGTAGTCGAGCGGCTGCGGTCGCTGCGGCGCGCGCGACCAGCCGGTACGGTAGGGCAGCAGGGCTTCCAGCGTGACCAGCCAGGGCGAGACCGTGGTGGCGAAGTTCTTGGCCAGGAAGGGGCCGAGCGGCAGCATCTCCCAGGCCTGGATGTCGCGTGCCGACCAGTCGTTGAGCAGGCACAGGCCGAACAGGTGCTGCTGGGCGTTCGCCAGCGGGATCGGCGTGCCGCGCGCGTTGCCGGTGCCGATCACCGCGCCCAGTTCCAGCTCGTAGTCGAGCCGGCGGCACGGCTCGTGGACGGGGGCGGCGCCCGGCCTGGCGCGGGTCTGCCCGAGCGGCCGGAACACCTGCTGGCCGCTGACGCCGATCGACGAGACCCGGCCGTGGTAAGCGATCGGCAGCCAGTCGAAGTTGGCGCTGACCTCCAGGCCCAGCTGGCGGCTGCAGTTCACCGCGTGGTCGAGCGAAGTATAGAAATCCGTGTAGTCGCCGATGCGCACCGGCACCGCATACTCGGCCTGCGCCTGCGGCACCAGCGCCGCACGCACGGCCTGCACGGCCTGTTCGCGGGCGCTGCCGGCCAGCAGCAGGGCGAACAGTTCGTGGCGCAGTGCCTGCCAGGCGGCGGGGCCCAGCTCCAGCAGGGCATTGAGCGTGGCCCCGGCCGCGGCGGCGGCGGCCTCGGCGGCGCGGTCGCGCAGGCAGCCTGCCTGCAGCAGGGCGGCGAGGTCGACGATGCGGTCGCCGATGCCGACGCCGCCGCGCCAGGCTTCAGCGCTGTTGCCGCGCCGGAACACGCAGAACGGCAGGTTCTGCAGCGGGAAGTCGGTATCGCTCGCATTGGCCTCGTCCAGCCAGCTGCGGCGGGAGGCGTCGTGGGTATGGTTCAGTTCCATGTTCATGCCTGTCGTCATGCCTGTCGTGGCGCGCTCAACCCGCCCGCCGCGTTCAGCGCGTCGTCGAAGATGGCGACGGCGCGCGTCCAGCCCGCCGAGGCGCCGCGGATCTTGTGCGGGAAGCAGGAGATGTAGAAGCCGTGCGGCGGCAGCGCCTCGAGGTTGTGCAGCTTCTCCAGGTGGCAGTAGCCGATATTGCGCCCCGCCTTGTGGCCTTCCCAGATCAGCGCGGCATCGTGGGACTGCGCGTACTTCTTCGCCGTGTGCACGAAGGGCGCGTCCCAGCTCCAGGCATCGGTGCCGGTCAGGCGCACGCCGCGCTCCAGCAGGTACATGGTGGCTTCCAGTCCCATGCCGCAACCGGCCGCGACGTAGTCGGGATGCCCGTAGCGCTGCCCCGCGCGGGTGTTGACGACGACGATCTCCAGCGGCGCCAGCACGTGGCCGATGCGGGCCAGCTCGGCCTCGACGTCGGCGGCGGTGACCACGTAGCCGTCGTCGAAGGCGCGGAAATCCAGCTTGACGCCCGGCTGGAAGCACCACTCCAGCGGCACCTCGTCGATGGTGGTCGAGCGCTCGCGTTCGCCGAGCGCCTCGTTCATGGTGCTGTGGAAGTGATACGGCGCGTCGAGGTGGGTGCCGTTGTGGGTGCTGAGCTGGATCTGCTCGATGGCCCAGCCTTCGCCGTCGGGCAGGTCGGCCGGCCGCAGCCCGGGAAAGAAGGACGCTACCTGCTCGGCGGTGGAGCGGTGCGACAGGTATTCGATCCGGGGGCCGAAGCCCGGGGGATCGGAGACGACATCGTTTTCCAGGTAGATCGACAGGTCGACGAAGCGGCGGGTCATGGGCGGTGCTCCTTGGCGATGGCGGGAGAGGGTGTCGGGGGGATCAGGAATCGAGCGAGGCATCGGCCGGTGCGCCGGCAGCGCTGCGGGGGCGGGAACCCGCGCCGGCGGCATCGCGCGGCAGCAGGGCCACCACGGCGGCGGCCAGCAGGAACAGCGCGCCGCACAGCGCGATGCTGTTGGCGAAGCCGAGCACGCCGGCCACCGAGCCCAGCGTCAGCGGCGCGAAGGCGGAGATGCCGCGGCCGACGTTGAAGCAGAAGCCGGCCCCGGTGGCGCGCAGCCGGGTCGGGAACAGCTCGGCGAAATAGGCGCCGACCAGGCCGGCGAAGGCCATGAAGAAGGCGAACACCGGGCCGAGCAGCAGCAGCGCGCCGTGGCCGGTGGTCATCGCATACAGGGGCAGCGTGAGACCGGTGCCGAGCAGCGACACGATGATGGCGCGCTGCTTGCCGATGCGGTCGGCCAGCAGCCCGAAGGCGTTGTAGCCGAGGAACATGCCGAGATTGAGGACTGCCACGAAGCCGGCCATGGTGGCCACGTCCAGGCCGCGCTCCTTGACGAGGAAGGTGGGCAGCCAGGTGGTCGCGCCCCAGTAGGCGGCAAGGGCCAGCGCCGAAGTGGCGGTGCCGAGCACGGTGATGCGGCGCAAGGCCGGGTCGAACAGCTCGGCGAGGCTGGCGCCGGCCGGGGCGCCCGCGGCGGACGCCGTGGTGGATACCCTCATGCGGCGCTGCGCCAGCCAGACCTCCGATTCCGGCACGCGCAGCCAGACATAGGCGATGGCGATGGCCACCGCGGCGCCGCAGGCGAAGAACAGCACGCGCCAGCCGTGCGCCGGCAGCAGCCAGGCCGAGGCGGCCGCGGCCACGCTGGCCCCGACCGAGAAGGAACTGAGCACGAAAGCCGTGGCGCGCCCGCGCTGGTGTGCCGGCCAGGTCTCGTTGACATGGGCGGCGGCGGTGCTCCAGACCCCGCCGAGCCCCAGCCCGGAGAAGAAGCGCAGCACCAGGATCTGGCGCCAGTCGGTGGCGCCGGCGATGGCCATGGTCAGCACGCCGAAGCTCGCCAGCGACAGCAACAGGGCGGTGCGGCGGCCCAGCGTGTCGGCCAGCCGCCCCATCACCACGCTGCTCAGGCCGATGCCCAGCAGCGTGGCCGTGACCAGCAGGCCGGCCTGGGCCTGCGTGATCTGCAGCGAGGCCGTGATGGCCGGCATGGCGATGGTCAGGATGATGATGTCGACCGCGTCGAACAGGTAGCTGAGGAAGCAGCCGATCAACACGCGCCACTTCAGGGATGCCGGGGTGGGGGCCACGATCTCTCCTCGTCAGGTCCGGCTGTGCGCCGGCGCATTCGGTGCACGCACTGTACGATCGTACAGTCAGTTTATGTACTAGGGTAAACCGGGGGAGGAAGGAAGCGGAGGGGGCGGGAGCGGAGCCGGCCGCGGCGGCGGCATCGTTCGCTACAATCGGGACTTCTTTTCGCGGAGACAGCATGCAAGGCAAGAAAGCGCCAAGGGCGGCAGCCGGGCCGGGCGCGGTGCCGGCACCGCCGGAGGCAAGCAAGCGGGAGCGGGTGCTGGACGCCGCCGAGCGGCTGTTCGCCGAAGGCGGCTTCGACGGCGTATCGATGCGCGACATCGCTGCCGCGGCCGAAGTCGGGCTGCCGCTGATCGTCTATCACTTCGAGACCAAGGCCAAGCTGTACCGGGCGCTGTTCGAGCGCCGCAAGACCGTGCTGGAAGCGCGCCTGGCCGCCTTGCACGCGCCTGTAGCGGAAGGGGAGGACCCGCTCGAACACATCGTGCGGGCCTTCGTGGAACCGGTGATGCGGATCCAGGACAGCGCGCCCGGCATCGCCTACGCCAAGCTGGTCGCGCGCGAAGCCTCGGATCCGCGTGAGTCCGAGCGCGGCATCGTGACCGACTACTTCGACCCCTTCGCCAAGGAGTTCGTGCGCGCGATCCGCAAGGTCCTGCCCGGCCATCCTGCCGGCTACGCCCACTGGGCCTACCTGTTCTCCGTCGGCGCGCTGGTCACGAGCGTGTTCGACAGCCGCATCGAGCGCATCTCCGCCGGCAAGGTCAAGGCGGGCGACCTGCGGCGCAAGACCGCCTACCTGGTCACCTTCATCATGGCGGGCATCCGCGCCGGGGCGCGGCAGGACTGAGCGGATTCCCCGGCCCCCGGGGAGGGCGGCAGCGCCGCTTCAGGCGGGGCGGATGGCGACGGCGAAGTACCCGCTGGCGTGATCGCCGGTGGTGTCGCTGTCCGCGTTCCGTACCAGGGTGGCACGGACGCCGACGGCCAGCGCGGTGCCGTCGGGTGCGAGCAGTTCGGCCTGGAAATCGGCCTGGGGCCTGCCGCGCAGCATGCGCCGCAGCCGCCCGCCGCCATCGGCGAAGGCACTTGCCAGTCCGGCGCCCAGCAGCGCCTCGCGGTCCGTGCCCAGCATGGCCGCCAGGGCGAGGTTGGCTGACTCGCAGCGCAGGCCGGTGTCCAGGATCGCCATGCCTTCCGCCGCCAGGTCGAACATCACCTGGAAACGCTGCTGCTGGTCGCGCAGGGACTGCTCGGTCAGCTTGCGCGCGGTGTTGTCCATGCTGATGCCGACGATCTTGACGATGCGGCCGTCGAATTCGCGCATCGGCGTGGCGCGCGAGGAGATCCAGCGGATGCTGCCGTCCGGCTGGATCAGCCGGAAGTCGAACTCGTGCGCATGCCCGGTACGCAGCGACTCCTCGTAGGCCGCGTTCATCATGGCGATGTCGTCGGCATGCACGTGCTTCCAGAAGCTGGCGTTGCTGTCGATATGCCAGCCGTAGACCGACTCGACATTGGCGGAGTAGGCCACGTCGTCGGTGACCAGGTTCCATTCCCAGGTGACGATGCGCGCGCCCTCCTGGGCCAGCTTCATGCGGGCCTCGCTTTCCATGATCTCGGCGGTATAGCGGCGCCGCACGTCCGTCATCGGCAGTGTCACGGCGCCGGCGTCGTCGAGTTCGCGCCGGGCCTGCTCGCCATAGCGCAGCCAGATCCAGTTGACGCCGAGGAAGGCGGCGAGCTTGCGCAGCTTCTCGTAGTCGATCTCGCCGCCCTTGGTCCACTTGTGCACGGCCGGCCGCGAGACCTGCAGCGCCGTCGCCACGGCCTGCAAGGTCAGTTTCTTGTGTTCGAGGAGTTCCTTCAGGCGGAAAGCAAAGCTGTTCTCAGTCATGGCCCGGCATTCTGGATCGAGGCCTCGTGCAGATGCCTCTCGAAGAACTCGACGCAGGCACGCAGCCGCGCCGAGCCCGAAAGCCGAGAAGGATACACCGCCCAGATATCGGCATCCTGGCGGTAGTCCGGCAGGACCTGCTCGAGGGTGCCGGCGGCCAGGCTGGCGCGCACGTCCCACAGCGAGCGCAGCATGATGCCCCGGCCGCCCAGGGCCCAGCCGTGCACGATCTCGCCATGGTTGGAGGACAGCGTGCCGCGCACCTTGACGTTGCGCTGGCCGTCCGGTCCGCCCAGGCGCCAGACGCCGAAGGGATGGTCACGCTCCTTGGTCACCAGGCAGTTGTGCGTGGACAGGTCTTCCAGCGTCCGCGGCCGGCCGTGGACGGCCAGGTAGGCCGGCGCCGCGCACAACACGCGCCAGTTGCGCGCCAGCCGGCGCGCGATCAGGTGCGGGGCGATCTCGTTGCCGATGCGGATGTCCAGGTCGATGCCCTCGGCGATCAGGTCGACCAGCTTGTCGAAGACGTCGAAGCGGATCTCCAGGCCGGGATGGGCCGCGCTCAGGCTGGACAGCAGGGGCGCCACATGGCGGCGGCCGAAGCCCACGCTGCTGCCGATGCGCACCAGGCCGCGCGGCGTGCCGCCGGCGGCGGAGACATCGTCGAGCAGTTGTCCGACTTCGTCGAGCATGCGCAGCGCCCAGCGCCGCACGCGTTCGCCGTTCTCGGTGAGCGAGACCTGCCGGGTGCTGCGGTGCAGGAGCTTCGCCCCCATCACCTGTTCCAGCAGCTTGATGCGCTTGCTGACATAGGCCGGCGAGCTGCCCAGCTCCTGCGCGGCGGCGATGAAGCTGGCGCGCTGCGCCACCAGCAGGAACACGCGCAGGTCGTCGAGCGGCGGGAGATTGTTCACGATTCGTACTCCTGGTATCCACGGAGGGGCGGCTGTGCCGCGAGCGGTTTGTTGGCAAGCTTGCTGTGTTCCTTGCACAGAGACAGAGAGCACAAGCCAACATGACCACACCATTCCGCATTGCCGCCATCGCCGGCGATGGCATCGGCAACGAGGTGCTGCCCGAGGGGCTGCGCGTCGTCGAGGCCGCCGCGCGCAAGTTCGACCTGCACATCGAGGTCCGTCACTTCGGCTGGGCCAACTGCGACTACTACCTGCGCCACGGCCGCATGATGCCGGACGACTGGAAGGCCCAACTCGACGGCTTCGACGCCATCTACTTCGGCGCCGTAGGCTGGCCGGAGAAGGTGCCCGACCACGTCTCGCTGTGGGGCTCGCTGCTCAGGTTCCGCCGCGAGTTCGACCAGTATGTCAACCTGCGCCCGGTGCGCCTGCTGCCGGGCGTGCCCTGCCCGCTGGCGGGAAAGCAGCCGGGCGATATCGACTTCCTGGTGGTGCGCGAGAACACCGAGGGTGAGTATAGCGCGGTGGGCGGGCGCATGTACGAGGGCACCGAGCGTGAAGTGGTGATGCAGCAGTCGGTGTTCAGCCGCCACGGCACCGACCGCATCCTGCGCTATGCCTTCGAACTGGCACGCGCGCGCCCGCTCCGCAGGCTGACCTCGGCCACCAAGTCGAACGGCATCGCTGTCAGCATGCCCTGGTGGGACGAGCGGACCGCCGCGGTCGGCGCGCACTACCCTGAGGTGGCCTGGGACAGCCAGCACATCGACATCCTGTGCGCGCGCTTCGTGCTGCAGCCGGAGCGCTTCGACGTGGTGGTCGCTTCCAACCTGTTCGGCGACCTGCTGTCGGACCTGGGCCCGGCCTGTACCGGCACCATCGGGCTGGCGGCTTCGGCCAACCTGAACCCGGAACGGCGTTTCCCCTCGCTGTTCGAGCCGGTGCACGGATCGGCTCCGGACATCTACGGCAAGCGCATCGCCAACCCGATCGGCATGATCTGGTCGGGTGCCATGATGCTCGACTTCCTTGGCGGTGCGCCGGGCCGCCAGGCGCACGATGCCATCCTTGCCGCCATCGAGACCGTGCTGCGCGAGGGGCCGCTGACGCCAGATGCCGGCGGCCGCGCCGGCACCAGCGACGTCGGCAAGGCGATCGCCGAGGCGCTCTGACGCCATAGCCTCATCACGGCGAGCCGGAGGTGCCGCACGCCAACGGGCGTGCGGCATCGACGGATCACCACGTCTGCCACCAACACAGGGAATACCCCATCGGTACTTGTGCATGCCGGGAAAAGTGCTTACATTAGCTTCGTAAACCAAAGGTTACGGTAAACCAATGGTTTACAAAAAGCAAGGAAAGCATCGACAGAAGCAGAAAGCCGCGATTCCGTCCCACCCGCGGCCACCGGCAGGCAAGCCCGCTACAGAACACTCGTGCGCCAAGACGCACCGGAGGAGATCCACTTGAAAACATCCATGCCCCGCCGCGACGGGTTCCTGACCGCCTGCACGCTCGCCGCCGTGCTGGTCACCGTCGTCGCCATGACCTACTGGCCCGCGCAAGCGGCCGCCACCGCTGCCGTGCTGTTCGACTGGTCCACGCGTTCCTTCGGTTCGCTGGTCCAGGTCTTCGTGTTCGGCTGCGTGATCGCCTGTATCGCGCTGGCCTTCAGCAAGTACGGCAACATCCGCCTCGGCGAAGGCAAGCCCGAGTACTCCACGCTGTCGTGGGTGTTCATGTTCATCTGTGCCGGCATGGGCTCGTCGACCATGTACTGGGGCGTGATGGAATGGGTCTACTACTACCAGTCGCCCGGCCTCAACCTGCCCAAGGGATCGCGCGAGGCGCTGGAATACAGCATCAGCTATTCATTCTTCCACTGGGGCCTGAGCGCCTGGGCGGTGTACGCGCTGCCGTCGCTGGCCATGGCCTATCACTTCCATGTGCGCAAGAACAAGGGCCTGAACCTCGCCGCCGTCGTCGAGGCCGTTACCGGCTTCCGCGCCACCGGCGCGGTGGGCCGCCTGGTCGACCTGATCTTCCTGCTGACCATGTTCGGTGCGCTCACGGTGTCGATCGCCCTGACGGCGTCGACCTTCACCCGCGGCCTGTCCGGCCTGTTCGGCCTGCCGGACACCTTCACCATGCAGCTGATCGTCATCGTCGGCGTGTCGGTGCTGTTCTCGATGAGTTCCTACATCGGCATCGATGGCGGCATGCAGCGCCTCAGCCACATGGTGTGCTGGGGGGCGCTGCTGCTGGCCGCGGTGGTGTTCGCCATCGGCCCGACGCTGTTCACCGGCAACAACATCGTCAACGGCCTCGGCCTGATGCTGCAGAACTACGTGCACATGAGCCTGTTCACCGATCCCACCGGCGACGGCGCCTTCAGCCGCGGCTGGACGGTGTTCTACTGGCTCTGGTGGGTGTCCTATTCGCCCGGCGTGGCGATGTTCGTGGCACGTGTGTCGAAGGGGCGCAAGATCAAGGAGGTCATCTATGCGCTGCTGCTCGGCGGCAGCGTGGGCTGCTGGTTCTTCTTCGGTGCGCTGGAGAGCTACAGCATGCACCAGTTCCTCACGGGAACCATCGACGTGCCCGCCATCCTGAAGCAGTTCGGCGGCGAGACCGCGGTCGAGATGCTGCTGTCGGCGCTGCCGGCCGGCAAGCTGTTCCTCGCCGTCTACCTGGCCATCATGATCGTCTTCCTCGCCGCCCACGTCGATGCAGTGGCCTATGCGGTGGCCGCCACCACGACCCGCAATCTCGCCGAAGGGCAGGACCCGGCGCCGGGCAGCCGCGTGTTCTGGTGCGTGATGCTGACCCTGGTGCCGCTGGCGATGCTGTTCACCAAGGCCTCGCTGGAAACCATGAAGACCGCGGTGGTGCTGACGGCCATCCCCTTCCTGGCCATCCTGGCCGTCAAGCTGTTCGGCCTGTTCCGCTGGCTGCTGCAGGACTATGCCGATGTGCCGGCGCACCTGATCGAGAGCGTGCCCCCGCTGGAGTCCGCCGCCACGGCCGATGGCCGCGAGCCGGCCGGCGCGGGCGAACGGCAGACCGCCATCGCCAACGGATGAGTGCTGGCATCCGCGCCGCACCTGCAAGCGACGCTGCCCGCCCAGGCATTTTTTTTACGCAAGAAAGTTAAACAATATTTAACGGTTAACCCGAGGAGTGAACTGATGAAGCCGATCGAACAGTTGCCCGAGAATTTCTGCGCGGACGAGGAGAACGCGTGGACCCTGCCGGCCTCGTACTACACCCAGCCGTCGGTCTTCGCCTACGAGAAGGAGAAGATCTTCGCCGACAGCTGGATCTGCGTGGCCCATCGCAGCGAGCTGGCCGAGCCCAACGACTATGTGACGCGCGAGATCATCGGCGAGAGCATCGTCGTCCTGCGCGACCGCGAGGGCGTGCTGCGCGCCTTCTACAACGTCTGCCCGCACCGCGGCCACCAACTGCTGTCGGGCAGCGGCCGCGCGCGCAACGTGATCACCTGCCCGTACCACGCCTGGACCTTCAAGCTCGACGGCGAACTGGCGCTGGCCCGCAATTGCGACAACGTGCCCAACTTCGACAAGAGCAAGGCCAGCCTGGTGCCGGTCAAGGTGGAGGAGTACGCCGGCTTCGTCTTCATCAACATGAACCCGGAGGCCGGCACCGTCGAGGCGCAGCTGCCCGGCCTGGAGGCCCGCCTGCGCGCCGCCTGCCCGGTGGTCGACCGCCTGCACCTGGGTGCCCGCTTTGTCACGGAGACGCCGGCCAACTGGAAGAGCATCGTCGACAACTACATGGAGTGCTACCACTGCGGCCCGGCGCACCCGGGCTTCTCCGATTCGGTGCAGGTGGACAAGTACACCCATACCCTGCACGGCAACTGGACGCTGCAGTTCGGCCTGGCCAAGTCGTCGGAGAAGTCGTTCAAGCTCGACGACTCGATCAAGGACCCCAGCTTCAGCGGTTTCTGGGCGTGGCCGTGCACCATGTTCAACGTGCCGCCGGGCGGCGACTTCATGACCGTGATCTACGAGTTTCCGGCCAGCGCGGAAGTCACGCTGCAGCACTACGAGATCTACTTCCTCAACAAGGAGCTGACCGAGGCCCAGCAGAAGCTGGTCGAGTGGTACCGCGACGTGTTCCGCCCCGAGGACCTGCGCCTGGTGGAAAGCGTGCAGCGCGGCCTCAAGTCGCGCGGCTATCGCGGCCAGGGCCGGATCATGGTCGACCGGCAGCGCAGCGGCATCAGCGAGCACGGCATCGTGCATTTCCACCGCAAGGTGGCCAAGGAATACGAGGCGGGCTGAGCGGTGTCGAGGGAGAGCATGATGCAACTCAATGACAAAGCCCTGTTCCGCCAGCAGGCGATGCTGGGTGGCGAGTGGACCGATGCCGCGGACGGTGCCACCGTGGCGGTGCACGATCCGGCCTCGGGGGCGCTGCTCGGCACGGTGCCCGGCATGGGCGCGGGCGACGCCGTGGCGGCCATCGAAGCCGCCCACGCCGCGCTGCCGGGCTGGAAGGGGCGCACCGCCAGGGAACGGGCGGCCGTGCTGCGCCGCTGGTTCGAACTGATCCTGCAGCACGAGGAAGACCTGGCGCTCATCATGACGCGCGAGCAGGGCAAGCCCTTGCACGAGGCGCGCGGGGAAGTGCGCTATGCCGCCTCCTTCGTCGAGTGGTTCGGCGAGGAGGCCAAGCGTCTCTACGGCGAGGTGATCCCGTCGCCGGCGGCCGACAAGCGGCTGGTGGTGGTGCGCGAGCCGATCGGCGTGTGCGCCGCCATCACGCCGTGGAACTTCCCCGCCGCGATGATCGCGCGCAAGGCCGCGCCGGCACTTGCCGCCGGCTGCACGATGGTGGTCAAGCCAGCCAACGAGACACCCTTCAGCGCGCTGGCGCTGGCCGAGCTGGCGCTGCGCGCAGGCGTGCCGGCCGGCGTGCTGAATGTCATCACCGGGGACGCCGTCGCCATCGGCAGCCAGCTGAGCGGCCATGCCCATGTGCGCAAGCTCTCCTTCACCGGCTCCACGCCGGTCGGGCGGCTGCTGATGCAGCAATGCGCGGGCACGGTGAAGAAGGTTTCGCTCGAACTGGGCGGCAATGCGCCCTTCATCGTCTTCGAGGATGCGGACGTCGACGCGGCGGTCGAAGGCGCGTTGCAGGCCAAGTACCGCAACGCGGGCCAGACCTGTGTCTGCGTGAACCGCTTCTACGTGCACGACACCGTCTATGACCGCTTCGTCGACCGCTTCGTGGCCAAGGTGGCGGCGTTGCGTGTCGGCAGCGGCCTGGAGCCGGACAGCGAGATCGGACCCCTGATCAGCGGGCGCGCGGTCGGCAAGGTGAGCGAACTGGTGGCGGACGCAGTGGCCAAAGGCGCCACCGTGGCGCTGGGCGGCGGCCTGCACGCCGCCGGCGGGCAGTTCTTCCAGCCGACCGTGCTCACCGGGGTCAGCCCCGGCATGCGCGTGCTGGACGAGGAGATCTTCGGGCCGGTCGCGGCGATCGTGCGTTTCCATGCGGAGAGCGAAGTCGTGCGCATGGCCAACGACACGATCTACGGCCTTGCCGCCTACTTCTACAGCCGCGACATCGCGCGCGTGTGGCGCGTGGCGGAACGACTGGAGTACGGCATGGTGGGCATCAACACCGGCCTGATCTCCAACGAGGTCGCGCCCTTCGGCGGCATCAAGCAGTCCGGCCTGGGGCGCGAGGGTTCGCGCCATGGCATCGAGGACTACCTGGAGATGAAGTACCTCTGCATGGCGCTGTAAAGCGTCGGAAGGCGCAGTAAAGCGCCGCACAGCGCCGGAAGCCGCTGCGCGGCGGCTCGGGCGGCAAGAGATCAAGACAGGCAGAAAGGCGGCAATATGGCCAATTCTTATCAGACCCTCCAGGTCCGGGTGGCGCGCATCGAGCGCGCCACTCCCCTGATCAAGCGATTCACCCTGGCGGCGGCGGACGGCGGGCCGCTGCCGCCGTTCACCGGCGGCAGCCACGTCATCGTGCAGATGCAGGACGGCGCGCGCCGCTACAGCAACGCCTACTCGCTGATGGGATCCCCCGACGAGCTGGGCCACTACCAGATCGGCGTGCGCCGCGAAGAGGCGTCCAAGGGCGGTTCGGCCTTTCTCCATGACAAGGTGGCGGAAGGCGACGGCCTCGCCATCACCATGCCGAACAACCTGTTCGCGCTGAGCGCGCAGGCCAGCCACCACGTGCTGGTCGCCGGCGGCATCGGCATCACGCCGTTCCTGTCGCAGATGCATGAGTTGCGCAAGCGTGGCGCGTCGCACGAGCTGCACTATGCCTATCGCGCCGAAGAGCACGGGGCGTTCCGCGACGAGATCGTCGCGCAGTCGCGGCAGGCCGGCGCGGGCACGGCCCGCTTCTACGTCGACAGCCTGGGCCAGAAGCTGGACCTGGATGGCCTGGCGCGCGGCCTGCAGGCCGGGGCGCACATCTATGTGTGCGGACCGGCGCCGCTGATCGATGCGGTGCGCGCGGCGGCGCAGGCAGCCGGCATTGCGCCGGAACGCGTGCACTGGGAGCAGTTCGCGGCGCCGCCGCAGGCGGGCGACGCCTTCTCGGTGGTGCTGGCGCGCTCGGGGCGGACCGTGGAGGTGGCGCCGGGAGAATCGATCCTCAAGGCGATCGAGCGCGGCAACGCCGCCGAGGTGGAGTGCCTGTGCCGCGAGGGCGTCTGCGGTACCTGCGAGACCCGCATTCTCGACGGCGAGGCCGAGCATTTCGACCAGTACCTGAGCGAGGCGGAAAAGCGCGCGCAGCGGAGCCTGATGATCTGCGTGTCGCGGGCCAAGGGCCAGCGGATCGTGCTCGACCTGTAAGGCCGGCGAGCCGGGCCATCGCGCCGGCGGGGCAGGACCCAAGAACCAGAAGAGACAGCCGGCGCCCCATGGCATGCGAGCCCGCGGGCCGCCGGCATCCGGAGGAGATCACCGATGAAACACAGAGCCAGCCTGTGGCTGCTGGCGGGCACGCTGCTGCCTGCCGCCGCGCAAGCGGAGCCCGGCGTCACACTGTACGGCGTCATCAGCACCGCCGTGCGCTATACCTCGAACCTCGACGGCAGGCACGACAACCAGGCCGAACTGGTGTCCAGCGGCATCGGCGGCAGCCGCTGGGGCCTGAAGGGGACGGAAGAACTGGGCGGCGGCAACCAGGCCGTCTTCCTGCTGGAGAACGGCTTCGGCACCGACGATGGCAGGACCGCCTACAACGCCCTGTTCGGGCGCCAGGCCTATGCCGGGCTGACGGGCACCTGGGGCAGCCTGACCTTCGGCCGGCAGTACAACGCGCTGAACAATATCGGCTGGGCCTTCAACCCGCTCGACCAGAGCTGGGGCAACTTCTGGTCGGACCCGCTCTATACCGGCGGCGACATCTTCTTCCAGGACTACCGCATCAACCATAGCGTGGTCTACAAGCACACGCTGGGGCCGGTGTCGGTCCAGCTCGACTACGGCCTGGGCGGACAGCCCGGCAGCCTGGCGCGCGGCAGCACCTTCGGTGGCGGGCTGATGTTCCAGCAGGGAGCGCTGTCGGTCGGCGTCGCCTACGACCAGCGCCGCGTGGCGGGCGGCGGCAACACGCTGCACAACTACTCGGCCGGCGCCTCCTATGTGCTGGGCAAGGCCACCTTCTACGCCGGGCACATGGGGCGGCGGGAAGCCGCCGGCGACGCCCGCTTCGGCATCGGCTTCGTCGGCGTGGGCTACCAGCTCACTCCGGCGCTCCATGTATCCGGTGCGTACTACCACTACCGGCAGCGCGGCGACGTCACCACGCAGTTCCAGGCCACGCCGGTGTGGCTGGGCGGCGGCCGGGCCGACAGCGTCGCCGCGGTGCTCGACTACGCGTTGTCGAAGCGCACCAGCCTGTTCCTGGAGGCCGACGCCACGCGCGCGCGTGGCGGGGCGGTCGGGCGCGAGACCGAGTACTGGGGCGGTCAGCCGCTGTCGGGGGTGGACAGCACCACGCGGGTCGGCGTGATGGCCGGCATCCGGCACCTGTTCTGAGCACCGCAGCCGGCGGGGACGGGTGCGTCAGGCTTCCCGCCGCACCCGCGCGGCCGGGGCGAAGCCCCCCTGCAAGGCCGTCCGCAGCCATTCGACGAACACCGACACCGCCCGCGGCACATGTGCCGCGTACGGCCGGATGGCGAAGATCTGGTCCGGGAAGGCGCCGACCGGCAGCCATTCGTCCAGCACCTCGACCAGCTTGTTGCCCTGCAGCGCCGACTGCGCGGTGAAGTCCGGCACCAGGGCGATGCCGAGGCCGGCCAGCGCGGCGTCGCGCAGTGCTTCGCTGTTGGTGGCGCAGAAGGGCCCGGAGACCGGCACGGTGACGCGCGGCCTGGCCTGGCCCGCGCCGGGCCGGGCCTCGACGAAATGCCAGGCCGGGGTTTCGCGCGTGCGCGGGTAGTACAGGCAGTCGTGGCCGGCCAGGTCCGCCGGGGTGGCGGGATGGCCGCGCCGGCGCAGGTAGGCCCGGCTCGCCACCAGCACGTTGCGGGTGGGGCACAGCGCCCAGGCCACATGGGTGTCGGGCGGCGCCATGGTGTGGCGGATGGCGAGGTCAAAGCCCTCCAGCGCCAGCGCGCGCAGCTTGTCCGACAGTTCCAGTTCGAGCCGGATGTCCGGATAGCGCTCGAAGAAGCCGGCCAGGCGCGGCACCAGCTGCTGGCGCGAGAAGGCGACCGGCGCGGTGACGCGCAGCACGCCGCGCGGCTCGCCGGCGGTGTCGCGCACGCCGGCGAAGCTGCGCGCGATCTGCTCGAACGGCGCGCCGACCTCCTCGACCAGCCGCTGTCCCGCGTCGGTGAGCCGCACGCTGCGCGTGGTGCGCTGCACCAGCGGCACGCCGGCGGCGCGCTCCAGGTCGGCGATGCGCTGGCTGACCGCGCCCTTGGTGACGTTCAGGTAGGCCGCGGCGGCGGTATAGCTGCCTTGCTGCGCCAGCACCGTGAGCCAGTGGAGATGGCCCCAGATCTCTTCTTTGTTCTTGGCTTTCACGATGAATTGTTTAGAAAAATAAACAAGCAGTTTGCCACGGCGGGGCTTGGCGCGTGCGCGGAGGATTCTTAGACTGGATGCAGAGACAGTCCATCGGAGCACAAACCATGTCCAGCATCCAGCACGCCATCGAACACTATATCGGCGGCCGCCGCACCGCCGGCGCCTCGGGCCGCAGCCAGGAAGTGACCAATCCCGCCAGCGGGCAGGTGACCGGCCATGTCGCGCTGGCCGGCGTAGCCGAAGTGAATGCCGCCGTCGCCGCCGCGGCCGCGGCGTTCCCGGCCTGGGCCGGCACGCCGCCGATCCGCCGCGCGCGCGTGCTGTTCCGCTTCCTCGAACTGCTGAACCGCGACAAGGACGCGCTGGCCCACGCCATCACCGCCGAGCACGGCAAGGTGTTCACCGACGCCCAGGGCGAAGTCGCGCGCGGCATCGACATCGTCGAGTTCGCCTGCGGCGTGCCGCAACTGCTGAAGGGCGACTACACCGCCCAGGTCTCCACCGGCATGGACAACTGGACGCTGCGCCAGCCGCTGGGCGTGGTGGCCGGCATCACGCCGTTCAACTTCCCGGTGATGGTGCCGATGTGGATGTTCCCGGTGGCGCTGGCCACCGGCAATACCTTCGTGCTGAAGCCGAGCCCGACCGATCCCGGCCCGTCGCTGATGATCGCCGACCTGCTCAAGGAAGCCGGCCTGCCCGACGGCGTCTTCAACGTCGTGCAGGGCGACAAGGTGGCGGTCGACGCGCTGGTCGGGCACCCCGACGTGCGCGCGCTCAGCTTCGTCGGCTCCACCCCGATCGCCAGCTATATCTACGAGACCGGCGCGCACCACGGCAAGCGCGTGCAGGCGCTGGGCGGTGCCAAGAACCATATGGTGGTGATGCCGGACGCCGACATCGAACAGGCCGTCGACGCGCTGATCGGCGCGGCCTACGGCTCGGCCGGCGAGCGCTGCATGGCGATCAGCGTGGCCGTGCTGGTCGGCGATGTCGCCGAGCGGCTGATGCCGCGCCTGGTGGAGCGCGCCCGCTCGCTCAAGGTGCTGGACGGCGAGAACCTCGCCGCCGAGATGGGGCCGATCGTGACGCGCGCGGCGCATGCGCGCATCACCGGCTACATCGAGCGCGGCGTGGCCGAGGGAGCCAAGCTGCTGGTCGATGGCCGCGACTTCGACCCCGCCTCGGCCGGACCGGGCTGCGCCGGGGGCTTCTGGATGGGCGGCACGCTGTTCGACCACGTCACGCCCGAGATGACCATCTACAAGGAAGAGATCTTCGGGCCGGTGCTGTCCTGCGTGCGGGTCAAGGACATGGCCGAGGCCGTGCGCCTGATCAATGCCCATGAGTTCGGCAACGGCGTGAGCTGCTTCACCCGCGACGGCAATGCGGCGCGCGAATTCGGCCAGCAGATCGAGGTCGGCATGGTCGGCATCAACGTGCCCATCCCGGTGCCGATGGCCTGGCACGGCTTCGGCGGCTGGAAGCGCTCGCTGTTCGGCGACATGCATGCCTACGGCGAGGAGGGCGTGCGTTTCTACACCAAGCAGAAGTCGATCATGCAGCGCTGGCCGGAGAGCATCGAGAAGGGCGCCGAGTTCGTCATGCCGACGGCGAAGTAAGCGCAGCACGCCTGCATGGGCTGCCGCGCGCCGCGCGGCAGCGCCGCCGCCCGGTGCGGGTCCGGTCCCGCCGGGCGCGGCATCCGGCGTGCCGCGTCACCGAATCCCGGACGCAGGACGCAGGGCCCTAGACCCTCTCCACCACCACCTCCCACAGGGCCTTGCTGCGGACGTACTTGCGCGTGCGCTGGTGCGTCATGGACACGCGTTGCCACTGGCCGTCGAACAGGCGGCAGACCGCCTCCTCGTCGAAGAAGCGCTTCGGCTGCCCATCGACCGAGTAGTAGTTCTCTTCGATCCGCACCCCCTGGCCGGCGCCGAAATTGTGGTCCTCGGTGGAATTCAGGCGGCATAGCAACCATCCGCCAGGCCTCATGACGTCCCGGATGCGCTGGACGATCGACACGGTCTCGTCCCAGGGGAAGTAGTGCAGGGACAGGCTGGCGATGACCGCGCCGAGCTCGCTTGCCTGCGGCGGAAACGGCGCGCGGATGTCGCGGCACTCGATCTGTGCCGACGGTACGCGCAGCCGGGCCGCGGCGACGGCTGCCCGCGACAGGTCGAAGGCGATCACGCGCAGGCCGGCGTCCGCCAGCACGGCGGTGTCGTCGCCATGGCCGCAGCCGATCTCGAGCACGGGCGAGGTGGTGCTGCGGGCGGAGATCGCCGGCAGCCAGGGATGCAGCCAGGGATCGGAAAAGGAAGGCATGTTGCGGACCCGGACAGGGGAAGTGGTCGATCGCGCATTGTGCCACCACCGCACGCCACCACCGCGGCGCTCGCCGGGCGAAAAAAAACCGGGCCGACAGGCCCGGTGCGGTAAGCCAGCGCCGAAGCGGCTGGAGGAGACATCGTTCCTTATCGCGGGCGGGCGGCCTCAGATCGCCCAGCCGCCGGCGTAGAAGGCGGCCAGCACCACGGCGATGGCCACCGTGCCGACGTTCAGCTTGCGCCATTCGCCGGCGACGATGCGGCCCACCACCAGGGTGCAGAAGCCGAGCATGATGCCGGTGACGATATTGCAGGTCAGCACGATGAAGACGGCGCACACCAGCCCGGCGAGGGCGTCGACGGTGTCTTCCATGTGCAGGCGGCTGACGCTGGAGAGCATCAGCAGGCCGACGTACATCAGCGCCGGCGCGGTGGCGTAGGAGGGCACCAGGCCCGCCAGCGGCGAGAAGAACATCACGGCGAGGAAGAGCAGGCCGACCACCACCGCGGCCAGGCCGGTCTTGGCGCCGGCGGCCACGCCGACCGTCGATTCGATGTAGGCCGCCGCCGGGGCGCCGCCGAAGAAGGCGGAGAAGATGGAGCTGACGGAGTCGGCGGTCAGCGCGCGGCCGCCGTTGCGGATGTGGCCGCTGGCATCGAGCTGGCCGGCCTGCCCGGCTACCGCGCGGATGGTGCCGGTAGCGTCGAACACGGCGGTCATCACCAGCGCGAACACGCTCGGCAGCACGGCGGCGGAGAGCGCGCCGCGCACATCCATGGCGCCGATCAGCGAGGCGTGGCCGGGGGCGCTCAGCGAGGGCAGGGCGAACACGCCGGTGAACTTCACCGCGGGGTCGAAGGCCAGGCCCAGCGCCGAGATGCCGACGATCACCAGCAGGATGCCGCCGGGCACGCGGCGGCGCTCCAGGCCGAAGATGGCGGCCAGGCCCAGCACCGACATCACCACCGGGAAGGCGGTGATCTTGCCCAGCGTGACCGGCAGGCCGGCGCCGCTGTTCTTGACCACCAGGCCGACGTCGTTGGAGGCGATCAGCAGCAGGAACAGGCCGATGCCGATGCCGGCGCCATGCGCCACGCCGGCCGGCAGGTTGCGCAGGATCCAGGAGCGCACGCCGGTGACGGAGATGGCGGTGAACACCACGCCCATCAGGAAGACCGCGCCGAGCGCCACGCTGGGCGTCAGCTTCTGGCCGAGCACCAGGCCGAAGGCGACGAAGGCGGTCAGCGAGATGGCGCAGCCGATGGCGATCGGCAGGCGTGCCCACATGCCCATCAGCAGCGAGCCGAAGGCCGTGGTCAGGCAGACCGCCACGAACACTGCGCTGGTGTCGAAGCCGGCCTTGCCGAGCATGCCGGGAACGACGAAGACGGCGTAGACCATCGCCATGAAGGTGGTGATGCCGGCCACCACTTCCTGGCGCGTATTGCTGCCGCGCGCGCTGATCTCGAAGTAGCGGTCGAGCTTGCGCTGCGGCGGCGCCGACGCGGCATCGAGTTCCGTCGGCGACGGAATGGATTGGTCCATCATGATTGGCTGTCTCCTAGCGGGGCGCCGGGCGCCGCCAACGGCGGTCGTGGCCGGCCTGGTCTTTTGTGGTGTCGGATGCTGGCCCGCCTGCGCCGGTCTGCGCGGCATGCAAGTTCGGGCGAGGCTCAAGGCTAGGGGAGTTGCCCGCGAAATTCATAAGCGGGTCGGAATGCACGGTATGCCGGCGTGGAAATACCGGAATGCCTGGCCATTGCGACGCTGCCCGGCCGCGTGGCTGCCGGCGGCGGGGCCAGCATCACGGTGTGTGAATCTTCGCAATCCGATCTATCCCAGGTTCCGATGTGCCGGATTCGGTATACTCGGGAAAACCCTTATGCGGGGCCGGCGGCTGTGATGGTGCCGGACCCCGGCACGGAATGCGGGCGCTTCGCCACCAGCGCACCCCGCCGTGGAACCCACCAGGAGAAACCGATGCAGATCTACCTCGAAACCCACTTGCGCAAGACCCCCGCCGCCGCGCGCACCAGCGCCGCCCGTCCCACCCGTCCGCTGCTGGCGCGCCTGCAAGCCTTCCTCGATGCCGGCTGGCAGCGCAATCTGCACCATGCGCAGGCGCTGGCGCGCGTGTACGCCAACCGCTGAAACCAACCGCTGAAATCAGCCGCTGAAGCAGGCTGCTGAAGCCAGCCGCTCACTCAGTACTCCAGTTGCATCCGGCACGCGCTGCGCGCGCTCAGCGCTTGAAGGCGCCGGCCAGCGCCTCGATCACCGCGCGCACGCGCGCCACGCGGCGCAGGTCCGGGTGCAGCACCAGCCAGATGTCGACCCAGTCGCGGCGATCGGGAAAGATCCGCACCAGTCCGCTGTCGCGCTCGGCCAGGAAGGCCGACAGCAGCGCGATGCCCATGCCGCGCAGCGCGGCGGAACGCAGCGCCATCTGCGAGTTCGATTGCAGCGCCACGTGCGCGCCGCGCAGGCTTTCGCCGCCGAGCTCCTGCCAGTGGCGCGGCACCGTATCGCGCGGGAACATCAGCAGGTCGTGCCCCGACAGGCCCGCGCCGCGCCGGGGCTTGCCGCGCCGTGCCAGGTAGTCCGGCGCGGCGTAGAGCCCCATCTCCACCACGCCCAGCTTCTTGATGATGACGTTGCCCGCCTGCGGGCGCAGGCCGCGCACGGCGAGGTCGGCCTCGCGCGCCGCCACGTCGACCAGCTCGGTCGCGGTCAGCAGGGTGTACTCCAGTTCGGGGTGGCGGCGCTGCAGCGCCGCCAGCGCCGGCAGCACGAAGCCCTCGGCCAGGGTGTCGGTGGTGGCGATGCGCACCGGGCCGGCGAGCAGGCGGTCGGCCAGCGCCGACTTGCGTCCGATCGCTTCGGCCGCGCTTTCCATCTGCTCCGCATCCGCCAGCATCATCTCGCCGGCCTGGCTCAGCACGTAGCCTTGCGGCGTGCGCAGGAACAGGGTGGCGCCCAGTTCCTCTTCGAAGGCGGCCAGGCGCCGGCCCACGGTGGCCTGGTCGACCTCCAGGCTGGCGGCGGCGCCGCGCAGCGAGCCGCTGCGGGCGATGGCGAGGAAGTAGCGGGTGTTGTCCCAGTTCATATCAGCGGCGGCGTGCCGCAGACGGGTGTCCATGGCCGCTGCGGTGCTCTCGGATGAATGCAGAAATGCATCATAGCACTGCGAAAGTGCTGCTTTATTGCATGGGTCGGGATCCTTAGCATGGCGGGGTCTTCCTTGCTGCCAGGCCGATCCTACCGACGGCCGCCGACTCCATGCCTGATTCCTTCCGTTCCCGCGCTTGCCTGCCGGCCTGCGCCGGCACCACCCTTTCTCCTGCGTCTCCCGCGTCTCCTGCGTCCCCGCCGCCTTTGCGCGAGGCGCCCGGACCGGCTGTGGCGCCGCGCGGCACCGCCACGCTGTGGGTGCTGTCCGCCGGCATGTTCATGGCCATCCTCGACACCAATATCGTCAACGTGGCGATGCCCGCGATGCGCGCCGGCCTGGGCGCGAGCCTGTCGGAACTGGCCTGGATCGTCGACGTGTACAACCTCAGCTTCGCCGGCCTGATGCTGAGCGCCGGGCTGCTGGCCGACCGCCTCGGCGCGCGCCGGGTCTTCCTCGGCGGCCTGGCGCTGTTCCTGCTCGCGTCGGCGCTGTGCGGCCTGGCGCCCACCGTCGCGGCGCTGGTCGGCGCGCGCGCGCTGCAGGGAGCCGGCGCGGCCTTGTTCCTGCCGAGTTCGCTGGCCCTGCTGCGCGCGGCTTACCCCGACGCCGCGGCGCGGGCGCGCGCGGTCGGCGTATTCGGCGGGCTGGTGGCGACCGCGGCGGCCGCCGGGCCGGTGCTGGGCGGTATCGTGCTGGCGCCGCTGGGCTGGCGTGGCGCCTTCCTGGTCAACCTGCCGGCCGGGCTGCTGGCCCTGCTGGCCGGCCCGCGCGTGCTGGCGGCGCTGCCGGCGCGGCCCGGGCGCGGCGCCGACCGGGCCGGCCAGTTGCTGGGGATGGCCGCCCTGGGCGCGGCCAGTTTCGCACTGATCGAGGGGCCGGCGCGCGGCTGGCTGTCGCCGGCGGTCGGCCTCGCCACGCTGGCGGCGCTGGTGTCCGCCCTGGCTTTCGTGCAGGTCGAGCGGCGCGGCGCGGCGCCGATGATTCCCGCGCGCCTGTTCGCCGATCCCGCGCTGGGCGGTGCCAACTGGGTCGGCTTCGTGATCGGCGCGGCCTACTTCGGCTGCCTGTTCCTGCTCAGCCTCTACCTGCAGCAGGGCCTGTGCATGACGCCGCTGCACACGGGACTGTCGCTGCTGCCGCTGGCGCTGTGCCTGACCGCCGGCAACGTCATCGCCGGGCGCCTGCTGCCGCGCCTGGGCGCGCGACGCCAGATCGCCGCCGGCTTGGCGCTGGCCGCGCTGGGCTACCTGCTGTGCGCGCTGGCCACCCTGCATGGCGGCCTGGCTGCCTTGCTGGCGGCAATGCTGCCGCTGGCGGCCGGCACGGCCCTGGCGATCGCGCCGATGACGGCCACCGTGCTGGAGCGGGCGCCGTCCGACCTGGCCGGTACCGCCTCGGCGGTGCTCAATGCCACGCGGCAGGTGGGCGCGCTGGCGGGTACCGCCGGCGCGGCGGCGATCCTGGCCATCGCCATCGGGGCGGGTGGCGATGCCGGTGCGGCGTTGCGGCTGGGCGCCTGCGCCGCGGCCCTGCTGAGCGTGGCGGGAATCGCCGGGGCCTTGCGCATCGGGGCGCGGCCGCACTGAACGAGGGCGCGCCGCCCCAGGAGCGGGTGGAGGTTCAGGGCGCCAGCATGCGTTCCAGCACCCAGGAGCCGGCCGGGCCCAGCGGACGCTCGCGCGACCATACCGCGTCCACCGGCATGCGGCGCGGCCAGCCGCGTGCGTGCAGTTCGAGCAGGCGCCCGCGCGCGAAATGCTCGACCATGCGGCGCGGCAGCTCGGTCCAGCCGAAGCCGGCCAGCGCCATCTCCATCAGCATCAGGTAGCTCGGCGCCGACCACCAGCGCCGGCCCGCGACCAGCCCGGTCTCGAGCGGAGCGCCGCGCGGCGCCACATAGGTGTGCAGGCGCAGCTCGCGCGCCTCGTGCAGCGCGGCGAGCGGCACCTCGCCATCGCCATAGGCGGCGAAGGGATGCTGCAGGCCGACGTAGAGGCCGATCTCCGCCTGCTCGGCCACCGTCGCCGCGCCGATGTCGGGCGGGTAGCTGCTGCGTGCCGCCATCAGGCCGAGCTGGGCGCGGCCCTGCTGGATCAGGTCGATCACATCGTCGTGCTCGGCGTTCTGGCATTCGAGTTCGAGCGTGGGAAAGCGCCGCTCCAGCTCGGCCAGCGTTTCCTCGTAGCGGCTGGACTGGTAGGTGTCGGACACCACCAGCGTCAGCCGCGCTTCCTCGCCACCGGCCAGGCGGGCGGCGAGCTGGTCGATCGCTTCGCTGGCTTCCAGTACCCGCAGCACCTCCGGCAGCAGCGCGCGCGCCGCATCGGTGAGCCGGGGCTGGCGCGCGGTGCGGTCGAACAGTTGCACGCCCAGGTCGATCTCCAGGTTGGCGATGGCCTCGCTGATGGTCGACTGCCGCTTGCCGAGCTTGCGCGCGGCGGCGGAGAACGAACCCAGGGAGGCGGCCTCGGCGAAGGCGAGCAGGGCTTCAGGCGAATGGCGCATCGGGGGGATTGCTCTATATATCGGAAAAACCGATATTAACAAACTATGTTGAAACGGAAAATCCGATCAAAATGCCGACATCGCTGATTTCAAGGAGTTGCCTATGACGGCGCAAGTGACGTATCCACAGCAGTATCCGAAGCAATCTGAGCAATCGAAGCAATCGAAGCAATGGAAGTCTTCGAACCACGCGGCGCATGGGATGCAGCAGGCGCAGCCGAAGCATCGCGCGTCGCCGTCCCGGCCGCGGCCGGACACCCCCAAGACGCTGGCCGAACGCCTGGCGCACGCGCTGAGCTTCGAGCTGACGGCCATCGTCCTGTGCGCGCCGGTCGTGAGCTGGGTGCTGGGCCTGTCGCTGGTCCACGTCGGCGCGCTGACCGCGCTGGTGTCGCTGATCGCCATGGCCTGGAACGTGGCCTTCAACGCGGTGTTCGAGCGCATCGAACGGCGCTTCGGACTGGTGCGCAACGTGGCCGTGCGGATCGTCCATGCGATTGCCTTCGAACTGGGCCTGATCGCGCTGGTGCTGCCGCTGGCGTCCTGGTGGCTGGAGATCAGCCTGCTCGATGCCTTGTTGCTGGACCTCGGCATCCTGCTGTTCTTCCTGCCGTACACCTTCTTCTTCAACCTGGTGTACGACCGCCTGCGTGCCCGCCGCATCGAGCGGAAGGCGCGGAAGGCATGGAAGGCTGGGGAAGCGCGGACCTGACCATGCCCGGGCCCCATGCCGCATCCCGGCCAGCGCGATCGTTCCGATCGCTCCGAGCTTTCCGATCGTTCCATTTCGACCCGAAGCCGGCCTTGCGCCGGCTTCGTCGTTTCCGGCGCAGGCGTTGCCGCGCCGGCTAGCGCATGCCGGTGGCGCCGGCCAGCGTATCCAGCGTCCAGCCCCGCCCCAGCAGGATCATGCGCGTGTGCAGGTCGTCCAGCACCGCCGGCGTGACGGCCGGCCCCAGGTAGCGCAGCGCCTTGTCGCGCAACTCGACGTAGCCGAGCGGGTAGTGCGCGGCCAGCCGCATCCACAGGGCATGCGCGGCGGCCGACTGGCGCGCGCCGGTGATCAGGCACAGGCCGCCGTCGAGGGCCCAGCGGTAGATCGCCGAGGCCAGGCCGCGCCGCTGGTAGTCCAGCGCGTATTTCGAGTGCGGCGCGCGCAGGTGGCGGTCGGCGCGGCGGTCCACCTCGACCAGCCGGTTGAACACCGTGTAGCCGGCCAGCCGCCCGCGCGCCACGTCCTCGACGTAGACGTAGTACTCGCCATCGGCCTCGCGGTAGCGCAGGCGCAGCCCGGGCACGCCGCAGGCCAGCGACGGCATGCCGTGCAGGGCGCCATCGGGCCGGCACAGGCGGTCGTGCACGGCGTCGATGTCGCGCTCGGTCTCCGCCGGGCCGTGGCTGACGTCGATGCGCAACTCGAGCGGGCGCGGCGGCGGCTGCATGGCGGCTTGCGCGCCGCGCGCGGGCGTGCGCCGGGCTGTCAGCAGCCGCTCGCCCCAGGGCGGCCAGGGCGGCCAGGACGGTGACGGCAAGGCGAAGGGCAGGGCACAGGCGGGCAGGGCGAGGCTCATGGCGCCTCCCAGTGGCCGCTGAGCAGGGCGGCGGGACGGGCGCTGGCGCGCACGCGCGCGCTGTGCGGCCAGTCTTCCAGCCGCACGCTGAGCCCGGCATGCACGCCGTAGCCGGCGCCGGGCAGGATCTCGCCCGTGGCCTCGATGCCCTCGCCCGCGCGGATGGCGCCGTGGGCGCGGATATCGCCGCCGGCCTTGATGCCCCAGCCGGCCTCCAGGTGCAGGCCGGCTTCGATGTCCGCGCCGGATTCGATGCCGCAGGCGACGCGCACCAGATCCTCCGCGTACAGGCTGCCGCCGGTGCGCAACCCCTTGCCGCAGTGCAGGGCGCCGCGCGCGTGCAGGTCCGCGCCGACCAGCAGGCCCGAGCCGGCGGAGAGCCTGTCGCCGCAGTGCAGGGCGCCGCGCACGCGCAGGATGCCCGCGCATTGCAGCGTGCCGGCGACGTCGGCGCTCCAGCCGGCGCGCACGTCGGCGCCAGCCTGCAGGATGCCGCCGCAATGGATGGCACCGTCGGTCTCGATGGCGTCTCCCGCCTGGATGGCCTCGCCGGCGCGCAGGCCGGCCCCGGCCCGGATGGCGCCGCCGGCGCGCAGGACCGTGTCGACATGCACGTCGCCGCGCACGATGAGCGAGCCGGCGAAGACCAGCGCCTGCGCGGCGATGGCATCGGCTTCGAGCACGGTGTCGGTCGGGCCGAACTGATCGAGCAGCCAGCAGGCGTCGCTCACGCGGTGCTGCCGCACCAGGGTGTCCAGCAGGTCTTGATAGTCGGTGCCGCCGTCGCGGTTGCGCAGGTACCAGCGATAGCCGTCGGCGCAGGGGCGCTTGGCCTTGACGAAGTTCTGGCTGATTTCCATGAATCTCGATGTGCATGCGCCGGCCCGCCTGCACGCGTGGCGGACCGGTGCCGGCCGCCGCGGAAGTCCGCGCGGCCGCCTGTGGGCATGGCGGCCGCCTCGGGGCAGCCGCCGCTCGGGTGCGGGTGGCAGGACGCGCCGCGCGCGGCCGATGGCCGGCACGGGCGGGCGGCCGCTGCGGCTTGGCGCCGCGGCCGGGCCCTGGTACCCGGAGGGAGCGGCCGTGCGGGGCGGCGTGCCGGCCTGGGCCGGTGCCGTCCCGCACGGCTCAGGAAAGCACGGCGAGGAGGAAATGCCGGCCGGCGCGGGCAGGCGTGCGCTGCCCGCGGCCCGCGGCGCGGCCGCCCGCGCAGGCGCGCACGCCCGGCAGCGGCTGCCGGGTCGGGGCGGTGCGGTACGGGTGGGCGCGCATGGCCGGTTTCTTGGTATCCGAGGAGGGGAGGTCAACCTGCCGGCGGCCGCGCGATGCGCGAGGCATGGCGTGGCGGGCGGCAGGGCGAATTACGCTGTATGCCATAGCCGGCGGCGCTTGTCCACCGAGAAGTGATGTGTTGGGCGGTTTCTCAAGGGGGCGCGGCACCGGGCCGCGGAGGATGGGGCAGGGGATATCCTAGAATCGGAAAGGTCGGCATCGTGAGCGCGTCCCCCGACCGCGTACCCATGCCGGCGCCGGTGCCGCGCCTGTGCCGTCCTGATGCCACCCTCACGCGCCCGCTGGCGCGTCATGCATGCCGCCCAGGCGGCACGTGCCGACCGGCCCCGCAAGGAGACAAAGTCCATGGCTTCATCCATTGCCGGCAGTGCCGCGCCGCATGACGGGAAGACGACCCTCCTCGTGGCGACGCGCAAGGGCGCCTGGCTGTACCGCGCGGATGCCGCGCGGCAACAGTGGGTGCCCGACGGGCCGCACTTCCTGGGCCATATCGTGCATCACCTGGTGCTCGACCCGCGCGACCGCCGCACCCTGCTGGCCGCCGCCCGCACCGGCCATCTCGGACCCACCGTATTCCGTTCCACCGACGGCGGCCGCCACTGGCGCGAGGCCACGCGGCCACCGGCCTTTGCCCGGGCCGAAGCCGGGCAGGAGGCGCGCGTGGTCGACCATGTGTTCTGGCTGGCACCGGGCCACGCGGACGAGACTGGCACCTGGTATGCAGGCACCTCGCCCCAGGGCCTGTTCCGCAGCGAGGACGGCGGCGACACCTGGGCGCCGGTGTCCGGCTTCAACGACCATCCGATGCGGCCGGCCTGGACCGGGGGCGCGCAGGACGGCACGCCGGACGGGCCCAAGCTGCACTCCATCCTGGTCGATCCGCGCGATGCGCGGCATCTCTATATCGGCATGTCCAGCGGCGGCGTGTTCGAGAGCACCGATGGCGGCGCCGGCTGGGCGCCGCTGAACGCGGGCTGCGCGGCGGACTTCCTGCCGCCGCCCCCGCCCGAATTCGGCCACGATCCGCATCGCGTGCTGCTGCACCCGGCCGCGCCCGACATCCTGTACCAGCAGAACCACTGCGGCATCTACCGCATGGACCGGCGCGAGGGGATCTGGCGGCGCATCGGCGAGGCCATGCCGGCGGAGGTGGGCGACATCGGCCTGCCCATCGTGGCGCATCCGCGCGATGCCGACACGGTCTGGGTGTTTCCCATGGACGGTACCGACGTATGGCCGCGTGTCAGCCCGCAGGGCCGCCCGGCTGCCTACGTCACGCGCGATGCCGGCCGCAGCTGGCAGCGCCAGGACCGCGGCCTGCCGGCACAGCAGGCCTGGTTCACGGTGAAGCGGCAGGCCATGGCGACCGATGCCTGCGATCCGGTCGGCCTCTACGTCGGCACCACCGGGGGCGAGATCTGGGCCAGCGCCGACGAGGGCGGCAACTGGTCCTGCCTGGCGCAGCACCTGCCCGAGATCTACGCGCTGGAGACGGCGGTCTTCGCCTGAGGTGGCGGCATCGGCATCGGCAACGTCATCGTGGAGGCAGCATGAAGGTGATGATCTGTTCCGTCCTGCATTCCTACACCGGCGGGCAGCCGGTGGTGGAGGCGGCCGGCACGAGCGTGGCGGCGCTGCTGGACGACCTCGAGCGGCGCTATCCGGGCATGCGTTTCCGCATCGTCGACGAGCAGGGCGGGCTGCGCCCCTATATGCGCGTTTTCGTCAACCGCAGCCAGGCCATGCGGCTGGACGCGCCGCTCGGCGAGTCGGACGAAGTGCACATCCTGCAGGCACTGGCCGGCGGCTGAGCCGGCCCCGCTAAACCTTGGCGGGAATCTGCCGTTAGCCGCCCTGAGTCCACTGGATCACCGGAGCCGGCCGGCGCCTGCCGCGCCTGCGCGCTGCTTGCCGCAAGGCATGCGCTTCGCCCGTGCCGTCGCGCCGGTGGACCGCAGTGTCGAGGATGTGCCGAACAACACCAGGTAGCGGAGCCAAGCATGAGCAGCAGCAGCGCGATGAGAGAGGTCGACGAACGGACCAATCTGACCAACAATAACCAGTTCGAGTTATTGCTGTTCCGTCTCGGCGATTCGAACCACTCCGGCCAGTCCGAATGGTTCGGCATCAATGTGTTCAAGGTGCGGGAGATCCTGGTCATGCCCACCGTGACCACGGTGGTGGGCGCTGCGCCGGCGGTGCTCGGCATGGCCGATATCCGCGGCCAGGTGATCCCCGTGATCGACCTGCCCAAGCTGGTCGGCTGCACCCCGCGCAGCGGGCTGAACATCCTGCTGGTGACCGAGTATGCGCGTTCCACCCAGGGCTTCGCGGTGGAGGCGGTCGAGGAGATCGTGCGCCTCGAATGGAGCCAGGTGGTGTCGGCCGAGACCAGCGTCAAGGGCGACCTGGTGACCAGCATCGCCAAGCTCGACGCCGAGTCCGACAATCCGCGCCTGGTCCAGGTGCTGGACGTGGAGCAGATCCTGCGCGACGTGCTGCCGACGCGCCAGCCCGACGTCGATCCCGCCACCGTGGGGCCCAGGCTTTCGCTGCGTCCCGGTGCCCGCATCCTCGCCGCCGACGATTCCGCCTTCGCGCGCAGCCTGATCGAACAGGGCCTGCAGGCCATGGGCGTGCAGGTGGTGATGACCAAGACCGGCCAGGAAGCCTGGGACGTGCTGGGCGAGATCGCCGACCAGGCCGCCGGCAGCGGCAAGTCGGTGCAGGACGAGATCGCGCTGGTGCTGACCGATCTCGAGATGCCCGAGATGGATGGCTTCACGCTCACGCGCAAGATCAAGGGCGATGCCCGCCTGAAGTCGCTGCCGGTGGTGATCCACTCCTCGCTGTCGGGCGAGGCCAGCGAGGAACACGTGCGCAAGGTCGGGGCCGACGCCTACGTCTCCAAGTTCCTGGCCAAGGATCTCGCCGAGACCATCCGCGGCGTGCTGGCGCGCCACGCCTGAGGCCTCGCTGCCGGACGGGCTCGCGGGCGCGGCCCCGATCGCGCTTCCGCCCCGCCGCGCCTTCCCTCTCTTCTTCGCTGCCGCGCCCGGCGCGGCGCGCTTGCCCGCGGCTCTGCCACGCAGCCGCCGGGCGCGCCATCGCTGCGGCGATCGACCCTGCCGGGCGCGAGGCGCCCGACGCGCGCGTAGCTTGCCTGCCTGCGTCCTGTCGGCCAGTCCATCGGACCGGGACTGCGGACAGGGAGCGCGGATACGGACGATGCCCGCGCCGCGTGCCTGCCACCGTGTTCCCTTCCACTGGCCTGCGACCTGCCCGGCAGGGCTTGACTGCACGAAGCATTCCTGCCTTCCCCGCCTCAAGCATGTGTTTGCCTATTATTTGTGCAGTCCAGCTTTTTTGAGTACTGGCGCGGCTTTGCGGGAGGCAGGTGGCTTGGATATCCACCGTTCCTGTGGATACCTTGGATAAGTCCGTCAGCGTTCCCGCGCATGTGGCCGGCCGCCTTGCTCCTGGCTCGAAGCGCATCCTATTATCATGAAATGTGATGCGATACGAATGGAGCGTGCGCCATGACGGCATTGCGGGAAGCCTGGCGCGCCGGCCTGTTCCGGCGCGGGAACTGGTTGCCGAACATCGTCTCCGGGCTGATCGTCGGCGTCGTCGCGCTGCCGCTGGCGATGGCCTTCGCCATCGCTTCCGGCGCCAGGCCTGCGCAGGGCCTCTACACGGCCATCATCGCCGGCCTGCTGGTGTCAGCCTGCGGCGGCAGCCGCGTGCAGATCGCCGGCCCGACCGGCGCCTTCATCGTGATCCTGTCGGGCATCACGGCGCGCCACGGCATCGAGGGACTGCAGATCGCCACGCTGATGGCCGGCATCATGCTGCTGGCCATGGGGCTGGCCCGGCTGGGCGTGGTCATCAAGTACATCCCGGCGCCGGTGATCGTCGGCTTCACCACCGGCATCGCGGTCATCATCTGGGTGGGCCAGTGGCGCGACTTCTTCGGCCTGCCGGCGGTGCCGGGCGAGCATTTCCATGACAAGGTCTGGCACCTGCTGCAGGTCCTGCCGCAGTGGCATCCCGCCACCACCGGCATCGCACTGCTCAGCCTGGCCCTGGTGGTGGCCACGCCGCACATCGCCCCGCTGCGGCGCGTGCCCGGCCCCCTGGTGGCGCTGGTGGTGGCGACCGCCTTGCAGGCCGCGTTCGGCTTCGATGGCGTGGCTACCATCGGCAGCGCCTTCGGTGGTATCTCCCGTGGCCTGCCGGCCTTCGCGCTGCCGGAGGTCACGCCTGCGCGCGTGGTGGAGTTGATCGGGCCAGCCTTCACCATCGCCATGCTGGGGGCGATCGAATCGCTGCTGTCGGCGGTGGTGGCGGACGGCATGGCCGGTACGCGGCACGATTCCAACCAGGAACTGATCGGGCAGGGCATCGCCAATATCGTCGCGCCGCTGTTCGGCGGCTTCGCCGCCACCGGCGCCATCGCGCGCACCGCCACCAATATCCGCAATGGCGGCAACAGTCCGCTGGCCGGCATCACGCACGCGGTGGTGCTGATGCTGGTGCTCGTGCTGCTGGCACCGCTGGCGGCCAGCGTGCCGCTGGCCGCGCTCGCCGCCATCCTCTTCGTGGTGGCCTACAACATGAGCGAAGTGCGGCACTTCGCCGCCATGGTGGTGCGCGCGCCGCGCGCCGACGTCGCCATCTTGCTGATCACCTTCGTGCTGACCGTCTTCGCCGACCTCGTGGTGGCGGTCAATATCGGCGTGATCCTGGCGATGATGCAGTTCCTGCGGCGCATGGCCGCCTCGGTCGAGATCGCGCGGCAGGACCATGGCGCGCTCGGCAGGGAACTGGGCGCGGTGCCGGCGCTGCCGCCGGGCACGCTGGTATACGCCATCGAGGGCCCGTTCTTCTTCGGCGCGGTCGAGAACTTCGAGCGTGCCCTGGTGCAGACGCACACCGATCCGCGCTGCCTGGTGATCCGCCTGCGCCGCGTACCCTTCATGGACATCACCGGACTGCAGACGCTGATCGAGGTGGTCGGCAAGCTGCGGCGGCGCGGCGTGGCGGTGGTGCTGTGCGAAGCCAATGCGCGGGTGCGTGGCAAGCTGGCGCGCGCGGGGGTGATGTCCGCGCTGGGCGAGGGCAATTACGTGGACAGCCTGGAAGCGGCGCTGGAACGTTGCCGGGTGTTGCGCGCCGCAGCGGCCTGAGTGCCGCGCCGCGCCGCGGCACCCAGGCCGTGCACGGCGCCCGGCGGCGGACGTTCAGCCGGCGCGCTTGCGCCCGGTGGAGGCGGCGGGGGCGCGGGCCTTGGTGGCGTACTCGACGCCGTGGTGCTGCAGATAGTCGCGGATCAGCTGGCGCACGACCTGCGACGGTGTCAGGTCCTGGGACGCACACAGCGTCTCGAAGGCCTTTTTCTTGACCGGGTCGATCAGCACGGTCAGGCGGGCGGTCTTGGATTCCATGAGGGGCTCGGCGCGCTGTGATGTTAATCAAATTATCATTATATACACAAGGAACACGGCGGCGGCTGGACTTCGGCGCGGGTCTGTGGCATAAGGGACCACACCCCGTTCGCCATGCTGCGCAGCGGTCATGGCCCGCGCCAAAGGCGCCGAGGCCAGGCCGGCGGGGCACATGATCGACCACCTGTCTCGACCACCTGTCGCGCCGGCGCATGCCGGCGGACCAGCGCCAAGACACGAAGGATATACACGGATCGCGCATGACGATGCCTGACGCCTCCCCCCGCCACGTTTCCCGCCGCCGGCACCTGCCGTGCGGGTGGGCGTGCGCGGTCGCGGCGTCGCATCGCGCGGCGACGGTCCGCCGCGCTGCCGTGGCCGTTCCGACCGTCCCCGGCGCCGGCATGGCACGTCCTGCCCATGCCGCGCGCCTTGCCTCCGTGGCCCGCCACGGCTCCCCGGCCGTGCTTCTCCCCGCCGTGCGGGGAGTCCGCGGGCCGGTTTCCCCGGCCTGATTCTCCCGCACGGCAGCCTGTCTGGAGGCGGCATCCTGCCGCCCTTTCCAACATGCAACCGGGAGAATCCGAGATGCCAGCCATCTATCACAAGACGCTCTACGCGATCGGCACGGTCGCGGCCCTCTATCTGCTGATCAACCTTTGAGCCATGCGGCCGGGACGGGGCCAGGCGGCGGTGCGCCCGCGTCCCGGCCGTGCATGCCAAGCGCTGCCGGCAAGGAGATTGCCATGTTCTACAAGCTGATGCTGATCCTGGTGCTGTTCATGGTGGCCATCGCGGCGCTGTCGCAGGCGTTCCAGCAGATGCCGGGCTGATCCGACGGCGGGCGGCCGCGGGCCGCCCGCCGTCGGCTTCAATCCGGCAGGGCCAGGTCGGCGATCACCGCGGCGAGAAAGCGCGCGGCTTCGCCGCCGGTGACGACCCGGTGGTCGAAGGTCAGGCTCAGCGGCAGCAGGCGATGGATGGCGACGGCCCCCGCGGCCGCGACCACGGCATCATGCATACGGCCCGCGCCGAGGATGGCGACCGTGGGCGGCACCACGATGGGTGCGGCGTACTTGCCGCCGATCATGCCGAAGTTCGACAGCGTGATCGTGTTTCCACGCATTTCTTCCGGCGCGATGGTGCGCGCGCGGATGTCGGCGCGCATGCGTTCCAGCCCCTGGCGCAGGTCGGCGGCATCGCGTCGTCCCGCGTCGCGCAGCACCGGCACGAAGAGGCCCTCGGGCAGGTCGGCGGCGATGCCGACATCGATCTTCTGCAGCACGTGGCGGCGCCCGCTGCCGCCTTCGTACCAGGCATTGAGGCCGGGTTCTGCACGGCAGCCCGCCACCAGCGCGCGCACCAGGCGCATGGTCGCGTCGGTGCCCGGCGGCCACGCCTGGATGTCGGCGTCGTCCATCACCGTGGCGGCGGCCACCTCGCTCTGCGCGCGCGCCATGTTCTGCGCCATGGCGCGGCGCACCCCGCGCAGCACTTCGGCCGGGCCGGTCTCGGCCAGGGCCTTGGCCACGCGCTCGACGTCGGCGGCCGTGATGACCCCCTCCGCGCCCGAAGGCGTGACCATGGCCAGGTCGACCGACAGCTTGCGCGCCAGCGCCCGTACCGCCGGCGCGGCCCGCACCGCACCGGCGCCGGCGCCGCCGGCCAGCGGCGCCGGGGCTTCCGCCACCACCTGGCTGCCGACCGCGACGGTGCCGACCACGGTGCCGGCATCGTCCTCGCCTGCGCCTTCGAAGCCAGCCAGCGGCGCGCCCAGGTGGACGATGTCGCCCGGCGCGGCGTAATGCCTGGCCAGGCGCCCGGCGAAGGGCGAGGGGATCTCGACGATGGCCTTGGCGGTTTCCACCGACAACAGCGGCTGGTCGGCCGCGACTGTCTCGCCTTCGGCGACGTGCCAGGCGACGATTTCCGCTTCCTGCAGGCCTTCGCCGAGATCGGGCAGCTTGAAGATACGCATCGCATTGCTCCTTGCGGTCATCGCCTGCGCGGCGCGGCGCGGGCGCGAACCATCGTTTGCCGGCCCGCGGCGGGGTCGATCACGCCGCCATCGCGCGGCGCGCCGCATCGACGATGCGCGCCACGCTCGGCATGTAGAGCGCCTCCTGCCGCGCCAGCGGCACCACGGTGTCGTAGCCGGTCACGCGCAGCACCGGCGCGGCCAGCGAGTAGAGGCCGGCATCGGCCAGGCCGGCGGCGATCTCCGCGCCGAAGCCGGCCGTGCGCGGCGCCTCGTGCACGATCACGCAGCGGCCGGTGCGTGCCACCGACGCCAGGATGGTGTCGAGATCGAGCGGCTTGAGCGTGGCCACATCGATGACCGCGGCCGAGATGCCTTCCTGTTCGAGCTGGCCGGCCGCGGCCAGCGTCTCCTGCAGCATCGCGCCCCAGCTCACCAGTGTCAGGTCGCTGCCGTCGCGCAGGGTGAAGCAGGCATCCAGCGGCAGCGCCTGGCCATCGTCGGCGACCTCCTGGCGGAACAGCCGGTACAGGCGGGTCGGCTCGAGGAAGATCACCGGGTCGGGGTCGCGGATGGCAGCCAGCAGCAGGCCGTAGGCGCGTGCCGGCGAGGAGGGGATCACCACGCGGATGCCCGGCATGTGGGCGAACATGGCCTCGGGACTTTCAGAATGGTGCTCGGGCGCGTGGATGCCGGCGCCGAACGGGGAGCGCAGCACCATCGGACAGCTCAGGCGCCCGCGGCTGCGATGGCGCAGGCGGCCCGCGTGGTTGATGATGTGGTCGATCGCCGGATAGATGAAGCCGGTGAACTGGATCTCCGCCACCGGCTTCAGCCCCATGGCCGCCATGCCGACCGCGGCGCCGGCGATGCCGGATTCCGCCAGCGGGGTGTCGATCACGCGCTGCGCGCCGAAGCGGGCCTGCAGGCCCACGGTGGCGCGGAACACGCCGCCGTTGACCCCGATGTCCTCACCCAGCAGCACGACGCTCGGGTCGCGTGCCAGTTCGTGGGCCAGGGCCTGGTTGACGGCTTCTACCAGATGGATCTCGGCCATGGTGTGCTTGCCTCGCTAAGGTTGGCGCCGTTTCCGCTTGCTGGCGTCGTTTGCCCGGTGCCTTGCATGCCGTGCGCTCATCGGCGGTACGGGAAGTCCGGCGTCCGCCTCAAGGCGGCGTGTCCGTGCCCGCGAAACGCTGCGCCATGGCGAGCTGGCCGGCCAGCGCCGCCGGCAGCGTGGCGTAGAGATGCTCGAACATGGCCGCCGGCGCGGGCATGGGCGTGGCCAGGTAGGCTTCGACCGCCTGCGCCACCTGCTGCGCGCAGTCCTTGATGAGCGCTTCTTCGCGCGCCGCATCCCACGCGCCGAGGCTGGCCAGATAGTTGCGCAGGCGCAGCACCGGTTCCTGTGCCCAGTGCGCTTTCACGCTGGCTTCGTCGCGGTAGCGGCTGGCGTCGTCGGCGGTGGTGTGGTCGCCCAGCCGGTAGGTGATGGCCTCGATCAGCGAGGGGCCATCGCCCGCGCGCGCGCGTTCCAGCGCTTGCGCGGCGGCCTGGCGCACGGCGACGATGTCGTTGCCGTCGACCTGGCGGCCGGGCACACCGGCGGCGATGGCCTTCTGTGCCAGCGTCTGCGCCGCCGTCTGCGCCGCGCGCGGCATCGAGATGGCCCATTGGTTGTTGCTGACCACCAGCACCATCGGCACGCGCCAGGCGCCGGCCAGGTTCATGCCCTCGTAGAAATCGCCCTTGGAGGTGCCGCCATCGCCGAGCAGGCAGACCGCGGCGCGCGCCTCGCCGCGCAGGCGGAAGGCGTAGGCCGCGCCCGCGGCGTGGCACACCTGGGTGGCGATCGGCACGTTGTTGGGAAAGTCGTGGGGCGCCGCGGCGAAATGGCTGCCGCGCTCGTCGCCGCCCCAGTACAGCAGGCTCTCCGTCATGGTGACGCCGCGCACGAATTGCGCGGCATGGTCGCGGTAGGAGGGCACCAGCACGTCCTCGGGCCGCATCGCGCTGGCCACGCCGACCCCGATCGCTTCCTGGCCGATGGCCGAGGCGAAGGTGCCGATCTTGCCAGTACGCTGCAGGGCGATGGCCTTCAGGTCGAAATGCCGCGCCAGCACCATCGCGCGGTAGAGCGGCAGCAGCGCCGCGGGGTCGCGCGCGAAGGCGGGAAGATCCTGCTTGGGTTCACCGCGTGCATCGAGGTACTGCGTGTAGCCGATCTCAAAGCTTGCCACCGTGCCCATGCCGAGCCCCCTGTCGCATTGCCGCTTGCGCACCGCAGCACCAGCCACGCCGCCACGGCGGAGCGGTGCGATGCTGTTTCGAGTGTAGGGCAAGCGTGGAAAAGCGTCGTGGTGCGCGCGCGGCCAATGTACGGCAGAGCGCCATGCCATCGGTGCGCCTGGGCGAAGCGGAGACCGTGCGCGTGCGGACGCGGCGGCGTGACAGCGATGGCGGGTGGGTTTGCCGGATACCGGCGAGGAGGGGATGCAGAAGGGGGGGGGTGGTGCCCATGGGCAGGATCGAACTGCCGACCTCTCCCTTACCAAGGGAGTGCTCTACCACTGAGCCACATGGGCATCTGCCGTGAAGGCAATGCAAAAAAACTCTGGAGCGGGAGACGAGTCTCGAACTCGCGACCTCAACCTTGGCAAGGTTGCGCTCTACCAACTGAGCTACTCCCGCTTGGAGTGGCTCCCCGACCTGGGCTCGAACCAGGGACCTACGGATTAACAGTCCGGCGCTCTACCGACTGAGCTATCGGGGATTTGTTCCGCTGTCTCAGCGTTTGCTGCTGCAGCGGAGGCCGGATTGTACAACAGGTTTTTCGCGCGTGGGAAGCCCCCTGATCGAACTTCTTGAAAATCGCGATTGAGGCGCTTGTCGCGCAGCGGCGCACATGATGTGCGTGATGGATGCGCGCGGATGCGCGCGCAGGAACCATGTCACCAGCGTGCGCGATGGATGTGCGCTGTATGTGCCGAGGTGTGCGGCGGCCGGTGCGCCGATGGTGGCGATGGTGGCGATGGTGGCGATGGTGGCGATGGTGGCGATGGTGGCGATGGCTGCCATCGCCGCATCGCCTGGCGCCGTTCCGTGAAGGCGATGCGCAGCGCGAGCGCGCCCGGCACGGTGCCCATCACGTAGCGCTGCGCCAGCAGACAGCGCTCGCTGCGCGAGCGGCGGGTCGTGATGCCGGCGGCGTCGAGCACCAGCATCAGGTTGACGCTGCCGCTGACGCCGATCTGCACGGCGCCGCGCTGCAGGGTCTGCAGCAGGAGCGAGCCCTTTGCCGGATGCGGGCCGCCGCGCGCCCGGCGCGGTGTCACGGCCAACGCCACTACTGCGACTACTGCGACTACTGCCACTACTTGCTGTGGTCGCGACTGTCGCCGCCGATGGCGTCGACGATGATCATGGTGCGGTCGAGCATGCCGCGATCGTCGAAGTAGGCGCTGAAATGCGCCGGCTGGTAGCCGCTGACGTACATGCGGTAGGACCAGGCCTCGCGCTTCATCAGCGGGTAGTACTGGATCGGCTCGCGCGGCATGCCGAAGCGCTCGGCCACATCATGCTTGGTCCACAGGCCCGGGCGCGCCTGGTAGATCTCCTGTTCCGTCAGCATCTGGCGGAAGCCGGCCAGCCTGCCGGCAGCGTCGAAGTCGGCCGCATAGACCTCGTAGCCGAGCGGCTGCTTGGAGTAGATCCAGCGCGTCTTGCCGTCGGCCAGCTGGTAGGTCTCGGTCGGCGCGCCGAAGGTGTCGCGCACGGAACTTTGCGGGCTGCCGATCATCTTCTCGGCGGTCTGCACGGGTTGCAGCGTGGCGCAGGCGCTCACAGCGGCGGTGGCCAGGGCCGCGGCGATCCAGGGCGCAAAACGAAAGGGCATGACGATCCTCCAGCATCGGCCGGATCCGGCGCACGGTCCGGCCGTGCGTTCAGCATAGTCCACCTGCGGGACGGCGCGGCTGCTCCGACAAGTGTGCGCGTTCCCACCAGCCATAACGCGCTCGGAGGGCGCTTTATTCCGCACGGGCAGGTCGGCGGGGCGCATCAGGTGGAAGTCGGCGCCGGAATCGCCGGCGCCCGGCGGATGGAGGCGGGCAGCAGCGCGAGCGAGGAGGCGGCGGCGCCCGCCTGCAGCGAGCGGCGCAGGAAGGGGCGCAGGAAGCGGCGGCGTTGATCGTCGTGTGTCATGGCGGTGGGCGTGGTCGGGCGGCCGTTGGCCTCGCGTGGCGCGCCGCTGGCGAGGTGGGCCGAAGATAAGCGACAGGCGCTTGTCCCGCCCGCGGCGGGCTGCGGTATGTCCCGCCCGCGGCAGGCTGCGGTAGGATCGCGGCTCCGACCGTTGTTCTGCTGTCCTCACCGCGAGACCGCCATGTCCTTCCCCGCCGAGACTCCCGTTCCTCCCTATTACGCCGTGATCTTCACCAGCACCCGCACGCCGGGCGACGAGGGCTACGGCGCCATGGCCGACCACATGGAGCAGCTGGCCGCGACCATGCCGGGCTTCCTCGGCGTGGAGTCGGTGCGCGATGCCGGCAGCGCCGGCGCGCCCGGCATCACGGTGGCCTACTGGGCCTCGCTGGAGGCCATCGCGGGCTGGAAGGCCCATGGCGAGCACCAGCTGGCGCAGCGGCTGGGGCGCGAGCGCTGGTACGAGGACTACCGCGTGCGGGTGTGCAAGGTCGAGCGCGAATACGGTTTCTCGCGTGCCGCAGACGCGGGCGCTCCTGCCGGTGAGGCCGTCCGGGCTCGCTGAGGCGCGGCGCCGGCCTGGTGCCGTGCCCCAACCTTTGCGCGCCTTGCCGGGCCGCGGCTGCTTCATGTTGCGGTGCGGCATCGAAAGGCTTCGCGCGAGGATGTATGCAGTTGCGTGCGGATGGGCACGCGTTAGGTCCTGCTGGTGCCAGGAAGGCCCGTTTCCTGTGCCCGGGTCCAAGGCCTGCGCGGAGGCCCAGTTGATGCACCATTTCTGTGCATTCGTATTGCGACTGCAATGAATGCAGTAGTTTTCAGGCATTTGAAAGCAAAATCAGGCAAAATCCCGGATTTACTTGTCCGACTGCGATCCAGCCGGCGGGGCTTTTCCCTTAGATCCAGACCTTGAGGTAAGCAATGAGTGACCAGCAACCGACCATCATTTACACGCTGACCGACGAAGCACCCTTGCTGGCGACCAGTGCCTTCCTGCCGATCATCCGCACCTTCACGGCACCGGCCGGCATCAACGTCGCCACCAGCGACATCTCGCTGGCCGGCCGTATCCTGGGCGAGTTCCCCGAACTCCTGACCGAAGAGCAGCGCGTCCCCGACAACCTGGCCGAACTCGGCCGCATGACCCTGCTGCCGGACACCAACATCATCAAGCTGCCGAACATCAGCGCATCGGTGGCCCAGCTGAAGGCCGCGGTCAAGGAACTGCAGGGCAAGGGCTACCAGCTGCCGGACGTGCCGGACGAGCCCAAGAACGACGAAGAGAAGGCACTCAAGGCGCGCTACTCGAAGTGCCTGGGCTCGGCGGTGAACCCGGTCCTGCGCGAAGGCAACTCCGACCGCCGCGCGCCGGCGGCGGTGAAGAACTACGCCAAGAAGCATCCGCATTCGATGGGCGAGTGGAAGCAATGGTCGCGCACCCATGTCTCGCACATGGAGCACGGTGACTTCTACCATGGCGAGAAGTCGCTGACGCTGGACCGCGCGCGCGATGTCAAGATGGAGCTAGTCACCAAGAGCGGCAAGGCCATCGTGCTCAAGCCGAAGGTCGCGTTGCTGAACGGCGAGATCATCGACTCGATGTTCATGAGCAAGAAGGCGCTGTGCGAGTTCTACGAGCAGCAGCTCGAGGACTGCCGCCAGGCCGGCATCCTGTTCTCGCTGCACGTCAAGGCGACCATGATGAAGGTCTCGCACCCGATCGTGTTCGGCCACTGCGTCAAGATCTACTACAAGGAAGCCTTCGAGAAGCACGGCAAGCTGTTCGACGAGCTGGGCATCAACGTCAACAACGGCATGGTCGATCTCTACGAGAAGATCAAGACCCTGCCGGAGTCCAAGCACGAAGAGATCATCCGCGACCTGCACGCCTGCCAGGAGCACCGCCCGGCGCTGGCCATGGTCGATTCGGCCAAGGGCATCACCAACTTCCACTCGCCCAACGACGTGATCGTGGATGCCTCCATGCCCGCGATGATCCGCCAGGGCGGCAAGATGTGGGGCGCCGACGGCAAGCCCTATGACTGCAAGGCCGTGATGCCCGAGTCGACCTTCGCCCGCATCTACCAGGAGATGATCAGCTTCTGCAAGTGGCACGGCAACTTCGACCCGCGCACCATGGGCACGGTGCCGAACGTCGGCCTGATGGCGCAGAAGGCCGAGGAGTACGGTTCGCACGACAAGACCTTCGAGATCCCCGAAGACGGCGTCGCCAACATCACCGACCTGGCCACCGGCGAAGTGCTGCTGTCGCAGAACGTCGAGGCGGGTGACATCTGGCGCATGTGCCAGGTCAAGGACGCGCCGATCCGCGACTGGGTCAAGCTGGCCGTCACGCGCGCGCGCAACTCGGGCATGCCGGCGGTGTTCTGGCTCGACTCGTACCGTCCGCATGAGAACGAGCTGATCAAGAAGGTCGAAGCCTACCTGAAGGACCACGACACCAGCGGCCTGGATATCCAGATCATGTCGCAGGTGCGCGCGATGCGCTACACGCTGGAACGCGTGGCACGCGGCCTGGACACCATCTCGGTGACCGGCAACATCCTGCGCGACTACCTGACCGACCTGTTCCCGATCATGGAACTGGGCACCAGCGCCAAGATGCTGTCGATCGTGCCGCTGATGGCCGGTGGCGGCATGTACGAAACCGGCGCCGGCGGTTCGGCGCCCAAGCACGTGCAGCAGCTGGTCGAGGAGAACCACCTGCGCTGGGATTCGCTGGGCGAGTTCCTGGCCCTGGCGGTGTCGCTGGAAGAGCTGGGCATCAAGAACGACAACGCCCGCGCCAAGATCCTGGCCAAGACCCTGGACGAAGCCACCGGCAAGCTGCTGGACCTCAACAAGTCGCCGTCGCGCCGCACCGGTGAGCTGGACAACCGTGGCAGCCAGTTCTACCTGGCCATGTACTGGGCCCAGGCACTGGCCGCGCAGACCGAGGACGCCGAGCTGGCGGCCAAGTTCGCCGAGCTGGCCAAGACGCTGACCGCCAACGAGAAGACCATCGTCGGCGAGCTGTCCGACGTGCAGGGCAAGCCGGCGGACATCGGCGGCTACTACATGCCCGATGCCGCCAAGCTGGAAGGCGTGATGCGCCCCAGCAAGACGCTGAACAACGCGCTGGCGGCCGTTTCGGCCTGAGGCAGCGTGCCGGCGGCCCGTCCCCCAAGCCGGGGCGGGCCGTCCACGTGATGCGTATCGAGCGGAACGCCGCAGCCCGATGGGCTGCGGCGTTTTTTTTCGGGCGGCGCTGGACCTCGTTCGGCCGGCCTTGCCGGCCCCGGCCGGACCGCGGCAGCGGCCTGCCGTCAGGCAGGATGGCGGCCGTCGGTGGCATCGGCGGCAGGCTGCTGCCGGCGCCGGTACGCGCCCAGCCCCAGCACGACGCTGGCCAGCGCGCAGGCGGCAAACAGCCAGCCGCTCCAGATGGCGCCGTCCATGCCGGCGGCGGCGATCATCCGGCCTCCTGCCGCCGCGCCCAGCACCACGCCCAGGTTGGCGGCCGAGATGAACAGGCTGGTGGCGAACTCCGGCGCCTCGGGCGCGGCCGCGGCCATCCAGGTCTGGCTGACCACCAGTCCGCTGGTATGCGCGGCGCCCCACAGCAGGCATAGCGGCACCATGATGGCGGCGTGCGGCGAGCCGAAGCCGTGCAGCGCCGCATAGGCGAGCGCCAGCAGGACGGGATGCAGCAGCACGGTAAGGTTGCGGCGGCGCTCCAGCCAGCGGCCGGCCACCAGGTTGCCGAGCACGCCGCCGGCGCCGAACACCAGCAGCAGCATGCCGATGGCCTCGCCGCCCAGCCCGGTCGCGCGGGCCAGGTATTCCGCCGCATAGCTGTACACGGAGAACATGGCGGCGAACAGGCTCACCGTGGTCGCGCTGGCGAGCCACAGGCCGGGCTTGCGCAGGATGCGCAGCGGCGCCGGTGCGCGCGCCGCCGGTGCCTCCTGGGGAGACGGCGAGGATGGCGAGGACGGCGACGGCGGAGCGGGTGCGGCGGACGGCAGGGCGCGCCAGATGCCGGCGGCGGCCACCAGGTTCACCACGGCGCAGCACAGGAACGAGGCTTCGTAGGAAAAGCGCGCGGCCACCCAGGTGGTCAGCGGCACGCCGAGCACCAGGCCCATGCTGGTGCCGACGAAGGCCATCGCGGTGGCATGCGCCGCGCGTGCCGGCGGGTAGAGCGAGATGGCGGCGGCGAAGGCGACGGCGAAGAAGACCGGGTGCAGCAGTGCGGCCGGCACGCGCAGCGCCATCAGGCTGCCCAGGTCCGGCGCCCAGGCCGATAGCGCGCTGCACAGGCTGAAGGCCAGCAGCGCGCCGGCCAGCACGCGGCGCCGGTCGAAGCGCGACAGCCACAGCACCATGGCCGGCCCCAGCACCGCGACCAGCGCGGCAAAGACGCCTACCAGCGCGCCTGCCTGCGCCACCGTGACGCCATAACGCGCCATGATCGCCGGCAGGATACCGACCACGCCGAACTCGACGGTATAGAGGCCGAACAGGCCGAGGGCGATGAAGAAGAGCGGGCGCCCGGGTGCCGGTGGCGTGTTCAGGTGCGAACTCATGCCCGTACCTCCGCGGTGGCATCGACGGCATCGCGCAGGTCCGTGGCGAAGCGTCCCGACCTGCCCTCGTACAGGGTGCCGGTGAAGGCCGCCACGCTCAGGCCGCGCGCGCGGTCGACGAACCACGGATGGCCATCGGCGCCGCCCCAGCGCCAGCTGCCCGCTGCGCCGATGCGCGCGGACAGGTCGCGGCCCGCCGCCGCGATGGGGGCGGAGGCGGGCCGGGAGGGCGGGGCGGTGGCAATGGAGAGAGAGTCGGGGCGGTGCGGCATCGGCGTTTCCTTGTGTCGGTTCACGATGCCGCCACGATAGAAAGCCGGCGACTAAAGAAAAAGTCGGGTAGAGTTCCTGGCTCTGCGGACAAAAATGTCCGCAATCGGTGTCAATCAACCGGCATAATCAATATCGATCGATGCTGCAGGCGGCCGTCCGGTGCGGCCTCGCAGCCGGCAAGGCGGGAGCATGGACGAGCACAGCGACAACCTCAAGGACAGCCTGGGCGGCTTCGCGGTCTTCGTGCAGGTGGCCGAGGCGCGCAGCTTCGTGGTGGCGGGCAGGCAGCTGGGCGTGTCGGCCTCGGCGGTGGGCAAGAGCGTGGCGCGCCTGGAGGAGAAGCTGGGGGTGCGGCTGTTCCATCGCAGCACGCGCAGCATCACGCTGACGGCCGAAGGCGCGCTCTTCCTGGAGCGCTGCCGCCGCATCCTGGCGGAGATCGAGGCGGCCGAGCTGGAACTGTCGCATGCCACCGCCGCGCCGCGCGGGCGCCTGCGCGTGAGCCTGCCGCTGGTCAGTTCGCTGATGCTGCCGGTACTGGCCGGCTTCATGCGGGAGTACCCCGAAGTCCAGCTCGACCTGGACTTCACCGACCGCATGGTGGATGTGATCGAGGAGGGTTTCGATGCCGTGGTGCGCACCGGCGAGCCGGCCGATTCGCGGCTGGCGGCGCGCACCCTGGGCAGCTTCCGGCAACTGCTGGTGGCCTCGCCCGCCTACCTGCGCGAGCACGGCGAACCCAGGCACCCGCAGGACCTGCTGCGGCACCGCTGCCTGCAATACCGCTTTCCCAATTCCGGCAAGCTGGAGATCTGGCCGTGGCGGCCGGGTGTGCCCGCGCAGGAACTGCAGCTGCCCGCCACCATGATCTGCAACAACATCGAGACGCGGCTGTGCTTCGCGCTCCAGGGCCTGGGCATCGCCTCCCTGCCGGAGTTCGCCATGCGCGAGCCGCTCGCCGACGGCCGCCTGCGCACCGTGCTGGACGAATATGTGGCCGGCAGCGGCACCTTCCGCGTGCTGTGGCCGGCCAGCCGCCAGCCGGCGCCCAAGCTGCGCGCCTTCATCGACTTCCTGAGCGCGCATGTGTTTCCCGTGGCGCCGCCGCCAGCGCCGGCCACGCCGCGGCGGCGGGCCGGGGGCAGGGCGCGGGCGCGCCTCAGGCCAGGTGCGGGATCGCCACCTCGGGATTGACGTCGGCCTCGTAGTCCACGCCGGCCATGGCGAAGCCGAACAGGCGCAGGAACTCGGTCTTGTAGCCGGCGAAGTCGGTCAGCGTGTACAGGTTGTCGTCGCGCACCGCGTTCCACAGTTGCTGCACCTGCGCCTGCACGTCGGCGGCCAGCTCCTTGTCATCGGCGCGCAGGCGGCCCTCCTCGTCCAGCAGCGGCTGGCTGCCGTACAGGCTGTCCTTGAGCAGGCGGTAGACCTGCTCGATGCAGCCTTCGTGCGTGCCCTTTTCCTTCATCACCTTGAGCAGCAGCGACAGGTAGAGCGCCATCATCGGGATGGCCGAGCTGGCCTGCGTGACCACCGCCTTGAGCACTGCCACGCGCGCGTCGCCGCCGCGCGGCGCGAGGCGGGCGCGGATGCCGAGCACCTTCTGGTCGAGGTCCTTCTTGGCGGCGCCGATGGAGCCGTTCCAGTAGATGTCGTGGGTGATCTGCTCGCCCAGGTAGGTGAAGGCCGTGGTCTTGGCGCCGTCGGCCAGCACGCCGGCCTCGTCGAGCGCGTCGATCCACATCTGCCAGTCCTCGCCGCCCATGACCGCCACGGTGTCGTCGATCTCCTGCTGGGTGGCCGGCTCCAGCACGGTTTCCTTGACCACCTCCTTGTCGGTGTTGATGCCGCGCAGGGTGACGGACTTGCCCACCGGCTTGAGGGTGGAGCTGTAGACGGTACCGGTCTTCGGATGGGTGCGGCGCGGCGACGCCAGGCTGTAGACCACCAGGTCGACCTGGCCGAGATCGCGGCGGATCAGCTCGATGGTCTGCTGCTTGATCTCGTCGGAGAAGGCGTCACCGTTGATGCTCTTGGCATAGCGGCCCTCGGCGGTGGCGAACTTGTCGAAGGCGGCGGTGTTGTACCAGCCGGCCGTGCCGGGCTTGCCCGCGCTGCCGGCGCGCTCGAAGAACACGCCGAGCGTGTCGGCGCCGCAGCCGAAGGCCGCCGTGATGCGCGCGGCCAGGCCGTAGCCGGTCGATGCGCCGATCACCAGGACCTTCTTCGGGCCGCCGGCGATGGGGCCGCTCGCCTTGACGTAGGCGATCTGTTCCTGCACGTTGGCCTCGCAGCCGACGGGGTGGGTGCTCACGCAGATGAAGCCGCGTACGCGGGGTTTGATGATCATGGAAGCCTCGCTAGTCGCTTGTTGGGTGCTGCGCCAGCGGCATGCCGGCGAAAAAACCCGTGCATTGTAAAGGAGGCCGGCCCTGGCCCCGTCGTCAGGGCCAGGCGAGGCCGCGCGCAGCCCCGGCTCGCCCGTGGCGCGCATGTCGCTTCGATACAAGCCGGCGGCGGCCGCACCCGCTACCGTATCGCCATGACCGCGCCTGGTCCGCCGGGCCGGATTCCCCGCATTCCTCTCACGCATAGCCATGGCCGATCCTGCTGCTTCTTCCTCCGCCTCTTCCTCCGCCTCTCCCTCCGCTTCTCCTGCCGCTTCCCCTGCTGCTTCCTCGCCCTTTTCCCTCGAACGCGATGGCTTCGTGCTGACCCGCCTCGACGGCGTGCTCGCCGCAGCGCAGCGCAACAGCTTGTGGTACCTGTCCTTCGGGCTGGCCTGCTGCGCGGTCGAGATGATGCATGCCGCCAGCGCCCGCTATGATATGGACCGCTTCGGCATGATTCCGCGTGCCTCGCCGCGCCACTGCGACCTGATGATCGTGGCGGGCACACTGACCAACAAGATGGCGCCGGCCATGCGCAAGGTCTATGACCAGATGGCCGAGCCGCGCTATGTGCTTTCGATGGGATCCTGCGCCAATGGTGGCGGCTACTATCACTACAGCTATTCGGTGGTGCGCGGATGCGACCGCATCGTCCCGGTCGACGTCTACGTGCCGGGCTGCCCGCCGACGGCGGAGGCCTTGCTCTATGGACTGCTGCAACTGCAACGCAAGGTGGGCCGGCGGGCGGCTGGCGGCGCGCCCGCGGCGCTGGCGCGCCGCTGAGTGCCGGGACGGGCGGCATGGCTGAGGCCGATCGCCTGCTGGCACCCCGGTCCGCGCTGCGCGGCCTGGTGAGCGGCATCTTCACGGAGGCCGGGCGCCACGGCCCGATGCTGTTCCCGGCCACGCCGAGCCCGTCGCTGACCGTCTTCCTCTGCGGCGCCTCGATCCACGAGGACGGCCGGGCCTTCGCGCACAGCTTGCTGGCCGGCCCGCAGGGGCGGGCGCGCTGGGCGAGCATGCTGCCGGGCACCGCCTTCGTCACCGCCCTGTTCCGTCCGGGGGCGCTGCCGCGCGTGCTGGTGCCGGGCGGCCTGCCAGAGATGGACGAGGCGGGCGAACTGGCCGCCTTCCTGCCGCAGGCCGAAGCGGATGCGCTGGTGCAGGCGGTGCGGCGGCACGGCACCATGGCCGGCGCGGTGACGGCGCTGGAGGATTGGCTGCTGGCGCGCACGGCACGCCCGCCACGCCGGCGCGGCGGCGACCTGTGGCTGCCGCCCGCGGCCATCGCCATGCCGATCGCCGCGGTGGCGGCCGGCACGGGCCGCAGCCCGCGCCAGGCGGAACGCCTGTTCCGCCAGACCTTCGGCGCCTCCCAGCGGGAACTGCGTGCCTTGCTGCGTTATGGCCGCATGCTCGGGGGTCTGCTCGCCGGCACGGCGACGCACGGCCTGGGTGCGGCGGCGCTGGATTGCGGGTACTACGACCAGGCACAGATGGCGCGCGACATGCGCCGCTTCGCCGGGCTCTCGGCGCGCGAGGTGGCGGCCGCCGCGCGCGGCGGCGGCGGGCCGGCGTTGTCGATGTTCCGCTACGGCGAAGGGGAGCGCCGCCTGCTGCTGGGCTGAGCGCGCCGCGGCGCGGCCTGGCCGGGCCGGACGGCGGTCGCTGCCTCGAAGAAGGCCAGCAGCGCGCGCACGCGCGCGGTGCGGCCACGCCGGCCCGGCACCAGCAGCATCACCGGGGCGCTGTCGAACTGCCAGCCGGGCAGCACGCGCACCAGGGTGCCGGCCGCGATCGCTTCGCTCACATCCCATTCCGATCGCAGCACCAGTCCCAGTCCGGCCTCTGCCCAGGCGCGCGCGACCGCGCCGTCGTTGGTGGTGTAGGCGGGCGCAATGCGTAACGCTTGGCGTGGTGCGGCGCGCGTGCGCCTGGCCGCGGCCGCCGCCTTCCCATCCGGTGGCGCCAGCCGGTAGTGCCAGAGCGTGTTGTCCTCGTCGTTTTCGCGGATGCAGATGCAGGCGTGCGCCAGCAGGTCGCGCGGCTCGGCCGGCGTGCCGTGCGCGCGCAGGTAGGCCGGGCTCGCGCACAGCCAGCGTTCGTTCGCTGCCAGCGTGCGCGCGATCCAGGAGGAATCGCGCACCTTTCCGACGTGGATCACCGCGTCGGAGTCGTGGCGGTCCGGCCAGGGCGTCTCGCGCAGGTCGAGCTGCAGGCGCAGGCCCGGATGCTGGCGCGCGAACTGCGCCAGCAGCGGCGCCACATGCCGCCGCCCGTAGCCGAACGGCGCGGCGATGCGCAGCGTGCCGGTCAGGCGCTGGTCTTCGCGCTGGAACGATTCCGGCAGCGCCTCGAGCTGCGCCAGCAGCGCGGCGCCTTGCTCGGCGAAGCGCTCGCCTTCCGGCGTGAGGCTCAGGCGGCGCGCGGTCCGGGTCGCCAGCGTCAGCCCCAGGGTGGCTTCCAGCTTGCGCAGCCGGATCGACAACGCCGGCGGCGTCACATTGAGCGCGCGCGCCGCGGCGCTGAGCGATGGCGCTTGCGCCAGGGCCTCGACCAGGCGCAGGTCCTCGATCTGGATCATTAAGCTGGGTTTAACGATTGATGTTCCTGCATTTAACCACGAAACGGCGGGAGCTTCCTACACTGTGGTCCGTCCGCGGCGCACCGCCAGCGCGGCGCTGCGAGGTCGAGTGGCGGCGCGCCCGGGCATTGCGGCGGGCCCTGCCGGGACGACCGCAGCCACAAGCAAGACCACAGCCATCACCATAGCCATCACCACAGCCCCAGGAGCACGACCGCATGGACACCATGGCAACTCTCGCTCAACCGCAGGCGCCGGCGTGGCCGCGCGCCGTCCTGTTCGACCTGCTCACGGCCCTGCTCGACTCCTGGACCGTGTGGAATGCCGCCGCCGGTTCCGTGGCGCAGGGCAGGGCGTGGCGCGCGGCCTACCTGCGCCGCACCTATGGCTGCGGCGCCTATGTGGGCTATGAGCAGCTCGTGCGCGAAGCCGCCGCCGAGGTCGGCCTGCCCGCTGCGGCGCCGCTGGCGCTGGAAGCCGCCTGGGACACGCTGACGCCGTGGGATGGCGCGCGTGAACTGCTGCAGGCCCTGCGCCCGCACTGCCGGCTGGCGGTCGTCACCAACTGCTCGGAGCGCCTGGGGCAGCGTGCCGCCACGCGCCTCGGCATCGACTGCGACACGGTCGTCACCTCGGAGACGGCCGGCTTCTACAAGCCCGACCCGCGTCCCTACCGGCTCGCGCTGCAGCGTCTCGGCGTGGCGGCGCACCAGGCGGCCTTCGTCGCCGGCTCCGGCTACGACCTGTTCGGCACCGCCGCCGTCGGCCTGCGCACCTTCTGGCACAACCGCGTCGGCCTGGCCCTGCCGGAGGGCGCGCCCGCGCCCGCGGCGCAGGCGGCCACGCTGGCGCCGGCGCTGGCCTGGCTGCGCGGCGGGCAGGACTGATCGTCCCGCCACCTGATTGCCGCCGAGGCATCGCCCCGGCACCCGCCACACGATTCCCGTCATTCCCATCACCAACATGGTCAACACAGACGATATGGACCCGCTCCCGGCCTCGCTGGCCCAGGCCGAGACACCCGCCGCGGTGATCGACCTGGACCGCATGCAGCACAACATCTCCCGCATGCAGCAGCGCATGGACGCGCTGGGCGTGGCCTTCCGGCCCCACGCCAAGACCAGCAAGTGCATCCCCGTGGTGCAGGCGCAGATCGCCGCCGGCGCGCGCGGCATCACGGTCTCGACGCTGAAGGAGGCCGAGCACTTCTTCGCCGCGGGCATTGCCGACATCCTCTACGCGGTCGGCATGGTGCCCGGCAAGCTGGCGCAGGCGCTGGCGCTGCGGCGCCAGGGCTGCGACCTGAAGATCCTGTGCGACAGCGTGGCCTCGGCGGAGGCCATCGTGGCCTGCGGTGCGGCGCATGGCGAGGCTTTCGAGGTGTGGATCGAGATCGACTCGGACGGCCACCGCTCCGGCATCCGCGCCGACGAGCCCGCGCTGCTGCAGGTGGCGCGCGTGCTGCACGAGGGCGGCGCGCGCCTGGGCGGCGTGATGACGCACGCCGGCTCCAGCTACGACCTCGATACGCCGGCGGCGCTGGCGGCCATGGCCGAGCAGGAGCGCGCCGCCTGCGTGCTGGCGGCGCAGCGGCTGCGCGCGGCCGGGCTGCCGTGCCCGGTGGTCAGCGTCGGCTCCACGCCGACGGCCTTGTCGGCAAGTCAGCTCGACGGCGTGACCGAGGTGCGCGCGGGGGTCTATGTCTTCTTCGATCTCGTCATGCGCAATATCGGCGTCTGCCGCGAGCAGGACATCGCGCTGAGCGTGCTGACCACGGTGATCGGCCACCAGCCGGAGAAGGGCTGGGCCATCGTCGACGCCGGCTGGATGGCGATGAGCCGCGACCGCGGCACGCAGAAGCAGAAGCAGGACTTCGGCTATGGCCAGGTGTGCGACGCCGCCGGCCAGGTGCTGGAAGGCTATACGCTGGTCGGGGCGAACCAGGAGCACGGCATCCTGGCGCGCAGCGGCGAGCCCGACCGCGATATCGCCGCGCGCTTCCCGCTCGGCACGGTACTGCGCATCCTGCCCAACCATGCCTGCGCCACCGGGGCGCAGTTCCCCGCCTACCGCGCCTGCCGCGCGGACGGCACCACCGAACGCTGGGAGCGCGTCCATGGCTGGTGAGCACGACTCCAAGACTCCGCAGCCGTCGCTGCCGCCGCCTGGCGGCCACTACAGCCACGCGGTACGCGCCAACGGCTTCGTCTTCGTCTCGGGGCAGCTGCCGATCACGCCGGACGGGTGCAAACTGGGCGATGCCCCGTTCGAGGTCCAGGCGCGCCAGGTGCTGGCCAATGTGGCGGCGGCCCTGCGGCAGGCCGGCAGCGACGTCGGCCTGCTGGTGCAGGTGCGCGTCTATCTCGACGATGTCGCCAACTGGTCGGCGTTCAATGCGATCTATGCGGATTGGGCTGGCGCGGCAAGGCCGGCGCGCGCCGTGGTGCCGACCGGCCCGCTGCACTTCGGCCTCAAGGTCGAGGTGGAAGCGGTGGCCTTGGCCGGGCCGGAGCCGGGCGCGAGCTGAGGGGAGTGGCGGCGATTGCCGCGGATGACCGCGGCAGATGAAAAAAGCCCGCGCCGGAGCGCGGGCTTTCTTCCCATCCTGGCCGCTCAGCGCTGGTACGCGGGCGGCAGGAAGCCGGCGAAGCGCTGTTGCGTCACGGTCTTGAACTCGGCCGATTGGTACGCCGCGCGGATGTCCTTGACGTAGGGCTTGTTCAGGTCGGCCGTACGCACCGCCACCAGGTTCATGTAGTAGTCGGGGATCTTTTCCAGCGACAGGGCCTCGGTCAGCTTGAGGCCGGAGGCCAGCGCGAAGTTGCCGTTGACGAAGGCGTAGTCGACGTCATCGAGCGAGCGCGGCAACTGCGCCGCTTCGAGCTGGATCAGCTTGAGCTTGTGCGGGTTGCCTTCGATGTCACGCTCGCTGGCGCGGATCGGATCGGTGCCGGCCTTCAGCGTGATCCAGCCGAACTGCTGCAGCATGGCGATCGCACGCGCCAGGTTGGTCGGGTCGTTGGGCAGCGACACGCTGGCGCCGCTCTTCACCTCGCCCAGCGACTTGTGCTTGCGGCTGTAGATGCCGATCGGCGCGGTCGGTACCTGGACCACGTCGGAGAGCTGCAGCTTGCGGTCGGCGGAGAACTTCTTCAGGTAAGCCACGTGCTGGAAGGCATTGGCGTCGATGGCGCTGTCGGCCAGCGCCAGGTTCGGCTGCACGTAGTCGCTGAACTCGACGATGGTGACCTTGTAGCCCTGCTTTTCCAGGATGGGCTTGATGCCGTAGCGGATCTGGTCCGAGTACGGGCCGGCGGTGGCGCCGAAGCGGATTTCCTTCTTGTCCGGATCGGCCGCGCCCGCCGTGTGCATGATGCCCAGTGCGCCGATTGCCAGTGCCGCGGCCACGAGCCGTTTTGCGATGCCGGATGCCATATGCTGCTGCTCCCCTGAATGTTCTGTCTGGTTGTTGGACGGCGGCGGGTGCCGCTCGGGTCGGGCCATTGTAGGGGCGCCCCGGTGCACGGGAAACGAGTAATTCATCATGCCCATATGCCGTGGGTGCATAAGGGCGGGACGGCATACCCTTATGGCGAATCGATGGTTGGCCGGCGCCTGCCGGGCCCGTATGATGAAACCGTCTCCTCCTCGCCATCCAGGCTGGGATTGCGGCCCGCCGGGCGGATGCCTCGAGCGGGCCTTTTCTTTGGCGTCCGCTTTCCCGCCGCGAACGGCCGGGGCTCCGGCGTCCCTGCCGATGCCGTCCCTGACCGAATGCATGCCACGACCATGAACCCGCTTGAAGATGCCGCGCCCGGCGCGCTGGCCGCAGTGCGCTATGTGCTGACCGACATGGACGACACCCTGACCTTCCACGGCCGGCTTGCCGCCGCCACCTACGGCGCGCTGGAGCGCCTGCAGGCAGCGGGCATCCGCGTGATTCCCGTCACCGCCGCGCCGGCAGGGTGGTGCGACCAGATGGCGCGCATGTGGCCGGTCGATGCCGTGATCGGCGAGAACGGCGGGTTGTGCTTCGCGCGCGGGCCGGACGGCGACCTGGTGCGCCACTACTGGCTGGAGGCGGCGCAGCGGCAGGCCGCCGACGCGGCCCTGGACAGCGTGCGCCGGCGCGCGCTGGCGGCGCTGCCGCAGGCACGCGTGGCGAGCGACCAGCCGTTCCGCCAGACCGGGCTGGCCTTTGCCAGGCCTGCCGACGCGGACCAGGTAGCGCGCCTGCGTGGCTTCTTCGCCGAGGCGGGGGCCGACTCGACCGTCAATTCGCTGTGGGTGCTGGGCTGGCTGGGAGGGTATGACAAGCTGGCCATGGCGCGGCGCAGCCTCGGCCTGCTGTACGGCGTCGACCTGGATGCGGTGCGCGCCCAGGTGATGTATGTCGGCGATTCGACCAACGATGCGCCGATGTTCTCGTTCTTCGCACACACCGTGGGCGTGAGCACGGTGGTGGACTATCTCGACACGCTGCCGGTGCCCCCGCGCTGGATCACGCGGGGTCCGGGCGGCGCCGGCTTCGTCGAGGCCGCCGAGGCGGTGCTGCGCGACGCGGCGCGCTAGCGCTGCCCCGGGGCCCGGCGCCGCGTGCCTCAGGCCGCTGCCAGGGCGCGCTCGAGGTCCTCGATCAGGTCGTCGATATGCTCGATGCCGATCGACAGGCGCACCATGTCCTCGCTGACGCCGGCCGCCTTCAGCTCGGCGGCGTCGAGCTGGCGGTGCGTGGTCGAGGCCGGGTGGGTGGCCAGCGACTTGGCGTCGCCGATGTTGACCAGGCGCGTGAACAGTTGCAGCGCGTCGAGGAAGCGCGCGCCCGCCTCGCGGCCGCCTTCCTTCAGGCCGAAGGACAGGATGCCCGGGCCGCGACCGCCCAGGTAGCGCTGTACCAGCGCGTGGTCCGGGTGCTCGGGCAGGCCGGCGAAGTTGACCCAGCCCACCTTGGCGTTGCCCTGCAGGTGGCGCGCCACCGCCAGCGCGTTCTCGGTGATGCGGTCCAGGCGCAGCGCCAGCGTCTCGATGCCTTGCAGGATCAGGAAGGCGTTGAAGGGCGACAGCGCCGCGCCGGTATTGCGCAGCGGCACCACGCGCGCGCGGCCGATGTAGGCCGCCGCGCCCAGCGCCTCGGTGTAGACCACGCCGTGGTAGGACACATCGGGCTCGTTCAGGCGCTTGAAGCGCTCCTTGTGCTCGGCCCAGGGGAACTTGCCGCTGTCGACGATGGCGCCGCCCACGCTGTTGCCGTGGCCGCCCAGGTACTTGGTCAGCGAGTGCACGACGATGTCGGCGCCATGCTCGAAGGGGCGGCACAGGTAGGGCGAGGGCACCGTGTTGTCGACGATCAGCGGCACGCCGTGCGCGTGGGCGACCTCGGCGATGGCCGCGATGTCGACCACGTTGCCGAGCGGGTTGCCCACCGACTCGACGAAGATGGCCTTGGTGCGCGCGTCGATGCGCTCGGCGAAGGCGGCCGGATCGCGGCCGTCGACGAAGCGCGTCTCGATGCCGGACTGCGGCAGCGTGTGGGCCAGCAGGTTGTAGGTGCCGCCGTAGAGCTGGCTGGCCGACAGGATGTTGTCGCCGGCCTCCGCGATGGTCTGGATCGCGTAGGTGATGGCCGCCATGCCCGAGGCCAGCGCCAGCGCGCCGACGCCGCCCTCGAGCGCGGCCAGGCGCTGTTCGAGCACGTCGTTGGTCGGGTTCATGATGCGGCTGTAGATATTGCCCGGCACCTTCAGGTCGAACAGGTCGGCGCCATGCTGTGCGCTGTCGAAGGCATAGGCGACGGTCTGGTAGATCGGCACGGCGACGGCGCGCGTGGTCGGGTCGGGGGAGTAGCCGCCGTGGACGGCAAGGGTTTCGAGTCTCATGATGTCGTTATGGGTGAAAGTCAGAAAAAAGGCACGGCGCTGCGCATGGTAGCAGCGCCGCCGCCCGGGCGGCACCCCGCCGTGGCGCGGGCCGCCGCCGTCGTCGTTCCGTCCCGATCTACTGGCGGGCGACCGGGACGTTGTGGACGATGGGGGCGATGGGGAAACTGGCCTGCCACACGTTGTCGCTGACGCGGATGGTGGACGGGATCAGCTTCTGCTGGTGGAACAGGTCGGCCACCTGTTGCTGCACCAGCACGACCTCGGCCGTGATCGGCGTCACACCGTAGGGCACGCGCTTGAGCCAGGCCTCGACCACCGGCGCTTCCAGGCCCAGGCTGGGCGCCAGCAGCGCCGCCGTCTCGCCGGGGTGCGCCACCACCCACTGGCCGCTTTCGCGCAACTGCGCCAGGATGGCGTTGACCACGCGCGGCTCGCGTTCGGTGAAGGCGCGCGCCGCCTCGTAGAAGTTGTAGGGCGAGGGCACGCCTTCGTAGTCGGCCAGCGTGCGCACCTTGAGCGCGCGCTGCGCCAGCGCGTAGTACGGGTCCCATACCACCCAGGCATCCACCGCGCCGCTCTCGAAGGCCGCGCGCGCATCGGCCGGCGGCAGGTAGACCGGCTGGATATCCTGCAGCGACAGGCCGTTCTTCTTCAGCAGCTGCACCAGCAGGTAGTTCGAGCTGGAGCCCTTCTGCAGCGCCACGCGCTTGCCCTTGAGCTCGGCCACCGAACGGATCGGCGAACTGGCCGGCACGAACAGCGCTTCATTGCTCTTGCCGCCCGGCTCCGCGCCCACATAGACGAAACTGGCCTTGGCCGCCTGCGCGAACACCGCCGGCGGGGCGCCGGTGTAGCCGAAGTCGATGCTGCCGGCGTTGAGGGCCTCCAGCAACTGCGGTCCGGCGGGGAATTCCTTCCACTCCACCTTGTAATGCAGCGGTGCCAGTTTCTGCTCCAGCGTGCCCTGCGCCTTCAGCACCGCCAGCAGGCCGGCCTTCTGGAAACCGATGCGCACGGTCTGCTCGGCCGCCTGCGCCACGCCGGTGGCCGCGGTGCTGGCGGCGAAGGCCAGCAGGGCCAGCGCGGCCGGGCGCAGCAGGGCGCGCAGCCAGCGGCCGGCGCGGCGGTCCCGCTTGCCGTCGGGGTGGGCCGGCGCGGTGATCGTGTGCGAAGGGGATAGCGGCAAATGCATCGATTTCTCCAATTCCTGTGGCTCTGGATGGCTATGGTTGCGAAATCGCGTCCGCGAGGGAAGGAAGCTTGTCGCATTTGCTTAGAACCGGTGCGCCAGGCGGGGCGCCGGTGGGGGATGGGGCGGTGCGAGTGCGAGGCGCGTGTCCCCGCGCAGGCGGCGACGCGCCTGCCCGTCGGATCCGCATGGCCTGTTGCGCATCACATCGCCTTCGTGCCATGCCATGCGGGCCGGCGGAGCGCTGAATTCCGCGTGCCTGGCGCCCTTAGCTGAGGTCGCGCCGGGGCGGTCGGTCAGATCGACGGGGTCACGCAGCCGAACGCTGCCTTGGTGGAGGCGGTTTCCGCGGCCGCGCCGTCGATGCTGGAGCTGGCCGGCGATCTGACCCGGGAGGTCAGTGCGTTCCGGCTCGGGCTGCCGCCGGTCGGCCGGGTTCTTGCGGTGGCCGCCCCAGGGTGGCATCGGGGTGATGCCGACCGCCACGTGGCCCCGGCCGCGCCAAGCGTCTGAATCTATATTCAAAAAAACTGAATATTAAATCCGGATTTCATCCGCAACGCCTTCGATGGCCAGCCCTATAGTTACGTCAACGGGCAGCAATCAACCAAGAAGACGCGGCCCGGCGAGATTCAAATCCTTTAATGATTTGCTGACTGCCTCGGAGAGAAATCATGGCCTCGAACACCACCCTGAAGATTGCATCCGCCCTCCTGCTGTCGCTGGCCGCGCTCGGCGCGGCCCGGGCCGACACGGTGCCCGCCGACAAGTACGGCTACGTCTACCGCCAGGCCGCCTCGGCCGACACCTATGGCTACGGCCTGCGCGGCAAGGTGTCCGGCGATGACTACGGCTATACCTTCCGCAGCCACGACGTCTTCACCGATGGCGCCCGCAAGGTGGCCGGACTGGACCGCAGCGGTGTGTCGTCCGAGCCGGCGCGTAGCTTCGATCCCTACCAGGAGGGCGCCCGCGCGCGCACGGCCTGAGCGGCCTGAGCGGCCTGAGTGTCCCGGCGCCGCCGCTGGCGGGAATCCGACAAGAACAGCGACAGCGCGCAAGGCCTGGCCTTGCGCGCTGTTCTGTTTGCCCTTGCTTGCCCTTGTTTGCCCGCTTCCCATTTCCCTTCCCGGGGGCTTCAGGCGGCAGCCCGCTGCCGCACCGCCGGATGCACCGGCCGCGCCAGTCCCAGGTGCTCGCGCAAGGTGCGGCCCTCGTACTCCTCGCGGAACAGCCCGCGCCGGCGCAGTTCCGGCAGCACCAGGTCGATGAAGTCGTCGAGGCCGCCCGGCAGCCACGGCGGCATGATGTTGAAGCCGTCGGCGGCGCCGCCTTCGAACCAGGCCTGGAGCTGGTCGGCGATCGAGGCCGGGGTGCCGTGGATGGACCAATGCCCGCGCGCGGTGGCCACGCGCAGGTAGAGCTGGCGGATGGTCAGGCTTTCGCGCCGCGCCAGTCCGGTCACCAGCTGGAAGCGGCTCTTGGCGCCGTTGGGCTCGGGCAGGTCGTCGGGCAGCGGGCCGTCGAGCGGGTAGCCGGACAGGTCCACGCCGCCCAGGTTCTGCGATAGCAGCGCCAGGCCGACGCTGGGGTGGATCAGTGCCTGCAGCGCTTCGAACTTCTCCTGCGCCTCGGCTTCGCTGCGTCCCACCACCGGGAACACGCCGGGCAGGATCTTGAGCTGGTCGGGCGTGCGCCCGTAGCGCGCCAGGCGCGCCTTCAGGCCGCTGTAGAAGGCCTGGGCGTCCGCCAGCGACTGCTGCGCGGTGAAGATGACCTCGGCGGTGCGCGCGGCCAGTTCCTGGCCGGCTTCGGACGAGCCGGCCTGCACCACCACCGGATGGCCCTGCGGCGGCCGCGCCACGTTGAGCGGGCCGCGCACCTGGAAATGCGCGCCGCGGTGCTCCAGCGCGTGCAGCTTGCCGCTGTCGAAATGCAGGCCGCTGTCCTTGTCGTACAGCAGCGCATCGTCCTCCCAGCTGTCCCACAGGCCGTTCACCACGTCGACGAATTCCTCGGCGCGGGCATAGCGGTCCGCATGTTCCGGGTGGTGCTCGAGGTTGAAGTTGCGCGCTTCGGCGTCGGACCAGGAGGTGACGACGTTCCAGCCGGCGCGCCCGCCGCTGAGGTGGTCGAGCGAGGCGAACTTGCGCGCCACGTGGAAGGGCTCGTTGTAAGTGGTCGACACGGTGGCCACCAGGCCGATGCGTTCGGTCACCGCGGCCAGCGCCGACAGCAGCGTGAGCGGCTCGAAGGTGGCCGCGCGCGCGGTGCGCGGCAGCGTGGCATCGCTCATGCCGCGGATGGCCACGCCGTCGGCGAGGAACACGGCATCGAACCTGGCGGCCTCGGCGCGCCGGGCCAGGCGCGCGTAGTGGGCGAAGTTCTGGCCGGCATCGGCCTGGGCGCCGGGATGGCGCCAGCCGGCGACGTGGTGGCCGGTGGCCTGCAGGAAGGCGCCGAGATGCAGCTGGCGCGGGGCGCGGGGCTGGGACATCGCCGGCATCTCCCTCAGGCGGCGCGCGCCGCGTGGTCCGTGCCGTGCGCGCTGTTGGCGCTGTCGCCCTCCGCACCGGCCTGCGACGGCACCGGCTTGAGCGCCACGCTGCGGCGCCCGTCGACGCTGACCGGCACGTCCCCGGCGATGGTCACGCGCCGCACCACGCGCAGCGCGTCGCCGTAGTCGTTGATGGCGTAGTGCTGGGTGGCGCGGTTGTCCCAGATGGCGACGTCGCCCTCGCGCCAGCGCCAGCGCACCGTGTTTTCCAGCCGGTGCACATGGCCTTGCAGCACGGCGATCAGGTGTGCCGAGTCGACCGAGGTGTAGCCCAGCAGCTTCTTGACGAAGTGGCCCAGCACCAGGGTGCGCTCGCCGGTCTCGGGGTGCACGCGTACCACCGGATGCTCGGTCTCGTACAGGGTCGAGGTGAAGACCTCGCGGTAGCGGCGCAGGCCCTCGTCGTTGTGCACCAGGGTGCGGCTGGCGGCGTAGTCGTAGTCGTTGGTGTGCAGGGCCCACAGCTTGTCGGCCAGCTGCCGCAGGGGCTCGGGCAGGTCGAGGTAGGCGGCCGCGGTATTGGCCCAGACGGTGTCGCCGCCGGCGGCGGGGATGGTCACGCCGCGCAGCACCGACACTTGCGGGTAGGCCACGTCGAAGGTCACGTCGGTGTGCCAGGAGTTGGCGCGGCCGCCGTGGCGCGAGTCGAGTTCGAGCAGGAACTGCGTGCCGTCGCGGACCGGCACGGTGGGGTGGGCCACGGGGGCGCCGAAGCGCTTGCCGAAGGCTTCCTGGCTGGCGTCGTCGAGGTGCTGCTGGTCGCGGAAGAACAGCACCTTGTGGCGCAGCAGCGCGGCGCGGATGGCGGCGAAGGTGCCGGCATCGAGATCGGCGCCCAGGCGCACGCCGCGGATCTCGGCGCCGATGCGCCCGGCGACCGGGTGCAGGTCGAGCGCCGGCAGGTCGGCGGATGCGGTGCCGGGGGCGGCTTGTGCTGTTTGTGCGGCTTGTGCTTGGGTCATGACGGGTCTCCGGGTGGGGAAAGGGCGCTGGGTGCGACCGGGCCGAGGGTTCGTGCCCGGTCGCCGTGACGGGACTGGCGGCGGCGCCGGCGCACGGCGGGCGGCCGCCTCAGATGGCGAAGCGGATGGAAGGCGGCAGCCGGTCCGAAGACTGCGCCGGCTCGGGCAGCACCGGCGCTTCCGCCAGTTCGGCCAGGCGCCCCGTGAATTCGCGCAGCACGTTGTCCTTGACGGTGGCGAAGGGCAGGGCGGCACGGTCGCGCGGATGGGCCAGGCCGACCGGCACAATGCGGCGCACACGTCCGGGGCGCGGCTCCATCACCACCACGCGGTCGCCCAGGAAGACGGCTTCCTCGACGTCATGGGTGACCAGGATCATGGTGATGCCTTCGGCCTGCCAGATGCGGTGCAGTTCCTGCTGCAGGTAGGCGCGGGTCAGCGCATCGAGCGCGCCGAAGGGTTCGTCCAGCAGCAGGATCTCCGGGCGCGTCACCAGCGCGCGGGCGATCGCCACGCGCTGCGACATGCCGCCCGAGAGCTGGTGCGGGTAGGCGCTCTCGAAGCCGGCCAGCCCGACCAGCTCGATGTGCTCCTGCACGTTGCGGCGCTTGTCGGCGTCGCTGCCCGGCGTATTGAGCAGGGCCAGGCGGATGTTCTGCTCGACCGTGAGCCAGGGAAACAGGCGATGCTCCTGGAACACGATGCCGCGCTGCAGGCTGGTGCCGACCACGCGCCGGCCGTCGAGCAGGATCTCGCCCTGGTAGTCCTCCTCCAGGCCCACCACCAGGCGCAGCAGCGTCGACTTGCCGCAGCCGCTGGCGCCGACGATGCTGACGAACTCGCCCGGCGAGATGGTCAGGTGGATGTCTTCCAGCACGGGCAGGGCTTCGCCCTTGACCTGGTATTGCTTGCGCAGGTGCTGGATGCTGAGGGTGCCGGCGTGGCCCATGGATTCTCCTTGTCAGTTTGGCTGGCGTCTGGTTGGCGGCAGGCGGCGCGGTCAGAAGCCGGCCACCGAGCGCCCGCGCCAGGCCAGCAGGCGGTGCTCGATGCGGCCGGCGATCCAGTTCAGCGTGAAGCCGACCAGCCCGACCACGATCACGCCGAACAGCACCAGGTCCATCCAGAAGTTCTCGCGTCCGTCGATCATGGTGTTGCCGATGCCCTTGCCGGCCACCAGCAGGTATTCCGCGCCCAGCGTGGCGAGCCAGGCGTAGATCAGGCCCAGGTGGATGCCGGCGAAGATCGACGGCGAGGCCGCCGGCAGCACCACGCGCCACAGCAGCTGGCGCCGCGAGAACTTGAGCACACGCGCGACTTCGATCAGGTCGGCCGGCACGCCGCGGATGCCTTCGAAGGTATTGAGGACCACCGGGAAGAAGGCGGCCAGCGACAGGAATACCACCTTGGCGGTGTCGCCCAGGCCGAACCAGACCGAGATCAGCGGGATCCAGGCGAACAGCGAGATCTGCTTGACGGTATGGAAGGTCGGCCCGACCAGTTGCTCGAACAGGCGCGACAGGCCGAGCGCGGTACCGAACAGCAGGCCCAGGCTGGCGCCCAGCGCGAAGCCCGCCAGGTCGCGCCACAGGCTGGCCGCCAGGGCGGTGAACAGCGCACCGCTGCGCGCCTGGGCCACGGCGGTGTCCCAGACCTTGGCGGGCGATACCAGCAGCGGCGATTGCGACCAGCCGAAACGGAAGGCGGCCCACCACAGTGCCAGCAGCACGATCGGCAGTACCCAGCCGCGCAGGGCCGGCGGCAGCGCGGGCAGCCGGCCGCCGCCCCGGGTGCCCGGGGCGTTCCGGGCGTCGTCGCGCGAGACGATGGAATCGGACATCGGTGTCTCTCCTCGGATCGGTGTCAGAAGCCGGGCTTGCGCCAGCGCAGCACCGCGCGCTCGGCCAGCGCCAGCACCTTGTCGAGCGCGTAGCCCACGGCGCCCACCACCACCACGGCGGCGATCACCATGTCGAGCTGGAACAGCTGGCGGCCGTACACGATCATGTAGCCCAGCCCTTCCGAGGAGGCCAGCAGCTCCACTACCACCAGGGCCAGCCAGGCGTGCGTGAGGCCGTAGCGGATGCCGTTCCAGATCGGAGCCGCGGCGGCGGGAAAGACCACGCGCCACAGCAGTTGCCAGCGCGTGAAGCGCAGCACGCGCGCCACCTCGATGTAGCGCGTCGGCACGCTCTCGATGCCCTTGTAGGTGTTCATGGCGATCGGCACCAGCGCGGCCTTCGCGATCAGGATGATCTTGAGCGCTTCGTCGATGCCCACCAGCAGCATCAGCAGCGGCAGCCAGCCCAGCACCGGCACCTGGCTGAAGGCCTTGAAGGTGGGGTACACATAGTCGCGCAAACGCGGCGACAGGCCCATGGCGGCGCCCAGCGCGAGGCCGCCGATCAGGCCGACGGCGAAGCCGCCGGCCACGCGCAGCGCGCTGACCGCCAGGTTGGCCTGCAGCTCGCCGCTGTCATAGAGATCGGCCAGCGTGTGCGCCACCGACTCCGGCGTGGGCAGGACCTGCGGCGGGATCCACTCGTAGCGCGCGGCCAGGTACCAGAACGCCAGCAGCGCGAGCGGCACCGGCCACGCCAGCAGCCAGCCGGCGGCATACCGGCGCGCGGCGGGCAGCAGGCGGCGCAGGCCGCGCGCCTCGCGCGCAGTCAGCACGGGGTGCGCATCGTCGCCAGCCTGCAGCGCTGCGGATTTCGGCGCCGCAGGGGCTGCGGGTGCCGTCAGGGACAGGATCTCGGCGGCCATGGCGTCAGGCTCCGAGGATCTTGCCGTTGGGCTGGTAGACCGGCCAGTAGGTCTGCAGGCCGAGGTCGTTCAGCGCGGCCTTCAGGTAGCGCGTGTCGATCCACTGGTCGACGTCGATGCGCGCGCGGCTCAGGCGGAAGCGGTAGGCCTGCTCGGCGGCGTCCTTGTAGCGGCTGACCAGGAAGGGGTCGAAATTGGGATTGAGGCGGACCCGCAGCGGCTCGCCGTCGAAGTCTTCCTTCCAGTGGTCGTAGGGCGTGCCGGCGCGCGCCCAGGTGCGCAGCACATCTTCGCGGTGGCCCTCGTCCGAGGCCCAGCGGGCGGCTTCCACGGCGTTCTTGACCAGTTGCCGGGTGGCCTCGGGGTACTGGTCGGCGAAGGCCTCGGCCACCAGCACGTGGCTCTGCCGCGTATAGATGGGCGACTGGTTCTTGCTCGAGTAGAGGATGCGCACCGCGCCCTTGTCGCGCAGGCGCAGGATGTCCATGGCGCCGATGGCGGCGTCGATGTCGCGCGTGGTCAGCGCGGCCAGGTAGCCGGCGGTATCGAGATTGAGCAGGCGCAGGTCCTTGTCGGTGAGGCCGTTGGCCTCCAGCAGGCGCAGCGCCGGCAGATGCATATTGGTGCCCTTGAAGAGCGAGACGCGCTTGCCGCGCAGGTCGGACACGGTCTTCAGCGGCGAATCGGGCGGCACGCCGATATAGATGTTGGCGCGCACGCCGGTGGCCAGCACCAGGCGGGTCTTGAGCCCGGCGGCGCGCGCCACGATGGCCGGCAGGTCGCCCTGCAAGGCGAAGTCGAGCTGGCGGTTGGTCAGTGCCTCGTTGACGGCCGGGCCGGCGCCCTTGAAGAAATACCACTCCACACGCGTGCCGCTGGGCTTGAAGGCCTCCTCCAGCCAGCCGCGCGCATGCGCGATCGACAGCGAACTGCCGGCAAAGGTGGGCGGCTGGCCGGTGGCGGGCTGCGCCACGCCGATGCGGATCACCTCGGGGCGGGCGCCGCCGCTGGCGGCGAAGGCACTCAGGGGCGACAGCGCCGGCCAGGCGGGCAGCGCGCCGGCCAGGCCGGACAGGCCCAGGCGCTTGAGCAGGGTGCGGCGGGAGAGGGGGCGCGGCGCGGACATCGGGGGCGTTTCCTCTTGGGAGATAAAGGGACGGCTCCCAAGATACGCGGCGCCCCGGGGCGTGCAGAACGAATGTTTTTGCGCTTGCTTATCGCGCGTGTGCATATCGCGCCTGCGCATATCGCGCGAGTGCAGATGCCGGCGGCGTCGCTGGAAAGTGCGCAAACCGTACAGATGGCCGCAGGGGCGGCCGTACAGGCAGCTGCGGCCCGTGCCGGAAGGCACCCTTTGCCGCGACCGCGGCCCGGGCTCACCCGCATTGCCCTGGACGGCATGCTCGGCCAAACTGGGCAATCTCTTCCCAGCATGGATGCCAGCATGACTGCCAAGACAGCCGCTTCCGTCGCCCCGGTCGCCGTTCCCGAACTCTGCCGCCTGCCCGCGCGTGCGCTGGCGCAGCGCATCCGCGCGCGCGAGCTGTCCTCGCGCGAGGTGGTGACGGCCTTCCTCGACCACATCGCGGCGCTGAACCCGCGCTTCAATGCCATCGTCTCGATGCGCCCGCCGGAGCAGGTGCTGGCCGAGGCCGATGCGGCCGACGCCGCGGTGGCGCGCGGCGAGCCGGTGGGCGCGCTGCACGGCCTGCCGCAGGCCATCAAGGACCTGGCGCCGACCCGCGGGCTGCGCTCCACCTCCGGCTCGCCGCTGTTCGCCGAGCACGTGCCGCAGGCCGACGCCATCGTGGCGGCGCGCATGCGCGCCGCCGGCGCCATCTTCATCGGCAAGACCAATGTGCCGGAGTTCGGGCTTGGCTCGCATACCTTCAATCCCGTGTTCGGCGCCACCGGCAATGCCTGGGATCCGTCGCGCAGCGCCGGCGGCTCCAGCGGCGGCGCGGCGGTGGCGCTGGCGCTGCGCATGCTGCCGGTGGCGGACGGCAGCGACATGGGCGGCTCGCTGCGCAATCCCGCCGCCTACAACAATGTGCTGGGACTGCGTCCCTCGCAAGGGCGCGTGCCGCACTGGCCGCGCGTGGATGCCTTCATGAGCCAGCTCGCCACCGAAGGGCCGATGGCGCGCAGCGCCGACGACCTGGCCCTGCTGCTGTCGGTGCAGTCGGGCTATGACGCGCGCGTGCCGCTGTCGCTGGATGGCGCCGTGCCCGACTGGCACGACCGGCTCGACGCCGACCTGTCCGGCGCGCGCATCGCCTGGCTGGGCGACCTGGGCGGCCATCTGGCCTGCGAGCCCGGCATCCTGGCCCTGTGCGAGGCGGCGCTGGCGCGGCTCGGCGAGGCCGGCATCCGCACCGAGGCGATCGCGCCCGCCTTCGACTGGGAGCGCATCTGGCGCGCCTTCGTGGTGATGCGCCAGCTCAGCCTGGGCGCCAGCCTCGGCGGCGCCTATGCCGACCCGGTGCAGCGCGCCGGCATGAAGCCCGAGCTGCAGTGGGAACTGGAGGGCTTCCAGCGGCTCAGCGGTGCCGATGTGGCGCGCGCCGCGGTGGATCGCACCGCCTGGTACGACCTGGCGCTGCAACTGCTGGAGACGCACCGCTTCGTGGCGCTGCCGAGCGCGCAGGTCTTCCCCTTCGCCATCGAGGAGCGCTGGCCGGCCCGCATCGGCGCGCGCGAGATGGACAGCTACCACCGCTGGATGGAAGTGGTGACGCCTGGCACGCTGTCCGGCTGCCCGGTCATCAGCCTGCCGGCGGGGTGGAATGCGCAGGGCCTGCCGATGGGCGTGCAGATCATCGGCAGGCCGCGCGACGAACTGTCGCTGCTGCAGCTCGCGCATTGCCACGAGCGCATCACCGGCCTGCTGCAGGCGGAGCCGCCGGCGCTGGCGCCGGCCGGCTAGCCTGTCATGGGGTGGAGCGGGCAGCCAGGACGACGCCGGCGGCCGACAGCAGGGCCGAGGCGCCTGCCAGAACGATCGACGAGGTGTAGCTCCGGTACAGGTCGAACAGCAGGCCGGCGACGCTGCCTCCGGCCACGGCCGCGATGCCTACGGCGATGTACAGCGCGCCGAGGATGGCGCCCAGGTTGCCGGTACCGAACCACGTGCTGGCGACTGCCGGATACAGCGCAATGCAACCGCCATTGGCCGCACCGAAAAGGAGGGCGAAGGCGGCGAGCGCAAGGAAGCCCTGCGCCGAGCTCCACAGGCCGCACAGGACGGCCAGGCTCAGCGTCACGAGCACCAGGAAGCGTTGTGGTCCCATCCGGTCGCCGATCCGGCCCAGCACCAGGCGGCCGCCGATGTTGCCCACCCCGATCAGGCCGATCAGCAGGTTGGCCTGCGTGACATCCAGGCCCTGTTGTTGCGCATAGGGATTGATGTGGACGAGCGCGAGGAACAGCCCGATCGATCCGAAGAAGATGGCCGAGAAGAGCCACCAGAACCGTGCCTGGCGCGCTGCCTGGCGCAGCGTGACGCCCGTGCCTGCCGGCGCCGCTTTCCTTGAGACGGCCGCGTCGGGGCGGATGCCGTCGGGATGTTGTCCCAGTTCCTCCGGTCTTCCGCGCAGACTGGCGGCCGCGGCAAGGCCAAGCAGGGCGATGGCGCCGGCATAGACCTGCATGGTGCTTTGCCAGGACAGGTGCTGCATCAGCGCGCCGGCGGCCATCGGGCCCATGAGGGTGCCCAGGCCGGTCCCGGCCAGCGCCAGGCCGGAGGCCGAACTGCGGTGGACGATGAACCAGCGCTGGATGGTCGAGACCGCCGGCACATAGACCAGGCCGACGCCCAGCCCCACCAGGATGCAGAACGCGGCGAGGAACAGCGTGAGCGAAGACGAGAGCAAGCTGCTGGCCAGGAAGCCCAGTGAGAGCAGCAGGATGCCGGCGCTGGTCACGGTGCGCACCGGGATGCGGTCGCTCCATGCGCCCGAGAACACTCCGATCACGTAATAGATCAACGCCGTCAACGAGAAGATCGACGCCGTGGAGAAGCGGCCCGCATCGAAGTTCGTCTGCAGGACGGTGAAGAATGCGCCGAAGGAATAGGCTGCGCCGAAGATCAGCGCCAGCAGGAGATGAACCGCTCCTACCATGTACCAACCGCGGAACTGCTGCGTGTTCTCCATCAAGGTCTCCTCGTCCTCTGTGCCGCGATTCCGGATGCGGCCGAATGCCCTGCGGCGACGTCCGCGTTGACGGGCGGCTTCACCGGAGTGCCCGTGGCGTGGAGGGTTCGGCCATGCTTTAGATATCCGCCCTACCTATACCTGTATATACAGATTCGGGTGACGAGTTTGATGCAATTCGGGCCATTGCGTCAACCAGGAGGCAAGCTTTGATCCGCAGCGTTCAGGGCAGGTGGTTCTGCGGCAAGCGCCAAGAAAGCGGCAAGGCCGCGGAGACAAGCCATGGGTCCATTCATGAGCCGGTACGGCGAGGGGGCCGCGGGCGCGCCGCCAAGGCACCCCGTGCCTTCTTCCGCCTGTCTGCCTGCCGTCGAGGCCCGCTGCGCCTGCGCCAGGCCGACCGTCAACTGGGCGGCGCAGAGGCCGGGCAAGCGCTCCGACAAGGAGCGGCTCCTCGGCAGTCTGCATGGCGAGCCGTCCCAGTCGCCATGGCGGGCCGGCTGGCGCGGCAGGTCGCTGCAGCCTACCGCTCAGGCTACGCCGACCGGCCGCGTGCCGGCGATAGTAGTGCGGTGCAGCTCGCGGTCGAAGCCGTCGTAGTCGTTCATCGCCAGGTGCTGGGTACAGCGGTTGTCCCATACGGCCAGCGCGCCCGGCGTCCAGCGGAAGCGGCAGGTGAACTCGGGGCGGGCGGCGTGTTGGTGGAGGTACTGCAGCAGCGGCGCGCTTTCTTCCTCGCTCATGCCATCGAAGCGCAGGGTGTAGGTGCTGTTGACGTAGAGTGCCTTGCGGCCGGTGGCCGGGTGCACGCGTACCACCGGGTGCACGGCTTCGCGCATGGCACGCTCGTCGGTGCGCACGTCCATCTTGTGGGCGGGGTCGCCGTTGTTGACCACGGCGCCGTTGGCGCCATAGGAGCGCACCGGGCTGTGCACGGCATGCAGGCCTTCCAGCACGCTCTTGAGCGTGTCCGACAACGCGTCGTAGGCACGGTACATATTGGTCCACATGGTGTCGCCGCCGTAGGGCGGGATCACGCGCGCGTACAGGGCGGAGCCGAGCGGCGGGATCTCTGCGTAGCTCATGTCCGAATGCCACAGGCCGCCGAAATTGCGCTTGGTCTTTTCCTCCCGGCCTTTCATCACCGGCAGGATCTCCGGGTGGCCGGGCAGCGCGCGCACGAAGGGCACTTCGAGCAGCGGCCCGAAGCGCGCGCTGAAGGCCTTGTGCTGGGCGGGTGTGAGCTGCTGGTCGCGGAAGAAGATGACCAGGTGCTCATGCAGCGCAGCCTCGATCTCGGCGAAGACCGCATCGGGCAGCGGCGCGGCCAGGTCGACGCCGCGGATCTCGGCGCCGATGGTGCCGGCAATGGGTTGGATGTCCAGAATCTGGGTTTGCGACATGGGAGTCTCCTCTTCGGGGTAGGGGGCGTGCCGGATGGGCGGGGTGGAATCGGGGAGGCCGTGCGGCGCCACCGCACGGCGTTCGTTGCAGGGGAGGGCCTGGTGAGCGGTGCACACTGCGCGGTGCTCACTGCACGGTGATATGGGCGCTGCGCACGAGCTGGCCCCACTTGCGCGATTCGCTGTCGATGTAGCGGGCGAATTCCTGCGGGCCGGCACCGGACACGATGCCGCCCATCTCGTCGAGCTGGCGGCGCACCTCGGGCTGTTTCAGGATGGCCTGCAGCGCCTTGTCGAGCCTGGCTACGATCGGCCTGGGCGTGGCGGCGGGGACCAGCACGCCGAACCAGCCGGCGATCTCGTAGCCGCGCAGCCCGGACTCGGCCATGGTCGGCACCTCGGGCAACTGCGGCGAGCGCTGCGCGCTGGTGATGGCGAGCGCGCGCAGCTTGCCCGTCTTCACCAGCTGCAGCGCCGAAGGCATGTTGTCGAACATCATCGGCACATGGCCTGCCATGGTGTCGTTCAGGCCGGGCGCGCTGCCCTTGTAGGGCACGTGCGTCAACGCCACGCCCGCCATCGACGCGAACAGTTCGCCGGCCAGGTGGAGCGAGGTGCCGGCCCCCGGCGTGGCGAACCCCAGCGGCGCGGGCTGGCGCTTCGCATAGGCCAGCAGGTCCTTGACCGAATGCACTGGCAGCGCCGGGTTGACCACCAGCAGGTTGGGCACGGCCATCAGCATGGTGACCGGGGCGAGGTCCCTGACCGGGTCGTAGGGCAGGTCGCGGTACAGCGACGGGTTGATCGCGAGCGGGCCGATATTGCCCATCACCAGCGTATAGCCGTCGGCCGGCTGCTTGGCTGCGAAGTCGGTGTCGGTGTCGGTGCCGCTGCCGGCCGGCGGCTCGCGCCGGCTGTCGCTCGGCATCTCCACCGCGACGGCAGAGGCGCCGCCGGAGCGCATCGTGGCCGAGATCGTGCCGGCGCTGCAGCGGGCGGCGGCCGACGTCAGCCGCATGATCGGCCTGGCGCCGGTCTGAGTGTGCATCGGCGCGTCGGCGCGTCGGCGTGCCGGCCTTGGAGGGCCGAGCGGCGCCACCGGCGGCTATCGCCCATTCTCCCGCGCGGATCCGCTGTTTCGCTCCTTCCTTCTATTTCGCTCCGCACCGAAGTAGTGCTAATCTTCGCCCTTGCCTCAGACATTCATCCACGATCTTGAATGTCTGGACATTGGCTGGCCGGGACACGACCCCGCGCGGCCTGCCGCAGGTGTGCCGGGTTGCCTTCCCGGGGCGCGTTGCGGTGTCAACAGTGGCACGCCGTCCGCACAGGCGTCGATGGCGCGCCTCCTGCCAAGCACAAGCGAGACATCCGTGGCTTCACTCACCCTTGACACCTTCCTGGCCGGCGTCGCCCGGCGCGACCCCCATCAGCCCGAATTCCTGCAGGCCGTGAAAGAGGTGATGCTCACCCTCTGGCCCTTCGTGCAGCGTCATCCCCGTTATGCCGAGCTGGCCCTGCTGGAGCGCCTGGTCGAGCCGGAGCGGGTGATCCAGTTCCGCGTGGCCTGGACCGACGACCAGGGCCGCGTGCAGGTCAACCGCGGCTTCCGCGTCCAGCACAGTTCGGCCATCGGCCCCTACAAGGGCGGCATGCGCTTCCATCCCACCGTCAACCTGTCGGTGCTGAAGTTCCTCGGCTTCGAGCAGACCTTCAAGAACGCGCTCACCACGCTGCCCATGGGCGGCGGCAAGGGCGGCTCGGACTTCGATCCCAAGGGCAAGTCCGACGGCGAGGTGATGCGCTTCTGCCAGGCGCTGATGAGCGAGCTGCACCGCCACCTGGGCGCCGATACCGATATCCCCGCAGGCGATATCGGCGTGGGCGGCCGCGAGGTCGGCTTCATGGCCGGCATGATGAAGAAACTGTCCAACCAGTCCGCCTGCGTCTTCACCGGCAAGGGCCTGGCGTTCGGCGGCAGCCTGATGCGTCCCGAGGCCACCGGCTACGGCACGGTCTACTTCGCGCAGGAGATGCTGCACCGGCGCGGCCGCGATTTCGACGGCCTGCGCGTGCTGATCTCCGGCTCCGGCAACGTGGCGCAGTACGCCGCGCAGAAGGCGATGGAGCTGGGTGCGAAGGTACTGACCGTGTCGGATTCCGGCGGCGTGCTGCACTATCCCGAGGGCATGCGTGCCGGCCAGCTCGAGGAGCTGATGGCCTTCAAGAACGAAGAGCGCGGCCGCCTGAGCGACTTCGCCGCGCGCCACGGACTGCGCTTCGAGGCGGAGCGCACGCCCTGGCACGTGCCGGCCGACGTGGCGCTGCCGTGCGCGACGCAGAACGAGTTGAACGGCGCCGACGCCGAGCGCCTGCTGGCCAACGGCGTGTTCTGCGTGGCCGAGGGCGCGAACATGCCGTCCACGCTGGAGGCGGTCGACCGTTTCCTGGAGGCGCGCATCCTCTATGCACCGGGCAAGGCCAGCAACGCCGGCGGCGTGGCCACCTCCGGGCTGGAGATGTCGCAGAACGCGATGCGGCTGTCCTGGCACCATGCCGAGGTCGACGAGAAGCTGCACGCGATCATGAAGGATATCCACCAGAACTGCATCCACCACGGCCAGAAGGACGGCGGCTACATCAACTACGTCGAGGGCGCCAATATCGCCGGCTTCGTCAAGGTGGCCGACGCCATGCTGGCGCAAGGCGTGATCTGACGCCGGGCGGCGCGCGGCCGGCCCGCGCGCGCCAAGGTAAGAAGGGGCGCCCGCGGGCGCCCCTTCTTCGTTGCCGGCCGCGATCGACGGCCGTCCCGCTCAGTTCTTGTTGTTATTGGTGTTGTTGATGGCGTTGAACTGCTGCGTCAGGTAGCTGCTGGTCTGGTTCATCCGCTGCACCACCAGGTCCAGCTTGGCGAACTGCGCGCGATAGCGCTCCATGTTGGCATTGATGTTGTCCTGCGTCTTGGTGTAGTCCTTCTGCAGGTCCTTCAGCGACTTGTCCAGGCCGTCGGTGGCGAGCTTGAGCGCGCCCTTGTCGCCGTTGAGGTCGTCGATCGCCGTGCTGATCTGCTTGGCATAGCCATCGGCCTTGCCCTCGCCGACGAACAGGCGCGTGACGCCGCTGACATTGTCCTTGAGCGCCTTGCTCAGCTTGGTGTCGTCGATGGCGAGCGAGCCGTCCTTCTGGAACGAGAGGCCGATCTGTGCCAGGTTGCTGATGCCGCCCGCAGCGCTGCCCGCCGAGGCGTTGAGGATGTTGCGCAGCTTGGTCTGGATGCCGCGCAGCACGCCGTCGCCGGTCAGCACCGAACCCGTCTTGGTGGTGCTGTCGACGGCAGTCAGCTTGCCTGCCATGTTGTGCAGGTTGTTGAAGGCGCTGACGAAGGCCTGCACGGCCGACTTGACGTTGTCGAGGTCGCGCGTGACGCTCAGGCTGGTGGTACCCACCTTGTTGAGCGTCAGCGTCACGCCCTGCGCGGCGTCGGCGACGGTGTTGCTGGCGCTGGTGACCGCCATGCCGTTGATGGTCAGGTTGGCGTTGGTGCCGCGCACGGTTTCCCTGACCCCGCTGGGCTGGTTGGCCTGCTCCGGATCGTAGCCGAGCAGGCCCTGCAGTTCGGGCGAGCTGGCGCTGATGCGCATGGTCGTCGCCGCCCCCGTCTTGTCCGAGGTCAGCACGATGCGGTAGGGCGTGTTGCTGCCGTCGTTGGCGATGCTGGCGGTGACGCCGATGCCGGCCTTGTTGATGGCGTCGCGGATGCCCTGCAGCGTGTTGTTGCTGCTGTCGATGGTGACTTTCTTGGTGGCGTCCGCGGTGGCGCTGAAGGCGGGATTGACGTAGGTGCCGTAGGTCGGCGAAGCAGGGTCCTCGTCGTAGCCGCTGACCGAGCCGAAGTCGAACACCAGGGTGCCGGTGCCGATGGCCCGGGTCTGGCTGGCCTGGCCGGCGGCGACCAGCGACTGGGCCTGGGCCAGGCTCTTGACGTTCACGGTGTAGCTGCCCGGCGTCGCATTGGATGCGGTGGCCGCGCCCAGGATCTCCGTCGAGCCGACCGAGGCCTTGGTCACGCTGAAGGTGGCCGTGTCCGCCAGCTTCTTGGCGGACGCCTGGAAGGCGGCCAGCATGCTTTTGACGTTGCCGTAGGCCGATACCTTGGCCTGGTAGGCGGCCTGCTTGTTCTTCAACAGATCGAGCGGCTTGCTTTCCGCCGCGGACAGCTTGGTGAGCAGTGTGTTCAGGTCGAGACCCGACCCGACGCCCAGAGAGGTGATGGATGCCATCGGCGTTACCCTTCGAATTTTGAGTTCTTCACTGTGTAGCCGGCACGCCAGGACCGGACGCCGTGCGGCAATGGCGGCACGCCGGTGACTGGCACCGGCGGCCGGCTTGCGCGTTCATTGGCGGAGCCCGGCCTTCCCCCGTTGCGAGCGCCCGGACCGATCGCGGTGCCGGCTCCAGGCCGGCCGCCGCGCGGGCGCTTCCTTCCCGCCAGGCGGGGGAATGTATGACATGCGGAGAGACTTCATCTGTCTCCATCCTGCATTATCGGACGGGGCCTGGCGATCTTTAGCGGAGAAATGAGGGGGATTCCGGTGCCATGGCGGGCGACCGGGGCGATTCAGAAGGGGGCGGGGGACCGGCGGCGGTCCTGGTGGCGGGAGCCTCAGGGCGCGCGCCGGTCTGCGCGCAGCCGTGCCGCCCGCTGGTTCCATTGCGAGAACAGCGTGTCCAGGCAGGCCACCGTGGTACAGGCATCGCGCCGCGCGAGGAAGGCGTCGATCTCCGCCTGGCGGATCGCGCCGGCCTGCAGCAGGCGCTGCTGCTGGGCGCGGATGCGGCCATTGCCCATGGCCAATAGCGCGTGCTCGCAGATCAGCCGCGCGGCCGGCGTGCCGGGTGCCGCGCAGTCCGGCTCGGCGGCGCGCGCCGTGCCCGGGCTGGCGAGGGCCGCGAGGGTGGCGAGGGTGGCGAGGGTGGAGAGGCCCAGGGCGGCGCTCGGGCGGGTCAGAGGTGGCATCGGATCGGCATCGAAAATGTCCGGCGGCGTCGCGGCGAAGGTCCGGAGCGAGAGGATACACGTCCGGGCCGCGCCGGCGCGTTTCGCCGCGCACGGGTATGATCCGCGCAAGCCTGCGGGCATCGCGGCCCGCATCGGACCCTCTTCCACCACAACAGGAGAACAAGCATGGCAGGCGATCTCAGCCAGACGGTGCGCGCACTGGTGTTCGATGTGTTCGGCACGGTCGTCGACTGGCGGACCTGCGTGGCCCGCGAGGCCGCGCCCTTCCTCGCGCGGCACGGACTCGCGGTGGAGCCGGAGGCCTTCGCCGACGCCTGGCGGCGCGAATATGTGCCGGCGATGGCCGAGGTGCGCAGCGGCCGGCGCGGTTTCGTGCGGCTCGATGTGCTGCACCGGGAGAACCTGGTGCGTGCGCTGGCCGGCCTCGGCGCCGACGTGGCGCGCATCCCGGGCGCGGAGCTCGATGCGCTCAACCTGGCCTGGCACCGCCTCGATCCGTGGCCGGACAGCCGCGAGGGCCTGCAACGGCTCAAGCAGCGCTTCATCATCGCGCCGCTGTCGAACGGCAACATCCGCCTGATGGTGGACATCGCCAAACGCGCCGGCCTGCCCTGGGACGCCATCCTCGGCGCCGAGGTGGTGCGCGACTACAAGCCTTCGCCGGCGGTCTACCTGCAGACCGCGGAGATCCTGGGACTGGCGCCGGCCGAACTGTGCCTGGTCGCCGCGCACAACGGCGATCTCGCCGCGGCACGCGCCTGCGGCCTGTCCACGGCCTTCGTGGCGCGTCCGCGCGAGCATGGCCCGGCCCAGTCCACCGACCTGGCCGCCGAGCAGGACTGGGACGTGGTCGCGGCGGACTTCGGCGAGCTGGCGCAGCGCTTCGGTTGCTGAGCGCGCCGCGCCGGGAGCGCGCGGGCGCCCGCCGTCAGCACTCGACCACGTTGACGGCCAGGCCGCCGAGCGAGGTTTCCTTGTAGATGGCCTTCATGTCCTCGCCGGTCTGCTTCATGGTACGGATCACGGTGTCGAGCGAGACGTAGTGGCTGCCGTCGCCGCGCAGCGCCATGCGCGCCGCGTTGATGGCCTTGACCGCGCCCATGGCGTTGCGCTCGACGCAGGGGATCTGCACCATGCCGCCGACCGGATCGCAGGTCAGGCCCAGGTTGTGTTCCATACCGATCTCGGCGGCATTCTCCACCTGCTGCGGCGTGCCGCCCTGGGCGGCCGCCAGCCCCGCGGCCGCCATCGAGCAGGCCACGCCGACCTCGCCCTGGCAGCCGACCTCGGCCCCGGAGATGGACGCATTGGTCTTGTAGAGGATGCCGATGGCCGCGGCGGTCAGCAGGAAGTCCACCATGCCTTCCTCGTCGGCCCCTGGCACGAAGCGCATGTAGTAGTGCAGGACCGCCGGCACGATGCCGGCCGCGCCGTTGGTCGGCGCCGTGACCACGCGCCCGCCGGCGGCGTTCTCCTCGTTGACCGCCATGGCCCAGGCATTGACCCAGTCGAGCGCCGCCATCGGATCGGCGCCGGCGGCGCCGCCCTGCGCCAGCGCGCGGTAGAGCTCGGGGGCGCGGCGCCGCATGCGCAGCGCGCCGGGCAGGGTCTGCGGTGCCGCGCCGCGCAGGCCGAGGCCGCGCTGCACGCATGCCTGCATGACCTGCCAGATCTCCCGCAGCCCTTCGCGCACCTTGGCCGCCGGCTGCCAGGCGCATTCGCGCGCCAGCATCAGGGCGGCGATGCTGCGGCGGCGTGCCAGCGCCAGCGCGATCAGTTCATCGCCGCTGTGGAACACGCAGGGCGGCACGGGCCGCGCGTCTGCACCGCCTGGCGCGGCGCCCTGCTCGATGACGAAGCCGCCGCCGACCGAGTAGTACTCGGCCTCGCGCAGTGCCGTGCCGCCGGCGTCGAAGGCGGCCAGGCGCATCGCGTTGGGGTGTGCGGGCAGCACGCGCTCGCCGCGGAAGGCGAGGTCGCGGCGGACGTCGAAGGCAATCCGGTGCGTGCCGAGCAGGGGCAGGCTGCCGTCGTGGCGCACCGCCGCCACGCGCGTGGCCACGGCGTCGGGATCGACCGTCTCCGGCGCCTCGCCCATCAGGCCGAGCAGCACGCCGGTATCGGTGGCGTGCCCGCGCCCGGTCGCGCCCAGCGAGCCGTACAGGTCCACCTGCAGCCGCGCCACCGCGGGCAGCAGGTCCTGCGCGTGCAAGGCGCGCGCGAACAGCAGGGCGGCGCGCATCGGTCCCACCGTGTGCGAGCTGGACGGGCCGATGCCGATCTTGAAGATGTCGAAGACGGACAGGAACATGGCTTGAGGAGGATCCGGCTTCAGGCCAGCGGCAGCTGCCGCTCGACCAGCCTGGCCCAGTAGGCGGCGCCCAGCGGCAGGATGCGGTCGTTGAAGTCGTAGTAGGGGTTGTGCAACGGCGGATCGTCGGGCCCTTCGCCGGCGCCGATGCCGATATACGCGCCAGGGCGCTGCTCCAGCATGAAGGCGAAGTCCTCCGAGCCCATGGCCGGCTTGACGTCGGTCTTGACGTTGCCGGTACCGACCAGGCTGGCCGCCGCGGCGACCGCCGCCGCGGTCTCCTCCGGCGTGTTGACCACGCCCGGGTAGCCGGGGCGGAAATCCAGCGCGATGCGTGCGCCGTGCGTCAGCGCCACGCCGGTGCAGATCTGCTGCATGGCCTGCTGGGTGCGCTCGCGCACGGCCGGGTCGAGCGAGCGCGTGGTGCCGCGCAGCACCACGGATTCGGGAATCACGTTCCAGGTGTCGCCGCCGTGGATCTGCGTGATGCTGACCACCACCGCGTCGTTGGCGTCGGTGCGGCGGCTGGCGATGGTCTGCAGCGCCATCACCAGCTGGGCCGAGACCACCACGGGGTCGATGCCGTGGTGCGGCTGGGCGCCGTGCGAGCCCTTGCCGGTGATGGTGATCTCGAAGTTGTCGAGGAAGGCGGTCATGGTGCCGGGGCGGATGGCGAACTTGCCGCGCGGCAGCTGGGGGAAGTTGTGCATGCCGTAGACGGCGTCGGCGGGGAACTTGTCGAACAGGCCCTCCTGCACCATCACGCGGCCGCCGCCCTCGTTCTCCTCGGCGGGCTGGAAGACGAAGTGCACGGTGCCGCGGAAAGGCTTGTGGCGCGCCAGGTGGGCGGCCGCGCCGAGCAGCATGGCGGTGTGGCCGTCGTGCCCGCAGGCGTGCATCTTGCCGGCGCAGGTGGAGGCGTGCGCAGCGCTGCCGAGCTCCTGCATATTGAGCGCGTCGAGGTCGGCGCGCAGCGCGATGCTGGGGCCCTCGCCGTGGCGCAGGGTGCCGACCACGCCGGTGGTGGCCAGGCCGCGGTGGACCTCGATCCCCATCAGTTCGAGCGCATGCGCCACGATATTGGCGGTGCGGTGCTCCTCGAAGGCGGTTTCGGGCGAGGCGTGGATGTCGCGCCGCCAGTCCACCATGCTCTGGCGGATGTCGTCGGCGATGTCAGGGTCGCGGTACATGGCTGCTCGGGCTCCTGGAAGTCTTGGTGTGTTGAAGTCTTGACGTCGATGCGGGTCAGTGGAAGCACTCGGCGATCAGCGTCGCGCCGAGGAAGGTGCCGGCGGTGGCGGTCAGCGAGACCACCACGATGCGCCAGCCGAGCTGGCGGAAGATGGGCAGGTCCTTGGCCACGGAGAAGCCGGCCAGCGCCAGCACGGGCGTGGTGAAGGTCATGAAGTTGAGCTTGTCGGCCAGCGCGACGAGCGCATCGGAGAAGGGGAACAGGCCCGGCACGCCGGCCAGCGTGGCGGCGATGGACAGCATCAGCAGCAGCGGCAGGCGCGGCAGCAGGCGCTTGGCCAGGTGGCACGCCGCCACCAGCGCGACGACGGCCAGCACGCCTTCCAGCGAGACCAGCACCGGCACCTGGTAGGAGAGGCGGTTGCCGACCAGCACGCCTGCGCCGACCACTGCCCAGCCGAGCATGGTATCGGCGCCGGACAGGCCGTGCGCGGGCAGCACGGCGGCGCCCAGGCTGGCGCTGCCGGTGGCGGCCTGGCGCGGCGAGAGGCGGCCCAGCACCGGTTCGAGCTTGCCGTACAGCCAGGAGCACAGCGGCAGCGACAGGAACAGCGTGAAATAGAAGCCGGCCACCGAGGTCAGCAGGTTGGAGGCGGCGGCGATGGCGGTGATGTCGGCCGCGTGCTCGGCGGGGTGCTGGGCCAGGATGGCGCCCACGGCGGCCGCCATCAGGCTGCCCGAACCGACGCCCGCGCCCATGGCCAGCGAGCGCGGGTCGAACACGTGCAGGCTGCTGAGGAAGCCGGCCAGGATGGCGATGAAGAGCGCGCCCAGCACCGTGCCGGTGATGTACTCCGCCAGCACGCCGCGGCCTTCGGGCGAATCCATGCCGTACTTCTCGCTGATGATGGCGATATTGCCCTCGCGCCCCACCGAGAAGGTGGCGCCGACCGCCTCCCGCTTGAGGCCGAGCAGCAGCGCGAGCGGCAGGCCCAGGGCCAGGGTGCCGAGTGCATGGCCGAACTCCTGGAACAGCAGGGCCCAGCCCGCCGCCCTGACCTTGGGCAGCGCCACGCCGACGGTGAGGCCGAGCTTGACCACGAACAGCAGCAGCCCCGCATTGAGCAGGCCGGTGGCCAGCGCCTGCAGGCCGGGGCCGACCGACAGCGGGCGCGGCAGGCGCCGGCTGGCGATGCCGAGGGCGGCGGCCATCAGCAGCGACCACATCATCGGCATCAGCACCACGCGGCCGGGACCGAGCTTGAACTGGAGCGGGCCGATGGCTTCGGCCAGCGCCACCACCGCGAGGGTGACGGCGAACAGGCGGAACTTGGCGAAGGCGGTGACGGCGCCGAGGCCGGGCGCGGACGGCGCGGCGGCGCCGGGGGACAGGGAGTGGGTCATGGCATGTCTCGCTAAGGGGCCCGGCGGGCCGCGGCGGGCGGACTCACGGTCATCGCGGTCCGTGAGCGGACCGCCAGCCGGCGGGCAGTGCACAAGTATTCCGAGCCACGGGCGTTTCATCAATGATCGGGATATGGGAAACTTGTTGCATTCAATGCAACACTCGCGCAGCCGGCGCGACCGGCCCGCGGCACGTGCCGTGCCCGCCGCGCCGGCCGCGCTCGAGAAGACCGCATGACCGCATGACCGGAAGACCCGAAGACGGAGACTTGCCATGACGCTGATGGACGATCGGCTCGACACGCGCCGCGTGCGCTACTTCATGCAGGTGCTGGAGAGCGGTTCGGTGCGCGGCGCGGCCGAGGTGCTGGACATGGATCCGTCGGCGGTGAGCCGGGCCATCGGCGTGCTGGAGAAGGAGTGCGGCACGCGCCTGCTGGAGCGCCATGGGCGCGGCGTGATGGCCACCGAGGCCGGCCACCTGCTGGCGGCCTATGCGCGCAGCCAGCAGGGGCAGCAACAGCAACTGCTGGCCGAGATGGACAGCATCGAGAAGGTGGCGCGCGGGCATATCGACATCGTCGCCGGCGAGGGCTTCGTCGAGTGGATGATGCACCATAGCCTGCGCACTTTCATGCAGGCCCATCCCGGCATCACCGTGGACCTCGACGTGGCCAGCACCGACGACATCGTGCGCCGCATCGTCGACGGCACCGCCCACATCGGCATGGTGTTCCAGCCGCCGCACGATGCGCGGCTGCGCGCTCACCATGTCTATGCCCAGCCGATCGAAGCCCAGGTGCTGGCCTCCCACCCGCTGGCGCGGCAGCGCGGCCCGCTGCGGCTGCAGGATCTGTTGCCCTATGCGGGGGCCACGCTGCACCGCACCTTCGGCGTGCGCCAGCATATCGAGGCCGCCGAGATCAGCGAAGGCGTGCGCCTGCCGTCGATGCTGACCACCTCCTCGTTCAGCGCGCTCGGGCACTTCGTCATGGGCGGGCTTGGCTACGCGCTGTGCACGCGCATCGCGCAATGGTCGTCCTATGGCGACGAGCGGCTGGTGTCGCTGCCGATGGGCAACCCGCTGCTGTCGCAGGGGCAGGTCCAGGTGGTGTCGCGCCAGGGCCGGGCGCTGACGCCGGCCGCGGCCAGCCTGCTGCGGCAGATCGTGGCCGACATGCCAAGGTGGCTGCGGCGGGATGCCGGCCGGTGTTCCGACGCTTGAAGCCCTGATTCAGGACACCGGGCGCCGGTGCGACCGGCGGGTTTCCACTCAGCCTTTGCGCGTGCTTTCGACCAGGTCCGAGGCGAAGGCTTCCCACAGCGCGTCGCGGCGCTGCAGCGCATCGATGGTGGCGGGTTTGCGCAGCTGCACCACCGCCGACACCAGCGCATTGCAGAGAAAGAACGCCGCCGTGTAGGAATCGAAGGGCGAGGCATTGGCGGTGCGCACCAGCAGGTGGTGGTCCGCCAGCGGCACCAGCGGCGCGGCCGGACTGTCGCACAGGGCGACGACGCGGGCGCCCTGTGCGCGGAAGACGCGCGCGATGCTGACCGGAGCGCGCGAATAGCGCCGGATGCTGAAGGCGAGCAGCACGTCGTCCGGCTTGAGCCAGAGCACGCCGTCGGTCGGCGTGACCGCACCGGCGCCGAGCTCGTGCACGTCGGGCCGGCACATGTTCAGGTGCAGCGCCAGCCATGCGCTGACCGGCGCGCTGTTCTTCTGCGCCAGCACGAAGATGCGGCCCTTGGCCGTGGCGAGCAGGTGCGCGATGGCCTCGAAGGCCGCAAGATCCAGCGATTCATGGGTGGCGGCGAGATTGTGCTGGTCGTGGCGCAGGGCATCGTCCAGGCAGTCGCGCAGCGTGCGCTTGGCGCCGATGGCGGCGGGCGCGCGCAGGCCGGCGGTGGGCAGCGCCGCCGTCACGCTGGCGCGCGCTTCGCGCTGCGCGTCGGCATAGCTGGCGTAGCCCAGCTTGGCAAACAGCCTGACCACGGTCGAGGCGCTGGTGCCGTGCTGCGCGGCCAGCGCGGTGGCCGATTCCAGCAGCACATGCGGATAGCCCTGGCCCAGCGCGGCCGCCAGTTCGCGTTCCCGCGCCGTCAGCGTGGCCGCCTCGCGGGCCAGTCGGTCCAGCAGGGTGGCGTCGTCCGGCGTGGCCGGCTTGGAGGATTTCATCGGCTTGACATGTTTGCAATACGTATTGCATGATCGTATCACGTTTGCAATGGTCGAATCATCGACGGGACCCGCCGTCCGGAGCACAAGCCGCATGCAAGAGAACGAAGAGAACGAAGTGAACGAGTTCGTACCGGCCAGGGACAGTGGCATGGATAAAGATGAGGAAGCGGTGCTGGCCTGGCTGGCCGGCCGCGAGTCGGCCATGCAGGCGCTGCTGCAGCGCATCGTCGACATCGACAGCGGCAGCCGCCAGGAGGCTGGCGTGACGGCGGTGGCCGAGGTCCTGGGCGCGCACCTGCGCGAGGCCGGCATGGCCGTGGCCTTCCATGCCGTGCCCGGCTTCGGCGTCTGCCTCGACGCCGGGCTGCCCGGTTCCGGCCAGGGGCGCCCGATCCTGCTGATGGGCCATATGGATACGGTCTACCCGGCCGGCACCGTCGCACGCAGGCCCTTCCGCATCGAGGCGGGGCGCGCCTACGGGCCGGGCGTGGCCGACATGAAGTCGGGCCTGGTGATGAACGTCTTCGTGGCCGAGGCGCTGGCGCGCCTGGGCCGCCAGGCGCCGCCGCTGCGCCTGTTCTTCTCCTGCGACGAGGAGATCGGCTCGGGCGCCACGCGCGAGCGCATCATGGAGGTGGCGCGCGGCGTGCGCACCGTGTTCAACGCCGAGCCGGGCCGCGTCAGCGGCAACCTCGTCACCGGCCGCAAGGGCTCGATGGTGGTGGCGTTCGAGGTGGAAGGGGTGGCGGCGCACGCCGGCATCAATCCGGCGCAGGGTGCGAGTGCGATCGACGCGCTGGCGCGCAAGATCGTCGCGCTGCATGCCCTCACCGACGCCGGGCAGGGCATCACCACCAATGTCGGCTGCGTGCAGGGCGGCATCGTGCCGAACATGGTGGCGCCGCAGGCGCAGGCCCAGCTCGACGTGCGCTTCACCGCCGAGACCGACGTGGAGGCCCTGGTCGAGCGCATCCGTGCCATCGTCGAGGAAGAGTCCATCCCGCGCACGCGCGGCCGCATCACCGAACTGCGCCGCACCATGCCGATGGCGCGTACCCCGGACGCGCTGCTGGCGCTGTACCAGGGCAATGCCGAGCGGCTCGGCTTCCGCGTCGAAGGCGAATTCACCGGCGGCGCGGCCGACAGCGGCCTGACCGCCTCGGTCGGCACGCCCACGCTGTGCGGCACCGGCCCGGTGGGCGGCCACGCACATACCGAACGCGAGTACTGCGAGCTGTCGACCTTCGTGCCGCGCGCGCAGGCGCTGGCACTGACCATCCTCGGCCTGCGTTGAACGGCTGGATCCGGCCTTCCCCCAAGTTTCCTGGCTCTTCCTAATCTCCCATGCAGAAGCTGATCTCTACCCGTCGCCACTTCCTCCGCCTGGGCCTGGGCGCCGTGGCGCTCGCGGCCGCGCCGGCCGCCGTGCTGGCCCAGGGCGCCTGGCCTGCCAAGCCCATCACGCTGGTCGTGCCGTTCCCGCCGGGCGGCTCGGTCGACATCATGGCGCGCCAGTACGCCGACCCGCTGGCGCGCATCCTCGGCGTGCCGGTGGTGGTCGACAATCGGCCGGGCGCCGGCGGTTCGGTCGCCACGCAGTCGGTGGCGCGCAGCAAGCCCGACGGCTACACGCTGGTGGTGTCCTCGCAGAGCAGCCACCTGGCCAATCCGCTGACGCAGCCGCGCATCGGCTACGACCCGATCAAGGATTTCGAGAACATCGCCATCCTGGGGCGCCAGCCCAATGCGCTGGTGGTCCATGCCAGCCTGCCGGTGCGCACCTTCGCCGAGTTCCTCGCCTATGCGAAGAAGAACCCCGGCAAGCTCGACTACGGCAGCGGCGGCGCCGGCAGCATGGGGCAGCTCAATGTGGAGATGCTCAAGGCCAATACCGGCATCTATGCCACGCACATCCCCTATCGCGGCGGCTCGCAGCTCATCACGGCGGTGCTGAGCAATGAGGTGCAGTTCATCCTGGACAACCTGGTCATCATGCTGCCGCATATCAAGGACGGCAAGGTGCGCGCGCTGGCGGTGGCGTCCGAGCAGCGCCTGCCGCAGCTGCCCGACGTGCCGACCTTCGCCGAACTGGGCTATCCGCAGCTCAACCTGAGTTCCTGGACCGGCATCGCCGCGCCTGCCGGCACGCCGGAGCCGGTGGTGCAGAAGCTGTACCAGGCGGTGCGCCAGGCCGCCAGCGATCCCGCCATGCAGGCGGCGCTGCGCTCGCGCGGCGTGGTGCCGCCGGAGGACATGCCGCCGGCCGCCTTCGAGAAGATGATGGCCGAGCGGCTGCAGCGCTACGGCGAGGTGGTCAAGCGCGCCAAGATCTCGGCGGAATAAACGGGAGGACCCCGCCGGGCCATGGCGCGGTAGCGTATGGCGGGGGTGTGGCATCGACGGGCGGCGGCCGGCACGGGAAACCGTGGCCTGCCGCCTTCGCATGGCGCGGCCGGCAAGGCGACGCCGGCGGTGCGCCGGCGATCGGGTCTCAGCGACAGGGTGTCAGCGGTAGGGCGTCTGCAGGATGCCCATCACCGTGCGGATGCCGTCGCGGTAGTTGCCCAGCCGCATGTTCTCGTCGTAGCTGTGCTGGTTGTTGTCGGCATTGACCAGCGGCACGATGACGAAGGGCGACTGCAGCGCCTGCACCGCGGCGCCGGTGGGTACCGTGCCGCCCATCATGCGGATCTGCACCGGCGCCTGGCCGTAGGTGGACTGCATGGCCTGCTGCAGCCAGCGGCTGACCGGGGCGTCGAGCGGTGTCCGCGCCGCCGAACTGGAGGCCGACACCTCGCCGGCGCTGAGCGAAGCCAGCTTGGGATAGCGCGCCCGCTCCTCCGCGCTCGGCTCGCCCTCGACCAGGTGGTAGCCCTGCTTCTGCACGTGTTCCTTGAGGCGGGCGAACAGGTATTCCGGGCTGGTCTCGGGCACCGTGCGGATGTCGATCTCCGCCAGCGCCGACGAGGGCACCACGGTGCGCGCCTTGGCGCCGACGTCGCCGGCGGCCATGCCGCGCACGTTCAGGCTCGGATACTGCATGGCTTCCTGGTAGTTGGCGCCGACCCGCTCGGCCGCGGCGATGCCCAGGCGGCGGCGCAGCGCCGCCTCGTCGTCCGGCACGGCGCTCATGATGCGGCGCGCTTCGTCGTCGAGCCTGACCGGGCTGTAGTAGCCCGGGATGGTGACGCGGCCCTCTTCGTCCTTCATGCTGGCCAGCAGGCTGGCCAGGCGCTGGGCGGGATTGGCCGAGTAGTTGCCATAGTGGCCGCTGTGCAGCTCCTGGCCGGCGCCGAATACCTTGAGCTTGACCAGCAGCACGCCGCGGTTGCCGAACACCAGCGTGGGCCGGTTGCTCTGGTGCATGGGGCCGTCGAAGATCACCATGCCATCGTTGCGCAGCAGCGCCAGGTTCTGGCCGATCACCTTGCCCAGCGAAGGCGAGCCCTTTTCCTCTTCCGAATCGAGCAGGACCTTGATGTCCACGGCCGGCTCGGCGCCGGCGGCCTTGAGTGCGTCGACGGCCGCCAGGAACATCACGATGGGGCCTTTGTCGTCCGAGGACGAGCGCGCGAACAGCCGCCACTCGGGATCGACCCGCTCGCCGTAGAGGTGCTCCAGCGGCAGCGCCTCCCACTTGCCGTCGGCCTGGCGCGCCTTCAGCACCGCCTCCCAGGGACTGCGCTGCGCCCACTGCGACGGCGTCACCGACTGGCCGTCGAAATGCATGTAGAACAGCACCGTCTTGCGCGGCGCCGCGCCGGCCGCCGCCGGCGCCTTGAGCTCGGCGTAGACCATCGGCTTGCCCTCGTTGGGCAGCTCGCGCGCGTTGAAGCCGCGCCGCGCGAAGGCCTGCACCAGCCAGGCGGCATTCTTCTGGATGTCGGCCGGCACGTTGGCGTCGTTCGGCATGGCCAGCAGTTCCACCCACTCGCGGTAGCTGCCGGCGGCGGCTCGCATGGCCGCCTGTTCCAGCGCGGCGCCGTCGAGCGTGGCGGCGCCGGCACCGGTGGCCAGCAGGGCCGCGCCCAGGGCGGCGGCCAGGGGCCAGGCGAGCGGGCGGCGCAGGGCGCGCGGGCGCTGGCGGTCGGTGCGGGGGGCTCGTATCGGGTCGTTCATCGTGTCCTCGTGGATCCAGGTCGGCTGCTGTGGTGCCTTGGTCTTGTCATCGGCCGGCAGGGTGGCCGGTGCAGCGCTCAGATGGTAGCGCGTCCCTTGCCTGCCGGGCGGCCGTTTCCGCGCCGGACGGCCTTCGACGGCGCCGCCGCGGGCGCCTCCACCGGTTGCGCGACGCCTGTGCATTGCGCGACGGCGATGCGCCCCGCTATCACGGCAAGGGCGTGCATCGCGCGGGGGCCGGGGATGGCCGCGCGCCATGCCGGCAGCGATGCCGCGCATCCGCTGCGGCGCGGGGCTTGAGGCCGCGCGCGGGACGTCAGGCGGGCGGGGTTTCCAGCGGGGCTTCCAGCGGGATTTCCGGCGCGACTTCGAGCGCGAACACCAGGCGCTGCAGTTGCCGCCGAGTGCCGGCGTCGAGATCGACGAAGACGCAGCCGACCTTGCGCCGAGCGTCCGCCTGCGGGGTGGCGGGGCCGTGCCGTACCACGCGCAGGCTGGCCTGCACGATGCCGAAAGGGCCGAAGTCCAGCGTGCAGTCCGGCAGCAGCCGTCCGGGCGCGAAGACGGCCAGCAAGCCGAGCGGCACGCGCAGGCCGACGCCGCTCAGCGACAGGTCGCGGATGTCCAGGCTCAGCGGCGGGCCACCAGCCTCATCTTCCCGCCGGCAGCGGAAGCCGCGCGCCGCCGCCAGGCGGACGCGGAAATGCCTGCGCGCCTGCAGGTACTGCAGGCGCGCAGGCAAGGGAATGTGGAAGGCGGGCGTATTGCCCAGGCGGGTCACCTCGGGCGTGCCGGCGGCGAAGCGGATGGGCGTACCGCCCAGCGAGCCGCGCAGGCTCAGGCCGGTGGCGTTCAGCAGCCGTTCCAGTTCGCGCCCGTTGCGGCACCATTCGAGCACGCAGGCGCGCCGGTCCTCGTCGGCCAGCAGCAGGCGGGTCGGGATGCCGGCCGGCTCGAACAGCAGCGGCGTGCGCGTGCGGGCCAGTTCACGCAGCACACGGGCGATGCTTGCCGGCTCGTCGAGCCAGAAGTCGTCCTGCGCGGTGGCCGGCTGCACGGTCGGTGACATGGGGCGGATCGTAAACCATCATTTCGAGGGGATACGGGATTATCGCCTGCCTGTTGGCGGCATGGCGTGGCTGCCAGGCAACGTGCGCGGCGGCGCGTGCGGCGAGGTGCCGGAAGCGGCACTGGAACGGCGGGGAACGGTGGCGCGGCAAGGCCGCGCCCATCCGGCTCGGGCGGGGGTGCCCGTCGGCGCTCAGTGGGGGAAGCGGTCGTCGCCGTTGGCGATGTAGTGGCTGGCTTCCTCGCCCCAGTGGGTCATCTGGCGGGCGCGCGGCTTGATGGCGCCATCGACGTAGACATCGCGCTGGCCGGCATGGGCGGCCGAGTCGAAGGGGCGGGGGCCTTGCTGGGCGAAGACGGGGGTCGACAGCGCGCCGAGGGTGGCGGCCAGGGCCAGGAAGGAGAGTGCGGCTTTCTTCATTTTATTATCGGCGTCAGCGGATTCATGGGTTCGTGACGCCAGCATGTCATCAGGAGTGGCGGCATTATAGGGGTTTTCCCTAGACCGTGCAGGGCGAGTTTGCGGCGGCGCAATAATCCCCGCCAAGGACACCTTGGCTGTGACTCAAAGGCAGCTTTCCATGCGATCAGGGTCGTTCCGGGCGGCCGGGATCGGCCACAGGTGCTGCCATCGCCCTGGTGGGGGGGGGGTGTCTCCGCGCGAGACTTCCGGGCCTCAAAAAAAAGAGAGCCCGCGGGGCGGGCTCTGCGAAGGACCATCGTCACGGTCACTCACGCACGGCATGTCATGCGCTTGACATGGATAGCGGCAGTGCGGGCCTCGCCTTTTCCCCCACCGTAGCGGGGGGGAGGGCGCTAGTCCGGGCGCCGGGTTTGCCCTGGTGTCTTGTCAGGCTCTCGCGCGAAGGGTGGAGTGCCACGGCAGTGCGTTGCGATGGCCGTTTCCACCGTCGATTGTGCGGTGCTGCCCGCCGTCCGCTGCTGCCGGCACCAATACAGCGCCTCAATCTGCCTGCATTGGCGCACAATATCGGTCTCGGGCGTGTGTGAGCGCCTTGCATATTTGGGAGCCGGTATGAGCAGCAATGTCGAAGCAGTCTTTTCCATCGAACCCAGCCAACACCCCGTGGCCGCCGCGGAGCGTGCGCGTTTGCTGGAGAATCCCGCCTTCGGCAGGGTGTTCTCCGATCACATGGCGACCATCCGCTACACCGAGGGCAAGGGCTGGCACGACGCCAGGATCGCCGCGCGCGGCCCCTTCGAGTGCGATCCGGCCATGCAGGTGTTCCACTACGCACAAGAGATTTTCGAGGGGATGAAGGCCTATCGCCTGCCCGATGGCGGTGGTGCGCTGTTCCGCCCTGACGCCAATGCGCGCCGCTTCCGCAACTCGGCCCGCCGCCTGGCCATGCCGGAGCTGCCCGAGGCACTGTTCCTGGAGTCCGTGCGCGAACTGGTGCGCCTGGACCGCGAGTGGATTCCCACCGTGCAGGGCGGTTCGCTGTATCTGCGCCCTTTCATGATGGCTACCGAGGTGGCGCTGGGCGTCAAGCCGGCGGCCGAATACCTGTATTGCGTGACGGCCTGCCCGGTGGGCGCGTACTTCAAGGGCAGCAACCCGGCGGTCACCATCTGGGTGTCGGACAACTACACGCGTGCCGCGCCTGGCGGCACGGGCGAGGCCAAGTGCGGCGGTAACTATGCGGCCAGCCTGCTGGCGCAGGCCGAGGCCTCGCGCGAGGGCTGCGACCAGGTGGTCTTCCTCGACGCGGTCGAGCGGCGCTGGGTGGAAGAACTCGGCGGCATGAATGTCTTCTTCGTCTTCGACGATGGCTCGCTGCAGACGCCGCCGCTCACCGGCACCATCCTGCCCGGTATCACGCGCGAGTCGCTCATCGTCCTGGCCCGAGACATGGGCCTGACGGTACGTGAAGAGCCGTACTCGATCGACCAATGGCAGGCCGATGCCCGGAGCGGCCGCCTGCGCGAAGCCTTTGCCTGCGGCACGGCCGCCGTGGTGACGCCCATCGGCACGGTGAAGGGCCACAAGCACAACTTCACGATCGGCGATGGCGGCGCCGGCAACCTGACGATGCGCCTGAAGAACGCGCTGGTCGACCTGCAGCAGGGCCGCGCGGCAGATCCGCATGGCTGGATGGACCGCCTGTTCTAAGCCAGCTCCGGCCCGCGATCCGCTCGAGGGTTCCCCGTCCTGGTGCTGCGGCCGGCGCGCAAGGCGAGGCGGGGCCGCGGGGAGGGCTTCTGTTCCCGGATAGCCTGGGCCGGTCCAGGGTTCACCAGGGTATGAGCGGAGATGGCAAGCGGATAGAAGAGGCGCTTGGGATTTTTTTCTGAAAAGCCTTGCCAATTGGTTATCGAGGCATTAGTATTCGCCTCCCCGTTCGCAGCGCACCGCGTGACGGGGAGGGAATGGCAGGATTGGAGCGGCTCGAATGAGTGCGGCGTCCGAATAAAAGAAATTCTAGAAATCGCTTGATTGATCTCGAAAAATTCTTTATAGTCTCGTTCCTTCGCTGCAGACATAACGCAGCGGCAACGCAAACCGGCAAAGCCGGATGCGGCCCGAGAGGGTGGTTCTTTAACAAACAAACACCGATAAGTGTGGGTGCTTGATAATGAATGCGGAAGACCCTGGTCTTCTAGCTTGCAAGTTATCAGTGCTCGCACAGTAAACATGTTTGGTTTCGTCTTCGGACGGAGCCAGTCAGTTTTCTGAGAGTGAGCGACCGCTCGAAAGAGCGAGGTTTCAGCAGGCAACTGCGCGGAACCACACAGAGATTGAACTGAAGAGTTTGATCCTGGCTCAGATTGAACGCTGGCGGCATGCCTTACACATGCAAGTCGAACGGCAGCGCGGACTTCGGTCTGGCGGCGAGTGGCGAACGGGTGAGTAATACATCGGAACGTGCCCTGTTGTGGGGGATAACTAGTCGAAAGATTAGCTAATACCGCATACGACCTGAGGGTGAAAGCGGGGGACCGCAAGGCCTCGCGCAATAGGAGCGGCCGATGTCTGATTAGCTAGTTGGTGAGGTAAAGGCTCACCAAGGCGACGATCAGTAGCTGGTCTGAGAGGACGATCAGCCACACTGGGACTGAGACACGGCCCAGACTCCTACGGGAGGCAGCAGTGGGGAATTTTGGACAATGGGGGCAACCCTGATCCAGCAATGCCGCGTGTGTGAAGAAGGCCTTCGGGTTGTAAAGCACTTTTGTCCGGAAAGAAATCCTTTGGGCTAATACCCCGGAGGGATGACGGTACCGGAAGAATAAGCACCGGCTAACTACGTGCCAGCAGCCGCGGTAATACGTAGGGTGCGAGCGTTAATCGGAATTACTGGGCGTAAAGCGTGCGCAGGCGGTTTTGTAAGACAGGCGTGAAATCCCCGGGCTCAACCTGGGAATGGCGCTTGTGACTGCAAGGCTAGAGTGCGTCAGAGGGGGGTAGAATTCCACGTGTAGCAGTGAAATGCGTAGAGATGTGGAGGAATACCGATGGCGAAGGCAGCCCCCTGGGACGTGACTGACGCTCATGCACGAAAGCGTGGGGAGCAAACAGGATTAGATACCCTGGTAGTCCACGCCCTAAACGATGTCAACTAGTTGTTGGGGATTCATTTCTTCAGTAACGAAGCTAACGCGTGAAGTTGACCGCCTGGGGAGTACGGTCGCAAGATTAAAACTCAAAGGAATTGACGGGGACCCGCACAAGCGGTGGATGATGTGGATTAATTCGATGCAACGCGAAAAACCTTACCTACCCTTGACATGCCACTAACGAAGCAGAGATGCATCAGGTGCCCGAAAGGGAAAGTGGACACAGGTGCTGCATGGCTGTCGTCAGCTCGTGTCGTGAGATGTTGGGTTAAGTCCCGCAACGAGCGCAACCCTTGTCTCTAGTTGCTACGAAAGGGCACTCTAGAGAGACTGCCGGTGACAAACCGGAGGAAGGTGGGGATGACGTCAAGTCCTCATGGCCCTTATGGGTAGGGCTTCACACGTCATACAATGGTGCGTACAGAGGGTTGCCAACCCGCGAGGGGGAGCTAATCCCAGAAAACGCATCGTAGTCCGGATCGTAGTCTGCAACTCGACTACGTGAAGCTGGAATCGCTAGTAATCGCGGATCAGCATGCCGCGGTGAATACGTTCCCGGGTCTTGTACACACCGCCCGTCACACCATGGGAGTGGGTTTTGCCAGAAGTAGTTAGCCTAACCGCAAGGAGGGCGATTACCACGGCAGGGTTCATGACTGGGGTGAAGTCGTAACAAGGTAGCCGTACCGGAAGGTGCGGCTGGATCACCTCCTTTCCAGAGCGTGCATTCCGAGTCGAGCACTCACACTTATCGGTTGTTTGTTGTTGCGGCCAGGACATGGCCAAATGCAAGTGCTTGATATCGAGCGCTTGCATTTGGCATTGCCAAGCGAGGAAATTCGGCTGTTCTTTAACAATATGGGATGTAGTAAAGGTGTCACGGCGTGTTGATGAGACGCGCAGTAGTTTAACGTGATACCGGGTTGTGATTGTATCAACCAAAGTATTTAAGTGATCGAAAGATGACTTGGAATACGGCACAAATGCGAGAACTCAACCTGTAATGAAGCGTTTCAAGCGCGAGCTTGAGACACACTCGTTATAGGGTCAAGCGAACAAGTGCATGTGGTGGATGCCTTGGCGATCACAGGCGATGAAGGACGCGGTAGCCTGCGAAAAGCTTCGGGGAGCTGGCAAACGAGCTTTGATCCGGAGATGTCCGAATGGGGAAACCCGGCCCGTATGGGTCATCCCTTGCTGAATACATAGGCAAGGGAAGCGAACGCGGCGAACTGAAACATCTAAGTAGCTGCAGGAACAGAAATCAACCGAGATTCCCAGAGTAGTGGCGAACGAAATGGGAACAGCCTTGTACTCTTTAGCAGCATTGTTAGCAGAACGGGATGGAAAGCCCGGCCATAGCAGGTGATAGCCCTGTATGCGAAAACAGCGTTGTGGAACTAGGTGTACGACAAGTAGGGCGGGACACGTGAAATCCTGTCTGAAGATGGGGGGACCATCCTCCAAGGCTAAATACTCGTGATCGACCGATAGTGAACCAGTACCGTGAGGGAAAGGCGAAAAGAACCCCGGGAGGGGAGTGAAATAGATCCTGAAACCGCATGCATACAAACAGTCGGAGCCTGGAAACGGGTGACGGCGTACCTTTTGTATAATGGGTCAGCGACTTACATTCAGTGGCAAGCTTAACCGATTAGGGCAGGCGTAGCGAAAGCGAGTCCGAACAGGGCGTTCAGTCGCTGGGTGTAGACCCGAAACCAGATGATCTATCCATGGCCAGGTTGAAGGTGCGGTAACACGTACTGGAGGACCGAACCCACTAGTGTTGAAAAACTAGGGGATGAGCTGTGGATAGGGGTGAAAGGCTAAACAAATCTGGAAATAGCTGGTTCTCTCCGAAAACTATTTAGGTAGTGCCTCGTGTCTCACCTTCGGGGGTAGAGCACTGTCATGGTTGGGGGGTCTATTGCTGATTACCCCGCCATAGCAAACTCCGAATACCGAAGAGTGCAATCACGGGAGACAGACATCGGGTGCTAACGTCCGGTGTCAAGAGGGAAACAACCCAGACCGCCAGCTAAGGTCCCAAAGATTGGCTAAGTGGGAAACGAAGTGGGAAGGCTAAAACAGTCAGGAGGTTGGCTTAGAAGCAGCCACCCTTTAAAGAAAGCGTAATAGCTCACTGATCGAGTCGTCCTGCGCGGAAGATGTAACGGGGCTAAGCCAGTCACCGAAGCTGCGGACGCGCGCAAGCGCGTGGTAGGAGAGCGTTCTGTAAGCCTGTGAAGGTGTCTTGTAAAGGATGCTGGAGGTATCAGAAGTGCGAATGCTGACATGAGTAGCGATAAAGGGGGTGAAAGGCCCCCTCGCCGTAAGCCCAAGGTTTCCTACGCAACGTTCATCGGCGTAGGGTGAGTCGGCCCCTAAGGCGAGGCAGAGATGCGTAGCTGATGGGAAGCAGGTTAATATTCCTGCACCGTCGTATGATGCGATGGGGGGACGGATCGCGGAAGGTTGTCCGGGTGTTGGAAGTCCCGGTCCCTGCAGTGGAGAAGGCGCTTAGGCAAATCCGGGCGCGGGATTCAAGGCTGTGGGGCGAGCGACCATGCGTCGCGAAGCAATCGGAAGTGGTTCCAAGAAAAGCCTCTAAGCTTCAGTCATACGAGACCGTACCGCAAACCGACACAGGTGGGCGAGATGAGTATTCTAAGGCGCTTGAGAGAACTCGGGAGAAGGAACTCGGCAAATTGGTACCGTAACTTCGGGATAAGGTACGCCCTGGTAGCTTGACTGGCCTGCGCCAGAAGGGTGAAGGGGTTGCAATAAACTGGTGGCTGCGACTGTTTAATAAAAACACAGCACTCTGCAAACACGAAAGTGGACGTATAGGGTGTGACGCCTGCCCGGTGCCGGAAGATTAAATGATGGGGTGCAAGCTCTTGATTGAAGTCCCGGTAAACGGCGGCCGTAACTATAACGGTCCTAAGGTAGCGAAATTCCTTGTCGGGTAAGTTCCGACCTGCACGAATGGCGTAACGATGGCCACACTGTCTCCTCCCGAGACTCAGCGAAGTTGAAGTGTTTGTGATGATGCAATCTCCCCGCGGCTAGACGGAAAGACCCCATGAACCTTTACTGTAGCTTTGCATTGGACTTTGAACCGATCTGTGTAGGATAGGTGGGAGGCTTTGAAACCGGGACGCTAGTTCCGGTGGAGCCGTCCTTGAAATACCACCCTGGTTTGTTTGAGGTTCTAACCTTGGCCCGTGAATCCGGGTCGGGGACAGTGCATGGTAGGCAGTTTGACTGGGGCGGTCTCCTCCCAAAGTGTAACGGAGGAGTTCGAAGGTACGCTTGGTACGGTCGGACATCGTACCTAAAGTGCAATGGCAAAAGCGTGCTTAACTGCGAGACCGACAAGTCGAGCAGGTGCGAAAGCAGGACATAGTGATCCGGTGGTTCTGTATGGAAGGGCCATCGCTCAACGGATAAAAGGTACTCTGGGGATAACAGGCTGATACCGCCCAAGAGTTCATATCGACGGCGGTGTTTGGCACCTCGATGTCGGCTCATCTCATCCTGGGGCTGTAGCCGGTCCCAAGGGTATGGCTGTTCGCCATTTAAAGAGGTACGTGAGCTGGGTTTAAAACGTCGTGAGACAGTTTGGTCCCTATCTGCCGTGGGCGTTGGAATCTTGACGGGGGCTGCTCCTAGTACGAGAGGACCGGAGTGGACGTACCGCTGGTGTACCTGTTGTCTCGCCAGAGGCATCGCAGGGTAGCTATGTACGGAAGAGATAACCGCTGAAAGCATCTAAGCGGGAAACTCGCCTGAAGATGAGGATTCCCTGGAGGCTTGACCTCCTTGAAGGGTCGTTCGAGACCAGGACGTTGATAGGCTGGGTGTGGAAGCGCAGTAATGCGTTAAGCTAACCAGTACTAATTGCCCGTAAGGCTTGATCCTATAACCAGTGTGTTTCACTGGTTGACGTATCGCGTGTGCCCAGAACGGTGCCGATACCTCACAACCAAGACTACATCCCTATTCGCTGCGACGGCTCAACCCCGGCGCAGCAACCCCTTATGCCTGGTGACCATAGCGAGTCGGAACCACCCCTTCCCATCCCGAACAGGACCGTGAAACGACTTTGCGCCGATGATAGTGCGGACTACCCGTGTGAAAGTAGGTCATCGCCAGGCTCTCTCTCCCGCAAAACCCCTCGACAGCAAACGCTGCGAGGGGTTTTGTCTTTGCGGCGCGCCGGAACGTCGAGATGTCATGACAGTCGTGACCCTGCATGGACGCCTGCCGGGATTGCTCAGGACTCCCTGGGGGCTGACGCGAACGGCAGGCATTGTCGCTTTCCAAGGAACGCAGAAGGGCTAGCGATGGTCTATGCCTTGCATTCCGTTACAATGTTGTCCTGCAGCAAGACGCCATCCCAAGTTCGTCGCAACGTCGGCTGCACCGTCTCTCCTCCATGCGCGCCCTCTACCTGCTGTTCGCCGTCGCCTGCCTTTGCCTGTTGTCTTTCGGGACGACGGTGCCGGCGCACGCTGCCGGCGGGGCCTGCCCGGCTGGCGGCGCGCATGCAGCGACCCGGCCGGCGCTGCCTGAGCCGACCGTCGAGCGGACGGCGGAGCGTGCCATCGACCGCACTGTCGAGCGCGTAGCGCAGGGCAGCATGCTCGAACTGGTGCTCGACGACGAGGATTTTCCCGACTTCGGTGAGCCCGAGATGGCGGCCTCCGACGAGCCGCCGCCCGGTTACTGTGATATCTGGGCGGCCGACCTGCTCGATCCGCTCGACGTCCTCGACGAAATCGAGGAATCCGGTGCGCTGTTCGTGCTGCCCCAGGTCAGCCTGGCACAGGCGCCCGATTTTCCCCCGTCTTCTTGCCCGGGCCGCGCTGACGCGCTGGCTGCGGCCTGCTTCAAGCCTCCCCGAAGCCTTTCCGCCTGAGGCGCCTCGCCGGCGCCGCGCGCTCGGCACCTGCGCGTGCCGCGCGTACCCGCTATTCCCATTCGACTGATTCCGCCGCACGGCCTGAGCGCTTGACCGCCTGAGGCCAGGCCCGTCCGCCCGTCCGCCTGTTCGCCAGTCGGCGAGGGCGGGAGCCGGCTTGCCGTCGCCCCTGGGGCGACGGTGGCTGGCGCACGGCCGTGCGGCCTGTTTGCCTGTCCATGAAGACCACCACCACGCTAGTCTTGACCGCGTCGCTCGCGTTCGCCTTGCCGCCGGCGCAGGCTGGGACGGCCGCCGCCAGCGCGCCCTCCGCGGCGGCTGCTGCCGCCCCGCCGGCCGCCGCGCGCTCCCCCGCCGACACCTTCTCCCTGTCCCGGCTCCTGGCGCTGGCGCAGTCGACCAACCAGGGGGCGCTCGCCGCCCAGGCCGGCGTCGACGCCGCCAGCGCGGCCGTCACCAGTGCCCGCGCCTATCCGAACCCGCAGGTCGAGGTGCTGTACGGCCGCCTGTCGGGGCGCACGGCCGGTGTGGCGAGCGGCAGCGCGCCCACCTATGCCATCACGCAGAAGTTCGACTACCCGCGGCAGCGCAGCCTGCGCGAAGAGATCGCGCGGCGCCAGCTCGATGCCACCCAGGCCGGCCGCCAGGCCTGGCGCGCGGACCTGTCGGCGCGCGTCAAGCAGTCCTTCTATGAGACCCTGCGCCGCGAGAGCGAGCTGGCCGCGGCACGCGAGGACCTGAGCATGATGCGGCAGATCCATGCCCGCGCCCGCCTGCGTGTCGACGTGGGCGAGGCGCCGCGCTATGAGCTGATCAAGGCCGAGACCGAACTGCTGACCGCGCAGAAGACCAGGCAGGCGGCGCAACTGCGCGTGGAGCAGGCGCGCGCCGCGCTGCGCCAGCACGTGGGCGGTGCCATGCCGGCCGATTTCGCACTCAGCGGCTCGCTGGGCGATGCCGTGGCGCTGCCGCCGCTGCCGCGCCTGCGCGAGCAGCTCGGCAGCGAGAGCGCCGAGCTGGCGCAGCGCCGCATGGAGCTGGAACGGGCGCGGTTGGCGGTCGACTACCAGCGCTCGCTGCGCCTGCCCGAAGTGTCGCTGCGCGCGAGCACGGAGCGGCAGCCTGACAACACGGTCACCCAGGTCGGCCTGGTGCTGACCATTCCGCTGTGGGATCGCCGCAGCGGGCCGGTCAACGAGGCCGTGGCGCAGGCCGCCCAGGCGCGCAGCACGCTGGAGGCGCGCGAATTCGAGCTGAGCCAGGAACTGGAGACGGCCTATCACCAGATGGAGGCGGCCCAGGCCCAGGTCACGGCGCTGGAGTCCGGCATCGTGCGCCAGGCCGAGTCCGCGCTGGCCGTGGCGGAGTCCGCTTACCGCTTCGGCGAGCGCGGCATCCTCGACTACATCGACGCGCAGCGCGTGCTGCGCAGCGCCCGCGGCGAATTGATCGCCGCTCAGTACGAGCTGCAGCTCGCCGCCATCCAGATCGAGAAACTGCTGTCGACGGTGCCGTCGACGCCCGCATCCACCGGACTCCAATGACCATGCGCCCGACCTTTTCCCTTTCGCTGCTGGCTTGCGCCGCGGCCTTCGCCGCGCTGACCGGCTGCTCCGACCAAGCGGCCCCGGCGGCCGAGCCGGCCAGGCTGCCGCCGGGCATCGTCAAGCCCGAAGAGACACTGCAGAAGACGCTGAAGGTGGCGCCGGCCGCCACCAGCGCCTTCAGCGAGATGCTGCGCGTGGCCGGCCGCATCGATTTCGACGAGCAGCGCGTGGCGCGCATCGGCGCCAGTGTGACCGGCCGCGTCACCGACCTGTATGCCATGCTCGGCCAGGAAGTGAGGGCCGGCCAGGTGCTGGCGCGCCTGCACAGCAGCGAGCTGGGCACCGCGCAGATGGCCTTCCTCAAGGCCGAGGCGCAGACCGAGCTGCAGGCGCGCAACGCCGAGCGCGCGCGCCAGCTGTACGCCGCCGACGTGATCGGGCGCGGCGAGCTGCAGCGGCGCGAGAGCGAGTATGCGATCGCCTCGGCCGAGATGCGCGCCTACCGCGACCAGTTGCGCGTGCTGGGTATGTCGCAGGGTGCCGTCGCCGAGCTGGCCCGCAGCGGCAGCATCGACTCTTATTCACCGGTGTTCTCCAGTGTCAGCGGCACCGTGGTCGAGCGCAACGTGGCCCAGGGCCAGGTGGTGCAGCCGGCCGACGCGCTCTATACGGTGGCCGACCTGTCGCGCGTCTGGGTCGTGGCCGAAGTGCCGGAGCAGCAGGCCGCGCTGGTGGCGGAAGGGCAGAGCGTGGACATCGAGGTGCCGTCGCTGGCCAATGGCGCCGGTCACGACCGCATCACCGGCAAGCTGATCTACGTCGGCCGGGTGGTCAATCCGCAGTCGCGCACGGTGCTGGTGCGCACCGAGCTGGAGAACAAGGAAGGACGGCTCAAGCCGGCCATGCTGGCCAGCATGCTGATCGCCAGCATGGCGGTGGACCAGCTGGTGGTGCCCGAGTCGGCCATCGTGCGCGACGGCGGCGATGAACTGGTCTACGTGGAGCAGCCTGGCGGACAGTATCGCCTGACCAAGGTCAAGCTCGGCGCCGAGAGCGATGGCATGCGCGTGGTGCAGGGCGGTATCCGCGCCGGCGACCGCATCGTGGTCGAGGGGGCCTTCCACCTCGACAACGAGCGCAAGCGACTCGAACAGGGGTAAGCCGCCATGATCCGATCCCTAGTACAGGCCGCCATCAAGCAGCGGCTGGTGGTGTGCGTGCTCGCCGTGGTGCTGTTCGCGTTCGGCCTGGGCGCGGCCAAGAAGCTGTCGGTGGACGCTTTCCCCGACGTGACCAATGTGCAGGTGCAGATTGCCACCGAGGCGATCGGCCGCTCGCCCGAAGAGGTCGAGCGCTTCGTCACGGTGCCGGTCGAGATGGCGATGACCGGTCTGCCGGGCCTGCAGGAAATGCGCTCGCTGAACAAGCCCGGGCTGTCGCTGATCACCCTGGTCTTCACCGATGCGACCGACGTCTACTTCGCCCGGCAACTGGTGATGGAGCGGCTGATCGAGGTGGGCGGGCGCATGCCGGAAGGCGTGGCACCGGTGCTGGGCCCGGTCTCGACCGGCCTCGGCGAGGTCTACCAGTACACGCTCGACCATGCCGATGACGGCGAGCGCGAGCTGACCCAGGAAGAACTGGCCGAGCGCCGCATCGCCCAGGACTGGGTGGTGCGCCCGCTGCTGCGCTCGATCCCCGGCGTCGCCGAGATCAACTCGCAGGGCGGCTACGTGCGCCAGTACCAGGCGCTGGTCAATCCCGACCGCATGCGCCACTACCAGGTCTCGGTGCAGCAGGTCTACCAGGCGCTGGCGCGCAACAATGCCAACTCCGGCGGCGGCGTGCTGCCGCACTACGCGGAGCAGTACCTGATCCGCGGCGTGGGCCTGGTGCGCGGCCTCGACGATATCGGCAGCATCGTGCTCAAGGAGATCGACGGCACGCCGGTCTACGTGCGCGACGTGGCCGAGGTCAAGATCGGGCACGAGGTGCGCCAGGGCGCGCTGATCAAGGACGGGCGGACCGAGGCGGTCGGCGGCATCGTGATGATGACGCGCGGGGGCAACGCCAAGGAGGTGGTGAGCCGGGTCAAGGCGCGCGTGGCCGAGATCAACGCGCGCGGCATGCTGCCGGGCAAGCTGCAGATCGTGCCTTACTACGACCGCAGCGAGCTGGTGGACGCCGCGCTGTGGACGGTGACCAAGGTGCTGCTCGAAGGGGTGGTGCTGGTGGTGATCGTGCTGTTCCTGTTCCTGGGCGACGTGCGCTCCTCGGTGGTGGTGCTGGCGACGCTGGTGCTGACGCCCCTGTTGACCTTCATGGTGATGAACCAGGTGGGGCTGTCGGCCAACCTGATGTCGCTGGGGGGGCTGGCGATCGCCATCGGCCTGATGGTGGACGGCTCGGTGGTGGTGGTGGAGAACGCCTTCGAGCGGCTCGGCCATCGCGACAAAGCCGGCATGAGCAAGACCGAGATCCTGGTCAAGGCGGTCGGCGAGGTGGCCACGCCGGTGATCGTCGGCGTCGGCATCATCATCCTGGTGTTCCTGCCGCTGATGACGCTGTCCGGCATGGAAGGCAAGATGTTCGCGCCGCTGGCCTTCACCATCTCGATCGCGCTGGCGATCTCGCTGATCCTGTCGCTGACGCTGTCGCCGGTGCTGTCGTCCTACCTGCTCAAGGGCGGGGCCGAGCACGACACCCGCGTGATCGCCTTCCTCAAGCGCCACTACCTGCGCCTGCTGCACTGGGCGCTGGCCAACAGCCGCAAGACTGTTATCTGCGCGGTGGGCGCCTTCGCCGCCGCCATCGCGGTGGTGCCGCTGCTGGGTACTTCCTTCATCCCCGAGATGAAGGAGGGTTCGATCGTGCCGGCGCTGGATCGCGTGCCGAACATTTCGCTGGAGGAGTCGATCAAGCTGGAGAGGGAGGCCAACAAGCTGGCCTTGTCGGTGCCGGGCGTGAAATCGGTGGTGTCCGGCGTGGGCCGTGGCGAAAGCCCGGCTGACCCGCAGGGCCAGAACGAGTCGACGCCGATCGCCAGCCTGAAGGACCGCGACGAGTGGCCCGACGGCTGGACCCAGGACGATATCGCCAATGCCATCCGCGATAAGCTCAAGGCCATTCCCGGCGCGCAGATCGTGATGGCGCAGCCGATCTCCGACCGTGTCGACGAGATGGTCAGCGGCGTGCGCTCCGACGTGGCGGTCAAGGTCTTCGGCGACGACCTCGGCAAGCTGCGCGAGCTGGCCGGCGAGATCGCGCGCGTGGCCGGGGGCATCGCGGGGGCGCAGGATATCCGCATCGAGCGTGTCACCGGGCAGCAGTACCTGTCGATCGAGATCGACCGCCAGGCCATTGCGCGCTACGGGCTGAACGTATCCGATATCCACGACCTGATCGAGATCGCCATCGGTGGCAAGCGCGCCACCGACGTCTTCGAGGGCGAGCGCCGCTTCAGCGCGGCGGTGCGCCTGCCCGAGGCCTTCCGCGGCAATGTGCAGGCGATCCGCCAGTTGCTGGTGACGGCGCCCGACGGCGTGCAGGTGCCGTTGCAGAGCGTGGCGAAGATCGAGGTCAACGACGGTCCGGCGCAGATCAGCCGCGAGATGGGCAAGCGCCGCGTGGTGGTGATGATCAACGTCAACGGACGCGACCTGGGCGGCTTTGTCGGCGAGCTGCAGCAGGCCGCATCCGCCAAGGTCAAGCTGCCGGACGGCTACTATCTCGAGTGGGGCGGCCAGTTCCAGAACATGGAACGTGCCATGGGCCACCTGAAGATCATCGTGCCGGTCACCATCGCCGCGATCTTCTTCCTGCTGTTCCTGCTGTTCAACTCGCTGCGCCTGGCCACGCTGATCATCACCGTGCTGCCGTTCGCCTCGATCGGCGGCGTGATCGGCCTGTTCGTCACCGGCGAGTACCTGTCGGTGCCGGCCTCGGTGGGTTTTATCGCCCTGTGGGGCATGGCGGTGCTGAACGGCGTGGTGCTGGTGTCCTACATCCGCTCGCAGCGCGAAGCCGGCGTGCCGGTGGCCGAGGCCGTGGCACTGGGCGCGACCCAGCGCTTCCGCCCGGTGATGATGACGGCCACCATCGCCATGCTGGGCCTGGTGCCCTTCTTGTTCTCCAACGGCCCGGGCTCCGAGGTCCAGCGCCCGCTGGCGGTGGTGGTGATCGGCGGCCTGATCACCTCGACGCTGCTGACGCTGGTGATGGTGCCGGTGCTGTATCGCTGGTTCGACGACAAGAAGGCGGATCCGGTGCGGGACGCGCCCGTGTAAGCGCAGCCGCCAGCCCTGATTTCCGCTCAGGCCGGCAGCAGCGCGGCACGCGCCGCCGCCAGCACCTCCTCGCTCAAGCGCTCCAGCAGGCCGGACGCCGCGCGTGCGTATTGCCAGTGCAGCGGCACGTCCAGCGGCGTGTCCGGCACCAGTTCGACCAGCGAGCCGTCGGCGAGATGGGGGGCGATCAGCCCCAGCGGATGCAGGCCCCAGCCCATGCCGGCCAGCGCTGCGGTGACGAAGGCCTGCGACGAGGGCAGGGCGTGGCGCGGCAGCTCGACGTGCCGGTGGCACAGGCGCCGCGCCCAGTGCGCTTGCAAGGCGTCCTTGCTGTTGAACACCAGGCTGGGCGCCCTGGCCAGCGTACCGGCGCCGACGCCGCTGGCGAAATGGTGGCGCACGAAGGCGGGGCTGGCCGCCGCCAGGTAGCGCATGGCGCCCAGCGGGCGGCTGTTGCACCCGGCGGCCGGGTGCGCGGTGGCCGTCACCGCGGCCAGCACGGCGCCGCTGCGCAGCCACTCGGTGGTGTGGTCCTGGTCGTCCACCGTCACGTCCATCAGCACGGGGTGCGCCGCCGCGAAGGTGGCGATGGCCGGCGCGGCCCAGGTCGCCAGGCTGTCGGCGTTCACCGCCACCGGCAAGGTCACGCGCGCCAGCCCCTGCGGGGCGAGCGCCGGCAGTGCCCCCTGCAGTTCTTGCTCGAGCAGGCGCACGCGGTCGACGTGCTGGCACAGCCGCCGTCCCGTTTCCGTGGCCCGGCAGGGTTGCTCGCGCACCACCAGCGGGCAGCCGACGCGCTCCTCCAGCTGCCGGATGCGCTGCGAGATGGCCGATGGTGTCACATGCAGCGCGCGCGCCGCCCGCTCGAAGCTTCCTTCCCGAACCACGGCAACCGATGCCGCCAGCGCCGAGTAATCCAGCATCGATGAAGTTCCGCTAATGTTGATGTAGGAAAGATAGTTTGGCTTCATCCATGGAGGCTGGCAAGCTGGCGCCATGATGAGCCTTCCACTTTCCACCACCGCTCCGCTTGCCATGTCCGTCGTGCTGCAGGGCCTTGCCCTCGGCCTCGGGCTGATCGTCGCCATCGGCGCGCAGAATGCCTTCGTGCTGCGCCAGGGCCTGCGCCGCGAGCATGTCGGCAGCGTGGTGCTGTTCTGTGCGCTGGCGGATGCCTTGCTCATCTGCGCGGGTGTGATGGGCATGGCCCAGGCCCTGGGAGAGCGTCCCGGCCTGGCGCGCGTGCTGGCGCTGGCCGGCGCGGTCTTCCTGGCCGTCTATGGCTTGCAGGCCTGGCGGCGTGCGCTGCAGTCCCACCGGCTGCAGGCCGCGGCGGGCGGCATCGGGGCCGGCCGGGGCGCGGTGCTGGCCCAGGCGGCGGCGTTCACCTTGCTCAATCCGCACGTCTATCTCGATACGGTGCTGCTGGTCGGCAGCATGGGCGCGCAGCAGCCGGCGGCGCTGCGCGGCTGGTTCGTGGCGGGCGCGAGCGGGGCCAGCCTGCTCTGGTTCGGACTGCTGGGCTTCGGCGCGCGCCGGCTGGCACCGTGGTTCGCCCGGCCGAAGGCCTGGCAGGTGCTGGATGCGTTGATCGGCGCGACCATGTTCGCGCTGTCTGCGCTGCTGGTGCGCCATGTGGTGCTGGGCTTCTGAGGCGGGGCGCGCGGCGCGCGCGGTGCTCAGCCCAGCTTGAGCCCGCCGTGCGCCAGCAGCTGGCGGAACACCGCCAGACGCGCGTCGCCGGTCTGCGCCAGCCGCTGGCAGACGTGCGCGTGGCTGGCCTTGTCGCTGTGTCCCTGCAGCGCTTCCTGGCACTCCAGCTCCGAGATTTCCAGGTGGACGCCGCTCAGGATCGCGCGGCCCTTGCCGACGCGCGCACTGACGATGGCGGGGGGCGTGCCGCCGAGATCCGCATAGACCGCCAGCACCTGCGTGCCGGCGCCGGGCGCCGCGTCGAAATCGAAACGGCAGCCGCCGTGGTAGTGCGTATACAGCGCCAGCGGTGCCGGCGACAGGTGGTCCGTGGTGCGCAGCGTCACCGCTGCGGTGGTGCGCGGCGTGCCGTCGTAGAGGAGGCCTCCGGTCAGTTCCGGCAGCGAACCCACCGCGACCGCGTCGACGAAGCTCAGCTCGCGCGGGCCGCAGATCGCGCCGCGGGTGCCTGCATGGAAGGCCAGCTCCCGGCAGGCATAGTAGGCCCCCGCGCAGATGCCGAGATAGGTGCCGCCGGCTTCGACGAAACGCCGGATACGCGCGTTGGGCGCGCCATTGAGCGCTGCGCAGTAAGGCAGGTCGGCGCCGCCCGGCATCACGAACATGACCGCGTGGTCGAACAAGGTCGGGTCCAGCCGGATATCGGCGGCCATCACCGTGCGCATCTCATATTCGCCGGGATGCAGCTGCTGTCCGATGGTCCGCATCAGGCAGGCGGTCCAGTCGGATGCGCCGGCGTCGATGTAGGTAAGGATCTGGGGTTTCGGCATGCGGATTCCGGAGCGATCGTGGCGTTGCGGCGCCGGGGTTCCTGCGCAGTCTAAGCCAGATTCCGCCGGCCCGGGCTGCGTCGACACGGCATCGGCGTGTCCGCGCCCTGCACAGGGTTTTGACCCTCGTTATATACCTCTATATATTTCGATCTGTGCTTGCGGTGCGGCGGCCCGGCCCGCCGCACCGCTCCCGCCGTTCCTGCCGCCCGTACCCCATGAACCGTTCGCTGCTGATTCTCGACGCCTTTGCCGCCCATCCGGGCGATCTCGTCGCGCGCGCGCTCGCCGGCGTGCTGGAGAGCGCCGCAAGCGGGCGCCTGCCCGCGTTCGCGCAATGGCTGGGCCTGCCCAGCCAAGAGTTCCGCGTCTTGCTCGACCGGTACTTTCCCGGCGCGGCGGCGGCGGGCTGGGCCCCCGATGCGCCGAACGTGGATGCCGCGGCGCTGCCCTGCGAATTCGCCGACCTGGTGGACATGCTGTGGGACGGGCGCAGTCCCGGCCGCGACGGCGTGGCGGTGCGCTGGACCGCCCATGCGCTGGCATCCGGCTGCTTCGGCGGAGGACATCTGTGGGAGGACATGGGGCTGGGCGGACGCGATGATGTCTCGGACCTGCTGCGCACCCGGTTCGCGCCGGTGTTCGCCGCCAACACCACCGATATGAAGTGGAAGAAGTTCTTCTACCATCGCGTCTGCGCCCGCCTGGACCTGCATCCCTGTCCCGAGCCGTCCTGCAGCCGTTGCGACCACTATGCGCAATGTCACGGCCCGGAAGGCCGGGCGGGGGCCGTGCCGATCCACGGCCCGGCTAGCCAAGCCAGCGCTGCCGCGCCAGCAGTTCGGTAAAGCCCGCCACGCTGAGCGGGCGCGACAGGTAGTAGCCCTGCACCTGGTCGCACCCCATCAGCGCCAGCGCGCGCAGCTGGCGCGCGTTCTCCACACCTTCCGCGACCACCTGGATGCGCAGCCGCTTGGCAAGCCGGATCAGCGCCAGCAGCAGGCGATGCGCCCGCGTGTCCTCGCTCTCCAGCGCGCTGATGAAGACCCGGTCGATCTTGATCTGGTCCACGTCCAGCTCGTGGAGATGGAGCAGGTTGGAGTAGCCGGTGCCGAAGTCGTCGATGGCGACGCCGACGCCGATCGCGCGCAGATGGCCGAGCAGGCCCTTCATATGCGTGGACGCGCCGATGCGGGTGGACTCGGTGACCTCCAGCATCAGGCTGGCGGCCGCCAGGCCATGCCGCGCCAGGGCTTCGTGCAGGCAGCCGGCGAGGTCGCCTTCGCTCAGGTGGCTGAGCGAGATATTGACCGCCAGCGGGGGCGGCGAGAAGCCGGCCTGGCGCCATGCGGCCAGTTGCCGGCAGGCCTCATGGATGACCCAGCCGGTCAGCGGCGCGATCTGGCCGCCGGCCTCGGCGACCGGGATGAACTCGTCCGGCGGGATGTTGCCCAGGCGCGGGTGGCGCCAGCGCAGCAGGCATTCGGCACCGGTCAGCTCGCCCAAGGCCGTGCCGAACTTGGGCTGGAACATCAGGTGCAGTTCGTCCAGCTGCATGGCGCGCGCGAGGCCGGCCTCGATCATGCCCGCGCGTGAGGCGCCGTGCCTGCCGTCGTAGCCTTTGCCGGCGCTCATGGCGCGTAGTACGTGTGGCGGGTTTCGCGCGGCGGATCGGCAGGCGCGGTGCGATCGCCACTCTCGTGCCATGCCGGCGCAGGTTCACCGAGCAGGCGGCGCAGGAAGGCATCCGGCACCAGCGGGGGCGCGATGGCGTCGCCCTGCAGCGCATCGCAGCCGAGCGTGCGCAATGCGACCCGCTGCGGGCGGCTGTCGACGCCGCGCGCGCCGATCTCGAGGTCGAGGGCCCGCGCCACCTCGATTGCCGCCGACACGATCGCCATGCCGCGCGGCTCGGGCAAGGCGAGGGTGCCGACCAGCCGCGGATCGATCCACAGTTCATCGATGGGCATCTCGCGCAGCAGTCCCAGCGTGGAGTAACCATTGCCGAAGCCGGCCAGCGCGATACGTGCGCCGAGCGCGCGCAGGCTGGCGAATCCGGGCTGGCACTGTTCCGCTGCCTGCGCGACCACGCTTTCCGGCAGCGCCAGTACCAGGCGGCCCGCGCCGATGCCGTGCTGGCGCAGCGCGTCGAGCACGCGCTTCTGGGCATGTGGCACGGACAGTTCGCCTAGCGAGGCGCGCAGGTGGATGCGGAATGGTTGCGGGGCCAGGTGGCTCCAGCGCTTCAGGTCGGCCAGCACGGTGTCGAGCAGCCAGTCGCCCAGGGCGGCGCGCATGCCGCAGTGGCGTGCCACGCGCGCCAGCAACGGGGGCGGCAGCACCCCATACAGCGGGTGCTGCCAGACCGGCTCCACCTCCGCCGCGCACCAGCGGCCGTTGCGTCCGGCGACGATGGGCCGCAGCCGCAGCGCCAGTTCTCCTCGCCGCATCGCTGCGGGCAATTCCCGCCCCAGCAGCGTTTCATCGGGCGGCGGCGCGTGGTCTTTCGGCGCATCCTTCATGGCCGGGACGCCTTCCTGTTGGCCACGGCCAGGCCGGAGCGGCAGGTCCGCGCAAGCAGGGTGGACCCGCTCGGTGCGAGGAACGGGACATGCGGGGCGGCGGGGCCGGCAAGGCGGCTGGCGGGAAATGGGCGGAACAATGTCATCGCGCTGGCGATGCAGTGGCAGGAAGCGGTATCGACGTGGATCCGGTTCGCAGACTAAGAGAGGCGGGCGCTTGAACATGCCCCCGGAACGGAGGGATCGTCGGTGCGGCATCTCTCCCGGGCGCCGTGGCGGCGAATACACCCCGCGCGCGAGGGGAGTGTCGAGGCGGTCGGGGAGCGTCCGGGCTGACACATGCACAGCATATGGGCCCATGAGACAGCAGGCGTGTCCGGCACGACACGTGGAGCGGTCGATGGCGGAGGCAGCGTCCTGCTTCTTGTTGCGGCAGCGCAAAAAATTCCTTGACTATCTATCTACCAGTAGATACCATGTGTTCATGGATCGCTGCTTCCCCTCCGCCACCGGCGGCAGGAAAGAAAAAGAGGATCCAGCGCGACATCGGGGATTTCCCCGTTTTTTCAGGACCGGTTCTCTATCTACAAGTAGATGCAAGTAGATACCTAACCGGCCCGGCATCAAGCGCCGCGCCGCAGACCAACCGGATCCCGATCGCGTGGATTCTTGCTAGACAAGGAGAGCATCATGAGCACCAACAAGACCTTCACCAAGACCCTGATCACCGCCGCCGTGCTGGCTGCCGCCGTGCTGGGCGGCCAGGCCTACGCCTCGGGCCCGAAGGACAGCGGCATCTCGGGCGACCGCTACGGCTACGTGTTCCGCGGCAATGACGCGCGCAGCGTCTACACGGACGGGGCCAAGGCGGGCAAGGCCGATCCGTACACGGACGGCGCCAAGGTCGGCAAGTTCGACCCCTACACCGACGGCGCCCGCATCGTGGCGGGCCTGGACCGCAGCGGCGTGTCGTCCGAGCCGGCCCGCAAGTTCGACCCGTACACCGACGGTGCCCGCATCGTGGCAGGCCTGGACCGCAGCGGCGTGTCGTCGGAGCCGGCCCGCAAGTTCGATCCGTACACGGACGGTGCCAAGGTCGGCAAGTTCGACCCGTACACCGACGGTGCCCGCATCGTGGCAGGCCTGGACCGCAGCGGCGTGTCGTCGGAGCCGGCCCGCAAGGCCGACCCGTACACCGACGGCGCGCTGGCCTGATGTGGATGGCGGGGTGGCGGCGGCCCGTGGCCGGCGCCGCCCCGCGTTAGCAGGTGAGTGGAGAAGCGATCATGAGACTGCGGGATAGCGTTCTGATCCTGGCCGGCTGGGTGTTCCTGTGCCTGGCCAGCGGCTCGCTGGTGACCCTGGCGGCGCAAGTGCTGCCGGCGTGAGCGCGGTGCGGGCTGTATGTGCGGATGCACATAGGATATGCTTGAGACTCTATCGATAGATAGATAAGATCGCACCATGAAAACCCAAACCGTCCGTGAACAACTGCTCGAGCACACGCTGGTGCTGATCCGCCGCCGCGGCGTGAACGGCTTCAGCTATCGGGACCTGGCCGAACTGGTCGGGGTCAAGACCTCGAGCATCCACTATTACTTCCCCTCCAAGGACGACCTGGTGCTGGAGGCGGTCAAGGAATACAGCGCCCGCGTGCTGGAGCGCATGAAGGCCGTGGATGCGCTGGAGTCGCCTCAGGAGCAGGCGCGCGCCTATCTCGAGGCCCTGCGCACGGCGGCTTGCGGCAGCGACCAGATCTGCCTGGCGGGCATGCTGGCGAACGAGGCCCTGAGCCTGTCGGACGACGCACAGTCGGTGATCCGCGAATTCTTCCGTACCCAGGAACTCCGCCTGGCGAAGATGCTGGAGCGCGCGCAGCAGCAGTACGGCAAGGTACTGCCGGTGCCGCCGCTGGCCCTGGCGCAGGTGATCTACGCCGCCTTGCAGAGCGCGGTGGTGTCGAACCGCCTGTTCGGTTCGCCGGAGCGGCTGGAGGCAGCGGGCAAGCTGCTGGTGGCCTACGCTTCGCCGGATCCGGTCCAGGTGGCGCGCGCGGAAGTGGCGACGGCATCCTGATCCGCGGCACGCCTGCGCGCGCGGCAATGCGGTGCAAGCCAGAATGAAAGCAACAAAAAGCCGGCCCTGAAAAGGGCCGGCTTTTTGTTTGCCCGGGCGGCACGCGGCAAGGCGGTGGCGCCGCGCGCGCGAGCGGGACCTCAGGGCATGACCGCCACCGCCGCTTCAGGAGTCTGCAGCAGGAAGGTCAGCGTTTCCTGCAGATAGAGGCTGACGGTCGTGTCGTCATGGCGCTGGTAGCCGATCGACAGGTCCTGGCCGAGATGCAGGTCGAAGTCGCCGCCGCGCGTGGAGAGCACGCAGCCGCCACGGATGGCCGGCGCCCAGATGATCTCGCCGTTGACGATGCGTTCGATGTGCTCGCGCACCGGATAGCCGCCGTCGCTGGCCTCGCTCAACGCGGTGTAGGCATCGGCGCCGAGCAGCACCGAGTAGGGGCCGTCCACGCCGGCCAGGCGCAGCTGGCTCAGCGCCTGTGCGATGGCGGCGGGATAGTCGGCCACCTTGGCCGGCAACGGCACCGGCTGGTTCGAACTGCCCGCGCGGATACCGACGATGGCGGCGGCCGCATAGCCGTCGAAGATGGCGCTGTCTTCCGCCAGCGCCATGCGCGTGGCCGCATCCTTGGCGGGTTGCCAGTCGGCATCGTTGGCGCCGTGCTCGACGGCGTCGATCGCATCGCGCGACAAAGTGAAAGGCACGCGCAGTTCGACCACGGCCTTGACCTCGCGCTGCCTGGCCTGCACGCCCTCGCGCGGCGCGGCGATGGCGGCCTGGCGGCCGGTGGCGACGGCACCGAAGGCATTGCCGTTGGGGCCCTTGACGTCGACCACGCGGCGCCCGGCGAGCGCGCGCTTGAAGGTGCGCGCCACTTCTTCCTCGATCTGCGCCCAGGCCTCGCTCGAGATCGGGGCCAGTTCGCGATGCAGGTTATTCATGCTGGGAAGCTCCTTTGAGTGAGCCGATGCGCAGCGAGCCATCGCCGGCGGGCGCGGCCAGCGCATCGGAGGCCGGCAGCGGGGCCGGCGCGGTGGCGGCTTCGCGCTCGGCGAGCGCTTCCAGCAGCGGCGCCGAAGGCACGAAGAACAGGCCGCCGGTCACCGCCGTGCTGAAATCGAGCAGCCGGTCGTAGTTGCCGGGCGGATTGCCGACGAACATGTTCTCCAGCATCGTCTCGGTGGGCGCCGGCGAACGCGCGTAGCCGATGAAGTAGGTGCCGAACTCGCCCGCGCCGGGGCGTCCGAAGGGCATGTTGTCGCGCAGGATCTTGACCTCCGCGCCATTTTCCTCGAGCGTGGTCAGCGAGCTGTGCGACCAGCTCGGCTTCACGCCCTCGGCCAGTTCGATGTCCGACAGCTTGGTACGGCCGATGATGCGCTCCTGCATTTCCACCGGCAGCGCATTCCATGCGGTCATGTCGTGCAGGTATTTCTGCACGATCACATAGCTGCCGCCGGCGAAGTCCGCATCCTCGGCGCCGACCAGGGTGAAGTCGAGCGCTTCCTCGCCTTCCGGGTTCTCGGTGCCATCGACGAAGCCGACCATGCTGCGCTGGTCGAAGTAGCGGAAGCCATGCACCTCGTCGGCGGTGGCGACCGCGCTGCCCAGCCGGGTCATGATCTGCGCGGCGAGCTCGAAGCACAGGTCCATCTGCTCGGCACGGATGTGCAACAGCACGTCGCCGGGCGTGGCCGGCGCTACGCGCGGCGGCTGGCCGACCGCGCGGAAGGGGTGCAGGCCGGCCGGGCGCGGGGCGCCGAACAGCGTATCCCAGGCGTCGGAGCCGAAGCCGCACACGCACGACAGGCGGCCGGCGGGCACCCGCTTGCCGACCGAGCGCACCAGCGCGGCCAGGTCGGCGCACAGCGCGCGCACGGCGGCGTGGCTGGCGGCATCGGGTTGGAGGGTAAGGACGAGGAAGATGGCGGAGCGCGTGATGGGCGCATTGACCGCCTGCGGGGTGCTGCCGTTCATCTGCCGCGTCCCCCGGCTGGCGCGGCGGGCCGCGTGGTGTGTCGGGTGGCGCTGCGGCCGGCGGCGGCTCGCGGCCGGCGGAGCGACCATTTCATGCGCGTCGAATCCATACATTTCCTTGGTGGGCGACGCAGGATATGTAACCCGAACCACGCGCAAAAGGCAAGATACAGCGGGCAAGGTACAGCGCTCACGGCACCGGGCCCTCCACCCTTTGCCCTCCGCCCTCTACCCACTACCCGGTGTCCGCCGCATCCCGCTGCCTCTCGTCCCCCGCGGCGGTGCGCGCGAGACGGCGCCGGCGCCGTCCCAGCAGCAGCGGCACCACGCCGATGGCGATGCCGCCGACGGCGATCACGCGCGCAGTGAAATCGAAGGCCGGCATGCTGTACAGCGCGACGGCCCACAGGAAGGCCGCGCTCGCCGCGGGCCAGGCCACCATCAGCGCCAGATCGGCAGTGCCCGCGGCCGCGCGGTAACTGCGCCAGGCGCAGGCGAAGCCGACCAGGCCGTAGTAGAAGGCCACCTGGAAACTGATGGCGTTGACCGAGTCCTGGATGATCTCGCCGACGCTGTCGAAGGTGGCGGCGGCCAGCAGCAACAGCAGTCCGCAGCCGGAGATCACCAGCGTGGCCACCCACGGCGTGCGCCAGACCGGATGCAGGCGCGCGTAGCGCCCGTGCAGCAGGCCGTCGCGGCCGCTGGCATAGAGCGTGCGGCTGAACTGCAGGATCGACGTCTCCAGCGTGCCGACGGTGCTGAGCATCACTGCCAGCACGGCCAGGTAGTCCCACGGGCGGGGGAACAGCCGCGAGGCGAGCGCGAAGACCACGTTGGTGCCGGCCTGCCGGATCTCGGTATCCGACAGCACCAGCAGGCAGGCAGCGACGAAGGCGATGAACAGCGCCAGCACGATGCCCATGGCGAGCAGCGCGCCACGGCCGGGCACGCGTGAGGGATCGCGCGTCTCCTCGGTCAGGTTGGCGGTCACGTCCCAGCCCCAGAAGAAGAACAGCGCCACCAGCGCCCCGTTGGCGAACAGGTGGGGCGTGAAGTGCCAGGGCGACAGCGCGGACAGCGCGGACAGCGAGGACAGCGCCAGCGCATGCGGCGCGTGCCGCGTGGCATGGGCGAGGGCGGCCACCGAGACCGCCACCAGCACGGCCAGCTCCACCACCGTCATCGCGACCTGGGTGTAGCTGGTGAGCTTGATGCCCTTGATCACCACCGCGCTCACCAGCAGCAGCCAGCCGGCGGCCACCAGGGTCACCAGTGCCGGCCGCGCGGCCAGCGCCGGATCGAGCAGCAGCAGCGTCGCGGTGGCGGCGGGGATGGTGCCGGAAACCATGAACACCGCCGAGGCGACCAGCAGCGCCCAGCCGGCGAGGAAGCCCAGCACGGGATGGAAGGCCGTGCCGACCCAGGCATAGCAGGCCCCCGCGTCCGGCTGCAGGCGGTTGAGCTGGCGGTAGGCCAGGGTCACGCCGAACATGATCAGGCCGCAGTACAGCAGGCTGGCCGGCGCCAGGGTGTGGACGGTGGCGATCAGCGTGGCGGTGGTCGCCGCCAGGCTGAAGGCCGGCGCCGTGCCGGCTACGCCCATCACGACCGATTCGCCCAGTCCGAGCGCGCCCGCCTCCAGCCCTCCTTGCGCCTTCGCCTCCATGGTGGCCCTCCCTTCCGGGACGCTGCCCGGCCCGCTGCGGGGCCCCGGCTCAGGACGGTCGGCCCCCGGCGAACCCGCTCGCTGGAACGGGCCTGATCGCACCGTCTCCAGTTTGGGTCAGGACCCGGCGCGCAACAAGGCGCGCGTATCCGAGCGCCACAACCGAGGGTGACGACGGTGCCGCGTGCGGCTACCAGCTTGCCTGGCCGTCCGGGCTGCCCTCGCTCAGCGGGATCCCTGACGGCACTTCATATGGTTGCAAATTAAAACCGCATTCATTACACTGCGGCGTCACATGGTTTTAATTTGAAACTAAGGAGCGCCCATGCTTCCATCCCGTGTCGCCGCACGGCCCGATGGCCTGCCGCCGTCCGCCCGGCCCGTGCCGATGCCGGCTTCCCTGGTGCGGCTGCTCGCGGTCGCCTGTGCGCTCAGCGTCGCCAACGTCTACTACGCGCAGCCCCTGCTCGATGCCGTCGCCCGGGACTTCGGCATTCCGCCTGCCACGGTGGGCGGCATCATCACCGCGACCCAGGCCGGCTGTGCCCTCGCACTGGTCACGCTGGTGCCCCTGGGCGACCGCTTGGAGCGCAGGCGCCTGCTGGCGCTGCAACTGGTGCTGCTGGCCGTGACCGCGCTGGCGGTCGCCGCCGCGCCCACGCCCGCGCTGCTGCTGGCGGGCATGCTGGGCATGGGCCTGTTCGGCACCGCGATGACGCAGGGGCTGATCGCCTATGCGGCCACGCTGGCCGAGCCGGGCGAGCGCGGACGCGTGGTGGGCGCGGCCCAGGGCGGGGTGGTGATCGGGCTGCTGCTGGCTCGGACCCTGGCCGGACTGGTGGCCGACGCGGCCGGCTGGCGCGCCGTTTATCTCGCTTCCGCGCTGCTGGCCGGCGGCATGCTGGTGTGGCTGGGGCGGCGCCTCCCGGCGGTGGCCGCGCCGCCCCGGCCGCCAAGCTACGCGGCCCTGCTGCGCTCCATGCTGGCGCTGCTGGCGCAGGAGCGCACGCTGCAGGTGCGCGGCATGATCGGTCTGCTGATGTTCGCCGCCTTCAGCGCGTTCTGGAGCGCGCTGGTACTGCCGCTGTCGGCGCCGCCCTTCTCGATGTCGCATGCCGGCATCGGCGCCTTCGGCCTGGTCGGCGCGGTGGGCGCGCTGGCGGCGGCGCGCGCGGGCCGCCTGGCCGATCGCGGCCTGGGGCAGCGCGCTACCGGGTTGGCGCTGCTATGCCTGGCGGTGAGCTGGCTGCCGATCGGCATGCTGCCCACTTCGATGGCGGCGCTGGTGGCCGGCATCGTGCTGCTGGACCTGGGCGGGCAGGCGGTCCACGTGATCAACCAGGCCATGATCCTGCAGGCCCGGCCGCAGGCGCAGGGCCGCCTGGTGGGCTGCTACATGCTGTTCTACGCGGCGGGCAGCGGCTTCGGCGCGCTGGCATCGACGCTGGCCTACGACCGGGCCGGCTGGAGCGGGGTCTGCCTGCTCGGCTTCTCCCTGAGCCTGCTGGCGGCCCTGTTCTGGGCCGCGACCCTGCCGCGCCGGTAACGCCGCACGGCCGTGACCGAAGCGGTCACGGCCGATTCGTCGTTTCGGACGACGCGCTGCCGCGGGGCGTTCGCGACACTGGAACGCACCGTTCGCCAGGGTGCGCCGGCATCGACCTTGGCGCCAGACAGGGCGCCAAACAGGGCGCCAAACAGGGCGACGAACACGGAGAGAGGAGACACATGACCTATCAGGCATTCGATCTGAGCGGCAAGGTAGCGCTGGTCACCGGGGGCAACGGTGGCATCGGGCTCGGCATGGCGGAAGGCCTGGCCCAGGCTGGCGCGGACATCGCGATCTGGGGCACCAGCGCGGACAAGAACGCGGCGGCCGTCGAGCGGCTGGCGCGCCATGGCCGGCGCGTGCACGCGGTGCGCTGCGACGTCGGCGACGAGGCAGCGGTGGACGCGGCCTTCGCCGAAACGGTGGAGGCGCTGGGACGCATCGACGGCTGTTTCGCCAATGCCGGCATCGGCGCGCGCGGCGGCCGCTTCGAGGACATGCGCAGCGAGGACTGGCACCGCGTGCTGCGCGTCAATCTCGACGGCGCCTTCTTCACCCTGCGCGGTGCCGCGCGCCAGATGCTCAAGCAGGGCGACGGCGGCGTGCTGATCGGCACGGCCTCGGTGGCCGCCATCGAGGGGGCGCCGCGCAACGAGCACTATGCCGCGACCAAGGGTGGCCTGATCTCGATGATGCGCGCGCTGGCGGTCGAGTACGCGCGCCACGGCGTGCGCGCCCATTCCATCCTGCCGGGCTGGATCGCCACCGACATGACGGCGCGCGGCCAGGCCGACGCCGCCTTCCAGGAGATGGTCGGCAAGCGCGTGCCGATGCGGCGCTGGGGCGAGCCGGCCGACTTCGCCGGCATCGCCATCTACCTGATGAGCGATGCCTCGCGCTACCACACCGGCGATACGCTGGTGATCGACGGCGGCTACACGCTGTTCTGAGCGCGGTGCCGTGGCGACCGCGCCGCGGCACGCACCGACCGATGACCGCGGCAGCCGGCGCGCCGGCCCGCACCGACAGGCAAGTCCCATGACCGACAGCGCTGCCGCCAGTTCCCCTGCGGACACTTCCCTTGCACCTTCCGGCCAGCCCATCGCGCATTCCATCGCGCCCCCCTTCCCGCATGCCTTCGTGCATCCGTTCGCCGGCTGCGATATCCGTACCCTGATCGATGCCCAGGCCGCGCGCCGCGGCGACCATCCCTTCCTGATCTGGGAGCCCTTCGAAGGCGAGGGCCGGCGCTGGAGCTATGCCGGCTTCGCCACGGCGGTGCGCCGCTTCGCCGCGGGCCTGCAGGCGCGCGGCGTGCGCCCCGCCGAACGCGTGCTGGTGCACCTCGACAACTGTCCCGAAAGCGTCATCGCCTGGCTCGGCTGCGCCTATGCCGGCGCCGTGGCGGTGACCACCAATGCCCGCTCCAGCGCCGACGAACTGGCCTATTTCGCCAGCCACAGCGGCGCGGTGGGTGCCATCACCCAGCCGCGCTTCGCGCAACTGGTGGCCGCTGCCGCGCCCGCGCTGGGCTGGCTGGCGGTGACCGCCACCGACAGCGGCGCCGCGCCGCCGGCCGCGTCCGGCCCCGGCGAGCCCTTCGCCGCCATCGACGCCGATCCGGACGGCCTGGCCGTGCGCGCGCACGACCCGATGGCGCCGTTCGGCATCCAGTACACCTCGGGCACCACCGCGCGGCCCAAGGCCGTGCTGTGGACCCACGGCAATGCTCTGTGGGGCGCGCGCGAGTGCGCCCTGCACGAGGACCTGCGTGCCGAGGACGTGCACCTGGTCCACCTGCCGCTGTTCCACACCAATGCCCAGGTCTACTCGGTGGCGGCCGCGCTATGGGTGGGCGCCACGGTGGTGCTGCAGCCGCGCTTCTCCGCCTCGCGCTTCTGGCCGGTGTCGCTACGGCACCGCTGCACCTGGACCTCGGTGGTGCCGTTCTGCGTGCGTGCGCTGCTGACGGTGCCGCGGCCGGAACATCACCACTACCGCTTCTGGGGCAGTGCCGTGTGCGAACCGCCGACCGATGCCCACTTCGGCGTCAAGACCATCGGCTGGTGGGGCATGACGGAGACCATCACGCATGGCACCGTCGGCTCGGCGCACCTGCCCGATGCGCCGCTGTCGATGGGGCGTCCCGCCAACGGCTACACCATCCACGTGCTCGACGGCGACGGCCGGCCGGTCGCGCCCGGCGCGACCGGCGAACTCTACGTCGGCGGCGTGCGCGGGCTGTCGCTGTTCCTCGAATACGCGGGCGACCCGGCCGCCACGGCGGCAGCCTTCCGCGCCGATGGACTGTTCGCCACCGGCGACCGCGTGCGCCTGGGCGAAGACGGCTTCCTCTACTTCTCGGACCGCGCCAAGGACATGCTGAAGGTGGGCGGCGAGAATGTCGCCGCCTCAGAGATCGAACGCGTGATCGCGCTGGTGCCCGGCGTGGCCGAGGTGGCGGTGGTCGCCCGCAGGCATCCGATGCTGGAAGAGGTGCCGGTGGCCTTCGTGATCCCCGCCGCCGGGGCCGATGCCGCGCTGGACGAGCGCGTGCTCGCCGCCTGCGCGGGGCAACTCGCTGACTTCAAGCGGCCGCACGAGGTCAGGCTGGTCGACAGCCTGCCGCGCTCGACGCTGGAGAAGGTGGCCAAGGCGCAGTTGCGCGCCTTGCTGGCGCAGGCCGGCTGAGGTGCGCCGTGGGCCGGGGGCCCGGCCCCCGGCGTTTCGCCCCGTCAGCGGGTCTGGGCGGCCACGCGCAGGCCCAGCGCGATGAACAGCAGGCCGATGAGCTTGTTCTGCCAGCGCACCAGCCAGCCCAGGCGCCGCGCGAAGCGGCCCAGCGGGCGCACGCTCAGCACCAGCAGCGTGGTGTAGAGCGCGCTCATGCCCACGAAGACCAGGCCCAGCACGGCGAACTGGCCGAAGGACGAGCCATGGCCCGGGTGGACGAACTGCGGCAGGAAGGCCAGGAGGAACAGGGCCGTCTTCGGGTTCAGCACCTCGGCCGGAATGGCCTGCAGGAAGGCCTTGGCGGGCGTCACCGCGGGCAGTTGCGGCAAGCGCGGGTCGTCCTGCGGCGGTTGCCGCAGGGCGCGGATGCCGAGGTAGAGCAGATAGGCCGCACCGAGGTACTTGACCGCGTTGAACGCCAGCGCGGACGTCATCAGCAGCGCCGACAGCCCGACGGCCGCGCACAGCGTATGGATGAAGTCCCCGGCGGCCACCCCCAGGCCGGTCAGGATGCCGGCCTTGCGCCCGCCATGCACGGTGCGCGTCAAAACCAGCAGCACAGCAGGCCCCGGAATCAGGAACAGGCCCAGCACCACGACGACGAACGCTCCCAGGGTAGACAGGTCTGGCATGTTGTTTCCTTGCGGTTCGGTCCGAGAGGCGCCGCACGGCCGGTGGCGCGGGCGCGGGCCTTGCGGCGCGGCCCGCGGGACATTATCGGCGTTTTCATGCCGTTTCGCTCAAGGTCCGCCGAGCGCTGCCGTTGACCATGGATTGAGACGCTGAAGCCGGGAAGTCCGGCCCGCATCCGCCTGGGCCTGCCCGCTTTGCGTGCCGATCGATACATCGCCGTGGCCGGCCCTGCAGGGTGGTGGACCACCGGCGCGAGCGATGGTCGGCGTCAAGCGGGAAGATCAATAGGACAAGGCGGCCGGTCCGGGTTTCCGGCCGGCCGGCGCGGCGCCCGAATCCGTCGCCGCACGGCAGGGAATTCCACAAACAAGAGGGAAGGGGGAGCACGTATGTCGATCGAGAACCTGAGAATCCGCACGCGCCTGGCGATCGGCTTCGGGCTGGTGGCGCTGCTCGCGCTGGCGCTGGCCGCTGTCGGCGCGCTGCGCCTGCAGGACGTCGCGGACGGCGCGCAGCGCATCGCCGCGGTAACTTGGGGCAAGGCAGACGCCGCCGCCGCCGTGGCGACCGCAGCGCGGGCCGACGCCGCGCGCATGACGGCGCGGCTGCTGGGGGTGCAGGCCGGGTTGCCTGACAGCGGCGGCCAGCTCGCGCCCGGCAAGGTGTTCGAGGAGGCGACCGGCGGGTTGCCCGACGCGGCTGCCTCGGACGAGGACAAGGCCGCGCTGGCGCGCCTGCGCGACGCGCAGGGCAAGTACGCCGCCGCCTCGGGACGGGCCGCGGCGCTGCTGCAGCAGGGCGCGCGCGACGAGGCGGTGCGTGTCTTCGCCGTGGAGGTGCTGCCGGCGCTGGACGACGTGCAGGCGCAGGCGGCCGCGCTGGCCGGCCGCTACAAGGCCGAGGCCGGCACCATCGCCGCGCAGACGGCCGCACAGGCGGCTTCCGCGCGCGCCTGGCTGGCCGGGCTGGCGCTGGCCATCGTGGTGCTCGGCATGATCTATGTCTACCGCCTCACGCGCAGCATCGAGCAGCCGCTGGGCGAAGCGGTCCATATCGCCGAGACGGTGGCGTCCGGCGACCTGAGCCAGGAGTTCGCCACCGAGCGTGGCGGCGAGTTCGGGCGCCTGCTGAGCGGGCTGGGCGAGATGGAGGACATGCTGACCGACCTGGTCGGCCGCATCAAGGAATCGAGCGATGCCATCGGCGGTGCTTCGCGGCAGATCGCCGACGGCAACCTGGACCTGTCCCAGCGCACCGAAGAACAGGCCGCCACGCTGCAGCAGACCGCGACGCGCATGAGCGAACTGACCGGCATGGTGCGCAGCAACGCCGAACGCGCCCATGCCGCCAACGAACTGGCGGCCGGCGCCTCGGGCGTGGCCGCGCGCGGCGGAGCGGTGGTGGGCCAGGTGGTGCAGACCATGGAAGCCATCAGCGGCAGCTCGCGCAAGGTGGCCGATATCATCGACGTGATCGAAGGCATCGCCTTCCAGACCAATATCCTGGCGCTGAACGCGGCGGTGGAGGCGGCGCGCGCGGGCGAGCAGGGCCGCGGATTCGCCGTGGTGGCGGGCGAGGTGCGCAGCCTGGCCCAGCGCAGCGCCAATGCGGCCAAGGAGATCAAGACCCTGATCGGCGACTCCGCCGCCCAGGTCGAAAGCGGTTCGGCGCTGGTCGGCCAGGCGGGCGAGACCATGCAGGAGATCATGCAGTCGGTGCGCCAGGTGGCCGGCCTGCTGGACGAGATCGCGCAGGCTTCCGGGCAGCAGAGCCAGGGCATCGAACAGGTCAACCTCGCGGTCGCGCAGATGGACGCCGTCACGCAGCAGAACGCGGCCCTGGTCGAGCAGGCCGCCGCCGCCTCCGCCGCGCTGGCCGAGCAGGCGCAGCACCTGCAGCAGGCGGTCGGTGAGTTCAAGCTGGAGGACGAGGCACCGGGTGGGGCGCAGCAAGCGGTGTCGGCGCCGGCCGCAGGTCTGGCGCTGGCGCGCGGCTAGTGTCCTGAGGCAGTGCATGGCCGAGGCGGGACAGCGGCTATCAGGGGAGAGTGCGGTCGCCGCCCGTGCTCCGTGCTTCGCGTGCCGACACACGACGAAGGCTAGCGCGCCGCCGTCGCTTTCAGTCCCCGTGCCACCGCCCGGAGTGTCGATAGGAAGGATGCAAAGGCCGGCGATTCCGACGCCTCGGCACGCATCGCGATCCCGACCGGAGGCAAACTCCAGTCGGGACGGAAGCGCAGGATCGCGAGCCGGTCGAGCGCCGCATGGTAGCGCGCCATGGTCAGCGGCATGGCGGCGATCATGTCGGTGTCGCGCATCAGCACGGCGTTGGTCATCACCGATACCGATTCGATGCCGGCCTTCGGCAGCGGCAGGCGATGGGCGATGAAATAGTGCTCGATCGTCTGCCGCAGCGGCGCTTCGCGGGGTGGCAGGATCCACTCCTGGCGCGCCAGGCATTCCGGCGTCATCTTGCGCATCCTGGCCAGGGGATGCCCGACCCGGGCGACGAGGCACACCGGCTCGTCATACAGCACCTCCCAGCGGAAACCGCCGGACTCCATCTGCCACGTCATCCGCCCCAGCACGCAATCGAGTTCGCCCCGTCCGAGCGCCGCCAGCAGGACGTCGCTCGCCCCCTCCTGCACCAGCATCGTGATCCCGGGTTGTTCAGCGCGCAGGCGGGCGAGCGTCCGTGGCACCAGCTCCGGCAGGGCGACCTGCAGGGCACCGAGTCGGACGTGGCCCGCTCCGCCGCGTGCCAGGCTTTCGATCTCATCGCGCGCGCCGTCCAGGTCCGCGAGCAGCAGCGAGGCCTTGCTGAACAGGGCGGTGCCGAATGCGGTCGGCGTGATGCCCCTGCGCGATCGCAGGAAAAGCGGTACGCCGAACATTGCCTCGATCTCCCGCAGCAGCTTGCTGGCGGCGGACTGGGTCATGTTCATGCGTTCCCCCGCCTTGTGCAGGCTGCGCAGGTCGTCGAGCGCCAGCAGCAGTTCCAGATGGCGGATACGCAAGGTCGAGCGGATGCGCCGGGCCGGCGGGACCTCGAATTCTGCAGCCATTCGGTGATTCCTCCTGGTGTTCACTGAGCCACGAAACTTCATCAATTGCTCATGGATGCCAGAACTATACTGGGCGTCACCTAAAACGCAGAACCCGGAGACGCCATGAAGATCACGATGCTGGGGACAGGCGCCGCGCTGCCCGACCCGGACCGCGCGCAGTCGGCAATCCTGCTGACGCTGAACAATGGACGCCACTTCCTGTTCGATTGCGGCGAAGGGGCGACCCGGCAGATGGTGCGTGCCAATGTCGATCCGGCATCCGTGGGTTTCGTAGTTCTGACGCACCTGCATCACGACCATATCTGCGACTATCCCTATTTCGTGATCTCGGGCTGGATGCTCAACAAGACCGGTGCGCCGCTGGTGCTGGGGCCGAAGGGAACCCGGCACTTCGTCGAGCATCTGTTCGAGCATGGCGCCTACCAGGCCGACTTCCGGGCGCGCGGCGCCTACCCGATCCGGCAGCAGAATCTCGAGGCGATACGTCCCGAGGTGCGCGAAATCAGCCCGGGCGTGGTGTTCCAGGACGACGACGTGAAGATCTCGGTCGACTGGGTCGAGCATATCCCGCGCGAGGTATGCGAGTGCTTCGGCGTGCGGGTCGAGGCGGAAGGGAAGGTGATCGCGTTCAGTGGCGACACCGCGCCCTGCGAAGCGATGGTGCGCCTGGCGCGCGATGCCGATCTGCTGATCCATGAATGCACCTTCCCGGAGTCCTTCATCGCGCACCGCGCCAAGACCGGCGTGGGAACCTTCTCGCATACCAGTCCGACCGAGCTGGGCAGGATTGCGGCGCGCGCCGAGGTCAAGAGTCTTGTCGCCACGCACTTCGGTCACTTCGATTCGACCAGCCCGGTACTGAAACGCGCGGCCGCCAAGCACCTTCCGGTGGAGCTGATGGGGCCGCACCTGCTGGACGAGGTCGTGACCGATATCCGCAAGCACTACGGCGGCCCGCTGCGGCTGGCGCATGACTTGATGCGGATCGACTTGTAGGGCGACGCCTCGCGGCGCGCGGGCGCCGTTATTCACCATCATGCCGGCGGGCGGAGCGTCTGCTTTGCTCTGCGCCGCCGCCGGATGCCGGTGCCACCTGGATCGGGAGCTTGTGGGGGTGTTCTCTCGACGACGAGCGCATCTGGTGCGCTTGGTGCAATCCGGGACTCCTGCGGCAGCGTCCGGCGCCAAGCCTTGCCACGGCCGCCTTCGTGAGGGCGTGCAGGAGCGGGTCGCCGAAGCCGATTGATCCGGTCGGGCCCTGCTTGCCGATCGACGCGGCAGGCCTGCCTCCGCGTCTTCCTGCCGGAGTTGCCGGATCGGCGAGCCACAGCCGGCCGGTAAGCGCAGTCTTCACCTCCGCGATGGCGTGTCCCCTTCGACGCCAGGATGGTGATTTTTCTGGTCTATCAATATTAAAAGTCGGAGCTTATTTTTTGCGGATCTAATTAGTATTTTTTAAATAAAAAAATAAAAAACCAACGGAGACAATCGATGAGAAAAGGATCGCTATATGCCGTCGCCGCGCTGGGCGCATTGTCCGATGTGGCACATGCCCAGAGCAGCGTGGCGCTGTACGGTGTCGTCGACGAAGGCTTGAACTACAACTCCAATGCCGGTGGTTCCCGCCTGTACAACCTGACGAGCGGCGGCCTGCAGGGCAGCCGCTGGGGCCTGCGCGGCAGGGAGGACCTCGGCGGCGGCCTGGCGGCGCTCTTCGCGCTGGAAAGCGGTTTCAATGCAAGCAACGGCAAAGCGGGACAAGGCGGTCTCGCGTTCGGGCGCCAGGCCCTGGTCGGCCTGGCGGGGGACTTCGGCACCGTGACGCTGGGCCGTCAATACGATGCCCTCGTCGACTCGGTGGGCGCATTTGCCGCCGCCGGACAGTGGGGCACGGCGATGTCCGCTCACGCTGGCGACATCGACAACTTCAACAATTCATACCGGGCCAACCATACCGTCAAATACAGGAGCGCGGCCCATGCCGGCCTGACGTTCACGGGTACGTACAGCCTGGGCGGGGTCGCGGGAGACGTCGCGGCAAACCAGGTCTGGTCGCTGGGCGCGCGCTATGGCGGCGGGCCGCTGGCGTTCGGTATGGCCTACCTGAACGCCCGTACGCCGGCCGCGAACGCCGGCAGCCTGTTTGGCAACAATACCTCTACCGGCACGCCGTCCGCTGTCACGTCGCCGGTCTATCGCGGATTCACGTCGGCCAACACCTACCAGGTGATCGGCATCGGCGCCGCCTATGCCATCGGCGCGGCAACCATCGGTGCGACGTACTCGAATATCCGGTTCATGCATCTCGGGGCGGTTCCCGGCCTGAACGCCATGCGCTATGCGGGCACCGTGGCATTCGACAACGCCGAGATCAACGTCAAGTATCAGGTGACGCCGGCCCTGCTGTTGGGGGCGGCTTTCAGCTACACGAAGGGCAGCCCGGTCCGTGACACGAGTGGCGCGAGCCGCTCGGGCGCGAACTATCTCCAGGTGGCCGTGGGCGCGGATTACTTCCTGTCGAAGCGTACCGACGTGTATCTGGCCGGCGTTCATCAGAAGGCTTCCGGCACCGACTCGACCGGCGGCCCGGCCGTCGCGGCGATCCGGGCATTGCCGGCTTCGAACAGCAATCGCCAGACCATGGTTCGCGTCGGGATCCGACATCGGTTCTGAGGTTCGGCGGTGCCGGCGTGGCATCGGCATGCCGCGCATCCATTCCGTCGCCGTGCGTTGCGTGGCCGCGCGCGGGCAGAAAGAGGCAATGGCGGCGCGTCGACGGTAGTCAACCCATCCAGGCAAGGAGCGTGTCATGCAAGTGAACGAGGTGGAGACGATGCGGGACGTGTGGGCACGCATCGATGCGATGCGGGATCAGTTCACCGCATTGAGCAACGCGGTCTGGGAGACACCCGAACTCAACTACGAGGAATACCAGTCCGCCGCGGCGCATGAACAACTGCTGCGCAAGCTGGGGTTCCGCGTCGAGACGGGCATCGCCGGCATTCCTACTGCGATGGTGGGAGAGGCCGGCGAAGGCGGGCCGGTCATCGCCATTCTCGGCGAGTACGACGCGCTGCCGGGCCTTTCGCAGAAGGCCGGCGTGGATGAACGGGACCCGGTACACGAAGGCGGCAGCGGACATGGCTGCGGGCACAACCTTCTCGGCGCCGGGTCGATGCACGCCGCCGCGGCAGTCAAGAGCTACCTGGAAGCACACGGCCTGCCGGGCCGGATCCGCTACTACGGCTGCCCGGCCGAGGAGGGCGGTGCCGGCAAGGGCTTCATGGTCCGGGCCGGTGTGTTCGACGATGTCGACGCGGCGATCTGCTGGCATCCCGCGGCATTCTCCGGCGTCGCCAATCCCGTCTCGCTCGCCTGCAACGAGATCAACTATCACTTCTCCGGCGTCGCGTCGCATGCTTCCTCGGCGCCGCATCTCGGCCGCAGTGCGCTCGATGCGGTGGAACTGATGAACGTTGGCGTCAACTACATGCGGGAGCACATGCCTGCGAGTGCACGCATCCACTATGCGGTGACCGATAGCGGCGGTATTGCGCCGAACGTGGTGCAGGCGCGCGCCACCGTGAGATATCTGGTCAGGGCCGCGGACCTGGACGGTCTCCGTACCCTGCGCGCCTGGGTGGACGACATCGCCCGGGGCGCCGCGCTGATGACCCAGACGACCGTGCGTTCGCAGATCGTCAGCGGCGATGCGAACGTGGTCGGCAATACGCCGCTCGAGGACCTGATGCAAGCACAGTTCGCCGAACTCGGGCCGCCGGACTTCGACGACGCCGATCGCGCGCTGGCCGCCCGCTTCCAGGCTACGGTCGGCGAGGAAGCCGTTCTGTCCGCATTCCGCCGTGCCGGCCTCAAGAGGGCAGAGGGCCTCGTCCTGTGCAATGCCATTGCGCCCCGGTACGCCGGGGATGAATCGCAGCTTGCGTCCACCGACGTGGGAAGCGTCAGCTGGGTGACGCCCACGGTGCAGGCGCGCGGGGCCACCTACGCGATCGGTACGCCGGGCCATTCCTGGCAGCTGGTGGCCCAGGGGAAGTCGAGCATCGCCCACAAGGGCATGGTGCACACGGCCAAGATCATGGCCAGCACGGCCGTCCACCTCTACCTGCGCCCGGACATCCTGGAAATGGCAAAGGCCGAGCATCGCGCACGCGTGGGGGACGGGCCCTTCCAGAACCCGATCCCCGACGACGTGCGGGTTCCGCTCCCTGCCTCGCATTGATCATGGAACCGTCCATCTTCGACGTTTTCGGCTTTTCGAGCCAAGGGTGGGGGCCGCTGCTCATGGCCAGTGCCGCAACGACGTTCGCCGTCGCCGTCTGCGGCCTGCTGGCCGGTGGCGTGTTCGGTGCGCTTGGCTGCTGGGCCAAGGTCGGCGGGCGCCAACCGCTACCGGCGCTGGCGACGGCGTACACCACAGTGCTGAGGGGGATTCCCGAACTGCTGGTCATCTACCTGTTCTATTTCGGCGGCAGCGCGGCCTTGACCCGGATCGGAACGTGGATGGGCGCCGGCGGTTTCGTCGGCATCCCGGGAGCCGTCGCAGGCGTGCTGGCGATCGGGATCACGTCGGGCGCCCAGCTGACGGAAGTCTTCCGCGGCGCCTGCAGCGCCGTGAGCCGGGGCGAGCTCGAAGCGGCGGTGGCATGCGGCATGCCGCGCCTGCTGCGTCTGCGCCGGATCCTGGTCCCGCTGACCTTGCGCCACGCCATGCCGGGCATCGGCAATGTCTGGCAGATGGTGCTGAAGGCCTCGGCGCTGATTTCGGTCACCGGCGTGGCCGATCTGCTGGGCCGGGCGCAGGTCGGCGCCAACGCCACCGGCATGCCCTTCGATTTCTTCTTCGCGGCGGCGCTGCTGTTCCTCCTGATCTCCGCATGTACCGGACGCGCGCTCCGCGCCACGGAACGTTTCTATGCGCGCGGAGTGAGGCAGAGATAATGGACGTTCCATTCATCCATGACAGCCTGGCCGCGCTGCTCGAGGGCGTGCCGCTGACCTTGCAGCTCGCCTCGCTCAGCCTGGCCGCCGGGCTGGTGCTTGCCGTGGTGCTCGCGGCCATGCGCGTCTCGGGGAACGTTGCGCTGAACGCACTGGCCAGCGCCTATATCTTCGTCTTCCGCGGTACGCCCCTGCTGGTGCAGATCTTCCTGATCTACTACGGACCGGGGCAGTTTCCATGGATACAGGAGAGCATTCTCTGGCCCTTTCTGCGCGAACCGTACTACTGCGCGCTGCTCTCGCTCAGCCTGTGCACCGCTGCCTATTCCGGCGAGATCCTTCGCGGCGGACTGCTGTCGGTACCGCATGGACAGGTCGAGGCGGCTCAGGCGTGCGGCATGCCGTTCCTGCTCCGATGGCGCCGCATCGTGCTGCCGCTGGCCTTGCGCCAGGCCTTGCCGGCATACGGAAACGAGGTCGTGGCGATGGTCAAGTCGACCTCGCTCGCCTCCGTCATCACGTTGATGGAGGTCACCGGCATCGCCGCGCGCCTGATCGGCGAGACCTACCGGACGCTGGACGTGTTCGTCATTGCCGGTGCGATCTACCTCACATTGAATCTGCTGCTGACCGCGCTGATCGCGCGTCTCGAGATGGCACTGCGCCCGGATTCTCGGCCGGCGCGCCATTCCCCCAACCAGGCGGCCGCGGTCGCGAAACCGGAGAAGCGAGCATGAACGGGACATCGACCAGGGAGGCGGCGCAGGTGGCGCTGCGTGTCGATCAACTGAAGAAGAGCTTTGGCGGACACGAGGTCCTGAAAGGCGTCTCGATGGATGCCCGCGAAGGCGAAGTCATCTCGATCCTGGGTTCCTCCGGATCCGGCAAGTCCACCTTGCTGCGGTGTATCAATCTGCTCGAGATGCCGGATCAGGGACGGATCACCGTCGGCGGCGAGTTGATCCGCATGCGCCAGGTTCCCGGCAAGCCGCTTCGGCCCCTGGACCAGCGCCAGGTCGACCGTATCCGGGCGTCCCTCGGCATGGTGTTCCAGGGCTTCCATCTGTGGTCGCACAAGACGATTCTGCAGAACGTCATGGAAGCGCCGATCCATGTGCTGAAGCGACCGCGTGCCGAGTGCGAGGACGAAGCCCTGGCGCTGCTCAGGAAGGTCGGGATCGTGGAAAAGCGCGACTGCTATCCCTCGCAGCTGTCGGGGGGGCAGCAGCAGCGGGCGGCCATCGCGCGCGCCCTGGCGATGCGGCCGAAGGTCATGCTGTTCGACGAGCCGACGTCGGCGCTCGATCCGGAGCTGGTGGGCGAGGTCCTGAAGGTCATGCGCGAGCTGGCCGCGGAGGGGCGCACGATGCTCGTCGTCACGCACGAGATGGGATTCGCGCGCGAGGTCTCCGATCGCGTGATCTTCCTGCATCAGGGTGGCATCGACGACGAAGGCGCGCCCGAGCAGTTGTTCCGGCACAGCCAATCCGCGCGCTTCCGGCAGTTCATCTCCAGCCACCGATAGCCGGTGGTCCATCCGCCCGCAGAGAGGACGTTACATGAAAGCGAAAGCGACATTTGCCGCCGCGGCATCCTTGCTGGCCGCCGCGCTGTTCAACCCTTCCACTGCTGCCTTCGCATCGGCCGACGGCCATGGCGGGAAGACCATCACGATCGCCACGGAAGGGGCATTCAGGCCATACAACTTCACCAACCCGGACGGCTCGCTGGCCGGGTACGAGATCGATTACTACAAGATCCTGTGCGCGAGGATGAAGGTCGAGTGCAAGCTGGTCGTCATCCCGTTCAACAGCCTGATTCCTTCGCTACTCTCCGGGAAGGTGGACGTGCTGATGTCCGGCTTGTCAGCGACGCCGAAGCGGCGCGAGACCATCGCCTTCTCGGCGCCCTACAGCGCGGTCGGAAGCCGGTTCGTCACCTTGAAGTCCAGTCCGCTGGCGAAACTGCCGGGAGAAGGAAGCGTCCTCTGGCTGGACAAGGACGCGGCGGGCCTGCAGCGATTCATCGCGGCAATCAAGCCGCAGCTCGCTGGCAAGGTCATCGGCGTGCAGACGGCCTCGGTGGCGAGCGCCTTCATCGACAAGTACCTGAAGGGTGTCGCCACCGTTCGCGAGTACAAGACCCCGGAGGAAGCCGACCTGGATCTGCTGTCCGGGCGCATCGACATCACGCTGGTGTCGATGAGCTATATGCAGGGCGCGAGCCGGAAGCCCGCGAACGCCCGCCTGGCGATGGCCGGGCCGCAGTTGTCCGGAGGGGTATTCGGAGCGGGTGCCTCCCTCGGATTGCGCAAAGGCGATACGGCCCTGCTGGAGCGCTTCGACCAGGCGATCAAGGCGACCATTGCCGAAGGCGTGACCCGGCAGCTGTCCCTGCAATGGATAGGATTCGATACGACTCCGGCGCCGTGAAGCGATGGCAGGGTGAAGGCACCCGGCACGCCCTGCCTTACGCTCCGCCCTCCACCAGGCTCGCCTCGACCAGCCGCCCGAACAGGGCTTCCTGCCCCGCCGGCAGCAATTCCCGCAGGACCTCGCGATGCCGGCCGCTGCCCAGCAGCCGCTCGGCGATCCATGCGACCAGGTACAGGGCCGACAGGCAGCCGCCCGCGGTGGCGACGTTGCCGTCGCAGACGAAGGGACGTTCGTCGCTTGTCACGCCCATGGCGCTCAAGGCGGCGCGGGCGTCGGGATGGGTGGTGGCCCGGTTGTGCGGGAGCAGGCCGAGCCTGGCGAGGAAGAAGGAGCCGGCGCAGATGGAGCCGATCAGCTGGCGTCGCGGGTCCAGGCGGAAGCTGCCGAGGAAGGCGGCATCGGCCAGCGCCGCCGGCACGCCTTGCTTGCCGCTGGCGAACAGTACGGCATCGGCATGGTTGGCTTCGTCCAGCCGACCGTGGGGCCGCAGCGCCAGGCCGTTGGCGGAGCGCAGTTCCGGCTGGCTGCCGAGGATGCGGACCTGCCAGTGCTGGCGCTGGCGGCCGAGGATGTCCCACATCAGGAAGAGATCGATGTCGGTGAACTGCTCGAAGGCGATGAGTGCGATGGTCTTCATGGCGTCGTCGGGTGGCTATGCGAGAATCGCACTCTAGCGACGCAAGGGAGGCCATACACAGCCTGTATGGCGGCAAGCATGGCGGCAGACGCATGGCGGCATTGACACGGGACCGGTGGATCCGGGCGGGGCTCGAGGCACTGGACCAGGAGGGATTCCAGGCCGTGTCCGCCGAGCGCCTGGCGCGCCGGCTGAACGTCACGCGCGGGTCCTTCTACCATCATTTCGACAGCCGGGAGGCCTTCGTGCGCGCGCTGCTGGCCGAGTGGGAGGCCGACTACACCGGGCGCATGCTCGCCCACGCCGCGCAGGGGCGCGGCGCGCAGGATATCCTCGCGCGCTACCTGGAGATCGCGGCGCAGAAACGGCCGGGGCGCGAGGTCGCGATCCGCGCCTGGGCGCTGCAGGACCCGCTGGTGGCCGAATTCCAGGACCGCGTCGACCGCACGCGGCTGTCCTTCGCGCTGTCCGTGTGCCGCCCGCTGGTGCGCAGCGAAGCCGAAGCCGAGCGGATCGCCCGGGCGGTGCATCTCTGCCTGATCGGCGGCCAGCAGGCGGGCGACCGCCGCGATCCCGCCGCCTTCGGCGCGCTGCTGCAAGGCGTGGCGGCGCTGGTCGGCGCCGGCCTGGATCCCCGGGACTAGCTTCCCCGCAGCGGTCACCACAGGGCAGGGCCCTCACCACACCTCACCACACCCGGTACACGCGCCCGCTCTGCACCTTCGTCGAATTCCTGCTGGAGCAGGCGGCGCCGCTGCTGGCTTGAGCGGCGGCCTGGCAACAAAGAAAACGGGGCAACCTTGCGGTTGCCCCGTGGCTTGGCCGCCGCCGGCCTCACGCACCGGCCGGGCGGCCGGGCGTCAGGCGTGCACGGCGCGCGTCAGGCTTGCCTCAGCGCGGTGCCGGCTCAGCGCATCACCGGCTTGCCGGCTTCGTCCTTGATCTTCGCGGCCCATTGCGCGCGGATCTCCGCGACCACCGACTTCGGCAGCGAGATGTAGTCGAGCTCCTGCGCGGCCTGTTCGCCGTTCTTGAAGGCCCAGTCGAAGAACTTGAGCGTTTCCGCGCCTTGCTCGGCCTTGTCCTGCTTGGTGTGCAGCAGCACGAAGGTCGCGCCGACCACCGGCCAGGCGTCCTTGCCGGGTTCGTTGGTCAGGATCTGGTAGAAGGTCTTCGACCAGTTGGCGCCGGCGGCGGCGGCCTTGAAGGTCTCCGTCCTGGGCTCGACCACGGTGCCGGTGGCGTTCTTCATGGCCGTATAGACCATGTTGTTCTGCTTGGCGTAGGCCCACTCGACGTAGCCGATGGCGCCCGGCAGGCGCTGCACGAAGGCGGCCACGCCGTCGTTGCCCTTGCCGCCGGTGCCGGTCGGCCAGTTGACGGTGGTGCCTTCACCGATCTTCGACTTCCACTCCGGGCTGACCTTGGACAGGTAGTTGGTCCAGATGAAGCTGGTGCCCGAGCCGTCGGCGCGGCGCACCACGGCGATGTCGAGGTCCGGCAGCTTGGCCTTCGGGTTCAGCGCGGCGATCTCGGCGTCATTCCACTTCTTGATCTTGCCGAGGTAGATGTCGGCCAGCACCGGGCCCGACAGCGTCAGCTCGCCCGACTTCACGCCCGGCACATTGATCGCCGCCACCACGCCGCCGACCACCGTGGGGAACTGGAACAGGCCTTCCTTGGCAAGTTCCTCGTCCTTCAGCGGGGCGTCCGAGCCGGCGAAGTCGACCGTCTTCGCGATGATCTGCTTGATGCCGCCCGAGGAGCCGATGCCCTGGTAGTTTACCTGGGCGCCGTTGGCCTTCTGGAACGAAGTGGCCCACTTGTTGTAGATGGGGGCGGCGAACGTGCTGCCGGCGCCGGTGATGTCGGCGGCTTGGGCGGCACTGCTCAGCAGCGCGACGGCGAGGGCGGCGATGGTCGTGAACTTCATGTCTTGTTTTCTCCGGAATGAGACCCGTTGGGACGGGTGACGGCACGATAGAGGCGCACGATGACGGAAACATGACGGACACGGCGCCGGCATCACATGCGCACCGGGAATATCCGCGTCCGCGCTGCGGCATTCTGTCGCAGCGCATCCGGCCGGCCGGGCCGGCTGGTGATAGGCTTGCGCCTTTGCCCGGCCCCCGTCGCGTCTCGTCTCGTTTCGTCTCCCGCCATGCAAGCCAAGGATCGTCTGCTCGCCCTCGCCATCGTCCTCGTCTGGGGAATCAATTTCGTCGTCATCAAGGTGGGGCTGGCCGGCATGCCGCCGATGCTGCTGGGCACGCTGCGTTTCCTGCTGGTGGCCTTCCCGGCGGTGCTGTTCGTGCCCAGGCCGCGCCTCCCGCTGCGCCTGCTGCTGGCCTACGGGGCCACCATCAGCCTGGGGCAGTTCGCCTTCCTCTTCTACGCCATGGCGGTGGGCATGCCGGCCGGGCTGGCGTCGCTGGTGCTGCAGGCCCAGGCCTTTTTCACGCTGGCCATCGCCGCCTGGCTGGGCGAGCCGCTGCGCTGGTTCAACCTCGCCGGCATGGCCATTGCCGCCGCGGGACTGGCGCTGATCGGCACGGGCGCGGCGACGGCGTCCGGCGGAGCGCATGGCGCCATGAGCGTGGCCGGCTTCGTGCTGACCCTGTGCGCGGCGGCGTGCTGGGCCACCGGCAATATCGTCAGCAAGCGCATCGGTCCGGTCGACCTGGTCGGGCTGGTGGTGTGGGGCGCGCTGGTGCCGATCGTGCCGTTCGCACTGTTGTCGCTGGCCTTCGAAGGGCCGGCACGCATCGCCGCGAGCCTGTCGCAGGTGTCCGGCGCGGCCGTGTTCGCGGTGTGCTACCTGGCCTTCGTGGCGACGCTGTTCGGCTATTCGATGTGGGGCCGGCTGCTGACGCGCTACGCGGCCAGCAAGGTGGCGCCGCTGACGCTGCTGGTGCCGGTGGTGGGCCTGGTCTCGGCCCATTGGCTGCTGGGCGAGGACCTGGCACCGGCGCAATGGGCGGGCGCGGCGGTGGTGATGGCGGGGCTGCTGGTCAATGTGTCCGGCGCGCGGCTGGGGCTGCGCGCCGCGAAGCGGGCCTGAGCAAGGCAGGGCGGCAGGGCCGGGAGGCCAGCGGCTGCCCGGCTTGGCCGGATCGGCTGGAAATCTGTCGGCTCGGGCGCTGCCAGGCGGCACCGCGCTGCGCTGTAATGTCCACCTGATCCACAGCGCAGCGCGCGAGGCCGGTCCATGCCCAATCTCCTGATCCGCATTCCCCAAGGCACCTTTCCCGGCACCCATCGCGCCGACCTGGGCCGCTTGCTGAGCGACGCCGCGGCCACCGCCGAACGGATTCCCGATGACCCGCGCCGGCGCGCCCTGTGCTGGGTGCAGGTCGAGGAGGTGGCGGCGGGCGGCTGGACCTGCGGCGGCGCCGATCCCGGGGCCGGCCTGCTGCCCTGCGTGGTGCAGGCCTGCGTCCCGGCGGGCGTGCTCGACGACGCGGCACGCGCGGAGTTCGTGCGCCTGGTGCACGAAGCGGTCCAGGCGGCGCGGCCGGCCGGTGACACGCGGCCGCTGGTCACCTCGGTGCTGCTGCAGGAAGTGCCCGACGGCACCTGGGGGGTGAACGGGCGCATCTGGCGCCTGGCGGACTTCGCCGCGGCGGCCGGCTACGCACACCTGCAGCAAACGTCGAGCTAGCACTCAGCATGGCAGTCCGGATACCAGGATGGTTTGCCAACTGGATCTCCCCGCCGGCGTCCCTAGAATGGCCGCAGGCGGCAAGCCTGCCGCATCGCCCGCAGACAAGGAGACCTCACCGATGCCATCCCGCGCGACCGACGCCGTGCAGAAATTCGATTCCTCCCGTGCCGCCGAGTACGGCGAGCAGAGCCGCATCGCGCTGGCTGGCTACGATGCCTGCCATGAACTGGCGGCGTGCATGCTGGCCGCACGGCTCGGCAGTGGCGGCGCGGCCAGCATCCTGGTGGCCGGGGCCGGCGGCACCGGCCAGGAGGTGCTGACGGCGGCCCGGCTCGAACCCGGCTGGACCTTCACCGCTGTCGATCCGTCGCCCGAGATGCTGGCGCTGACCTCGGCGCAGGTGGCGCAGGCCGGGCTGTCCGGGCGCGTGCGCAGCGTGCCTGGCTATGTGGCGGACCTCGACCCCCTTGAACGCTTCGACGCGGCGACCTTGATCGGGGTGCTGCACCACCTCCCGGGCGAGGCGGACAAGGCCGCGCTGCTGGCCGGCATCGCGGCACGCCTGCCCGCCGGCGCGCCGCTGATCCTGGCCTGCAACTACCGGCCCTACGCCTCGCAGCCGCTGTTGCTGAAGGCATGGGGAGAGCGCTGGCGCATGCAGGGCGCGGACGCGGCCACGGTGGCGGCCAAGCTGGGGCGCATCCAGCAGGGCGCCGAGCCGCCGGCATCGGAGCAGGTGGTGGCCGATCTGCTCGGGGAGGCCGGCTTCGAGGCGCCGCTGCGCTTCTTTTCCAGTTTGTTCTGGGGCGCCTGGATCGCCTGCCGGCGGGCGCCGGACTGAGGCGCACGCCGCCGCCGGCGCGCGTGAGGCCGCGCGCGGCTGGCGTCAGGCCGCCGCGCCGCCGCTCCTGCCGTCCTTGCCGCGCAGCCCCGCCAGGGTGCGGCGCGCCACCGCCACGAAGGCACCGACCAGGGCGTTGTCGGTGGCGGCCAGCGAGGCCAGCACCAGCGGATAGCGCAGCGTGGTGCGCGCTTGCGCCACCTCCACGTAGACCACGCCGCGGGCCTGCACGCGCGTCATCGCGCGCGGCACGATGGCCACGCCGAGATGGCCGGCCACGAGCGTGACGATGGACTGCATCTGCGCGGCTTCCTGCACCACGCGCGGGAAGAAGCCGGCGCGCTGGCAGGCGGCCAGGATCACGCCCGAGTAGCCGGGCCCTTCGGCGAACGGGAAGGCGACGAAGGCTTCCGCGCGCAGCTCCTCCAGCCGCACCCGCTTGCGGCGCGCGAGCGGGTGCTCGGCCGGCACCGCCAGCACCAGTTCCTCTTCGCACAGGATGTCCAGGCTGAGGTCGCGGGCCTCGTAGACCGGCGGCACCACCAGCGCCAGGTCGGTGTCGCCGCGGCGCAGCAGTTCGAGCTGGCGGCCGCTGGTCTCGCCGCTGAGGATCAGCTTGACCGCCGGGTACTCGCGCTGGAAGGTGCGCAGCACCTCGGGCAGCAGGTCCAGCGCCGCGCTCGGCACGAAGGACAGGCGCAGCGTGCCGAACATGCCGCTGGCGGCCCGGCGCGCGGATTCGATGGCGATCTCGGCCTGCGCGATGGCGCGCCGGGCCTCCACCAGGAAGACCTCGCCGGCCGGTGTCAGGCGCACCGTGTGGCGGTTGCGGTCCAGCAGGCGCGTGCCGATGGTCTCTTCCAGCTTCTGGATGGCCACCGTCAGCGGCGGCTGGGACATGTGCAGGACCTCGGCCGCGCGGCGGAAGCTCAGCAGCTCGGCCACGGCGATGAATTGCTGGAACTGGCGCAGGTCGGTCATGGTGCGGGGCAGGGCGGTGGCGCGCGCCGGGGTCCGCGCGCCGTGATTCATTACATGTATTACGAATGCACACGAATAGTATTTGGAATATCACGGCCCGGCAATCTAGAGTAAGCAAAACGCCAGCCGGCCCGGTCCTTGCGCCGAGGCCTGCCGCCTGCCCCCACGGAGAACCCGATGCGCCCCTCGCTGCTGGAAGAACTGACCCCGGTCCCCAATCCCTATCCCATCGTCTCGACCCTGGCCTACCAGGATATCTGGGGCCTGTGCGAACAGGCGCGCGCGCTGGCCTGGGATCCGGCCCGGATCGACTATTCCGACCTGGAGCGCGCCGACCTCCCGGCCGAGGTGCGCGAGGCCGGCGCCGAGTGGTGGAGCCTGCGCGCCTGGATGGAGCATGGGGCGATCCCCTACGGCGCGGAGCGCCTGCTCGATGCCATCTTTTCCCACCAGCCCTTCGAGGTGAAGCAGCACGTGGTCAACTTCATCGCCGAGGAACTGCGCCACCACGAGGCCTCCTTCCGCGTGGCGGGCGCCATCGGCGGCTACCAGCCGTCGCCGCGCTCGGACTACTTCCGTTCGGTGATCCCGCGCTTCCACGACGAGCGCGAGGAGAAGCAGATGAGCTTCTTCGCCGGGCTCGCGGTCAACACCCTGTTCGAACAGTTGTCGGGCGAACTGCTGCAGGCCCGCTACGAGAATGCGCGCTTCGAGTCGATCCGCACCGCCTGCCGGCTGATCCTGCGCGACGAAGCGCGCCACATCCAGTTCGGCCGCATCATCATGCGGCGTTTCTTTGCCGAGATCTCGGCGGACGACAAGGCCATGCTGGGCCAGAAGTTCGCCAAGAAGCTGCGCGGCAGCCTGCTCAACGGTGTCTATGCAGTGGTCAACCTGCCGCCCGACGAGCAGCGGCGCGCGGCGCGCGCGCGCGCCCTCGCCGCCGAGCACGGCCTCGGCGCCACGCATCCGGAGGAGGAGATGGCGATCATCCGCCGCGCCTTGAACGAGATCCGCGAGGATGTCGGCGCCCACGGCGTGGAGATCCCGCCGATCGCCGAGGTGGACGAGGAGCGGGCTCCGCTGCTGTCCTGAGCGGGGCCGTCGCCTGCCTCCACGCTGTGCGCCGCCGCCGCGGCGGCGCTTCCGCACCCGACTCCGCACCCGCCCAGCATGCCCTCCCTTTTCTCCCGCCTGTGCGCCGGCCTGGCCGCCGCGCTGCTGCTGTCAGTACCCGTGGCCGCACAGGTCTTTCCTAACCGGCCGCTGCATCTGGTGGTGCCCTATCCGCCGGGCGGCACCGCCGACGTGCTGGCGCGCCTGCTCGGCCAGCGTTTGTCGGAGCGCCTGGGCACCCCGGTGGTGGTCGACAACCGCGCCGGGGCGGGCACCGCCATCGGCAGCAAGTACGTGGCCCAGGCCGCGCCGGACGGCTACACGCTGCTGCTCGGCACGGTCAGCTCGCACGCGATGAATCCGGCGCTGACGCCGGTGGGGTACGACCCCGTGCAGGATTTCACGCCGATCACGCGCGTGGCCTCGGTGCCCTTCGTGGTGCTGGTCAATCCGGCCCTGCCGGTGAAGACCATGGGCGAGCTGGTCGCGCTGGCCAAGGCGCGCCCGGGGCAGATCACCTATGCCTCGGCCGGCACCGGCACCTCCAACCACCTGGCGGGCGAGCTGCTGGCGAAATCGGCCGGCATCCAGCTGCTGCACGTGCCCTACAAGGGCAGCGCGCCGGCGCTGGCCGACCTGCTGGGCGGCCAGGTCAGCCTGATGTTCGACCTGCAGGTCACGGCCAAGGCGCAGATCGAGGCCGGCACCGTGCGCGCGCTGGCCGTCACCGGGGCGCACCGCAGCAGCCTGCTGCCCAGGCTGCCCACCGTGGCCGAGTCCGGCCTGCCGGGCTTCGAGGTCAGCGCCTGGTTCGGCATCTTCGGCCCGGCCCGGCTGCCGCCCGCGGTGGTGGAGACACTGAACCGCAACCTGGTGGCGATCCTGAAGTCGCCGGAGATCCAGCAGCGTTTCAGTGCGCAGGGTGCCGAGGTGGAGTGGAGCAGCCCCGAGGCCTTCCGCACCTTCGTGCAGGCCGAGCACGCCAAGTGGGCCGGCCTGATCCAAGGCCAGAAGCTGGCCGCGCAGTAGCCATGGCGACGTCATTCCAAGCAATCGCCCCGGCACGCTGCCCGGCGGCCCGGGCCACCGTCCACGGCGACGAGATGGTGGTCGCCTCGCAACCGCTGGCGGCCCAGGCCGGCCTGGAGATGCTGGTGCTGGGCGGCAATGCCGCCGACGCCGCGATCGCTGCGGCGGCCGCCATCGCCGTGGTCGAGCCGACCAATAACTCGCTGGGCGGGGATGCCTTCGCGCAGGTCTGCCACGGCGGCCGCCTGCATGGCCTGAACGCCAGCGGCCGCGCCCCGCTCGCGCTCGACACCGCGCGGCTGGCCGGCCTGGCGGCGATGCCGCAGCGCGGCTGGGACAGCGTGACCGTGCCCGGCGCCGTGTCGGCCTGGAGCGCGCTGGCGCGCCGCTTCGGCCGGCTGCCGCTGTCGACGGTGCTGCTGCCGGCCATCCGCTATGCGCGCGACGGCTTCCCGGTGTCGCCGGGGGTGGCGCAGAAATGGCGCGAGCAGGTGGCCAAGCTGCAGGACCAGCCGGGCTTCGCCGCCTGCTACCTGCCCGGCGGGCGCGCGCCCGTCGCGGGCGAGCGTTTCGCCTTGCCGGCGCTGGCCGCCACGCTCGAGCGCATCGGCCGCAGCGGCGGCGAGGACTTCTACCGCGGCGAGACCGCATCCCTGCTCGACGCGCATGCGCGCGCGACCGGCGGCAGTCTGCGCCTGGCCGACCTGCACGCGCACCAGGCCGAGTGGGTCGAGCCATTGCAGGCACGTTACCGGGCGCTGTCGCTGGCCGAGCTGCCGCCCAACGGACAGGGCGCGGTGGCCTTGTTCGCGCTGGGCGTGCTGGCGCATCACGATCTCGCGCGGCATGGGCCGGACTCGGTCGCCTCCCTGCACCTGCAGATCGAGGCCATCAAGCTGGCCTTCGCGGAAATCGGCCCGCTGATCGGCGACGGCCCGGCGGCGCTGGCGGCCGTGCAGGCCGGTCTCGCGCCGGCGCGCCTGGCGGCGGCGGCCGCGCGCCTCCGCAGCGACGCCGCCGCCGATACCGGCCACCGTTTCGGCCCGCTGGCGGGCACGGTGTACCTGGCGGCCGGCGACCGCGACGGCATGATGGTGTCGCTGATCCAGTCCAACTACATGGGCTTCGGCTCGGGCGTGGCGGTGCCGGCGGCCGGCGTGTCGCTGCAGAACCGTGGCGCCTGCTTCAGCACCGATCCCGCCTCGCCGGCCTTCATCCGCGCCGGCGCGCGGCCCTTCCACACCATCCTGCCGGGCTTCGCTTTCGACGCGGACGGCCAGCCCATGGCCTTCGGCGCCACCGGCGGCACCTTCCAGCCCCAGGGGCATGTCCAGATGATGGTGCGGCTGCAGGACCATGGCCAGGACCTGCAGGCCATCGTCGACGCGCCGCGCTTCAAGGTCGGCGCCGGGCGCGCGGTGCACCTCGAGCCCGGCTTTCCGCCCGGTGTGGCGCAAGGGCTGGCCGCGCTCGGCCACGACGTGGTGGAGATGGACCGCAGCACCTGGGACTTCGGCGGCATGCAGATGCTGCGCCGCGCCGGCAATGCCTACGCCGGCGCCTGCGACGCCCGCCGCGACAGCCACGCGGCGGTGCGCTGAGCGCAGGGAGCATCCCTCAGGCGCGCACCAGCACATCCTCGAAGAAGGCGCCGATCGGCCGGGCGCGGTCGCGCACCTGGATCTCCAGCACCCAGATGCCGTCGTCCGGCACGAACTCGACGTCGGCCAGGCGGTGCTTGCCGTACAGCGCGTGCGGGAATTCCGAGACGCGGTGGCCGGGCACGTCCGCCACCAGTTCGCAGCCGTGCGCGTGCGCGAGCGTCTCGGCGTAGGCATACAGCGCCTTGCCGCTCATGCCGCCGAGCCAGGCCTGGCGCGCCGCGTCGAACACCGCGCGCGCGGCCTGCGCGCAGCGCCGGTGGTCGGCATCCTCGCCGAGCACGAAGGTGTCGCCATAGTCGCCTTCGTAGCCATCCCAGACCGGGCCCACGTCGATGACCACGATGTCGTCCGCGCGCAGGCGCCGCTCGCGTTGCGAGGGTTGGTGCCAGGTGTTGACCGAGTCGGCGCCGAAGCGCACATAGGTGGGATGCCAGTTGTAGGCGGAGCCCATGGCCTGCAGTTGCCGGTCGATCATGGCGATCGCTTCGCCGGTGGTGATGCCGGGGCGCAGCATGGCGGCGGCGGCATTGACCGCCTCGATCGAACGGCGCCGCGCCTCCAGCAGGGCCGTCATGCTGAAGCGCGGCCCGACCCGTTCCCAGGGATGGCGCGGCGCCGCCGCCGGCACGAAGGCCTCGGCGTGGAAGCGTGCCGGCGGCAGCCCGGCGGCGTGCAGGGCGGCACGCGCGTCGCGCACCATGCCGGGATGGCCGCAGGCGTAGACCCGTGCGCGCGCCCAGTCGTGGCGCCCGGCCAGGGCGGCATCCTGGACCCGTCCCGGCGTGGCGGCGCCGGCGGACAGCACCGGCTGCCAGCGCAAGGCGGGGTGTTGTGCCTGCAGCCGGTCGAGCCAGTCGGCGGCGTAGCAGTCCTCCGCCTCGCGGTTGCCCCAGTAGAGCGTGACCGAGCGGCAGGCGCCGCTGGCCAGGGCGGTCAGCAGGATGGGGCGCACGCCCGCGAAGCCGGTGCCGGTGGCGAGCAGGACGAGGTCTTGCCCGGCGTCGGCGCCATTCCTGGCTTCCCTGTCCGCCGCCTGCGGGGCAGGCCAGACGCAGTCGCCCTCGGGGCCTTCGAGGTGCAGCGTGTCGCCGGGCGCCAGCGTGCCGAGCGCGCGGTCGGTGAAGGCCCCGCTGGGAAGGCGGCGGATGTGGAATTCCAGCCGGCGCTTGCCTGCCGGTTCGCCAGCCGACTCACTCGCCGACTCACTCGCCGGTTCGCCCGGCACGTTGGCGATGGAAAAGCAGCGCAGGCTGCCGGGTTCCAGGCCGAGCCGCACATGCTGGCCGGCCTGCCAGTCGAACGGCGTCCCGCCCTGCACCTCGACCACCAGCCGCGCGATGGTGCGCGCCACGTACTCCAGCGAGACGACGCGGGCCGTGCGCGGCGCAGCCGCTGCGGCCGGCGCCTGCCAGTGCGGGAAGCGCAGCGTCAGGTCGCTGAGCGCGCGGCACTGGCACAGCAGCAGTTCCTGCTCCTGCACCGGATACGCGTACTCCGAGGGCGGGGCGATCCGTTCGTGCTGTCCGGCCATGACCTGCGCGCGGCACGAGCCGCATTCGCCGCGGCGGCAGGAGAAGGGCACGGCGAGGCCGGCGGCCAGCGCGGCATCCAGCAGGCTGGACTGGCTGTCGGCCGGGAAGCGGCGCGCGTCGGGCGCCAGGGTGCAGAGGAAGGCAGGACGGGTTGGCGAGTTGGCCATGCTTGACTCCGGTGGGGTTCGCGATGGCGCTCAATGTAGGGATAATGTGGACTTGTCAGAAGATCCATATTACAGAAATTGACCAGTCCACTTTCCCGGCGGACGCGCGGTGTCTCCAGCGTGGACCTCGCCACTGACGGGCCGCATCCGGGCGAGGTGAAGCAAGCCTGGGTCTACCGGCAGATCCGTGACGGCATCCTCGGCGGCGCGCTGCCGGCGGGCGCGCGCCTGCCGTCCACGCGCAGCCTCGCCGAGCGCTGGCAGCTGGCGCGCATGACGGTCGAGGCGGCCTACGACCAGTTGCGCGGCGAGGGCTACCTGGTCAGCGCGGTCGGTTCGGGCACCTATGTGAGCACGACGCTGCCGGACCGCTTCGTCACAGCCGCCGCCGCGTGCCCGCCGGCGCGCAGCGGCACGGCCGCTCCCGCTCCCGCTTCCGCCGCAGAGGCGCCGCGCGCGGCGCCGTTCGGCGCGCGGCTGGCGGATGCCGCCCTGTTCCCGCTGGACGAATGGCGCCGCCTGCTGGCCGGCTGCGCGCGCCGCATCACGCCAGCGCAGCTGTCGGCCGACGAGCCGCTCGGTGCCTGGCCGCTGCGCGAGCAGATCGCGCACTACCTGGGTACGGCGCGCGGTATCGCCTGCGACGCCGGGCAGGTGATCGTGCTCAGCGGCATCCGCCATGCGCTGGACCTGAGCGCGCGCCTGCTGCTGTCGGCGGGCGACCAGGTGCTGATCGAGGATCCCGCCTACATGAACGCCGAGCCGATCTTCCGCCAGTACGCCGCGCGCGTGGTGCCGCTGCCGGTCGACCAGGACGGCTTCGCGCCCGCCGCGGCGCGGCGCTACCGGCGCGCGCGCCTGGCCTACGTGACGCCGGCCCACCAGTCGCCGCTGGGCATGGCCATGCCCGCGGCGCGCCGCATGGCGCTGCTCGACTGGGCCGGGCAGAACGACTGCTGGATCCTGGAGGACGACTACGACAGCGAGTTCAACTATGAACGCCTGCCGCTGCCGGCGCTGAAGTCACTGGACGAGGGCGATCGCGTGATCCACTGCGGCAGCTTCAACAAGACGCTGTTCGCCGCGCTGCGCATCGGCTATGCGGTGCTGCCGCGCCGGCTGGTGCCGGCCTTCTCGGAGCTGCGCCGCATCACCGGGCGCTCGAACAGCGTGATCGAGCAACTGGCCCTGGCCGAGTTCCTGCGCAGTGGGGCCTTCGCGCGCCACCTGCGCCGCGCCCGCGCGGCCTACCAGCAGCGGCGCGACCGCGTGCTGCAGTGCCTGCGCGAGGCGGTGGGCGAGGCGGCCTTGCGTGTCAGCGGCGAGCAGGCGGGCTTCCATTTCGTCTGGTGGCTGCCGCCGGGCCTCGACGAGGCGGCCGTGCTGGCCGCCGCGCGGGCGCACGGCCTGCGTCTCGAGTCCCTGTCCGCCTTGTGCCACCGCGTGTCCCTGCCGCCCGGCGTGCTGGTCGGCTTCAGCGCATGGCAGGACGAGGAGGTGGTCCGCCTGGGCGAGATGCTGCACGGCTTGCTGCGCCGGCGCTGAGGTCCCGACCGGCCGGGCGGGAATTTCCCGGGCGCGGATCAGGTCCGCACCGCCAGCAGGACGCTGGAGGCCTTGAAGATGGCCACGGCGGCGCTGCCGGCGGCCAGGCCCAGGCTGGCTACGCTGTCGTTGGTGATGATGGCGACGACCTCGCCGCCCTGGGGCAGGGCGATGCGCACCTCGCTGTTGACCGCTCCGGTGGCGACATGGCTGACGGTGCCGGCGAGCTGGTTGCGGGCCGACAGCAGCATGCCCGGATCGGGCACGCCGACGATCACCGACGATGCTTTGACCAGGGCCACCACGTCCTTGCCCGTGGCCAGCCCGAGGCGCTCGGTGCTGCTGCGGGTGATGGTGGCGACGATGCGTGCGCCGCCGGGGATCTCGACCTCGATCTCGTCGTGGACCGCGCCCTGGTGCAAGGCGGCGACCTTGCCGTCCCACTGGTTTCTTGCGCTGGTTTTCATCTGGCTTGTCTCCGCAGGGTAGGGGCGCCGCATGGCGCGGCACGGTCAACGATAGCAGAGGAGGGGGGTGGCACCCCACGTTCATTCGCTGACGCAGGCCTGCAGCCAGCGCACCGCCGCATGCTCGCCGGGCAGTATCCATTGCGCTGCATCGTGCATCAGGCGCAGTCCGCGGTTACTGTTGCTCAGCAGCACCACGGCACGCCGCTCGGCCGGGCTGCCCATGACGAAGGCGCGCACGCCCGGCATCTTGCCCCACTGGAAGAAGGCGCCGCGCGCCGTCTCGATGCCCCAGCCCAGCCCCCAGCCGATGCCGGAGCCGGCAGTGGGCGCCGCTTCCGTCTCGAGCGACAGCACGCTGTCGCGCGGCGCCGGCAGGACCGGCTCCAGCCATTGCCGGTGCGTGGCCGGGCGCAGGCGCTCGCCACGCAGCGCCGCCTGCACGAAGCGCGCATAGTCGTGCGCCGTGGTGTGCAGCGAGTACGAGGCATGCGCGCCCGGCGGGTAGTGCTTGGCGGTGCGCTTGTCGTGCTCGTGCGGATGGACGAAGTTGCCGGCGAAGCGCGGCTGCCATTCCAGGCTGGACGAAGCCATGCCGAGCGGGGCGAACACCAGGCGCCGCGCCAGGGCTTCGAGCGGCTCGCCGGTGACGGCTTCGAGCGCGGACTGCAGGTAGCCGAAGCCGACGCTGGAATAGCTGAAGCGCTCGCCCGGGGCGAAATAGGTGCGCAGCGGCTCGCTGCCGCGCAGGTTGGGCAGGCCGCCGGTGTGGCTCAGCACGTGGCGGGCGGTGATGGCCGCGGCGCGCGCATCGCCGGCGACCAGCGGGGGCGTGAAGGCCGCCAGCGGCGCATCGAGGTCCAGCACCCCGGCGTCGGCCAGCTGCAGCACCGCGTAGGACACCAGGGGCTTGGTCAGCGAGGCCACGTCGAACACGGTGCCGGCATCGACCGGCGTGCCGTCGTTGCGGTCGCGCACGCCGCCGCAGGCCAGCAGGATGTCGTCGTCGCGGATGCAGGACAGCGCGGCGCCGGCCACGCCGGTCTCGTGCAGACGGTGGTTCAGGCGGTCCTGCAGGACGGTGGCGGTGAGGGTCATCGGGAGGGGACGGGAACGTGGTGCGGGGCGGCCAGGGCGTGGCGGATAGCGGGACGGAAGCCTGCGGCGGGCCGGGGCGGCCGCCGCCGAAGGCTGGCATGGGACGCGGCGGCAGGGCGCTGGCGCGCCCCGTGCCGGCTCAGCCCGGGATCCGCACCGGCAGGTGCGAGAAGCCGTGCACGAAGGACGAGCGCACCCGCGTCGGCGGGCCCATCACCTCGATCACCGGGAAGCGCGGCAGCAGTTCTTCCCACAGGACCTTGAGCTGCAGCTCGGCGATGCGGCTGCCCACGCAGCGGTGGATGCCGAAGCCGAAGGACAGGTGCTGGCGGGCCCGCTCGCGGTCGACCAGGAAGCGGTCGGGCTCGGCGATCATGCTGTCGTCGCGGTTGGCCGACAGGTACCACATGGCCAGCTTGTCGCCCTTGCGGATGGTCTTGCCGCCCAGCTCGGTGTCCTCGGTGGCGGTGCGGCGCATATAGGCCAGCGGCGTCTGCCAGCGGATGATCTCGGGCACCAGGCTGTCCACCAGGTTGGGATCGGCGCGCAGCTTGGCCATTTCCTGCGGGTTCTGGTGCAGGGCCAGCAGGCCGCCGGTCATGGAGTTGCGCGTGGTGTCGTTGCCGCCGACGATCAGCAGCGCCAGGTTGCCCATGAATTCCATCGGGCCCATCGCGCGCGTGGCCGGGCTGTGGGCCAGCATCGATACCAGGTTCATGCTGGGCGGCGCGTTGACGCGCTCGTTCCACAGGCGCGTGAAATAGGCCAGCATCTTGTGCAGCTCGGCCATGCGCACCTCGGGATCGGGCGCATCGGGGTTGGTGCGCTTGTTGGAAGTGATCATGTCCGACCAGTGCGTCAGCAGGCGGCGGTCCTCCAGCGGGAAGTCGAACAGGGTGGCCAGCATCAGCGTGGTCAGCTCGACCGAGACCCGCTCCACCCAGTTGAAGGTTTCATTGCGCGGCAGGCTGTCCAGCACGCGGCAGGTGCGCTCGCGGATCAGGCTTTCCCAGGCGCCCAGGTTGCCCGGCGAGGCGATCGGGCTGACCACCTTGCGTTCTTCGTCGTGCTTGGGCGGGTCCATGGCGATGAACATCTGCAGGCGCTCCTCGCCCGGCGGGAAATCCATCAGCGTGATGCCGCCGCGTGTCCAGTCGGACGAGAACAGCTCGTGGTGGGTTTCCACGTGCATGATGTCGCGGTAGCGCGTCACCGACCAGTAGTGGCCGATGCCCTCGATCGGGCTGCAGGAGCGGTGGACCGGATCCTCGCGGCGCAGGCGCGCGAAGATGTCGCCGATGGTGTCGTCCACGAACCATTGCGGATCGGCCGGATCGATGCCGTCGAGCGGCATGGTTGCGATGTGCGCGCGTGCATCCTGCGCGGCGGGGTCGGACAGCAGGTTTCCCGTCATGGGCTGGTTCCTCGTGTCAACCTGGATCGATGGCTCCCCCGCTGCAGGATGGTCGAGCCGAAGCCTGGCCGGGAGCCGCCTTGTGCTGCGCCTGCAATTGCGATGGCCGGAGGCGACGCGCGCCGTTCCTGTCCGCCGTTGTTGTCCGCCGTTGTTGTCCGTTCTGGTCGATGGCAGGGATGCGCGGGGGCCGGACCGCCAGCCAGAATCTTCCGGCCCGCATCTCTTGTCAAGGCGGGCAAGTGCGGACGGGGGCCGCCTGCCGGCATCGGCAGGCGGCGCGTCGCGCTGCGTCCAGGCGGCTGATTTCGTTAGGCTTCCCGCACTTTGTGCATACATTTTCAGCAATATATCGGGGCTAACCCCTAAGGTATTCCCCGGATTCGTCGTTAACCCTGATGCGCCGTAGGCACGCCCATGAGACTGCCTGCCGCGGCCGGGGGAACGGGCGGAAGGCGGCCTCGCCGATCTTCGCAGCCCGTCGCTGTCAATGTTCGGGTAAGAAGGTAAGAAGAAAATGAAGAATCTTGGAATAGGCGTGCGTCTCGGTATCGGCTTCGGTGTCGTCCTGCTGTTGTCGATGCTGATGACCGGCCTGGGCATCTTCCGACTGCACCAGGTGGCACGGCACACGGAAGAGATGATGCAGGTGCCGCTCGCCAAGGAGCGCATCGTCAGCGACTGGTACCGGCTGATGTACGCCAGCGTGCGCCGCACCACCGCGGTGGCGCGCAGTTCCGACCCGGCGCTGGGCGCGTTCTTCGCCGACGAGACGAAGTTCTCCGCCGACTCCATGGCCAAGCTGCGCGACCAGCTGGGGCCGATGCTGTCGACGGACGATGAGAAGGCCGCACTGGCCAGGATCGTCGAAGTGCGCAATCCCTACAACGCTTCGCGCGACAAGATCACCAAGCTGAAGGAAGCGGGCCAGGCCGACGCCGCCAACGAAGTGCTCGCCAAGGAATTCGTGCCGGCCGGCGAGGCCTACCTGGGCGCGCTGGAAAAGCTGCTGGACATCCAGCGCCGCAGCATCGACGCGACCGCGCGCGACATCAACGGTATCTACGAGTCGGCGCGCAACGGCCTGATCGTGCTGGGCGTCTTCGTGCTGGCCATCGGCGCCGCGCTCTCGGCCTGGCTGACGCGCGGCATCGTGCGGCCGCTGCATCGCGCGGTCGGCGTGGCGCGCACCGTGGCCGCGGGCGACCTGACCAGCCGCATCGAAGCCGAAGGCAAGGACGAGACCGCCCAGCTGCTGCACGCGCTCGGCGACATGAACGAGAACCTGCTGCGCATCGTGCATCAGGTGCGCAGCTGCACGGACTCGATCGCCACCGGCACCGGCCAGATCGCCGCCGGCAATACCGACCTGTCGCAGCGCACCGAGGAGCAGGCCTCGTCGCTGCAGCAGACCGCCGCCAGCATGGAAGAGCTGACCGGCATCGTGCGCCAGAACGCCGACAACGCGCGCCAGGCCAGCGGCCTCGCCGTCAATGCCTCGCAGATCGCCGTGCGCGGCGGCGAGGTGGTGGGCGAGGTGGTCGACACCATGGACCAGATCAACGGCGCCTCGAAGAAGGTGGTGGACATCATCGCCGTGATCGAGGGCATTGCCTTCCAGACCAATATCCTGGCGCTGAACGCGGCGGTGGAAGCGGCGCGCGCGGGCGAGCAGGGCCGCGGCTTCGCCGTGGTGGCGGGCGAGGTGCGCAGCCTGGCCCAGCGCAGCGCCACCGCGGCCAAGGAGATCAAGGCCCTGATCGGCGATTCGGCCGAGCGCGTGGAAAAGGGTTCGCAGCTGGTGGCGCAGGCCGGCCAGACCATGGCCGGTATCGTCGACGCGGTCAAGCGCGTGACCGACATCATGGGCGAGATCAGCGCCGCCTCGCATGAGCAGAGCGCCGGCATCGAGCAGGTCAACCAGGCCGTCACGCAGATGGACACCGTCACCCAGCAGAACGCCGCGCTGGTGGAGCAGGCCGCCGCGGCCGCGGGCTCGCTCGAAGAGCAGGCCAGCCGGCTGACCCAGGCCGTATCGTCGTTCCGCCTGGCCGCCTGAGGCCGGGGCAGGCAGGGCGGGCCGCCCGCAGCGCGTGCCCGCCCGCCAGGGCTAGCGGAAGGTCCGCAGGTAGGCCAGCAGGTTCTCGATCTGCTGCGCGTTGCCGATGCCCCAGAAACGCATGCGCGTGCCCGGCACCACCTTGTCCGGCGACTGGATGAACGCGCTCAGCGTGGCATCCGTCCACACGATGCCCGAGGCCTTCATGGCCGCCGAGTACTGGTAGTCGGTGGTCGAGCCCGCATGCCGGCCGAACAGGCCGTTGAGCTGCGGGCCGAAGGCGCCGCGCGCCGAAGGGCCCACGCTGTGGCAGGAGGCGCAGCGGGTGGTGAACAGGGCTTTGCCGGCCAGCGCGTCGCCGGCGGCGTGCGCGGCGGGCGGCAGGGCCAGGATCAGGGCGCAGAGGAGCGCGTGTCTCATGTGACGGAGAGGAGGAAGGCAGGGGATCACGCGCCGTATTGTAGACGGGCGTGGCCGGGCGGCTTCCCGTCGCCATCCCCGTCGCCATCCCCGTCGCCATCGTCGTCGCCATCTCCGTCGCTATCCCTGCAACCAGTTCTCCAGCCGCAGGCCCGGATAGTGCGCGAAGTCTCTTTCGTTGTTGGTGACCAGGACCAGGTCCAGTGCCAGCGCATGGGCTGCGATCAGCTTGTCCAGATGGTCCTTCCTGCGCTCGCGCGTCGCCTGCCGGACGGGGCCGTAGGCCCGCGCCGCGGCCGCCTCGAAGGGCATCACCGGAATGTCCTCGACCAGCGAGGCGAGGTGCAGGCGTTCCCGGGCGGGGTCGGCCGACACGGCGACGCCGTATTCCAGTTCGGCATAGGTGATGGCAGACATCACCACGTCACCGACATAGCATTGCGCAAAGCGTCTCGCCACCTGCTCGGGCTGGTCCCGCATCAGGTAGATGCACATATTGGTGTCGAGCATGAAGCGCGGCATCAGAGGGCCTCGCGCTCGTCCTGGCCGTGCTCGTCGCGGCCCTCGGCCATGAAGTCCGGGCCGAATTTCGCGAACTTCTCCAGAACCCCGGCCAGCGGCCGGCGCGCCGGGCGGATGCGGATCTCGTCGCCGATGCGCTCGATCTCCAGTTCCACGTCGGTGCGGTCGTAGGCCAGGTCGGCCGGAATACGCACGGCCTGCGAGTTGCCGTTCTTGAAGAGGCGTGTGGTGTGCATGGGATGCCTGCTCACGGATGTGCGGTGGATGTACTGGATGTACTATAGGCCGCCGCCTGCCTGATGTAAATCCATGTGTGTACATTGAGGCGGCCGAGCCGGCAGGGACGACGGGCGAACGACGAGCATGCGCGCGTGAGCCCGGCCTGGCCCCCGCTTGCCTCTATCCAGAAATACTGTATAAATATACAGTATCGGATTTTTCCAGCCACCGGCATCAGACAGGTGGCGCACAGCAGACATGATTTCGCCATCGCACGCCATGCCGGCCACCGCCGTCCCCACGCCGGCGCCGGCGCAGGAGGACTGGCTCTCCGCGCCGCCACGGCCGTCGCTCCCATCGCCATCGCTTTCCCCGGCGCAGCGGATGCAGGCGCTGGACGCGCTGGAACGGCGCTATCCCGGCCTGTGGCGGGCCGGGCAGCTCGGCCAGGCCGCCCGCCTGCCGGTCTGCCCCTGCGGCCATGCCGCGCTGGCGGCCGAGCTGCCCGGTGGCGGCTGGCCGCTCGGTGCCTTGAGCGAGTTGCTGCTGGCCGAGAGCGGGGTGGGGGAACTGCGCCTGCTGCGGCCGGCGCTGCAGGCGCTGGCGGCGCAAGGACGCGCGCTGGCGCTGGTGGGGGCGCCGCACGTGCCCAATGCGGCCGGGCTGGCAGCCTGGGGCCTGCCGGCGCAGCGCCTGTACTGGGTGCGCGCCGGGCGCGGCGCCGACCTGACCTGGGCGGCCGAGCAGATCCTGCGCAGCCAGGCTTTCGGCGGCGTGCTGCTGTGGTTGCCCGGCGCGCGGCCCGAGACCATCCGCCGGCTGCAGGTGCTGGCGCAGGCGGGCGATGCGGCGGTGTGGGTGATGCGGCCGGCCGCGGCACAGCGCGAATCGTCGCCGGCGGTGCTGCGGCTGCTGCTGTCGCCGCTGCCGGGCAATGCCTTGTCGATCGCCTTCCACAAGCGGCGCGGACCGTTGCGCGAGGCGCCGCTGGTGCTGCCGCTGGGCGGCATGGAGGCGGTGCCGTCCGGGCTCGCCGCGGCGCTCGCGGAGGCCGCGCCGGGCCAGCCGGAGGCAGCGGCCGAGCCGGGCGCGCCGGCGCCGGCTGTCGTGCGGCAGGGCGCGGTGCCGGCCGCGGTCGCGTGAGAGCCGGTCGATGTCGCCGATGTCGTCGATGCCGTTCTGGATCGCGGTGCACCTGCCGCGCCTGCCCCTGGATGCCTTGCAGCCGGCCTGGCCCGGCGCGCAGGTGCGGGCCTTGCCCGGCCTGCTGGAGCAGGCCGCGCCGGTGGCCGTGCTGGAGCAGGAGCGGGTCGTGCTGGCCAACGCCGCGGCCATGGCGCTGGGCGTGCGCTACGGCATGCGGCGCGGCGGCGTGCAGGCGCTGTCGGCCGAGGTCGTGCAGCTCGAGCGCGAGCCGGCCGCCGAAGCCGAGCTGATGGCGGCGGCGGCGCTGGCGCTGCTGCGCTTCACGCCGCAGGTGGCCTGCGATGACGAGGGCGCCACCCTGATGCTCGACGTCAGCGCCAGCCTGCGCCTGTTCGGCGGCCATCGCGCGCTGTGCCGCGCGGTGCGGGCCTGCGTGCGGCGGCTGGGCGCGGTGCCCCAGCTCGGCTGCGGCAGCAGCGCGCGGGGCGCGGCCTGGCTGGCCGCGCAGCCGCTGCGGCGCGGCCGGCACGGCGCCGTGGTGCGGCCGCCGCGGCGCGCGCTGCGTCCCGCCCGCATGGCGCGGCTGCTGGACCGGCTGCCGGTCGAGGCCCTGTACCGGCTGGCCGATCCCGCCTGGCTCGACGGCATCGGCTGCCGCACCGTGGGCGAGGTGCGCGCGCTGCCACGCGCCGCGCTCAAGCGGCGCGTTGGGCCGGGCCTGCTGGAGGGGCTGGACCAGGCGTATGGCGAGGCGCCGGACAGCCTGCCCTGGTTCGTCGCGCCGCCGGTCTTCGCCCGCCGCATGGACCTGCCGGGCCGCATCGAAGGTGCCGAGGGCGTGCTGGCCGGCGCGCAGCGGCTGCTGCTGGCGATGGCCGGCTGGCTGGCCGGGCAGCAGGCGGGCGCGACCCGTTTCGTGCTGGTGCTGGAGCACGAGCGCTACCGCGCCGGCGAGGCGCCGCAGGGCACGCCGGTGGAGGTGGCGCTGGCCCAGCCCAGCCGCGATCCCGAACACCTGTCGAAGCTGCTGCAGGAGCGCCTGGGCCAGTTGCGCTTCGGTGCGCCGGTGGTCGGCCTGGGTCTGAAGGTGGAAGCGATGCAGGAGAGCCTGCCGCGCAGCGCCTCGCTGTTCCCCGAGCCCGGCGCCGAGGCGGCCGCGCTGGGGCGTGTGCTCGACACGCTGGTGGCGCGGCTGGGCCGCGACGGCGTGCTGCAGCCGCGGCCGCTGGCCGACCACCGTCCCGAACGCGCCAGCCGCTGGTGCGCGCTGGACGAGGACGCGCCGGGGCCGGCGCTGCCGGCCGGCATCCCGCTGCCCGAGCGGCCGCTGTGGCTGCTGGCCGAGCCGGTGCCGCTGGCGGCGCGGCAGGAGCGGCCCTGCCATGGCGGTCCGATGCGGCTGCTGACCCGCCCCGAGCGCATCGAGTCCGGCTGGTGGGACGGCGCGCTGGCCTCGCGCGACTACTACATCGCCGAGCGTAGCGACGGCGTGCGCTGCTGGGTCTATTGCGTGTACCTCGGCCACGGCGCGGACGTCACCGCGCACTGGTACCTGCACGGCCTCTTCGCATGACGACCGCCGGCGCGCGCGGGGCCGGCGGCCCCGCATCCCCTGCATGGCCCGGCATCGCCGCCGGCGCCGGCGCGGTGGTGGCGCTGCCCGACTACGTCGAGCTGCACTGCCTCTCCAATTTCACCTTCCTGACCGGCGCCTCCCATCCCGCCGAACTGCTCGAACGCGCCTTCGCGCTCGGCTACCGCGGGCTGGCGCTGACCGACGAATGCTCGGTGGCCGGCACCGCGCGCGCCTACCAGGCGCTCAAGGACCTGCGCCGGCGCGAGCAGGAACGGGCGGAAGCCGGCGAGGCGGCGGAGGCCGGGCGCGCGGCCGCCTTCCAGTTGCTGATCGGCAGCCGCTTCACGCTGACCCCGCCTGCGGGCGCGCCGGACGATGGCGGTATGCCGGCGCTGCGCCTGGTGCTGCTGGCGACGGATCGCGCCGGCTTCGGCAACCTGTGCGAACTGATCACGCTGGGCCGCCGCCGCGCGGACAAGGGCAGCTACCGGCTGCACCCGCAGGACCTGGCCGCGTCGGTGGAAGGCGCGGCGGAGGGGGCGGCGGAGGAGGGGGCGGCGGACTGGCAGCACGGTTTGCGCGGCATGCCCGGCTGCCTGGCGCTGTTGCTGCCCGACTACTGCGCCGACCCCGAACGGCTGCTGGCGCAGGCGCAATGGTGCCGCGCGCAGTTCGGCGCGCGCGCCTGGATGGCGCTGGAACTGCACCAGGGCCATGCCGACAACCTGCACCGCGAGCGGGTGCTGGCGGCGGCCGCGCGCAGCGGGCTGCCGCTGGCGGCCAGCGGCGCGGTCACCATGCACGTGCGCTCGCGCAAGCCGCTGGCCGACGTGCTGACCGCGATCCGCCTGCGCCAGCCGCTGTCGGCCTGCGGCCTGGCGCTGGCGCCGAATGCCGAGGCGCGCCTGCGCCAGCGCCAGCGGCTCGGGCGCCTCTACCCGCTGGAGGCGCTGGCGCAGACGGTGCATATCGCCTCGCTGTGCCATTTCTCGCTGGGCGACCTGCGCTACGAGTACCCGGAGGAGCTGGTGCCCGAGGGCCGGACGGCCATCGATTACCTGCGCGAGGAGGTGGACAAGGGCCGGCGGCAGCGTTTTCCCGAGGGGATGCAGGAGTCGTGGGCGAAGCAGCTCGAGGAAGAGCTCAAGCTGATCGAGGCCAAGCAGTACGAGCATTTCTTCCTGACCGTGCATGACATCGTGCGCCAGGCGCGCCACCTGGGCATCCTGTGCCAGGGGCGCGGCTCGGCGGCCAACTCGCTGGTCTGCTACTGCCTCTATATCACCGAGGTCCATCCCGAGCAGACGCAGATGCTGTTCGGCCGCTTCCTCTCGGCCGAGCGCGACGAGCCGCCCGATATCGACGTCGACTTCGAGCACCAGCGGCGCGAGGAGGTGATCCAGTACATCTACAGCAAGTACGGCCGCGACCGTGCCGCGCTGGCCGCCTCGCTGATCACCTACCGCTCGCGCAGCGCGCTGCGCGACGTGGGGCGCGCGCTCGGCATCGACGCCGGCGTGGTCGAGCAGGTGGTCAAGGGCCAGGCCTGGTGGGACGGCGACCAGGCCTTCCTGGAGCGCATCGCGCGCCACGGGCTCGACCCCGGGTCGCCGGCGGTGCGGTCGTGGGCCGAACTCGCCGGGCAGCTGCGCGGCTTCCCGCGCCACCTGTCGCAGCACGTGGGCGGCTTCGTGATCGCGCGCGGCCGGCTGTCGCGGCTGGTGCCGATCGAGAACGCCGCCATGCCGGACCGCAGCGTGATCCAGTGGGACAAGGACGACCTGGAGTCGCTGGGCCTGCTCAAGGTGGACGTGCTGGCGCTGGGCATGCTGTCGGCGATCCGGCGCGCGCTGGCCATGATCCAGGACTACAGCGGCGCGCACGGGCGCATGGAAGAGCTGCCGCGCGAGGACACGGCAACCTACGACATGATCTGCCGTGCCGAGACCATCGGCGTGTTCCAGGTCGAGTCGCGCGCGCAGCAGACCATGCTGCCGCGCCTGCGGCCGCGCAATTTCTACGACCTGGTGGTGGAGGTGGCCATCGTGCGCCCCGGCCCCATCCAGGGCGGCATGGTCCATCCCTACCTGAAGCAGCGCGAGGCGGCGCGCCGTAACGGCAAGCCGCCGCACTACCTCAACGCGGTCATCGAAAAGGTGCTGGGGCGCACGCTGGGCGTGCCCATCTTCCAGGAGCAGGTGATGCAGCTCGCCATCGATGCGGCCGATTTCACGCCGGGCGAGGCCGACCTGCTGCGCCGCTCGATGGCGGCCTGGCGGCGCAAGGGCGACCTCAAGCGCCACCAGGACAAGCTGGTCGCGGGCTTCGTCCGGAACGGCTACCCCGAAGCGTTCGCGCAGCGCATCTGCAAGCAGATCGAGGGCTTCGGCGAGTACGGTTTCCCCGAGAGCCATGCGGCCAGCTTCGCCAAGCTGGTCTATGTCAGCGCCTGGATCAAGCGCCACCATCCGGCGGCCTTCCTGTGCGCGCTGCTCAACAGCCAGCCGATGGGCTTCTATTCGCCGTCGCAGCTGGTGCAGGATGCCGGCCGCAACGGCGTGCGCGTGCTGCCGGTGGACGTCGGCGAGAGCTGCTGGGACAGCACGCTAGTCCTGCGCGACGGGCAGCCGTGGCGGGAGGGCGCGCCGCCGCCGGACGTGCGGCTCGGCCTGGGGCGGGTCAAGGGCATGCGCAAGGAGGCCGCCGCGCGCATCGAGGCGGCGCGCGCCGCGCGCCCCTTCGCCAGCGTGGAGGACCTGGCCCTGCGCGCCGCGCTGGACCGCCACGACATCGACGCGCTGGCCGCCGCCGACGCACTGGCCAGCCTCGCCGGCCACCGCCGCCAGGCGCGCTGGCAGGCGCGCGCGGCCGCGCTGCAGTCGGCCCACCGCGACCTGCTCTACGAAGCGCCGCCGGCCGAGTCGGCGCTGGCGCTGCCGGCGCCGCGCCTGGGCGAGGAGGTGGCGGCCGACTACACCAGCCTGGGCCTGTCGCTCAAGGCCCATCCGCTGGCGCTGCTGCGCCGCCGCCTGCAGGCCATGCGCTTCGCCACCGCGCGCGAGCTGGCCGACTGCCCCGACGGCCGCCGCGTGCGTGCCTGCGGCATCGTCACCGTGCGCCAGCGGCCGGCCACCGCCAGCGGCACCATCTTCACCTCCATCGAGGACGAGACCGGCGCCGTCAACGTGATCCTGTGGCCGGACCTGATCGAGCGCGAGCGCAAGACCGTGCTGGGGGCCCGGCTGCTCGGCGTCAGCGGGACCTGGCAGCGCCAGGGCGAGGTCCGCCACCTGGTGGCCGAGCAGCTGGTGGACCTGAGCGGGCTGCTCGGGCGGCTGGCGGTCAGCAGCCGCGATTTCCACTGAGCGCCGGCCTTATCGATTGCAAACGATTGTCAGCGGCCGCGCGGCTCACCCCGGCATGGACCAGTCCGCCGATACGAACTGTTACACCGATGTGGGCGTTCCGGGTCAACACGCTCTGCAATCCGGCCGTTCTGGCAGATAACGCGCAAGCAAGCGCGTACAACCTGGAGCCTGACATGAAGAAAGCACTCGCCACCCTGACCACCCTGAGCCTTGGCCTGTTCGCCGCCGGCGCTTTCGCGCAGGCACCCGCCACGCCCGCAGCGCCGGCCGCACCCGCAGCGCCCGCGGCAGCCGCCGCACCGGCCACGCCCGCGACAGCGGACAAGACCGCCACGAAGACGGCAAAGCCTGCCCACAAGGCGCACGCCAGCCACACCAAGCACACCAAGCACGCCAAGCCGATGACGCCGGCGAAGGCGGCGGCACCGGCACCGGCGCCGGCCGCAGCCACGCCGGCCGCACCGGCCAAGCCTGCCCAGTAAGCCGCGAAGCAATGAAGCAATGAAGCAGTGAAGCAGTGAAGCAGTGCGCGACACGATAGACCGGGGCGTGCCAGGCGGCACGCCCGACCTTGCTAGCGAGATTCTTCCATGCACCTGATATGGACCATCCTGATTGGCTTCATCGCCGGCCTTGTCGCGCGGGCCATCACGCCGGGGCGCGGCCCGAGCGGCTTCTTTCTCACCGCCGCGCTGGGCATCGGCGGCGCGCTTGCCGCCACCTTCATCGGGCAGGCGCTGCGCTGGTACCGGCCCGGTCAGTCGGCCGGCTTTCTCGGCGCGGTGGTCGGCGCGGTGCTGCTGCTCGTTCTCTATCACCTCTTCAACAAGAAAGACTGAGCCAGGAACACACGATGGGATGGACAGATCTGTTGCAGCAGGCCGCGGGCGCGCTCGGCGTCGACGGCGGCCAGTCATTCGAGCAGGCAGCGCGCGAGGCGGCGCCCGGTGCGCTGGGGCAGGGCCTGGCCGATGCCTTCCGCTCCGGCCAGACCGCGCCATTCTCCGAGATGGTCGGCCAGTTGTTCGGGCAGTCCAACGGCACCCAGCAGGCCGGCATGCTCAATGAACTGCTGGCCCTGGTGGGGCCGGCCGTGCTGTCGCAGGCCGCCGGCGGCGCGCTGGGCAGCGTGATGGCGCCGGGTGCCACGCAGGTGAGTGCCGAGCAGGCCGGCCAGCTCACGCCGGAACAGGTGCAGGCCATTGCTGCCCATGCCGAGCAGGCGCACCCGGGCGTGGTCGAGCGGCTGGGGCATTTCTATGCCGAGCATCCGACCCTGGTCAAGACGCTGGGCAGCGCCGCGCTGGCCATCGCACTGGCCAGGCTGAAGGAGCGCCAGCAGGGCTGACGCCGACACGATGCCACAGGAAGTGGAGTCCCGGCCCCCGCAAGGCCGGGGGCTCCGTTCGCAACGGTGCCCGGGGGCACCGTTTTTTTTGCCCTGTCTTGCTCTGTCGCCGCGCACTCAGCGTCGCGCGCGCGTGTCCGACGGCCGTTCGCCGAATGCCTGCCGGTAGTCCGCGGCGAATTGTCCGAGATGGCCGAAGCCCCAGCGTGCCGCGATCTCCGTGACCGAAGCGGGATCATCCGGCGCCTGCAGCGCCGCCCTTGCGCGCTGCAGGCGGACCTCCTTCAGGTAGCGCATCACGCCGATGCCGCGCCATTGGTGAAACGCGCGCTGCAGCGTACGCGCGCTGCAGCGCGCGGCGGTCGCGATGGCCGAGACCGTCAGCGGCTGGCCGGCGCATTCGTCGATGAAGGCGGCCGCGCGCTTCACGCAGGCAGGCGCGATGCCGCCGCCCGCGGGCATCGCCTCGGCGAGCTGTTCGCCGAACAGGCTCATGATCAGCATCTCTTCCGCCAGCGGCAACTGCATCGCCTTCAGCGCCGGTGGTGTGTCGGGATGCAGGAGCTGCCGGAGCGCCTGCACCGACGCAAGCCAGCGCTCACGGCGCCGCGCTTCCAGCAGCGCGCACGATGACAGCGCGCCCGGCGGCTCGCGGCCACACACGCGGCGCCACAGTTCGGCGATCCGCTGCGTGTCGATGCGCACGCCCATCTGCACGTTGTCTTCGCTGTAGTGGAATTGCGCGCGTTCGTTCGAGGCGACCAGCACGGTCGAACCGGGGCCACCCGCGTGCGCGAGCCCGCCGCTACGGATGTCCGCATGCCCGGCCAGCGTGGTGAGCACGAGCACGAAACTGCCGAAGATCTCGGGCCGGATGGTGATCTCCGTCCCGTACGCGAACCACGAGAGCGCGCTGCTGTCGCCCTCCAGGTTGAACAGGGTGGCCGGCTTCGCGCGGTGGCGCGCCGCGGTGAAGCGATAGGGGCGGTAGATCCTGCCGATCTCGCGGCGGGCGTGTTCCAGATCGTCCGATTCGAACAGCAGCGCGCCGGGAGGGATGTCGCTGGCAGACAGCAGCGGTGCAAATGGCAGTGGGGGCATGCCGGAGCGGGAGAGCAGGTCGTTCACGTTTGTCCCTCCTGGCGGAAGCAGGCACGGGCAGCGGCGGTGCGATGAAAAACGGCGCGTTTCGGATGCCCGTGGCACGGAATCGATAGCTGCCCGGAAACGCGCCGGCGATCATGGAGCCGTGTTGAACCTTGGACGGAGCGTGCGCAGCCATGAAACTTTCGATAGGCAGGAATTATACGGCGTACATCAACGGCGGCTTCGCGCGGCAGGGCGGCGCGACCTTCGCCGCGCTCAACCCTGCGACGGGGGAACACCTGGCGGATATCGCGCGATGCGGTGCCGCCGATGTCGCCGCGGCGGTCGAGGCCGCGCGACGGGCATTTCCCGCCTGGAAGGCGACGAGCTACGAAACGCGGGCCGCGCTGCTGAACCGGCTGGCCGATGCACTGGAGCAGGCGCTGCCGCGCCTCGCGACGATCGACGCGATGGATATCGGCCGGCGTATCGCCGAAACACGTCTCGATCACGAAAAAGCCATTGCTCAATACCGATATTTCGCCGGAGCGATTCTGACGCATGAAGGCTACGGAAGGCCGATTCCCGACGGCTACCTGATCGCGAAGCGTGAGCCGATTGGCGTCGTCGGCCAGATCATTCCCTGGAACGTGCCGGCATTGATGGTTGCCCTGAAGGTGGCGCCGGCCGTGGCGGCGGGCAACACCGTGGTGCTCAAGCCGGATGAGAACGCCTCGCTGTCGACGCTGGCGTTCGCGGAAATCGCCGGCAGCATTTTCCCGCCGGGCGTGATCAATGTCGTGCCGGGGTTTGGCGACGAGGTCGGTGCCGCGCTGACTTCGCATCCGGGCGTGGCGAAACTTGCCTTCACCGGCAGTCCGGAGGTCGGGCGGATCATCGGCCGCGCCGGCGCCGACCGACTCGTGCCGGTATCGCTGGAGCTGGGCGGAAAGAGTCCCAACATCGTGTTCCCGGACGTGGGCAATCTCGACGCGGTCGTCGACGACGCGCTGTTCGCGGCGATGTACTGCAACGGGCAGTCGTGCCTCGCCGGCACGCGGCTCTTCGTGCATGACGACATCTATGCCGCCTTCGTCGACAAGCTGGCGGCCGCCGCGGCAAGCATGAAGGTCGGCGCTCCGCTCGACGAGACGGTTCACCTGAGTTGCCTCGTGTCCGCGAAGCAGGGCGAGCGGGTACTTGACTACATCCGCATCGGCAGGGAAGAGGGCGCGAAGGTGCTGTTCGGCGGCGAGCGCGTGCAGGTGGCCGATTGCGATGCCGGTTACTTCATCGCGCCGACCTTGCTGGAAGTGCGCAACAGCATGCGTGTCGCGCAGGAAGAGATCTTCGGCCCCGTGCTGAGCATCATCCGCTGGAGCGATGTCGACCGCATGCTGGCGGAGGCGAACGACGTGCCGTACGGGCTCGCCGCCGGAATCTACACCACGGATCTCGAACAGGCGATGCGGACAGCCGATGCGCTGGAGGCGGGCTCGGTGTGGATCAACCAGTATTTCAACCTCGCGAGCGGGGTGCCGTTCGGCGGCATCAAGGAGAGCGGGATCGGGGTCGAGCATTGCCACGAAACCCTCAAGCTCTATTCGCAGCTGAAATCCATCACGATCCGCAACCGCATCGGCGAACCGTGGTTCGTCGCCTAGCTTGTTTGTGATGTGACACAGGACGCCAACGACAGACGCGGCCCGTTCCTCCGGTTCAGGGTCGCGCAGATCACTGAGGAGACACGCCAATGAACACGCCCCCTTATCGCGAAATCGTCGCCGCCGTCACCCGTTCCAAGGGTGCGCCATTCCTGCTGGAACCGGCCCGCCTGCGCGCGCCGGTGGACGACGAGGTGCTGGTACGTATCGTCGCGGCGGGCATGTGCCATACCGACCTGATCATCCGCGACCAGTACTATCCGGTGCCGCTGCCCGCCGTGCTGGGGCACGAAGGCGCGGGCGTCGTCGAAGCCGTCGGCCCTGGGGTCAGGTCGCTGGTGCCAGGCGATCACGTGGTGCTCAGCTACGGCCATTGCGGACATTGCCTGACCTGCGCAGCGGGACGGACGTCGTATTGCGCGGACTTCTACGCGCAGAATTTCGGCGGTGGCGGGCAGGATGGGCGCGGCGCGATCACGGCGCCGGACGGGACGCCGATCCACGACCACTTCTTCTCCCAATCCTCGTTCGCGACGTTCGCGCTGAGCCGTGAACGCAGCGCAATCAAGGTGCCCAGGCATGCGCCGCTGCAATTGCTGGGGCCGCTCGGCTGCGGGATACAGACGGGCGCCGGCGCGGTCATCCATTCACTGAAAGTGACGCCGGGCAGCCGCTTTCTCGTGCTTGGCGCTGGCGCGGTCGGGATGTCCGCGGTGCTCGCCGCCCGGCTCGCCGGCGCCGCAACCATCATCGCGCTCGACATCGTGCCCGGCCGCCTGGCGCTCGCACGCGAGATCGGCGCGACGCATGCGCTCAATAGCCGCGACTCCGGCTGGGTCGATGCCGTTCGCGCCATCACCGGTGGCGGCGTCGATTTCGCGCTCGAGTCAACCGGGCGGCCGGAGATCCTCGCGCAAGGCGTCTCGGCGCTCGCGCCGCTGGGCGTGCTCGGCGTCGTCGGCGCCTCCCCGCTAGGGACCAAGGCGGGATTCGACCTCAACGAGCTGATGATCGCCGGCAAGCGCATTCAAGGCATCTGCGAGGGAGATAGCGTACCCCTCAGATTCATTCCCGAGCTGGTGGAGCTGCATCTGCAAGGCCGCTTCGCCTTCGACAAGCTGGTAACGTTCTACCCGTTCAACGACATCAACCGGGCCGCGGCGGACAGCGAAGCCGGCACGGCGCTGAAGCCGATCCTGCTCATGGATAGCGCCGCCGAGCTTTGAAGCTTTGAGGCCCTGAAGCTCGGGCGCCGGGCAGCACGCTCTTTTCTTGCAAGCAACGATACGCATCCAAACATGACGACCACACTCTATCGCGGCATGGACCGCCCCGCTCTCGACGCCGCCTACGACAACACCAAGGCCATCCCCGACTTTCCCGCCGTGCTGGCGGACTTCCGGGCGCGCAGCGCGGCGCTCTACGCGGCCGCGCCGTGCCGGCGCGACCTGCGCTACGGCGATCGTCCCCGCGAGCGCTACGACTGGATCGCCTGCGGCCAGCCCGACGCGCCGACCTTCGTCTTCATCCATGGTGGCTACTGGCAGAACTGTGACAAGGAGGACTTCGCCTTTATCGCCGGCGGGCCGCTCGCGCGGGGCTTCAACGTGGTCCTGGTCGAGTACACGCTCGCGCCCGAGGCATCGATGACGCGGATCGTCGGCGAGATCGGCCGCCTGCTCGACCACCTGGCGGCGGATCGCGATGGTCTCGGCACCGCTGGCCGCCCGCTCGTGCTGAGCGGGCATTCGGCGGGCGGGCACCTGACGGCGCAGTTCCGCGCGCATCCGGCCGTGACGGCCGCGCTGCCGATCAGCGCCCTGGTCGACCTGGAGCCGATCGCGCTGTCGTGGCTCGATGACAAGCTGAGGCTGTCGGCGCAGGAGGTCGATGCCTACAGCCCGCTGCGCCATGTCGGCAAGGGCGCGCCGACCGTGGTCGCGGTCGGCGGCGCGGAGCTGCCCGAGCTCGTGCGTCATTCGGACGAGTATGCGGCAGCCTGTGCCACGGCCGGCGAAGCGGTCGAACTGATCCACTTGCCGCATTGCACGCACTTTTCGGTACTCGACGACCTGGCGCGTCCCGACGGCCGCTTGCTGCAGGCGCTGTCGGCACGCCGGGTGGAGTGAAGGATGGCGTGATCGGTGCCGGGCGCCACCGGGCGCCACCGGGGTGAACGCCGTGCCGGCAGGGCCGGCGCTGCTGCAATGCGATGGACGGCAGGTGGAACGCCGGCCATGGCAAGGCCGGCGATTCCGTTCGGAACGGTGCCCGTGGGCACCGTTTTTTTCTTGCATACTCGCCAGGCGGACTTCGCGGCACGCACGAGAGACGCTGTGTGTGCCGCGCGCCCGTCCTGGCGCGCCGCCGGTGCCGATGGCCGGCAGCCGGCGGCGCGGGGGCTCAGCCTGGTGCCGGGTCAGAACGCATAGCGCACGCCCAGGGTGCCCTGCAGCGAGTGACCGCTGCCGCCGAACACCTGCATCGGCCGGATGCAAGGCGGTGGCGGCGGAAGGGGAAGGGAAGGGCATGGACATCGCGGAAACTCTGGAGCGGGTGTTGGACGGAGATGCCTGCGGGGGCAGGAGCGGTCCTGGGGACGGCGCGTACGCGCCAAGCCGGACCTGGCGGGAAAGTCCGGCACGCCGCGCGGCTTCGTCGGTCGCCGCCCGTTTCTCTCGCGCCGGGCGGGGTTTCCCCCCGGCTTTGCGCGCGTCGGCTGCCGTGCGTGGACGCGCGCGCATGCCGCCTTCAGTCAGCCAGAAAGTCAGCCAGGGCGGGATGGCCCGCCCGCGCCATCGGCCCCGCCCGCTTCGCCTACGTGGGTCCTACTCCGCATCGGCCTCCGCCGTCTCGGCTGCTCCCGTCTCGCCGTCGATCCGCTTCATGTTGTCCAGGATCTTCAGCAGGTAGTGCAGGGCGTGCGTCAAGTCCTCCGTCGAGAAGCCCACCAGCAGTTCGCGGTAGAAGTCGGCGATCTTGGGCTGGGCCAGCACCAGCCAGACGTGACGCCCGGACTCGGTCATGGTCACGATGCGCGAGCGCCGGTCGGCCGGGTCCGGCGCGATGCCGACATGGCCATCGCGCTCCATGCGGCTGATCAGTCCGGACAGGTTCTGGCGGCTGACCATCAGGTAGCGCGCCAGGTCGCCGATGCTCATGCCCGCCTTCGCCTTGTCGCGCGAGAGCGCGCCGAGCACCGCCCACTGCTGGGTGGTCAGTCCTTCCTCTTCGACGGCACGCGATCCGGTTTTATGCAACATATTTGCACATTGGTAGAGCCGGAAGAACAGGTTGTTGGCCAGCGTCAGCTTAGCGTCTAGCGTCAATTTATTAGGGTTATCCATGGGAATTCCAAAGGCGAGCGACTTGCAATCGGGCGTGGCTATGCCTAATATACGTCAACATATTTACGTTAATGGCTTATCTCACCGACCTGCGATGACGCGCAGGCCGGATCACATCCAGCAATCCGACAAGTCACAAGGAGGCATCATGCAACGATTCGAGGGCAAGACGGTAGTGGTTACCGGCGGTGGCGGAGGCATCGGCGGCGCCACCTGCCGCCGCTTCGGCCGGGAGGGCGCGCGCGTGGCAGTGTTCGACCGCAACGCCGAGACCGCCGAGAGCGTGGCGGCGGCGATCCGCATGGACGGCGGCAGCGCCGAGGCCTTCGCCTGCGACATCACCGACCGCGCCAGCGTGGATGCCGCCGTGGCGGCGACCGCCTCGCGCCTGGGCCCCATCGACGTGCTGGTCAACAACGCCGGCTGGGACGTGTTCAAGCCCTTCACCAAGACCGTGCCGGCCGAGTGGGAGCGCCTGATCGCCATCAACCTGGTCGGCGCGCTGCACATGCATCACGCGGTACTGCCCGGCATGGTGGAACGCAGGTCCGGCCGCATCGTCAACATCGCCTCCGACGCCGCCCGCGTGGGCTCCTCGGGCGAGGCCGTGTATGCAGCCTGCAAGGGCGGCCTGGTGTCCCTGTCCAAGACCCTGGCGCGCGAGCATGCGCGCCACGGCATCACCGTCAACGTGGTCTGCCCGGGCCCGACCGACACCGCGCTGTTCGCCGAGTTCAAGGAGGGCGCGGGCGACCCCGACAAGCTGGTGGCGGCCTTCGCGCGCTCGATCCCGCTGGGCCGCATCGGCCAGCCCGACGACCTGCCCGGCGCCATCCTGTTCTTCGCCGGCGACGATGCCGCCTTCGTCACCGGCCAGGTCCTGAGCGTGTCCGGCGGCCTGACCATGAACGGCTGAGGGCCGCACGCGCCCCCAACGCCATCCCGACTCCATCCGCAAGCCATCCGCGCGTAACCCAGCACAAACCGAAGCCACCGCAGGCAAGGAGACGACCATGAGCACCATTCCCTTCGAAGACATCCTGTACGAGGTCCGCAACGGCGTGGCCTGGATCACCATCAACCGGCCGGAGAAGATGAACTCCTTCCGCGGCCAGACCTGCGATGAACTGATCCGGGCCCTGAACAAGGCCGGCTATGACAAGAGCGTCGGCGCCATCGTGCTGGCCGGCGCCGGCGAGCGCGCCTTCTGCACCGGCGGCGACCAGTCGGCGCACGACGGCAACTACGACGGCCGGGGCACCATCGGCCTGCCGATGGAGGAGCTGCACGACGCCATCCGCAACGTGCCCAAGCCCGTGATCGCGCGCGTGCAGGGCTTCGCCATCGGCGGCGGCAATGTGCTGTGCACGATCTGCGACCTGACCATCTGTTCGGAGAAGGCGATCTTCGGCCAGGTGGGGCCCAAGATGGGGTCGGTCGATCCCGGCTATGGCACGGCCTTCCTCGCACGGGTGGTCGGCGAGAAGAAGGCCCGTGAGATCTGGTACCTGTGCCGCCGCTATTCGGGACAGGAAGCCGTGGCGATGGGCCTCGCCAATGCCTGCGTGCCGCACGAGCAGCTCGACGCCGAAGTGCAGAAGTGGGGCGAGGAGCTGTGCGAGCGCAGCCCGACCGCGCTGGCCATCGCCAAGCGCAGCTTCAATATGGACACCGCGCACCAGAGCGGCATCGCCGGCATGGGCATGTACGCGCTGAAGCTGTACTACGACACCGAGGAATCGCGCGAAGGCGTGGCGGCGCTCAAGGAGAAGCGCAAGCCCGAGTTCCGCAAGTACGCGAAGTAGGCGTCGATACAGGCGCCGATACAAGCAGCGGAACCAGCGCCCGAGCCGGCGCGACCGCTGCCCGGATCTCACCATGCGGCGCGGCGCGTCCCCGCGCGCCCGCTCCTTTGTGCCCCGCCTTGCCCAGGAGACAAGCCGATGAACCCCTATCTCAATGAAGACCTCGTCACGCTGGGCGACCACGCCCGGCGTTTCGCCACCGAGCGCATCGCGCCGGGCTACCAGGAGCGCGACGACACGCGCGTACTCGACCGTACCCTGATGCGGGAGATGGGCGAGATGGGTTTCATCGCCCCGGAACTGCCGGAAGCGTATGGCGGCCAGGGCCTGGGCTGCCTTGCCGCCGGCGTGATCCACGAGGAGGTGGCCCGGGCCGACCTGAGCCTGTCCTATATCAACCTGCTGGCTTCGCTCAACGGGCAGATCCTGGCGCACCACGGCAGGCCGGAGGTGGTGCGCCCCTGGCTGACGCGGCTCACGCGCGGCGAAGTGCTGCTGGCGATCGCGCTGACCGAACCGCGCGGCGGCTCCGATGCCGCCAACCTGCGGCTGCGGGTCGAGCGCGTCGGCGACGAGTACGTCATCAACGGCGAGAAGACCTCGATCTCGGCGGCCGACCAGGCCGATGCGGCGGTGGTGTTCGGCCGCACCGGCAGCATCGAATCCGCGGCGCACGGCGTGACCGCGCTGCTGGTGCCGATGGACCTGCCCGGCATCACGACCAGCCGCTTCGACTGCCACGGCCAGCGCGCCATCGGGCGCGGCTCGATCTTCTTCGAGAACGTGCGCGTGCCGCTCGACCACCGTCTCGGTGACGAGAACAAAGGCTTCGTGCAGGTGATGCAGGGCTTCGACTTCTCGCGCGCCCTGATCGGCCTGCAGGTGCTGGCGGTGGCGCGCGTGGCGCTGGAGGAGACCTGGGCCTACGTGGCCGAACGGCAGGCGTTCGGCAAGCCGCTGTCGGCCTTCCAGGGCGTTTCGCATCCGCTGGCCGATTTCGACACCCAGGTGGTGGCGGCACGCCTGCTGTGCCTGCAGGCGCTGTGGCTGAAGGACAACGGCGCGCCGCACAGCGCGGAGGCCGCCATGTGCAAGTGGTGGGCCCCGAAGCTGGCCTACGACGTGGTCCACCAGTGCCTGCTGATGCACGGGCATGGCGGCTATGACCGCGGCCTGATGGAGCAGCGCCTGCGCGATGTGCTGGGCTTCCAGATCGGCGACGGCACCGCGCAGATCATGAAGACCATCATCGCCCGCGACCGCGCCGGCCGCGCCGCGGTGCCGGCCTGAGCCGGCGCGCGTTCCCGCGCGGCCTGGCGCGGCCTGACCACGTCATCCCGCCACCCGCCGACACGCGCCACCAAGCCACCACACAAGAAGGGAGACAACACATGGAATTCGATGCCGTCCTGCTGCCGCCGCGCCGTGCCGCGAGCATTGCCCGGGGGGAGTGGCTCGACCGCACCATCAACGACGCGCTCGACGCCTGCGTGCGCGACTGCCCGGACCAGCGCGCGCTGTGCGCGGTCAGCCTCGACCGCGGCGAGACGCGCGCCTTCACCTACCGCGAGCTGGCGGCCCTGGCCGACCGCATCGCCGTGGGCCTGGCACGGCTGGGCGTGGGCCGCAACGACGTGGTGGCCATGCAGCTGCCCAACGGCTGGCACTTCACGCTGCTCTACCTGGCCTGCTCGCGCCTCGGCGCCGTGCTCAACCCGCTGATGCCGATCTTCCGCCAACGCGAGCTGTCCTTCATGCTGCGCCATGGCGAGGCCAAGGTGCTGGTGGTGCCGCGCCGCTTCCGCGGCTTCGACCATGAAGCCATGGCGCGCGCCCTGCTGCCGGAGCTGCCGGCGCTGCGCCGGCTCGTGGTGGTGGATGGGGAGGGCGCCGACAGCTTCGATGCGCTGCTGGCGGCGCCCGCCTGGGAGCGCGAGCCCGACGCGGCCGCTATCCTCGCCGCCGGCCGGCCCGGCCCGGACGACATCACCCAGCTCATCTACACCTCGGGCACCACCGGCGAGCCGAAGGGGGTGATGCACTCGGCCAATACCCTGTTCTCGAACATCGCGGCCTATGCGCAGCGGCTGCATCTCGGCCGCGACGACGTGATCCTGATGGCCTCGCCGATGGCGCACCAGACCGGCTTCATGTACGGGCTGATGATGCCGATCCTGCTGCAGGCCGGCGTGGTGCTGCAGGACATCTGGGACCCGGTCCGGGCGGCGGCGCTGATCCGCGCGCATGGCATCACCTTCACCATGGCGTCGACGCCTTTCCTGACCGACCTGACCCGCACCGTGCGCGAGGGGGGCAGTGAAGGCGGTGAAGGCGATGAAGGCGATGAAGGCGCCAAGGGCCTGCCCAGCCTGCGCACCTTCCTGTGCGCCGGCGCGCCCATTCCCGGCCCGCTGGTGGAGCAGGCGCGCCGGGCGCTGGGCGCGAAGATCGTCTCGGCCTGGGGCATGAGCGAGAACGGCGCCGTCACGCTGACCCGTCCCGAGGACGACGACGTGCGGGCCTCGACCACCGATGGCTGCCCGCTGCCCGGGGTGGAAGTGGCGGTGGTCGACGCCGCCGGCGAGCGCCTGCCGCCCGGCGAGGCGGGCCGGCTGCTGGTGCGCGCCTGCTCGAACTTCGGCGGCTACCTCAAGCGGCCGCAGTGGAACGCCACCGATGCCGACGGCTGGTTCGACACCGGCGACCTCGCCCGCCTGGATGCCGAGGGCTACCTGCGCATCAGCGGGCGCAGCAAGGACGTGATCATCCGTGGCGGCGAGAACATCCCGGTGTTCGAGATCGAGGCCCTGTTGTACCGGCACGAGGCGGTCGCGCAGGTCGCCATCGTCGGCTATGCCGACGAGCGCCTGGGCGAGCGCGCCTGCGCCGTGGTGGTGCCGAAGGCCGGCTGCCGGCTCGACTTCGCCGGGATGGTGGATTTCCTCAAGGCGCAGAAGGTGGCCATCCAGTACATCCCGGAGCGGCTGGTGCTGTGCGAGGCGATGCCGGCCACGCCCGCGGGGAAGATCCAGAAGTTCCGCCTGCGCGACATGCTGCGCGATGGCACCCTGTAGCGCCGCGCCGGCCCGCCGCCCGCGGCGGCCGGCGATCTGCAACGCGTATCACGGCGCAGTGAAGTCGGGGCGGCCGCCCGTCTAGGCCCGGCCTTCCAGCGCCACGAACACGCTGCCGTCCTCGATACGGATGGGGAAGGTGCGCAGGTCCTCGCTGAGCGGCGCGCACATGGCCTTGCCGCTGCGCACGTCGAAGCGTCCCTGGTGCAGCGGGCATTCGATCTCGTGGCCTTCGAGGAAGCCGTCGCACAGCCTGGCGTTGCCGTGCGTGCACAGGTTGTCGGTGACGTAGACGGCGCCGTCCACGCCGTAGACGGCCAGTTCGCGGCCGCCGGCCTGCACCGCGACGACATCGTCGGCGGGCACGGCGGCGAGTTCGATCAGCCTGGTCCATTGGGTTGTCGTAGTCATGGCGATTTCCGCGGGTGCGGTGGGTGATGGATGGTGGGTGGCAATCCGGTGCGGGGCGGTCCGGGGCGGGACGGCGCGCTTGCGGCCGCCACGCGTCCCGGCGCGGCGGCTTCAGATCGGGTAGATCAGCGAGTTGGGGATCAGCTCGCTGTCGAACACGCACAGGCGCGCCGCGAACTTCAGGCCGGCCCCGGTGCGCACGATGGTGTCGAGATAGCGTCCCACGTTGAACACGGTGGTCAGCGCGTCCGGCTTGGTGCGGAACACCGCGTAATTGGCCTCGGCGCGGATGCGCTCGCCGTCGTCGGCGAGGATGCGCGGCACGCCGACCACATGGCGCTGGTAGTAGGGGTCATGGAAGATGGTCTCGGTGGCGCCGTAGACCCGGTCCTTGAGCATGCCCTTGCTCTCGAAGGCGAGGGTGGCCAGCGGCAGGCCGCGCTCGTGGTTCTCGCGCGGCTGGACCCGGTAGACGCAGTCCTCGGTGAAGAACTCCGGCCACTGGTCCCAGTCGCCGTTGTCGAGCGCGGCGGCGTAGTCGGCGTAGAGGGCGAGCAATTGCTGGTAGGTGGGGAAGTCGAGCATCTCAGGCCTCCATCACGCGGCGCCAGTAGGCGTACATGGAACGGATCAGGGTTTCGGTGACCATGTGGTCGGCCTCGGCGCTGTCGCGCCCGCCCAGTTCGGCGACGGTGCGGTGCCAGGGCTTCTGCGCGAAGCCTTCCTGCGAGAACTCGATCACCTCGCCGTCGTCGGCGGAGACGAAGCCGGCCGGGCCGAACAGGTTGGCCTGGCGCAGGCGGCGGCGCGTCATGGCCTCGTCGTCGCCGGCAAAGCCGAAGTGGGTCCAGACGAAGTCGAAGGAGCCGTGCCCGTCGGGCTGGATGTGGCGGGTCGAGACCGAATTGACCTGCTGCTGGAGGATGACGCTGGGAAACAGCGTCATCATCACCGCGGTGGGGCCGCCCCACCAGTCCTCCTGCACCACGTCGAGGAAGCGGTCGTCATGCAGCCGCATCTGGTCCTTGAAGCTGGACACGCCGCTGGTCACTTCGCCCTGGCCGCCGCTGCCGCGCGTGGAGATCATGGCGGCGTGGCGGCCGTGCCCGTCCATCTTCAGCGCGGAGCGGTTGTCGGCGCGCCACAGGCCGAAGGTGACGAACCAGGTATGCAGCAGGCCGGGATGGTAGGGGTCCTTGATGTTCTCCTGCATCAGCTTCCAGTTGCCGGGAATGCGCTGCCGGCTGTAGCCGAGGATGGTGAGCGCGCGGCCGTCGAAGACGCGGTCGAAGTAGTGCAGCATGGTGGGGCCGAGGTAGTCCTCCAGCGGCGGTACCGTGTGGTCGAAGGAGGCGAACACCACGCCGTGGCGCGTCGCCACCTTGAGCCGGGTCAGGCCGTGCTCCTTGGGGTCGAAGTCGGCCGGCATGCCGCCGTTGACCTTGCCGTCGAGCTTGACGCCGCGGCGGAACGGCACGCCGACCAGGTTGCCCTTGAGGTCGTAGTTCCACTGGTGGTAGGGGCAGGTGAAATCCTTGCGGTTGCCGAAGCGCTCGCGGCAGAAGCGCACGCCGCGGTGGGCGCAGACGTTTTCCACCACGTGGATTTCGCCGTCGGCAGCGCGCGTGACGATGACCGAGCGCTCGCCGACGACGGTGCGCTTGAAGTCGCCCGGATGGGGAATCTCGGCCTCCAGCGCCACGTAGCACCAGTGGCCGGCATAGAAGAAGCGCTCCAGTTCGCGCTGGTGGATGGCCTCGTCCGTGTAGGCCTGGAAGGGCACGCGGCTGGAGCCGTCGCCTTCCCAGGCGGGCGGGTGGAAGCGCAGCGGGGCTTCGTTCATGTGTGTCTCCTGTGGTCGGCCCGCGTCATGGCAAGGCGTGCGGGCGGGATCGCGAAAGGGAAGGGGAACAAGGCAAACGGGAACGGGACACGCGGCGGGCGGGCCCCGGCCCCGGGCGTTCAGTCGCCGCTGGCGTGGAAGGCGTCGGCGTGGATGCTGGCCGGCGCCACCCCCTTGCGCTGCAGCAGCGCGCTGGCCGCCTCGACCATCGCGGGCGCACCGGCGAGATAGGCGGTCCAGCCCGGCAGCGCCGGCCAGTCGTCGTCGACGGCCTGCGTGACCAGGCCGCCGCGATAGCCGTCGCCGGGTGCCGGCGCGCCGTCGGCGACCACCACGTGGCAGGCCAGGCCGGGCAGTTCGCGCCGCAGCGCCTGCAGCCATGGCTGGCCGTAGACATCGCGTTGCGAGCGCGCGCCGAAGTAGACGTGGACATCGTTGTCCATGCCGGCCTCGGCCATGCCGCGCAGGATGGACAGCACCGGCGCCAGGCCGGTGCCGCCGGCCACGCACAGGATCGGGCCGGTGGTCTTGCGGCGCAGGTAGGCGGTGCCGAGCGGCCCGCCGACGCGCACCGCGTCGCCCACCTTCAGCGCGCCGGCGATGTAGGCGGTGACGCGGCCGCCGGGCACCAGGCGCACGTGGAACTCGATCTCATCCGGGTTCGGCGTGACCGCCATCGAGTAGGGGCGCGCGTGCTGCGGGGTGAACTGCAGCATGGCGTACTGGCCCGGCGAGAAGGCGAAGGGTTTGTTCAGCCGCAGGCGCAGCCGCCTGATGTCGTGCGTCAGTGCCTCGATGGCCGTCACCGTGGCCTTGAGCAGGCGGGCAGGGTGGACCACCACCTCGTCGATCTCGGGCAGCTCGACGGCGCAGTCTTCGACCAGGGTGGCCTGGCAGGCCAGGATCTGCTGTCCGGCGCATATCTCGGCCGCCGCGCCGGCGCCATCGGCCACGCGCACCTTGCCGGCGGCGAGGCGGCAGCGGCAGGTGCCGCAGCGGCCGGCCATGCAGCTATAGGAAACGGGGATCTCGTGGGCGCGCAGGGCCTCGAGCAGGTTGGTCCCGGCGGGAACCTCGAGGGCGCGCTGCAGGGGCTGCAGGGTCAATCGCATGCCAGTGTCTCCGGTCTGGTCTTGGGTGGGGGCTGCCGCGCCGGCGCTTGCCGCCGTGCGCCACCGGGCACAGCCACATGCCGTGACGTGCCGCGATGCGTTGCTATGTGTCGCTATGTGTCGCTATGGTGCCGCGCCCTGGGATATAAATAAATCGAAGATCATTGATACGTCATATCACCAGGAGTGATAATGCGAAGCCGCCGGGCACCGCCGGGCACCGCCGACAACCGCCGGCAACCTGAAGGAGGGCAGCATGGAACTGCAGGATGTCGACCTGAACCTGCTGGTGGTATTCCACGAACTGCTGCGCCGGCGCCGCGTGTCGGCGGTGGCGCAGGCGCTGGGCATGTCGCAGCCGGCCGTCAGCAATGCGCTGAACCGCCTGCGCCGCCTGCTCGGCGACGAGCTGTTCCTGCGTACCGCCAAGGGCATGATCCCGACGCCGCTGGCCGAGCGCCTGGCCAGCCCGATCGGTGAGTCGCTCGATGCCATCCACCACACGCTCAATGCCAGCGCCGGCTTCGAGCCGGCGGCGAGCCAGCGCGCCTTCACCGTGGCCATGACCGATATCGGCGAGATCTATTTCCTGCCGGCCCTGATGCAGAAACTCGGCGAGGTGGCGCCGGGCGTGACCCTCAGCACGGTGCGCAACCAGGGCGACACGCTGCAGGGCGAGATGGAGAGCGGCCGGGTCGACCTGGCGATCGGCTTCCTGCCCGACCTGCAGAGCGGCTTCTTCCAGCGCCGCCTGTTCCGCCAGCGCTATGTCTGCCTGTTCCGCCAGGGACATCCGCTCGAGGCCGGCGGCATCACGCTGGCGGCCTTCCGCGCCGCCGAGCACGTCTCCATCGTGGCCGAGGGCACCGGCCACGGCATGGTCGACCAGGCCATCCAGCGCGCCGGCGTGGCGCGCCACGTGCGGCTGCGCGTGCCGCATTTCGTCGCGGTCGGGCACATCCTGCAGACCACCGACCTGATCGCGGTGGTGCCGGAGGCCTACGCGCAGCGCACGCTGGCGCCGTTCGGCCTGCAGACGGCGCCTTGCCCGGTGCGCATTCCCGACATCGCCATCCATGTGCTGTGGCACGCCAAGAACCATCGCGAGCCCGGCAACCAGTGGCTGCGGCAACTGGTGGTGGAGACCTTCGCGCGCTGAGCGCGGCCTGGGCGGCGCCGCTCAGCCTGGCTGTTCGAGCACGGCGCGCAGCTTGCGTACGCCCGCTTCCAGCGCTTCGGCGGGGAAGCCGCCGAAGCCCAGCACCAGGCCGGGCCGCCCCGGCCGGCTGCCGTACATCGGCGAGACCGGCCGCACGGCCACGCCGGCCGCCAGCGCGCGGCTGGCGACGGCGACGTCGTCGCGGCCGTGCGGCAGCCACAGCAACAGGTGCATGCCCTGGTCGCTGGGCTGCAGCGTGGCCAGCCCGCCGAGCTGGTCGCCGATGGCGCGCACCAGCGCCGCCCGGCGCTCGCCATAGAGCGCGCGGATGCGGCGCAGGTGCAGGTCGAACGCGCCCTCGCGCAGGTAGGCGGCCACCACGTGCTGGTCGGCCGTGGGAGCGTGCCGGTCGAGGATGGTGCGCGCGCCGGCGAAGGCATCGGCCAGCGGCGGTGGCACGATGGCATAGCCGAGCCGCAGCGCGGGAAAGAGCACCTTGCTGAAGGTGCCGAGATAGATCACGCGGGACGGATCCAGGCCCTGCAGCGAAGGAAAGGGATGGCCGGCGTAGCGCAGCTCGCTGTCGTAGTCGTCCTCGACGATCCAGGCTTCCTGCTCGCGCGCCCAGGCCAGCAGGGCGAGCCGGCGCGGCATGCTCATCGGCATGCCGAGCGGATACTGGTGCGAGGGCGTGACGAAGGCCGCGCGGGCCGCCGGGCAGTCGGCGGCGGCGCGCGCGACGTCGAGGCCGCCGTCGTCGAGCGCGGCGCGGTGCACGCGCACGCCGGCATCGTCCAGCACCGCGCTCAGGCCAGGGTAGGCCGGATCCTCGGCCCGCACCGTGTCGCCGGGTTCCAGCAGCACCCGTGCCGCCAGGTAGAGTCCCTGCTGGGTGCCGGCGGTGACGATGACCTGCTCCGGTGCGCAGGCGACCGCGCGCGCCTTGCGCACATGTTCGGCGATGGCCTGGCGCAAGGCCGCCACGCCGCGCGGGTCGCCATAGCCGGCCGCTCCGCCCTCGAGCGCGCGCACGCGCCGGCTCAGGCGCCGCCAGCCCTCGTCCGGCGCGGCGGCCGCGTCCGGCGTGCCGATGGCGAAGGGCGCCGGCGGCAGCGGTGCCAGGGCGCGCGCGATGGCGGCGTAGCGTTGCGCCCGCGCCCCCGCAAGCGGTGCGGCGGCCGGCGCGCGCGCCGGCTGTGGCGGGACGGCGTCGGCCGCATGGCCGGCCAGCAGCCGCGCCACGCGCGTGCCGGCGCCGACGCGCGCTTCCAGGTAGCCTTCCGCCGCGAGCTGCTCGAACACCTCGGTGACCGTGCCGCGCGCGATGCCCAGCCCGGCCGCCAGCGCGCGGGTCGAGGGCAGGCGTTCGCCGGCCTGGAGCGCGCCCCGGGCGATGGCCTCGCGCAGCAGGCGGGCCAGTTGCTGGCCGACGCGGCCGGCGTTGCGGTCGAGGGCGCCCAGCGCCGGCAGGTCGAGGGTGGTGCGTTGCCTGGGCATTGGAAAGTGGTCCACATCCGGTGGTGTAAATGGACCTCAAATATAGGCCACTTCTGCGCGAGAATGGCGTCTGCGGCAGGGCCGGAGCGGCCCGCCCGAGACGATTCCACCCCACAGGAGTGCCTTATGTACCGCCCGGCCATGTTCCGCGAGGACCGCCCCGAGATCCTGCACGCGCTGATGCGCGCCCATCCGCTCGCCACCCTGGTGACGGCGGGCAGCCAGGGGCTGGAGGCCAACCTGCTGCCCTTCCTGCTGGCCGAGGTGGACGGTGCCTGGGTGCTGCGCGCACACCTGGCCCGCGCCAACGGGCAGCTCGCCGCGCTGCGTGAGGGCGGGCCGGCGCTGGTGATCTTCCAGGGGCCGGATGCCTATGTCAGTCCGGCCTGGTATCCGTCCAAGGCCGAGCACGGCAAGGTGGTGCCGACCTGGAACTACGCCACGGTGCAGGCACGCGGCACGCCGCGCGTGATCGAGGACGCCGCCTGGCTGCGCGCCCAGATCGAGGCGCTGACCGGCCAGCAGGAGGCCGGGCGCGAGGCGCCGTGGCAGGTCGGCGATGCTCCGCAGGATTTCATCGAAGCCACGATGCGCGCCATCATCGGCCTGGAGATTCCCATCGACAGCCTCGAAGGCAAGTGGAAGGTCAGCCAGAACCGTGGCGAAGCCGACCGGGCCGGCGTGGTGGCCGGGCTGCGCCGCGAAGGCGCGCGCACGGGAGACGGCGAAGCGATGGCGATGCTGGTGACCCAGGGCGGCGGCGCGGCGCCGGCGGCCTGAGGCGTTCCGGCCCGGCGCCTGGGAGCCGGGTCGCCGGCAAGCCGGGAAGGCTGCGCGCCGGGTCAAGCGTTTTACCGGCCGCGGGCGCCGCAAGCGGCGCTGGCGTGGCGCTTGGGCGACAGAGCGGGCGGCGCGGGCGCCACCGGCACGGCGGCGGCCCGCCAGCACGGTCGGTTTTGGTAGCATTCAGGGTTTTCCGCTACCCGGCGCCGCACGGGGTGCCGCCCGGCATCCAGGTTCGGCGGCGCCAGTGCCATGACTCCGGCCCAGATCAAGACCTTTTTCGCCGCCCGGCTGCAGCGCCTGCGGCGTCCCACCCGCCGTGAACTGGCCCTGGGCATCGCCGCCGTGCCGGCGCTGTTCCTGCTCTATGTGCTGGTGCTGATCCCGTTCACGCCGGGCATCAGCGACATCCGCAAGGCCAAGCAGGACCGGCCCGCGCAGATCCTGTCGGCGGATGGCAAGGAGCTGGCGCTGTTCAAGTGGGCCAACCGCGAATGGGTGCCGCTCGACGAGATCTCGCCCGAGGTGGTCAAGGCCCTGGTCGCCACCGAGGACCACCGCTTCTACCAGCACCACGGCATCGACTGGCGCCGCCTCGCCTCGGCCGCCCTGCGCACCGCCTCGGGCGACCGCCAGGGTGGCTCCACCATCACCCAGCAGCTGGCCCGCAATCTCTATCCGGACGAGATCGGGCGCGCGCCGACGCTGACGCGCAAGCTCAAGGAAGCCATCACCGCGCTCAAGATCGAGGCGCTGTACAGCAAGAACGAGATCCTCGAGACCTACCTGAACACGGTCCCCTTCCTGTACAACGCCTTCGGCATCGAGATGGCGGCGCGCACCTATTTCGGCAAGTCGGCCGACAAGCTCGACGTGCTGGAGAGCGCCACGCTGATCGGCATGCTCAAGGGCAACAGCTACTACAACCCGGTGATCAACCCCGAGCGCTCGCTGCAGCGGCGCAACACGGTGCTGGCGCAGATGGTCAAGCGCGGCGTGCTGGACCCGGCCAGGTATGCGCAACTGCAGAAGCGCCCGCTGCGCATCGACTTCGAGCGCCAGGACGAGGAGCCCGGCCCGGCGCCCCATTTCGCCCAGCAGCTGCGCAAGTGGCTGATCGGCTGGGCCGACCGCAACGACTACAACATCTACACCGACGGCCTGGTGGTGCGCACCACCATCGACTCGCGCCTGCAGGCCTTCGCCAACCAGGCGCTGGCGCGCCAGACGCGCCAGCTGCAAGGCATCGCCGACGCGGCCTGGAACGGCCGCACCGGCTGGCGTCCCGAGCAGGAGCTGGTGCGCGCCTTCGTGCGCGAGACGCCGCAGTACCGCGCCGCGCGCGATGCCGGCGCCAGCGCCGACGATGCGCTCAAGCACCTGCTGGCCGACCGCGCCTTCATGCAGGACCTGCGCCAGCAGAAGACCATGATCCAGGCCGGCTTCATCGCCATCGATCCGCGCGACGGCGCCATCAAGGCCTGGGTGGGCAGCCGCGACTTCGCCCTCGACGCCTTCGACCATGTCCAGCAGGCGCGGCGCCAGCCCGGCTCCACCTTCAAGCCCTTCGTCTACGGCGCAGCCTTCGCCCAGGGCGCGCGGCCGGAGGACACCTATCCCGACCAGGCGGTGTCCATCCCCATGCCCGGCGGCGAGGTCTGGAGCCCGAGCGACGAGTCGCCGCCCACCGGCATGCCGATCTCCCTGCGCGATGCCCTGGCGCAGTCGCGCAACCGCATCACCGCGCAATTGATGCAGAGCGTCGGCCCCGACCGGGTGGCGCGGCTGGCGCGCGCCATGGGCGTGCGCCAGAGCCCGCTGGAAGCGGTGCCGTCGCTGGCGCTGGGCACCAGTCCGGTGAGCCTCAAGGAGATGGTGTCGGCCTATGCCACCATCGCCGACGGCGGCGAGTACATCGCGCCGATGATGGTGACCCGCATCGAGGACGCCAAGGGCGAGGTGCTGGCCGAATTCCAGCCGGCGCGCGCGGAGCGGGCGCTGTCCTTCGATGCCACGCAGACCCTGCTCGACGTCATGCGCGGCGTGGTCGACCGTGGCACCGGTACCGCCATCCGTACGCGCTTCGGCATCCGTGCCGACGTGGCCGGCAAGACCGGCACCACGCAGGACAATGCCGACGGCTGGTTCATCCTGATGCATCCGGAACTGGTGGCGGGGGCCTGGGTCGGCTTCAACGACAGCCGCGTGACGCTGCGCAGCGACTACTGGGGGCAGGGAGCGCACAGCGCGCTGCCCATCGTCGGCGATGTCTTCCAGCGCGCGTTGCGCACGCGCCTGGTCGACGCCCGCGTGCGCTTCCCCGAGGAGCAGGAGCCCGGCTTGTTCGGCGCCTGGTTCGCCAAGCTGCGCGAGCGCCTGCGCCAGCTGTTCGCGCCGGCCCCGGCGCCCGAGGCAGCCGCGCCACGCGCGGCGCGGCCAGCGCGCAGCGCGCCGGCCGAAACGCCGGTCCAGGCCGCCAGCGAGGCCGCTTCGGCGCCCGTTGCCGGGCCGGCGCCGGCGCCGGCATCCGATGCCGCGGCCACCGATGCCGGCCAGCCGGGCCCGGCGGCCGGTGCCATCGCGGCAAGTGCCGCCGCCGCCGCGCCGCCCCAGGCGCCGCCTGCCGTGACCACCGCACCGCCGCCTGGCGCGGGCGCCACCATGCCGGCGCCGGCGGGGACGCCGGCATCGGCTCCGGCTTCGATGCTCTAGGACCTAGGACCTAGGCCCCAGGACCTAGGCTCCGGGCGCCGGCTTTCAGGCTTTCCGGCTTCCGGTCCCAGGTTCAACACCAGCCGGCGCCGCGGCGCTCCCCGCGCCCGGACGGGTAGGGCGACGGTCGCGTCAGGCGGGCCGCCGGCCCGCTGCATAGACGTGGAAGCGTTCCAGCTGCGCCTCGCTGTCGGCGATGGCGCGCGTGCCGGCCGCGCCGCTATGCTTGACCAGCAAGGCCGCCAGCGTCTGCGCCACCGCGAGGGCGGGCACCACGGAGGGCAGCAGCGATGGCGTGGCGGTGGCGGCCAGGACCAGCGCGGCGGTGCCGGGCGCGATCGGCGAGACCGGGCTGTCGGTGATGGCGACCACTTGCGCGCCCCGTTCGCGGGCGAACTCGACCGCCGTCACGGCGGCCTGCGCATAGGGCGCGAAGCTGAACGCGGCCAGCGCATCGTCGGGGCCGATCCGCCGCAGTTCGTCGGCCAGCGTGCCGCCCACGCCTGACAGCAGGGTGACGTTGTCCAGGCACATGCCGCAGGCGTAGCTGAAGTAGTAGGCCACCGGATACAGGCTGCGCAGTCCCAGCACGTAGATACGGCGAGCGCGCGCCAGCGCCGCGTGCGCGCGCTTCAGCGCGGGCAGCGCCGCGGCGCCCAGGGTCTGCTCGAGGTTGCCGGCCTCGGCTTCGAGCAGCTGTGCCAGCAGGCCGGCATCGCTGTCGTCGCGCGCCTGCGCCCGCAGCGCGGTGGCGCGGCGCGAGAAGCCGGGCTCGCCGGCGGCCAGCCAGCGGCGGTAGGGCTCGCGGAACGCCTCGTAGCTGTCGAATCCCAGCTGGCGCGCCAGCCGCAGCATGACGCCCGACTGCAGCGCGGCCTTGGCCGCCACCGCGCGCATCGACAACAGGGCGATGTCCTGGGGATGGTCGATGGCATGGCGCGCCGCCTGCTGCAGCTTGGGGGGGAGTTGAGCGAACTGCTGTTCGATCCGTTGGTCGATGTCGGCCTTTTCCATCAGGGCTCCGTGGCTGTCGCGGCAGATTATGGCCGATCGCGCGGCGCCAGCGCCCCGGCCACGGCCAGGTCGATGGCGCGCGCCAGCGTGGCGACGGCCTGTTCCAGCTGTTCCGGGCTGCTGAGATAGGGCGGTGCCAGCAGCACGTGGTCGCCGTGTTCGCCATCGATGGTGCCGCCGCCCGGATAGCACAGCAGGCCGAGCTGCTGCGCCTGGTGCTTGACCGCGGCATGCAGCCGCAGCGCCGGCGCGAAGGGCGTGGCGCCGTGGCGCTCGCGCACCAGTTCCACGGCCCAGAACAGCCCGCGGCCGCGCACGTCCGCCACATGCGGATGGCCGTCGAATTGCCGCGCCAGCAGCGCGCCGAGCGTGTCGCCCAGCCTGGCCACCCGTTCCACCAGGCCGTCGCGCGCGACGATGCGCTGCACCGCCAGCGCGGCCGCGCAGGCGACCGGATGCCCCACATAGGTGAAGCCGTGCTGGAAGGCACCGGAGCCCGCCCGGATGGCCTCGACCACGCGGTCGTGCGCCAGCACCGCACCGATCGGCTGGTAGCCGCCACCCAGGCCCTTGGCCAGCGTGAGGAGGTCGGGCTGCACGCCTTCCTGCTCGAAGGCGTGATAGCTGCCGGTCCGGCCCAGCCCGCACATCACCTCGTCCAGCAGCAACAGCACGCCGTGGCGATCGCACACCTGGCGGATCTTGCGGAAGTACCCGGGCACCGCCGCCACGGCACCCGCCGTGGCGCCCACCACCGTTTCCGCCACGAAAGCCGCCACCGTGTGCGGGCCGAGGCGCTGCAGCGTGGCCTCCAGCTCCGCGCCCAGGCGGTCCCCGTAGGCGGCGTCGGTCTCGCCGGGCTGCCGGTGGCGGAAGGGGAAGCAGGGCGAGACATGATGGCTCTCGATCAGCACGGGTTCGTACCAGGCGCGCCGCGCGGCATTGCCGCCGATCGCCAGCGCCGCCAGCGTGTTGCCGTGGTAGCTCTGGCGCCGGGCGATGTAGCGGTAGCGCTGCGGCTCGCCCCGCTCGACATGGTATTGGCGGGCCAGCTTGAGCGCGGTCTCGATCGCCTCGGAGCCGCCCGCGACGAAGTAGGCGTTGCCCAGCCCGGGCGGGCTGCGCTCGGCCAGCAGCGCGGCGAGGGACTCGGCCGCCTCGGTGGTGAAGAAGCTGGTGTGGGCATATTCGAGCCGGTCCATCTGTTCCCGCACGGCGGCGCGCACTTCGGCGTGGGCGTGGCCCAGGCAGGACACGGCGGCGCCGCCGGAGGCGTCGAAGTAGCGCTTGCCGTCGCGGTCGACGATATAGGCCCCGTCGCCGTACGCGGCCAGCGGCAGGGGCGAGCGGGGATTGCGGTGGATGATGTGGGTCATGGCGGTGGCGGTGGCGGTGGCGGTGGCGGAAAGGGGAGGCGGCTGGACTCGCGGAAAGATCAAATGGTATATTTTGTGTGTAAATAGATCAAATGGTCTTTCTGGGGGCGGCAGGCCATGCGCATCATCAGAATGCGCAGCACCCTTTCCCCCTTTCTGCCCTTCCCCTTCCAACCTTGGGATTGCTGGAGACTTGCCATGCCTGGATCGAAGCTTCTGCGCTGCCTCGCGGTCGGCGCCCGACTGGGGCGCGCGCTGGCGCGGCCGCTGCAGGTGGCGCTGCTTGCGTCAGCGTTGCCGTTGTCGGCGGGCGCCGCACCGCCGCCGGCCTGGCCCGAGCGCCCGTTGCGGCTGGTGGTGCCGTTCGCCGCCGGGGGCACCACGGACCTGCTGGGGCGCCTGGTCGCGGAAGGGCTGCGCCAGCAGCTGGGCCAGAGCGTGGTGGTGGCCAACAAGGCCGGCGCCGGCGGCAGCCTCGGCGCGGCCGAGGTCGCGCGGGCCGCGCCGGACGGCTATACCTTGCTGCTGGGCACGCCCGGCACGCAGGTCATCAATGCCCTGGTCTACAAGCACGTCGGCTATGACCCGCGCAAGGACTTCGTTCCGGTGGCCTGGCTGGCGGATGTGCCGAACGTCGTGCTGACCCGGCCCGGTTCCGGCCTGGACAGCATGGATGCGCTGCTGCGGGTGGCGCGGGCCCGGCCCGGCGCTTTGCACTGGGGCTCTCCCGGCATCGGCAGCTCCGGCCACCTGGCGCTGGAAATGGTCAAGCGCATGGGCGGGGTGGAGATCGCCCATGTCCCGTACAAGGGCGCGAGCCAGGCCACTGGCGACCTGCTGGGCGGACAGATCGAACTGTCCGCCGACAACCTGCCGACCGCGCTGCCGCTGATCCGCTCCGGCCAGCTGGTGGCGCTGGGCGTGACCAGCCGGGCCGCGGTGCCGGCGGCACCGGGCGTGCCGCCCGTCGCGGCGACCTTGCCCGGCTTCGAGCAGACTTCGTGGTTCGTGCTGATGGCGCCGGCCGGGACGCCGGCGCCGGTGGTGGCCGCACTCAATGCGGCGGCCGAGCGGGTGCTGCGCGATGCGCGCATGCAGCGGCGCCTGGCGGACCTGGCGGCGCAGCCGGTCGGCGGCCCGCCCGAGGCGCTGGCGCGCCACCTGCAGGCCGAGCAGGACAAGTACCGGAAGATCGTCGAAGGCGCCGGCATCCAGCCCGAGTGAGCGTCCAGGGGAGCCGATCATGCCGCAGGAAAAACGCCGCCGCCTGGCCGTGGCCAGGTTCTGGTACGAAGGCAATGCCTTCAGCCCCCTGCCGTGCCGGCAGGCGGATTTCGACCGGCGCGAATGGGCGGCCGGGGACAGCGCGCTGGACGCGGCGCGCGGGACGGCGACGGAACTGGGCGCCGTGGCCGCTTTCGCCGAGGACCGGCCTGACTGGCAGGTGGTGGTGCTGCGCTGTGCCTCGGCCGTGCCGGGGGGGCCGATCGACGACGCCGTCTATCGCGCCTTCTTCGACGAAGTGATGGCGGCCCTGCGCGCGCAGGGCCCGTGGGACGCGGTCTATCTGTCGCTGCACGGCGCGGCCATCACCAGCCGGCGCCAGGCGCCGGACCTGGAGTTCGTGCGGGCCGTGCGCGAGGCGCTGCCCGGCGTGCCCCTGGGCGCCAGCTTCGACCTGCATGCCAACCTCAGCCCGCAACTGGGCCCGCTGCTCGACTATGCCAGCGGCTACAAGACCTATCCGCACATCGACATGCGCGAGGCGGCGCAGCGGGTGCTGCAGGGGCTGAGCGATATCGTCGAGCGCGGGCGGCGCAGCCGCGTCACCGTGGCCAGGCCGGGACTGGTCCTGCCGAGCTTCAATATGCGCACGGACGCGGGGCCCATGCGCACCCTGCAGGAACTGGCCGCGGCCCAGGCCGGCGCCGCCATCCTCGAGGCATCCGTGTTCGGCGGCTTCCCCTATGCCGACACGCCGGATACCGGGGCCGCCGTGGTCGTCGTCAGCGATGCCCGCGCCGATGGCGGGGGCGCAGCGGCCCGGCGCGCCTGCGAGATCCTGCTGGCGGCGCTGCGCGAGCACGCGCCGGCGTTCGCGGCCAGCTTGCCGGCGCCGGCGCAGGGGCTGGCGCAGGCCCTGGCGATCGCCGCGCGCACGCCGGGGCTGGTGGCGGTCACCGATCCGGGCGACAACCCGCTGTCGGGCGGCGCCTGCGATACGCCGGGGCTGTTCGCGGCCTTGCTGCAAGCGCGGCCGTCGGTGCCCACCGTGTTTGCCAGCTTTGCCGATGTGCCGGCCGTGCGCCTGGCGCACGAGGTCGGCGTGGGCGGCGTCTGCGCGCTGGCCCTCGGGGCACGCTGGTCGGACCGTTTCGGCGCGCCGGTGGCGGTGAAGGTGCGGGTGGAGCGGCTGACCGATGGCGTCTTCGTCAACAGCGGGCCGATGGAAACGGGCAGGGTCACGCGCTGCGGCCGCACCGCCCTGCTGACGGTGCTGGGACAGCACGACGTCCGGGTGATCGTGACAGAGGCGGTGGCGCCGGCCAACGACCCGGCCTTCTTCGCCTTGCACGGCATCGACCTCGACGCCTTGCGCCTGCTGTGCGTCAAGGCCAAGAACCACTTCCGCGCGGCCTTCCTGCCACGCTGCGCCGCCATCATCGACGTCGACGCGCCGGGACCGGCCAGCCTCGATCTGCGCCTGCTGCCCTTCCGCCATGTCCGGCTGGCCGGGCCGGACTGACGTCAGGCGCCGGCGGGGCCGGCCGCACCGGTCGCGCAGGGGGGCTCAGTCCGCGCGCAGGGTGCCCGCAGGCCCGTGCTGCCTGCCGGCCCGGGCGATCACCAGGCGGTCGAGCCCCCACACCGCGACCAGGGTGGCGCCCATCAGCGGGAACACCAGTCCCAGCAGGCCCAGGCCCACGGCCCAGGCGCGCATCGGCGGTACCGCGCGCGGCAGCGCGGGCGCGCCCAGCGTGCCGGCGCGCCGGCGCTTGAGCCACATCAGCAGGCCGCTCACGGCGAGCGCCATCAGGCCCAGCGAGATGGCCGCGCACAGGATCTGGTTGGCCAGCCCGAAGTAGCGGCCCATGTGCAGCGAGGTGCCGTAGGAGATGGCCTTGGCCACCGGGCCGTAGTCGCGGTAGCCGGTGTCGCGCAGGACCTGGCCGCCGTACTGGTCGAGATGCAGGGTGCGCTCGCCGGTGGGGTCGGCGGGATAGACGGAGGCGGTGAAGACGCCGCTCGGCGAATTCGGCAGTACAAGCTGGTAGCCGCCGGCGATGCCGCGCGCGGCGATCGCTGCGACGACGCGGTCGAGGTCGGCGGGGGGCGACGGTACCCGCGGCGCCTGGCCCGATGGCACGGGCGCCAGGCCGGCCGCCCAGGGCACGTCGGCCAGCGGCAGCGACTCCATGGTTGCTGCCGGGGCGGCCGCCGCGGCTTGATGGTCGCCATGGCCGCCATGGCCGCCATGTCCCTCGTGTTCCGCACGTTCCGCATGGTCTTCGTGGCCCGGCATGGCGGCGGCCTCCCCGGGCGCCGCCGCCATGCCGCCGGGCGGCAGCGAGCGCGGCGGCGCGCCCTTGCGCGGCGCCCCGAGGTCGGCGGCGGTGGCGAGCGCCTTGAACTGGCGTCCCCAGGAGGCGGTCCAGGGCAGGCCGGAGAGCACGAAGACGAGCGCGCCCAGCGCCAGCCAGGCGCCCAGGAAGCGGTGCAGTGCCTTCCAGCGTCCGCGCGCGCCGCTGCCGCGGCCGAGGCGCAGGGCGGCGGCGCCGCGCTCGCGCCAGTGCGGCCACCACATGGCCAGGCCGGTGGCGATCATCACCAGCGTCCAGCAGGCCGCCAGCTCCATCAGCAGTTCGCCCGGCTTGCCCAGCATCAGCGCGCGATGCAGCCGGCGCACCTGCTTCATCAGGCGGTCTTCCACGCTCAGGCTGCCGAGGTAGTCGCCCGTGTACGGATCCAGGTAGAGGCTCTCGCTCTTGCCCGAGGCGAGGCGGAAGACGAACTCGGCGCTGGCCGCCGGCGCGCTGTTGACTGTGTAGGTGGTGGCCGTGGCGCCCGCCGGCGCGGCGGCGCGCGCGCGCTCCAGCAGCGCCTGCGCCGGCAGCCGCGCCGGCCCGGGGGCGACGCGCAGCAGCTCCGGATAGAGCAGCGGCTCGATCTGCGGCTGGAAGCAGTACAGCGTGCCGGTGACCGCCAGCACGATCAGCCAGGGCATGACGAACAGGCCGGCATAGAAGTGCCAGCGCCACAGCATGCGGTAGGCCGCGGCGGATGGCGGGCCCGCCGGCGTGGCGGGGCGGGACGGGGAGGGTTGTGGTGCCATGGTGGGTCGTTCCTGCATGAGCGGGACAGGTGCCGGGGCGCGCCCGGAAGCGCCCGCCCCGCGCGCGGGGGGGCACGGCGGACGGGGCGCGCCGGCCCGGGCCGAGCGGGCTCGGATGGTGTACCTCAGATGGTGTACTTCAGGCCCAGGTAGAAGGTGCGCTGCGGGAAGGGGTGGTAGAGGAAATACTTGCGGTTGTTGAGGTTGTCCACGCCCAGCGACGCGCTCCAGTGCTGGTCGATCTGGCAGTTCACGCGCGCATCCATCACGAAGAAGCCCTGGAAACCCTGGTAGGTGGCCGGATTGATGTCGGTGTTGTCGACGGTGGCGTAGACGCGGCCGCTGTAGCGCGCGGCCAGCGTATAGGCCCAGCGGTTGTCCGGCCGGTAGGTGGCGGCCAGCGTGCCGCGCCAGGCCGGCACGTAGGGCACGCGCTTGCCGACCGCGCTGGCGCCCGGCGTGGTGGCCACGTAGCCAGGGTCGGACAGGATGGTCGCGTCGACGTAGGTGACGTTGCCCGACAGCGTCAGGCCGCGGATGCCCACATTGTCCTGCTGGCCCGCCAGTTCGACGCCGAGCTGGCGCGTCTTGCCCACGTTCTGGGTGAACGAGACCGGCGTGGCGAAGCCCGGGATGGTGGAGGTCTGCGAGATCAGCGCGTTGCTCACGTACTCGTTGAACAACGACAGGCGCAGCTTGCCGCTATCGGTGTGGCGCTCCAGCGCCAGCTCGCCCGCGAGAACGCTCTCCGGCTCCAGGTAGGGGTTGGCCTGCAGGTAGGTGGCACCCGTCTGCACGCTCTGGTACAGCTCGCCCACGGTGGGGAAGCGCAGCGCCTTGCCGAAGGAGCCGGTCAGCGACCACATCGGGGTGGCATCCCAGGTCAGCGAGGCCTTGGGCGAGAAGCCGGACTTGTCGATGCCCGGCTGGTGGATCGCCACGCCGGCGCCGTTGCTGCCGAGGTTGTAGTTGTAGCCGTCGTAGGCGCGCCAGGTCTCGTAGCGGCCGCCCAGCGTGGCCTGCAGGCGCGGGGCGAAGCGCCACACGTCCTGCAGCCACAGCGCGGTGGTCCGGGTCTTGCCCAGCGAGTTGCTGTACAGCGCGCCCGCGCCGCCCGAGAGCCAGTCGCCGGTGTTGTAGGTGGGGCTGTTCAGCTTGTACTGGTCGAAGTGGGCGCCGAAGCTGGCGATGTGCGCGCCGGCCACGCCCTGCGGGCGCCAGGTGCCCTTGAGGTCGAGCGTGGTCCAGCCGGTGCCGCCCATGTCGGTGATGCGGCCGGCGCCGCCGCCGATGGCGGCCGGGTAGAGGCCGGTCGACTGGCGGTTCTGGTCCTGCAGGTAGTAGAAGTTGCTGAGCACCGCTTCCCAGTCGAACACGCCCTGGGTATGCGTCTCCACCTTCAGGCTCTGCATCAGGTGCTGCTGCTCGACATGGCTGCTGGAGAACTGGCCGGCGATGGTGCCGGCGCTGTAGCTGTAGCCGCCGATGTTGACGTTGCCGCTCGCGGCGCCGTAGTAGGGGGTGCCGGCGGCCGTGCTGAGGTAGCTCTGCGCGCCGGCCTTGGCGCTGTTCTGCCAGTAGCCGAGCGCATAGGTGGCGCGCAGCACGGGGGTGAAGTCATAGGCCAGCTTGAGCGCGGCGTTGTCCTGCAGCGTGTGCACGAAGTTGCCGGCGCCGATCACCTGGATCGCGCCGCCGCTGCGGTTGCGGTCGGCGAAGGCACCGCCGATGACCGGCAGGCCGGGCCCGGCGACGGTGGTCGACTGGCTGAGCGTGCCGAAGGTGATGGGCTGGCTGAAGCTGTTGAGGTGGCCGGCGTTGAACCACCAGGACAGCTTGCCGACGCGGTCGCCCAGCGTGACGGCATATTGCTGCGACGGCTCGGTGTCGCTGGTGCCGTACAGCTTGAAGCGCTGGATGGCGGCATTCATCTCGATGCTGCCCTCGAACTTCTGCGGCATGCGCGTGGTGATCTGCGCCACCGCGCCGTAGGAGTTGCCCGGGTACTGGGCCGCGAAGGGGCCGTACATCACGTCGACGCGCTCGATCTGCTGCGGCGCCACCATGAACCACTGCGGCGAGCCGTTGCCGTTGTTGTTGTTGACGAGGGTCGACAGCAGCACGTCGTCGGCGTAGATCAGGCTGCGCGCGCTGGCGTTGACGCCGGTGGTGCGGGTCGCCATCGGCGCCTGCGTGTCGCCGATGTAGCGCTTGCGCACCAGCACGTCGGGCAGGTACTTGAGCGTGTCCTCGGCGTTCATCACGTTGATGGTGGCGGTGGCCTCCTCGCGCGTGATGCCGGCGGTGGTCTGCGGCAGCAGCTGCTTCTCGGCGAAGCTGCGGGTCTGCGTCACCGAGACGGCCGGCAGGCTCGGCGCGTCCTGGCCATCCTGGCCGGGCGCGGCGGCCCGGCTGCCATCGGTGCCGGTCTCGTTTGCCTTGTTTGCCTCGCTTATCTCGTTGGCGCCGCCGGCGGCATGGGCAATGCCGCCGATGCCCATCAGGGCCAGGGTGAGCAGGGTGGGAGCGAAGGCGGGTGCGGCCTCGCGCAGGGCGGCCGCGCCCTTGTTCAACATCGTTCGCATCGGAAGAAGTGCCTCGTGGACAGGCCCGCCGCGCGGCGCCCGTCGGTCAACGTCCGGCCGCGGCGGCAACGCGTGCGCGCAGCGGCAGTTCAACAGGAAAGAGAGAAAGGGACGGAACGAGGCGAGGCGGGCGGGCCCCTGGGGCGGCCCGAAGGGAAGGCGCCGAGCGGCACCGGGGCGAGCGGCGGCAGCATGACCGCGGCAAACAGCAGCACCAGCGCCAGCACCGGCAGCGCGGCCGGCAGCGGCGGCGCCGCGGCATGGCCCGCGAGCAGGTCGCAATAGCCACAGGCCGACAGCGGCGCGTGCTGGCCGCTGCCATCCGCCTCCGGCTGGGCGGCCGAACAGATGAAGCCGGACGGGTCCGCGGCATGGCGGGCGGCCACCCACTGGCTCACCAGCGGCGCGAGCACGAGCAGGCACATGGCGAGCAGGCCAAGCCAAGCGGTGCGGTGGTTGCGTTGCCGGGAAGTCATGGTGGGGTGCGGGGTAGCGTTGCAGTCTAACCGACGTGCCCAATCCGCCGGATGCGCGGGGGTGCGGCATTTTGACGCGCGGGGTGGCGGGAACCGCTGGGCGGTGGCGCCGGCGCCGCACCGGCGCGGTCAAGCGCGGTCAAGCGTGGCCACGTGCGGTCAAGCGCCGCCTGCGCGGCCGGCGCCGCTATGATGAAGAACGAGGCATGGGAAGTCCCTGCGCGGACGCATGCTCCGCGCCTTGCCCCGGGGCCGTGCCGCCCCGCGCCGCGCCGGCGGCTGTTTCCCGCGCCCGGCCGGCTGGCCGTGGGCATGCCCGCCTTCGCTTACTCCCACCAGGAGGTCCTATGGCACTCCAGCAAGCTCCCGGTCGACGGGCATTCCTCGGGACGGCGGCCGGCGCGGCCCTCTGGCTGGCGCTGGGTGGCATGCCTGTCCGCGCGCGCGCCGCTCAGCCGGCGCCCGCCTTCGTCCTGCCGCCGCTTCCCTATGCCGAGAATGCGCTGGAACCGGTGATCTCGGCCAGCACCATGGGCTACCACTACGGCAAGCATCACCGCGCCTATATCGACAACCTGAACCGGCTGGCGGCGGGCACCGGACTGGCTGGCCTGCCGCTGGAAAAGATCATCGCGGCGAGCGCCGACCGCGCCGATGCGGTGGCGATCTTCAACAACGCGGCTCAGGCCTGGAACCATGCCTTCTACTGGCACAGCCTGCGCCCGGGCGGCGGCGGCGCCCCGCCGGCGGCGCTGCGGCCGCACATCGAAGCCGCCTTCGGCTCGGTCGATGCTTGCAGGAAGTCGCTCGCCGCCGCCGCCGCCACCGGCCAGTTCGGCAGCGGCTGGGCCTGGCTGGTGATGGACGGCGGCAAGCTGCGCGTGGTCAAGACCACGAACGCCGACCTGCCGCTCACCAAGGGCATGCAGCCCTTGCTGACCATCGACGTGTGGGAGCACGCCTACTACCTCGACTACCAGAACCGCCGCGCGGACTACGTCGAGGCCGTGATCGACAAGCTGCTCAATTGGGACTTCGCCGCGCAGAACGCGCGGCTGTGAAGGCTGTCGCCGCGGCGATGCCGCCGCGCGGCTCAGCCGAACACGGCGTGTCCGGCGCGCACGGCGAGGCCCGCGGCATCGGAAGGCCCCGCGCCGAGCGCGCGCACCAGCACGTCGCGATTGGTCAGGATGTGTTCGCGCATCAGCGCCTCGGCGCGCCCGACTTCGCGCTGCGCCAGCGCGTCGACGATGCGGTAGTGCTCGGCGAGCGCCTGGCGGCTGTGGTCGCGCTGGAAGAGCAGCGCCAGCGCAGCCTGGTCGTGCGGGCGCGACTTGCTGTCGAAGATGATCGGCAACTGGCGCGCGCGCCGCACCGCGTCGGTGAGCCAGTCGTTGTCGGCCAGCTCCAGCAGGGTGTAGTGGAAGTCCAGGTTCATGTCCTGCCAGCGCAGCGCCTGCTGCGCGTCCCACTCCTGCTCGTGCAGCACCTGCCGCTGCGCCTCGAGCTGCGCGGCCAGCCGTTCCTGCTCGGGGTGCAGCAGGCCGCGTTCGCCGATCAGGCGGCAGCCCAGGCTTTCCAGCGCGGCCCGCACCGTGAAGGCATCGCGCACGTCCTTGGGCTGGAAGCGGCGCACCAGGAAGCCCCGGTTGGGCTGGTAGGTCAGCAGTCCTTCGTCGGCCAGCCGTGCCAGCGCATCGCGTACCGGCGTGCGCGACACCCCCAGCTCCTGCGCCAGCGTGACCTCCATCAGGTGGGAGCCCGGCGGGATCTCGCCGTCGAAGATGCGGTTGCGCAGCACGTCGGCGACGGAGAGCGCGCGCGTGCGGGAAGACTCGGGGGATGCCATGGCTCGTTACGGGGTTCAGTCAGCGTGGATGTGGCGGCTGCGGATGAGATTACCCCATAAAGTCCGCTCGTCCGCAAGGAAGCGCGCCGTCTGCGCGGGCGGGGGCGAGAAGGTCTCGGCGCCGCTGGCGGCGATGGCCTGCGCCAGGCGCGGGTCGTCGAGCGCCCTGGCCAGCGCCGCGCGCAGCCGCGCGGCGAGGTCCGGCGCGGTGCCCGCGCGCGTGAACAGGCAGGTCCAGCTGTAGATCTCCACCGGCACGCCGGACTCCGCCAGGGTGGGCACGTCCGGCAGGGCCGCGACGCGCGTGCGTGAGGTCACCGCCAGCGCGCGCAGCGCGCCGCTGCGGATGTGTGGCAGCACCGTGGCCGGGTTGGAAAACATCATCTGCACCTGGCCGCCGATGGTGTCCGCGATGGCCGGCGCGTTGCCGCGATAGGGAATGTGCGTCAGCGCGATCCCGGCCGTCTGCGCGAACAGCTCGCCCGACAGGTGGGAGGTATTGCCGTTGCCCGCGCTGGCGAAGTTGATCTGCGCCGGCCGCGCGCGCGCCAGGCGCAGCAGCTCGGCCACGTTGTGCGCGGGCAGCGACGGGTTGACCACCAGCACATTGGGCCCGCGGCTGACGCAGCCGACCGGGCTGAAGTCGCGCGCCGCGTCATAGGGCGGGCGCGACAGCATCAGCGGGGCATTGATCTGGTCGGCCGGCGTGCCCAGCAGCAGGGTATAGCCGTCGGCCGGCGCGCGCAGCACCTGCGCCGCGCCGAGCGTGCCGCCGGCGCCGCTCTTGTTTTCCACGATCACCGACTGGCCCAGCTGGCGCGACAGATTGTTCGAGAGCAGGCGGGCGATGGTGTCGGTGGTGCCGCCCGCGGGAAAGGGCACCACCAGCGTGAGCGGCCGCGCGGGCCAGGTTTCGGCATATGCGCAGGGGCCGAAGGTGAATGCGGCGGCCATGCCGAGCAGCAGGCAACGGGTGGCGCGGCGGGCTTTTCCAAACGGATGCATCACAGGTCTCCTTTGTCTGTATGCATGCATGATAGCCTTAAACTGGCATAAAACACGAATTATCCGATTGTAAATTCCCAATCATGTATGCATACTGTTCGCAGTTCGATCAGGAGACGGAAATGCGAAAGACCACCAGGTTGTCCCAACTCATCCATGCCCCGGAGCTGCTCGTGATGCCGGGTGCATTCGATGCGCTCTCGGCGCGCATCGTCCAGGAGGCCGGCTTCGCGGCCGTGCAGTGTTCCGGCTTCGGTATTTCGGTGAGCCGGCTGGGCCTGCCGGATTACAGCTTCCTGGCCTTCTCGGACATGGTCGAGGCCACCCGCCGCATCGTCGATGCGGTCGAGCTGCCGGTCATGGCCGACGGCGATACCGGCTTCGGCAATGCGGTCAACGCCTGGTACGCGGTGCGCGCCTTCGAGCGCATCGGCTGTGCCGGCGTCAACATCGAAGACCAGCTCATGCCCAAGCGCTGCGGCCACCTGGAGGGCAAGTCGCTGATCCCGCTCGACGAGGCCGTGCAGAAGATCCGCGCCTGCGCCGAGGCGCGCACCGATGCCGATTTCGTCATCAATGCGCGCACTGACGCGCTTGCCGTGGGCGGCATCGGCGAAGTGATCCGGCGCGGCAATGCCTACCTGGAGGCGGGCGCCACCATGGTCTTCATCGACGGCATGACGTCCAAGGCGCTGGCGCGCGAGGCGGTGGCCGGCATCCGCGGCCCGGTGGCGATCAATGTGGTGGAGGGCGGCAAATCGCCCGAGGCCTTCACTTTTGCCGAGATGGAGGCGATGGGCATCGCGCGCGTGAGCCTGCCGGGCACGCTGATGCTGGCCGCGATCCAGGGCATGCGCGATGCCCTGGCGGCGGTGCGCGCCAACGGCTATGCCGGCGGCCCCGGGGCGCGGCTGGCGGATTTCCGCGCGCAGCTCGACCTGGTCGGCTTCGCCGAGGTGTTCGCGCTGGAGCAGCGCTACCTGTCCGCGCTGGCGGCGCCGGCCGCGGTGCAATGAAGGCGCCGCGCGCGCTGGCTGACCGGCACCCGCCGAGGAGGAATCCCATGCAGGCAAGACCCCGCAACATCATCGAGAAGATCTGGGAGCAGCACGTGGTGGCCGAGCTCGAACACGAGCAGGCGCTGCTGCACGTCGACCGCATCCTGCTGCACGACCGCGCCGGCCCGCGCGTGCTGGCGGCGCTGCGCGAGGCGGGCCGCGCCGTGGCCCGGCCCGGCCTGGTGTTCGGCACCATGGACCATATCATCGACACCCAGCCCGGGCGCGGCGACGACACGCTGGTGCCCGGCGGCCGGGCCTTCATCGAAGGGCTGCGCGCCGAGGCGCGCGGCGCCGGCATCCGGCTGTTCGACCTGGGCGATCCGCAACAGGGCATCGCCCACGTGATCTCGCCCGAGCTGGGCATCGCGCTGCCCGGCACCACGCTGGTCTGCTGCGACAGCCATACCTGCACCGTCGGCGGCATCGGCGCGCTGGCCTGGGGCATCGGCACGACCGAGGGCGAGCATGCGGTGGCCACCCAGTGCCTGGTGCGCGCCCGTCCGCGCACGCTGCGCGTGACGTTGCACGGCCGCCCCGGGCCCGGCGTCTCGGCCAAGGACATGGTGCTGGCGCTGATCGCCCGCTTCGGCGTGCGCGGCGGCGACGGCCACGCCATCGAGTTCGACGGCGAGGCCGTGCGCGCGCTGGAGGTGGAGGGCCGGCTGACGCTGTGCAATATGGCGGTCGAATTCGGCGCCTGGACCGGGCTGGTGGCGCCCGATGCGCGCACCGTCGAATGGCTGGCCGGGCGCCCCTACGCGCCGGCCGGCGCGGACTGGGAGGCGGCCGTGGCGGACTGGGAGGCGCTGCGCTCGGACGAGGGCGCGCACTGGGACCGCGTCCTCGAACTCGACTGCGCAGGGCTGGCGCCGCAGGTCAGCTGGGGGACCAATCCCGGCCAGGCCGGCGCCATCGACGCGGCGGTGCCGCAGCCGGCCGACGCCGACGCGCGGCGCGCGCTGGACTACATGGCCGTGCAGCCGGGCCGGCCGCTGCAGGGCATCCCGATCGACGCGGCCTTCATCGGCTCCTGTACCAACAGCCGCCTGCCCGACCTGCGCGCGGCCGCTGCCGTCGTGCGCGGCCGCCGCGTCGCGCCGGGGGTCAAGGCCATCGTGGTGCCGGGCTCCAGCGGGGTCAAGCGCGCGGCCGAGGCCGAAGGGCTGGACCACGTCTTCCGCGCGGCCGGTTTCGAATGGCGCGAGAGCGGCTGTTCACTGTGCTTCTTCGCCGGCGGCGACCACTTCGACCAGCCGGACCGGCCGGGGCGGCGCGTGATCACCAGCACCAACCGCAATTTCGAGGGCCGCCAGGGGCCCGGCGTGCGCTCGCACCTGGCCAGCCCCGCCACGGTGGCGGCGTCGGCCCTCGCCGGCTGCATCGCCGACCCGCGTCCGCTGCTGTCCTGAGGAGACATCATGGAACCTTTCGTCACACTGCGCGGGCTGGCCGCGCCGCTGCTGCGCGCCAATATCGATACCGACCTGATCATCCCCTCGCGCGAGATCACCTCGCCCGGGGCCGATGGTTACGGCGACAAGCTGCTGTCGCCGTGGCGCTACCAGACCGGCGCGGACGGGCAGCGCCGCGAGCGCCCGGAGTTCGTGCTCAACCGCGCGCCGTTCCGGCAGGCCACCATCCTGCTGAGCGGCGAGAACTTCGGCAGCGGCTCCTCGCGCGAGGCGGCGGTATGGGCGGTGCGCCAGTTCGGCTTCCGCTGCGTCATCGCACCCTCGTTCGGCGCCATCTTCCAGAACAACTGCTACCGCAACGGGGTGCTGCCGGTGGTGCTGGCGGCCGATGTGGTCGGCGCGCTGGCGCAGGAGGCCGAGGGCGGCGCGCTGTGGCTGGAGGTGGACCTGCGGGCCTGCCAGGTGCGGCATGCCGACGGGCGCGGCTGGACCTTCGCGGTGCCCGCCAGCGAGCGCGCCATGCTGTTGGAGGGGCTGGACGCGATCGGGCTGACGCTCAAGCGCCATGCGCAGATCGAGGCCTACCAGGCCGCGACACGCGCCGCGCGGCCGTGGATCTGGGCCGTCGAGGCGCGCGGGCGGTGAGGTGATGCGACGCAGGCGGGCGGATGCCGGGCGCGGCTCTCGCGCAGGCCGATGCCGAAGGCGATCGCGCCGCTGCCGCCGCCGCTGACCTGGTGGTCCGGATGGCGGACCGCCCTCCATCCACTGCAAGCGGCAGCGGCATTCGCTCGGCCCGCTCGGCCCGCTCGGCCGGCAAAAAAAAATGCGCCAGGCGGGTTGGCCTGGCGCGAGTCGGGAGGATTGCCATCGAGGGGTAGGTTCGATGGTGTGTGAAGCCTAAGGCATCGGCACCGGGCCTGTGTTTCAGAATGTAAGGCGCAGCGCCGGCGTGCGGATGCCCGTGCGCGCACCAGCGTCGCTGGTGGCGTGGGGAACGCGCTCGCATCGGGTTCGCCAAAAATGACAAGAAATGTTACGAAGATAAAAAATACTGAATTCAGCAATGCATGGCATCGATGGCCGCCTGCCGCCCGGCCACGGCGCATATCCAGGGACCAAGGCCTCAGGTATATTTCGGCGCATGTCCGTCCAACATGCCCTCCTTACCTCGCTGCTGGAACAGCCGTCCTCCGGTTATGACCTGGCCCGTCGCTTCGACCGCTCCATCGGCTATTTCTGGCAGGCCACGCATCAGCAGATCTATCGCGAACTCGGCCGCATGGCCGAAGCCGGCTGGGTCGCGGCGGAGGACGATGAAGAGGGCGCGGGCCGCCGCAAGAAGGTCTATCACGTGCTGCCCGCCGGCCGCGCGGAACTGGCGCGCTGGGTGCTGGAGCCGGCCGCGCCGGGCGAAGGCCGGCGCGCGCTGCTGGTCAAGCTGCGCGCCGAGGCGGCCATCGGCCCGCTCGGCCTGGACCAGGAGATGGAGCGCCAGATCGCCGAGCACCGCGCAACGCTGGAGCTGTACCTGGCCATCGAACAGCGCGACTTCTCCGCGCCGGACCTGAGCGTGCCGCAGCGACTGCAGCATGCCGTGCTGCGCTCGGGCATCCTGGGCGAGCAGGTCTGGCTGCAATGGGCGCACGAGGTGCTGCCGCTGCTGCGCCGGGCGGCGCCGCAGGAGGGCGGCGCCGCCTAGTCCACTGCGCTTTTTCTGATGCAGTGGTGCTCTGACGCAGTGGATTCGTGCCCTGAATTCAAGGCCCCGGGGCGCTGGCGGGCGCGCCACAACGAAAGCGAAAACGAAAACAGGCCGCTGCCTGTCCGGCGCGGCCTGTCGGCCGCCACGGCGCGGCCGTGGCGGGTCATGCGTGTGCGGCGTGCCGTCAGGCCTGCGCCGCGGCCGTGCGGCCGGTGCTGCGCGTGGTGCCGGCAGCCAGGCCCAGCCGATGCCGCGCGGCTTCGTACTCCTCGCTGAAACGCTGCACCAGTTCTCCTGCCGGCACGATGCGCTTGATCGCGCCGATGCCCTGGCCGGCGCCCCAGATATCGCGCCAGGCCTTGGCCTTGGTGTTGCCGCCCGAACCGAAGTTCATCTTCGACGGATCCGACACCGGCAGGTCGTCGGGATCGAGGCCGGCGTTGACGATGCTCTGGCGCAGGTAGTTGCCGTGCACGCCGGTGAACAGGTTGGAGTAGACGATATCGCCCGCGCCGCTGTCGACGATCATCTGCTTGTAGCCCTGCGCCGCGTTGGCTTCCTCGGTGGCGATGAAGGCCGAGCCGATGTAGGCCAGGTCCGCGCCGGCCGCCTGCGCCGCCAGGATGGCGTTGCCGTTGCCGATGGCGCCCGACAGCAGCAGCGGGCCGTCGAACCACTCGCGGATCTCATGCAGCAGCGGGAAGGGCGACTGCACGCCGGCGTGTCCGCCGGCACCGGCCGCCACCGCGATCAGGCCGTCCGCGCCTTTCTCGATCGCCTTCTTGGCGAACTTGTTGTTGATGACGTCGTGCAGCACGATGCCGCCGTAGCTGTGCACCTGCTGGTTGACCTCCTCGCGCGCCCCCAGCGAGGTGATGGTGATGGGCACCTTGAACCTGGCGCAGACCTCCAGGTCGTGTTCCAGCCGGTCGTTGGACTTGTGCACGATCTGGTTGACCGCGAAGGGCGCGGCCGGGCGGTCGGGATGCTTGGCGTTGTGTTCGGCCAGTTCGGTGGTGATGCGGTCCAGCCACTCTTCCAGCACCGGTGCCGGGCGCGCGTTCAGCGCCGGGAAGGAGCCGACCACGCCGGCCTTGCACTGGGCGATCACCAGGTCGGGATTGGAAATGATGAACAGGGGCGAGCAGACCACGGGCAGCGACAGGCGGCCTTCGAGGATGGCGGGCAGGGACATCGGGTTCTCCGGTAAGGCTGGGCGGACCGTCGACGACGGTCGGCAGAAGTCAACAATCAACAGCGGTCAAAAACGAACTGCAGTCGGAAGCAGATGGGGAAGCCAGGTGGCAAGCGCGGGCGCCCCCGCTCGCCTGCCCGGCATCATGCGGCGGGCGCGGCGCCGGCGAGCAGGTCCTTGTACTGGGCGAGGCGGGCGCCCATTTCGGCGCCCAGCGCCTGCAGGCCGCTCATGGGCCGCACCATGACCTCGAATTCCTCGATGAGACCCGCCTCGTCGAGGCGCAGCATGTCGATGCCCTTGAGGGCCTTGCCGGCGACGTTGGCGCTGAATTCCAGCACGATGCTGCGGCCGTCCTCGCTGACGAAGCTGCGGTGGTAGCGGAAATCCTGGAACACCGTGTTGACGGTCTTCAGCACCAGCTTGATGGCGGCGCGGCCGGGATAGGGGGTGTGAGCCACCGGCGAGCGGAACACGATCTTGTCGGACAGCAGCGGATCGAGCTCTTCCATGGCATTGCGCTCGAGGATCTTGTGCCAGGCGGCCAGGGTGCGCTGCGCGGCGTCCGACAGGGGTTTGGCTTGCATGCGGGTCTCCATTTCCGGCGGTGCGGCGGCTTGCCGCGCCGTGTCCTTGATGTCGCGTCTTGCGATGAGGATATGCAACGCGTTGCATAAGAATAGCAGCGGCCTTTTTGATATGCAACTGGTTGCATGCCCACTGCATGGTCGCCGCGTGATCAGGCGCGCGAGGTCATCCGGGAGGGGAGGCCGCCTGAGACGTCGCCTTCAGGGCTCGTGGGTGACGTAAATAGCCCTTTCGGGTTCGGGAGATGGCGCTGGCAAGAGCGGGAAGAGGCAGGGAAGAGGCAGGGAAGAGGCAGGGAAGAGGCAGGGAAGAGGCAGGGAAGAGGCAGGGAAGAGGCAGGGAAGGGGCAGGGAAGGGGCAGGGAAGGGGCAGGGAAGGGGCAGGGAAGGGGCAGGGAAGAGGCAGGGAAGGGGCAGGGAAGGGGCGGCAGCGGTGGCTTTCTCCTGGACGGCAGGGGGGAAGGGGACCTTCCCCCCCGCCCGGGAGCCTTGGCGCCGCTCAGCGCACGAACCGCATCGCGCAGCGCATCAGCGTGGCGAGCAGGCCCAGCGACAGCACGCCGGCCAGCCACAGGCCGGCAAACCACAGCGCCTGGCGCAGCCGGCCGGGCCTGGCGGCCGCCGGGCCGGCGGCGGGCGAATCCTGACAGGACATGATGGTGCTCCGTGCTGCCGTTTTCAGTGGTAGCCCGCGTCGCCCGCGCGCACCTTGCCGCGGAACACCCAGTAGCCCAGCGCGGTGTAGGCGAGGATCACGGGGAGGATGAGCAGCGCGCCGACCAGGGCGAAGGCCTGGCTGCTGGCCGGTGCCGCCGCCTGCCACAGCGTGACCGAGGGCGGGATCATGTGCGGCCAGATACTGATCAGGAAGCCGGCGTAGCCGAGCGCGGTGATCGCCAGCGCGAGGAAATAGGGCGCGCGCTCGCGGCGCTGCGCCACCGCGGCGCAGATGCGCCAGGCGCACAGCGCCACCGCCGCCGGCACCGGCAGGAACCAGAACAGGTTGGGCAGGCGGAACCAGCGCTGCGCGATGGCCGGGTCGACCAGCGGCGTCCACAGGCTGACCACCGCGATCATCGCCAGCAGCAGGCCGGTCAGCGGCCGCATCAGCGCGAACATGCGGCGCTGCAGTTCGCCTTCGGTCTTGATCAGCAGCCAGCCGCAGCCCAGCGTGGCATAGGTCGCCAGCAGGCCGAGGCCGGTGAACAGGCTGAAGGGGCTCAGCCAGTCGAAGCCGCCGCCGGCGAACTCGCGCCCGGACACCGGGATGCCCTGGATATAGCCGCCCAGCGCCACGCCCTGGAAGAAGGTCGCGGTGGCCGAGCCGGCGATGAAGGCCAGGTCCCACAGATGGCGCGTGCGCCTGGCCTTGGCGCGGATCTCGAAGGCCACGCCGCGGAAGATCAGGCCGACCAGCATCAGCGTCAGCGGCAGGTAGAGGGCGGACAGCACCGCGCCGTAGACCACCGGGAAGGCGGCGAACAGTCCCGCGCCGCCCAGCACCAGCCAGGTCTCGTTACCGTCCCAGACGGGGGCGACCGTGTTCATCATCACATCGCGGTCCTGCTCACCGGGGAAGAAGGGGAAGAGCAGGCCGATGCCGAGGTCGAAACCATCCAGCATCACGTAGAGGAACACGCCCAGGGCGATGATGGCGGCCCAGATCAGCGACAGGTCAAGCATGGCCGGCCTCCTCGGCAGGGGTGGAATCGATGCGGTCGTCCGCGCCCGCGAGCGGACGGCGGCCGGAATAGGTGGTGAGCGTGCCGAGCGTCTCGCGCATGCCGGGCGGCGAGTGCTCGCCGGCATGGGGCCCCTTGCGCAGCAACTTCAGCAGGTAGTGGATGCCGGTGCCGAACACCAGCAGGTAGACCACGACGAAGATCAGCAGCGAGACGCCGACCTGCTGCCGGCTGACCGGCGAGGCGGCTTCGGCGGTGCGCAGCAGGCCGTACACCACCCAGGGCTGGCGGCCCGCCTCGGTGGTGATCCAGCCGGCCAGCAGCGCGACGAAGCCGGCGGGACTCATGGCCACGCAGAAGCGGTGGAACCAGCCGGCCTCGTACAGCCGCCGGCGCCGCTGCAGCAGCAATGCCAGCGCGGCCAGCAGGATCATCAGCAGGCCCAGGCCCACCATCACGCGGAAGGACCAGAACACGACCCGCGCATCGGGGCGGTCCTGCGGCGGAAAGTCCTTCAGGCCGCGGATCTCGCCGTCCCAGCTATGGGTCAGGATCAGGCTGCCGAGGTGAGGCACCGAGAGCGTGTAGCGGGTCGTCTCGGCCGCCATGTCCGGGATGCCGAACAGCTTGAGCGCGGTGCCGCCGGCCTCCGTTTCCCACAGGCCCTCGATGGCGGCGATCTTGGCCGGCTGGTAGCGCAGGGTATTGAGGCCGTGCGCGTCGCCCACCAGCGCCTGCAGCGGGGCGAGCACCGCCAGCATGCCGAGCGCCATGGCGAAGCTGGTCCGGATGGCCGGGTCGCGGCGCCGCCGCAGCAGGTGCCAGGCGGCCGTGCCCGCCACCAGCAGCGCGGTGCAGAGGAAGGCCGCCAGCGCCATGTGCGCCAGGCGGTAAGGGAAGGACGGGTTGAAGACGATGGCGAACCAGTCGGTCGGCACCACGCGGCCGTCGACGATGGCATAGCCGGTGGGCGTCTGCATCCAGCTGTTGGAGGACAGGATCCAGAACATCGAGATCAGCGTGCCGACCGCGACCATCACGGTGGCGCCGAAGTGGGCGCGCCGGCCCACCTTGTCCCAGCCGAACAGCATGATGCCGAGGAAGCCCGCCTCCAGGAAGAAGGCGGTCAGCACCTCGTAGGCGAGCAGGGGGCCGGTCACGCTGCCGGCGAAATTCGAGAAGGCGCTCCAGTTGGTGCCGAACTGGTAGCTCATCACCACGCCGGACACCACGCCCATGCCGAAGGCGACGGCGAAGACGCGCGACCAGAAGCGGCACAGGTCGAGGTAGACCTGGCGGCCGGTCTTCAGCCACAGCCCTTCGAGCACGGCGATGAAGCTGGCCAGGCCGATGCTGAGGGCGGGAAAGATGATGTGGAAGGATACGGTGAAGGCGAACTGGATGCGGGCCAGCGCGACGGCGGAGAGGGCTTCCATCTAGCGCTCCCGCCGGGCGCCGGCCAGGCTGGCGGCGCAGGGTGGACGGGTGGCGACGGCGGCGCGCGCGGGCGCTTCGGCAGCGGACGGATACATGGCAAGACACATGGCAAGACACGGGCTGGTGACGATGCAGTCAGTGTGCGCTGCAACACAAATGCATAACAGCATCAGAAATGGACAGTTTTTGCGTATCAGTTTGGCGGGGTGGGAAATCCCGGTCCACGCTGGCGGCAAGGGTCCTGCCCGAACGGGGTGGAGTGCGCCACAGTGCGCACGCAGGCAGGACGGGCCACCCCCGGCCTGCCATCGGCTGCACGCCGGCGTGCCCTTTGCAGCCGTAGCGCGGCGACTGCGTGTGCAGCGACATCCCCGCCTTGACCCTGCAATATGCGGTCCTATACTCGCGATGGACGGATTGCGACAGATGCGTCGCCCGCGCCGCCCGCGCCGGACAGGTGACGGGACAGGAGACAGCCATGACGGATCGCGACGCCCCGCGACGGGGCAACAGGCACTGGTTGTGGCTGCTGGTGCTGCCCTGGATCGCCATGCTGTGGGTGCCTTCCTACAACGCCGCCGAGCCGGCGTTGTTCGGTTTCCCCTTCTTCTACTGGTACCAGCTGCTCTGGGTGCTGCTCAGCGCGGTGATCACCGCGCTGGTCTACTTCAAGACCCGGGGCGTGCATGGCGCAGGAGGGCCGCAATGAACCCCGTCGCCACCACGGTCTTCGTCTTCTTCTTCGCCCTGGTGACCGTGCTGGGCTTCGTTGCCGCGCACTGGCGCAAGGGCGATCTCAACCATCTCGACGAATGGGGCCTGGGAGGGCGGCGCTTCGGCACCATCGTGACCTGGTTCCTGCTCGGCGGCGACCTGTACACGGCCTACACCTTCGTCGCCGTGCCGGCGCTGGTGTTCGGCGCGGGGGCGACCGGCTTCTTCGCGCTGCCTTACACCATCCTGATCTATCCCTTCGCCTTCGTGGTGTTCCCCAAGCTGTGGAGCGTGGCCAAGCGGCACGGCTACGTGACCGCGTCCGACTTCGTGCGCGCGCGCTACGACAGCCGCGCGCTGGCGCTGGCGGTGGCCGTGACCGGCATCGTGGCCACGCTGCCCTACATCGCGCTGCAACTGGTCGGCCTCGAAGTGGTGATCGGCGGGCTCGGCTTCAACACCACCGGACTGGTGGGCGATCTGCCGCTGGTCATCGCCTTCGCCATCCTGGCCGCCTACACCTATACCTCCGGCCTGCGCGCGCCCGCCATGATCGCCGTGGTCAAGGACCTGCTGATCTACATCACCATCGCCGTGGCCATCGTGGTGATCCCGCTGCAGCTCGGCGGCTTCGGCCATATCTTCGGCACGGTGCCGCCGGCCAAGCTGCTGCTCAAGGCTCCCGACGCCACCAGCCTGAACGGCTACAGCGCCTATGCCACGCTGGCGCTGGGCTCGGCGCTGGCGCTGTTCCTCTACCCGCATTCGGTCACCGCCATCCTTTCCTCGTCGTCGGGCAACACCATCCGGCGCAATATGGCGCTGCTGCCGGCCTATTCGCTGGTGCTCGGCCTGCTGGCCCTGCTCGGCTACATGGCGCTGGCGGCGGGTGTCAAGGACATGCCGGAGTTCGCGCCGTACTTCAAGGCCTACGGCGCCAATTTCGCCGTGCCGGCGCTGTTCCTGCATTTCTTCCCCCCCTGGTTCGTCGGGCTCGCCTTCGCCGCCATCGGCATCGGCGCGCTGGTGCCGGCGGCGATCATGTCGATCGCGGCGGCCAACCTGTACACGCGCAACATCCACAAGGAGTTCATCAACCCGGGCATGACGCACAGCGAGGAGACCGCAGTGGCCAAGCTGGTGTCGCTGGTGGTCAAGCTGGGCGCCGTCGCCTTCGTGCTGGGCCTGCCGCTGACCTACGCCATCCAGCTGCAGCTGCTGGGCGGCATCTGGATCATCCAGACGCTGCCGGCGGTGGTGCTGGGACTCTACACGCGGCTGCTCGATCCGCGCGGGCTGCTGCTCGGCTGGGTTGCCGGCATCGCCGCCGGCACCTGGATGGCGGCCTCCCTCAAGCTGGCCAGCTCGATCTTCCCGATCCATCTCGGCGGCCTGGCGGTGCCGGGCTACGCGGCGGTGTGGGCGCTGCTGGTCAACCTGGCCGTGTCGATCGTGGTCAGCGCCGTGCTGCGCATGCTCGGCATGGCCGACGCCGCCGACCAGACCCGGCCCTCGGACTACCTGGACGTGGTGGAAGGCTAGCTAGACCAATTGCGTCAGAGAATGCGCACCCGAGCGGCGGAGCCTTTCGCATGACGCCTGACAACTCGTGCTCTGCATCACAAGTCGTGCAATGCGTCGTCACGACTGCCCGCAAGGCTCCAGTCTTGCTGCGCTTCGCTCCTGGCCTCGCACGACTTCCCGGCAGACTGAGTGATTCCACGAATTGAAGAATCAGGACACCAGGTGGTCCGCTGCGTCGCCAAGGCGTCGCCCCGGGCCGCCGGGAAGCCGCGCGCCCGCTTCTTTCCCGGCTGGCTTACCTTCTGAACGGATTCCAGGCTCGGGACAGCAGGCGGTTGCCGTGACGCTTCGCGCCGGCGGCGCACCAGGCGGGTGGCTTTGCCGAAGCACGGCAAGGGCAGGTACTATCTCGTCTCAGAAGCGGTGGCAGTTGCGCCGCACAACTGGGTCAAGAATTCTCTCCCGCCCGCGCAAGCGTGCGCGAGACCGGATGCCGGGACGGGAAGGTGTGTCCGGCGGCGCCGCGAGGTGGCGGTCAGGAGTATCCATTGGGTAGTCGATTCCTGCGTGCCAGGACCTTGCTCCTGCACGCCTTGCTCGTGCTGCTGGCGGCCTTGCTGCCGGTTGCCATCGCGCTGCTGCTGATCCGGGCGGAGGCGGACCAGCTCGCGCACGAGAGCAGTGACGAGGCCGCGCAGGTGGTGATCCGGCAAGCGGACGCCATCCTGGCGCAGGCCATGGCCGTGTCGGACCACCTGCTGCCGCTGGCGGGGCGGCCGTGCGCCGAGACCGCGCCCAGGCTGCGCGAGACCAGCGGCCTGCTGCCGCACCTGCACGCCGTCCTGATCGCCCCCGCGCATCCCTACTATTGCTCCGGCCAGGGCGCCATGCCGCGCGCACCGCTGGATGCGCTGCTGCACGACGCGCTGCCGGCGGAGAGCGATGGCCATGCCTTGCTGGTGGTGCAGGATTCGCCCATCGTGCCGGGGCAGCCTGCCCTGCTGGTCGTGCGCAGCCAGGCCGACGGGCGCCGCGTGCTGGTCGCGCTCGACGGCCGCTACCTGCTCAACTTCCTCGGCGCCGCGGCGCCGGCCGAACGCTACCGCTTGGCGGTCACGGCGCGCGGGCATGACGGCGCGCTGCGGCGCGGCACCGGCGGCGCAGAGGCGGCAGGCACGAGGGGGCGCCTTGCCTATGTGGCAACGATCGATTCCCAGCGCTTTCCCTATGCGGTCCAGGTCGGCGTGCGCGCGTCCTTGCTGGCCGAGCGCAGCGCGCGGCTGCTGCACAGCTACGCGCCGGTGATCGTCCTGTGCTCGTTGGGCCTGGGCCTGCTGATGCGCCGCGTGCTCAAGCGGCAGCTGTCGATGGCCGCCGAGATCCGCCGCGGCATCGCGCGCGGCGAGTTCCACGTGCAGTACCAGCCAGTGGTGGCGCTGGACTCGGGCCGCTGCGTCGGCGTGGAGGCGCTGATGCGCTGGAACCGGGCCGGCATGAGCGCGGTCCGGCCCGATATCTTCTTCTCCGTTGCCGAGACCAACCATCTGGCCGTGCCGCTGACGCGCCACCTGTTCGAGCTGGTCGCGCGCGACCTGCACGGGCGCTGGCTGCCGCTGGATTTCCACGTCGGTGTCAACATCACGTCGGAACACCTGGAGAGCCCCGAGATCCTGGACGACGTCGCGCGCCTGTCGCAGGCACTGGCGCTGCAGGCGCCCCGGCTGACCCTGGAGGTGACGGAACGCCAGGTGCTGCCCGGTACGCCGGCCGTGCTGGAGCATATGCGACGGCTGCGCGCCGCCGGGGTGCGGCTGGCGATCGACGATTTCGGCACCGGCCACAGCGCGCTGGCCTACCTGGAGCGTTTTCCGGTCGACTACCTGAAGATCGACCGCCTGTTCGTCTCGGCCATCGGCACCGGCGCCGTCAATGCGCCGGTGCTCGATCTGATCATCGCGCTGGCCGCGCGCCTGGGCGTGGCCCTGGTGGCGGAAGGCATCGAGGATGCGTCGCAGGCCGCCTACCTGCGCGCCGAAGGGGTCGGCTTCGGACAGGGCTTCCTGTTCGCGCCGCCGATGCCGGCCGACGCCCTGGTCGCGTGGCTGGAATCGCAGGCCGCGGCCAGCGGTGGCGCGGCGCCGCCGGGACACGCGACCGGGCCGGCGGTGGTCCCGCCGCTGGCCTGAAATAGCGGGGCGGCAGGGCGTCGCCCCGGTGCTCCGGCCGGCGGCGTCAGCCGGCCCCGGCGGGGGCGGCCGCCTCGCCGGCCGCCGCCAGGTGGCGGCGTACCGCCTCGGCCAGTTCGGCCGCCGCCGGCGACAGGCTGCGGTGGCGCAGCGTGACCAGGCCGATCGAGCGTTCCGCCACCGGGCCGGTCAGCAACCGCTCGACGATGCCCGGCTGGCGCACCGTGCCGGCCGCGATCTCCGGCAGCGCGGCCACGCCGAAGCCGCACTCGACCATGGCGGCGATGGTGGCCAGGTGCTCGGCCTCGAACACCGGCTGGAAGCGGATGCGGTTCTGCAGGAAGGCCCATTCGGCGTACTGGCGCACGCTGCTCGGATGGGTCATCGAGACATGCGGCGCGTTGGCCGTGTCGCTCCAGCGCAGCGGGCCGACGGCGCGCGCCAGCGGGTGCCCGGCCGGGATCAGCAGCACGAAGCGGTCCGACAGCAGCGGCTCGTAGTGCAGGTCGGCCTGCTGCGGATCGGCCGCCGTCAGGGCGAAATCCACCTCGCCGGCGCGCACCAGGTCGAAGGCCGGCCCCGACAGCGTGTCGAAGACCTTGAGCGCCACCTCCGGGCGCTCGCGCCGGAAAGCCATCAGCACGCGCGGCAGGATGCGCGCGGCCAGCGAAGGCAGCGCCGCCACCGCCACCTGCCCGCGCTCCGCGCTGGCGATGCCGCCGACCGCGTCGATGGCGTCGCGGAAGGCCGACTGCAGCAGCGCCGCCTGTTGCAGGAAGACCTTGCCGGCAGCGGTCAGCCGCACCGTGCGCGTGGTGCGGTCGAACAGGCGCACACCCAGCGTTTCCTCGATGCGCAGCACCTGGGTGGACAGCGCCGACTGCGACAGGTGGAGCTGGCCGGCGGCCTGGCGGAAGTTGAGCGTGCGGCCGAGCACCAGGACGGTCTCGATGTCGCGCATGGACAGGTTGATCTTCATGGCGGGGGGCTCACAGGGCCCAGGGTGCGGGCGATTGATCTGGTTTGTCGATCATTCTATAGAGAAAATCGACTTCCTCTATCAAAGCGCCTTCTCTACACTGCGCCGGTCATCGCGTCGCCGCCGCCGTCTCCGCCTTGCCGGCCGGCGCCGCGCCCCTTACCCGAGGAGACTTCATGCAGAACCCGAATCCGGCCGCCGCCGTGCTGGCCCGCCCCGGCGCCGCGCACGCGGTGGTGGTGGGTGGCGGCACCATGGGCGCCGACGTGGCCGTGGTGCTGACGCGCGCCTTGTGCCGTACCACCGTGGTGGAACCCGACGCGGCGCGCGCCGCCGCGCTGCCGGCGCGCGTCGCCGCAAACCTGGCCGCGATCGGCCGCGAGGATGGTGCCGCGGCGCTGCAGGTGGCCGCGGACCTGGACCAGATCGACTGGAGCACGGTCGACCTCGTCATCGAGTGCATTCCCGAGCGGCTCGACCTCAAGCAGGCCCTCTTTGCCGAACTGGTGCGCCGCGCGCGGCCCGATGCGGTGCTGGCCAGCAACAGTTCCAGCTTTCCCATCAGCGCCATCGGCGCCGGCCTCGACACGCGCGCGCGCATGCTCGGCCTGCATTTCTTCATGCCGGCGCACCTGGTGCCGCTGGTCGAGGTGGTGATGGGCGAAGGCAGCAGCGAGGACGGCGCCGACGCGCTGATCGCCTTCATGCGGCGCTGCGGCATGGTGCCGGTCAAGGTGCGCCAGGACCTGCCCGGCTTCCTCGCCAACCGGCTGCAGCATGCGTTGTCGCGCGAGGCCTTCAGCCTGATCGACCGCGGCATCGCTTCGCCCGGGGACGTGGACGCGGCGGTGCGCTTCGGCTTCGGCTTCCGCTTCCTGGCGGCCGGCCCGGTGCTGCAGCGCGACCACGCCGGCATCGACGTGCACGCTGCCGCCGGCGCCACCATGTACCCGAGCTTCTGCAACGACGCCGAGCCCGCGCGCTGCCTGGCCGAGCGGGCCGCCGACGGCCGCCACGGCATGAAGCGCGGCGAGGGCTTCTATGCCTGGACGCCCGAAACCATCGCCGCCGAGCGTGCCCGCTACGACCGCCTGCTGCGCGCCGGCCTCGACCTGATCGCCACCGAACTGCCCGCCATCGAACCATGAACCCGACCGAGCAAGCCCCCGCCGCGGCCCGCCCCGCGGCGCTGGCAGAATCCCCGCTGATCGTCACGGTGGCGCCCAACGGCGCCTACAAGCGTGCCGCCGACCACCCGGCGGTGCCGCTGACGCCGGCGGCGCTGGCGGCCGAGGCCAAGGCCTGCCTCGATGCCGGCGCGGCCATGATGCATATGCATGTGCGCCATCCCGACGGCAGCCATTCCCTCGACGTCGAGGCCTACCGCGCGGCGCTGGCCGCGGTCCGCCAGGCGGTGGGCGAGGCCCTGCTGGTGCAGGTGACCAGCGAGGCCGCCGGCGTCTACCGTGCTCCCGAGCAGATGGCCATGGTGCGCGAGCTGCGTCCCGAGGCGGTCTCGATCGGCCTGCGCGAGATCGCCGTGCCCGAGATCCCGGAGGGCGAGCTGGCGGCCTTCCTGGCCTGGCTGGCGCGCGAGCGCATCCTGACGCAGATCATCCTGTACGACGCGGCCGATGTGTCGCGCTGGCAGTCGCTGCGCGCGCGCGGACTGGTGCCGCCGGGCGCCTGGTCCGAACTCTATGTGCTCGGCCGCTACGCGGCCGGCCAGCAGTCCTCGCCGCACGACCTGCTGCCCTTCCTGGACCTCGCCGACGGCTCGCTGCCGTGGGCGGTGTGCGCGTTCGGGCGGGAAGAGAATGCCTGCGTGACGGCGGCGGCGGCCTTCGGCGGCCACGTCCGCGTCGGCTTCGAGAACAACCTGCTGCTGCGCGACGGCAGCACGGCGCCGGGCAATGCGGCGCTGGTGGCCCAGGCCGTGCAGGGTGGCCTCACGCTGGGCCGGCCGCTGGCCGACGCGGCCGCGGCGCGCCGCATCTACGGCGCGGTGCGCTGAGGCGGGGGCCGCCGGGAGCGGCACCCGGGTAGCGTGGAGGTCGTGCCGAGGCAGCAGGCAGCGCCCAGGTAGTGCTCAGGCACTGCCGCCGGTGGCCGCCGTCGCCTGGGCGTCGCCGTGATCCGCCGCTGCCGCGCCGGTGGCGATGCGGCGTACCTCGACCCGCTCGATGCGCCGCTCGGAGACCTCGCTCACGGTGAAGCGGAAGCCGGCCAGTGCCAGCGCGGCGCCAACCTGCGGCAGCGCGCCGAAATGCGCCAGCAGCAGCCCGCCGAGCGTGGCGTAGGGGCGCTCGGGCCCGGCCAGTTCCAGGCTCGCGTCGAGCGCTTGCTCCACGCTGTGCAGGTCGGCCGCGCCGTCCATCAGCCAGTGGCCGGGGCCGGCCGTCACGATGTCCGGGGTTTCGTCCTCGTCGGGGAACTCGCCCGCGATGGCTTCCAGGATGTCCACCGGCGTGACCACGCCGAGGATGGCGCCATACTCGTCGCTGACCAGCACGAGCTGCCCGCGTGAGGCGCGCAGGGTGTCCATCAGGCGCAGGATGCCGATCGATTCCGGCACGATGATGGGCGGGCGCAGGCTGGCCGGATCGATCGCGCCCCGGTCGGTCAGGTCGAGGATCAGGTCCTTGGCGCGGCCGACGCCGGCGATCTCGTCGAGCTGGCCGCGGCAGACCGGGAAGAGGCTGTGCGGCGCGGCCAGCAGGCGCTCGCGCTGCGCCTGCGGCGGCTCGTCCAGGTCGACCCAGGACAGCTCGGTGCGGTTGGTCATGACCGAGCGCACCGAGCGCTCGGCCAGCTTCAGCACGCCGCTGACCATATTGCGCTCCAGCGGCGCGAAGGCCGGGGTGCCGGCGGCGGGCGACGGCGCCTGGTCCTGCCCGTCGTCGGCGGCGCGGCGCGCGCCCAGCAGGCGCAGCACGGCGTCGGCCGTGCGCTCGCGCCGCGGGCGCCGGGCCTCATGGCGCAGGGCATTGCGCTGCGCCACCTGGTTGAAGAACTCGATCAGGACGGAGAAGCCGATGGCGGCGTAGATGTAGCCCTTCGGGATATGGAAGCCCAGGCCTTCGCATACCAGGCTCAGGCCGATCATCAGCAGGAAGCTCAGGCACAGCACCACCACGGTCTGGTGGGCATTGACGAAGCGCGTCAGCGGCTTGGAAGCGAACAGCATCACGCCGATCGAGATCACCACCGCCGCCATCATCACGCCCAGGTGGTTGACCATGCCGACCGCCGTGATGACCGAATCCAGCGAGAACACCGCGTCGAGGATGACGATCTGGGCCACCACGGTCCAGAATCCGGCGTGCGCGCCCTTGTTGCCGCCGGCGTGCGGCAGACCCTCCATGCGCTCGTGCAGTTCCATGGTGGCCTTGAACAGCAGGAACAGGCCGCCTGTCAGCAGGATCAGGTCGCGCGCCGACAGTGATAGCGGTCCGAGCGTGAACAGCGGGCGGGTCAGCGTGATCAGCCACGAGATGATGGACAGCAGGGCCAGCCGCATCAGCAGCGCCAGCGACAGTCCCAGCACGCGCGCCTTGTCGCGCTGGGCCGGCGGCAGCTTGTCGGCCAGGATGGCGATGAAGATCAGGTTGTCGATGCCGAGCACGATCTCGAGCACCACCAGCGTCGCCAGGCCGATCCAGATCGACGGGTCAGTCAGCCATTCCATGGTCGGGTTCCGGTTGGGGAGAGGGGGCGGGCCGGCGCGGCCGTTGGCGATGAGAGGCCACCGGCGCCGGCGGTCCGGCTACTTTACCGGAAAGCAGGTCGCCGCCGGCCATGCATCGGCGCACGGCGGCGGGCAGGAGAGGGGTGGCAGAGCCGGGGAAGAGGGAGGAGGGAGGCCGAAGGCAGAAGAGAGAGAAAGAGAGAGAACAACCGGCGCCGGCGGCATCGCCGCCGCGCCGGCGTCGCTACGCTTGCCTCAGGCCGGCTTGCCGAGATCGGCCAGCGGATCGGCGCCAGCGGCCCAGGGTGCGTCGAAGAAGCGCTGCACCGCCGCCGGATCGACCGCGTCGGCGCCGGCCACGCGCCAGCGTGGCGCATTGTCCTTGTCGACGATCAGCGCGCGCACGCCTTCGATGAAGTCGCCGTCGGTGAAAGCATGCGAGACGGCCACCAGCTCCATGCGGAAGCAGTCGGCCAGGTCGAGCCGGCGTCCGCGCAGCAGCAGTTCGCGCGTCACCGCGGTCATCAGCGGCGAGCGGCTGCGCAGGGTGTCGAGGGTGCGCGCGGCCCAGGCGCCGGCCTCGCTGTCCGTGGCGGCTTCGGCCGCCAGGCTGTCCAGCAGCTGCGGCAGCGTGCGGTCGGCGCGGAAATGCCGCAGCAGCGCGGGCAGGGCCGGCAGCAGCGGCGCCTCGGCGGCGCCCAGCGTGGCCTGCGGCGCGAGCGCGGCGCGCAGCGCGTCCAGCGGCGCGCGCGCGCCATCGTCCCAGCGGATCGCGGCGAGCCGCTGGCCGGCGTCGGCCAGGGTCGCGCTCTCCACCGCGACGTCCGCCAGGCCGCACAGCAGGGTGTCGGCCGCGCCCAGCGAGACGCCCGTCAGGCCGACGTAAAGCGCCAGTTCCACCGGCATCTTCGACAGGAAATGGCTGGCGCCGACGTCCGGCACCAGGCCGATGCCGGTCTCGGGCATGGCGATGCGCGAGCGTTCGGTGACGATGCGCAGGTGCGCCGCCTGGGCCAGGCCCATGCCGCCGCCCATGACGATGCCGTCCATCAGCGCCACCACCGGCTTGGGGTAGCGGTGCAGCGCGTAGTCGAGGCGGTATTCGTCGACGAAGAAGCGCTGGCGCAGCGGCGTGCCGGCGTGGAAGCTGTCGTACAGTGCGCGGATGTCGCCGCCGGCGCAGAAGGCCTTGGGGCCGGCGCCGCGCAGCAGCACGGCGGCGATGTCGCCGCGTCCGGCCCATTCGCGCAGGCGGGCCTCCAGCAGGCCGATCATCGGATAGGAGAGCGCGTTGAGCTGGCGCGGACGGTTCAGCGTGATCACGCCGACCCGGTTGATTTCCTCGAACAGCACCTCCGGTTCGGCGCCGGACGCGCCGGCATCGCCCGCGGCGGGGGCATTATCGGTCTGGTTTCGCATGGTCATGATTGGCTGGGACGGGCGCGGCAGCGGCGCCGCCGCGCCCGTCCGGTCAGTCTCCGCGCCACTGGGGCGCGCGTTTCTGCAGGAAGGCGCTGACACCCTCGCGCTGGTCCTCGCCGTCGAACAGGTCGACGAAGCGCTCACGCTCCAGCGCCAGCGCCGGCGCGCGCGCCACGCCCTCGCGCGCCAGGTGCACCAGGCGCTTGCTGTCAGCGGCCGCGCGCGGGCGCAGCGTGGCGGCACGCTCGGCCAGGCGCAGCGCGGCCTGCAGCGACTGTCCCGCCGGCACCACTTCTTCCACCAGGCCGATGCGCAGCGCGGTGGCGGCATCCACGCGCTCGTTGGTCAGGATCATGCGCTTGGCCCAGCCCTCGCCCACCAGCCAGGGCAGCGTCTGCGTGCCGCAGCCGCAGGGCAGCAGGCCCACGGCGGCCTCGGGCAGCGCCATCTGGGCATGCTCCTCGGCGATGCGGATATCGCAGGCCAGCGCGCATTCGAGCCCGCCGCCCATGGCATAGCCGTTGATGGCGGCGATCACCACCGGGCGGGCGTTCTGCAGGGCCTCGAAGGCCGCGCCGAAGCGCTGCGCCATATGGCGCGCGTTGGCGCGGTCGCCGTCGGCGAAGCCGTTCAGGTCGGCGCCGGCGCTGAAGAACTTGGGGCCGTCGCCGGTGATGACGATGGCGCGCACGCGCGCATCGTCGTTCAGCGTGGCGACGAGCTGGCGCAGCTGCTCCAGCCCTTCGGCATGGAAGGCGTTGGCCGGTGGCCGCTTGAGGGTGAGACGGGCGGTGTGCCCGTCGATGAGGTGTTCGATCATCATGCCTGCTTGCCGCGGTACTGGCGGATCACGCCGGAGAAGTCGAGCGCGCCCTCGCCGAGCTGGGTCATGGACTGGTAGACCTGCTGGGCCTGGGCGCCGAGGAAGAGCGGCTGGCCCACGCTGCGCGCCGCGTCGGCGGCGAGGCCGAGGTCCTTGAGCATCAGCGCCGCGCCGAAGCCGCCGCTGTAGCCGCGTCCGGCCGGCGCGGTCTCGATCACGCCAGGGAAGGGGTTGCAGGTGTCGGATGCCCAGCAGCGGCCGGTGGAGGTATTGACGATGCCCGCCAGCACCTTGGGATCGATGCCCAGCTTCTCGCCCAGGGCCATGGCCTCGGCCACGCCCACCATGGAGATGCCGAGGATCAGGTTGTTGCAGATCTTGGCCACCTGGCCGGTGCCGGTGCCGCCGCAGTGGACCACGTTGCGGCCCATGCCCGCCAGCACCGGCTTGATCTGCTCGAACAGCGCCGCTTCGGCGCCCACCATGAAGGTCAGGGTGCCCGCCTGGGCGCCGCCGGTGCCGCCGGAAACCGGGGCGTCGGCCATCGGGTTGCCTTGCGCCGCCGCGGTCTTGGCCAGTTCGCGGATGGTGGCGGGATCGATGGTGGACGAATCCACCAGCGGCACGCCGGCGCGCACGCCGGCGAGCACGCCGTCGCTGCCCAGGTAGGCGCTGCGCACGTGCGCGGCCGCGGGCAGCATGGTGATGACGAAGTCCGCCTCGGCGGCGGCCGCGCGGGCGCTGGCCGCGCTGGCAGCGCCGGCGTCGCGCAGGTCGGCGACGGCCTGCGCGTTGAGGTCGAACACGGTCAGGGCATGGCCGGCCTTGAGCAGGTTGCGCGCCATGGGCGCGCCCATGTTGCCGAGGCCGATGAAGGCGATGTGCATGGGGTCTCCTCTTTCGGGGGTGTCAGGTTTCGGCGCAGGCTGGCGGCCTTGCCGTGCGGGATGGATGGTGGCGGGGAGGGCAGCTTGTCGCGCCGGCGGATGCCATGGCGACGCCCTGCCGTTGCCCGCGGGAGCATGGGCATCATCCGCCGCCGCCTTGCGTCCTTACTTCAGGCTGATCGTCGTATTCACCCCGTCGTTCACCGTGGCATCGTCGAACCAGCGCGCGGTGACCGTCTTGGTCTGGGTGTAGAACTGCACCACCTGCTTGCCGTAGGGGCCGAGGTCGCCCAGCTTGGAGCCGCGCGAGCCGGTGAAGCTGAAGTAGGGCACCGGCACCGGGATGGGAATGTTGATGCCGACCTGGCCGACGTCGATCTCGGTCTGGAACTTGCGCGCGGCGGCGCCGCTCTGCGTGAACACGCCGGTGCCGTTGCCGAAGGGGTTGCGGTTGACCAGGGCGATGGCCTCGTCGAGCGTGTCGACGCCGATCACCAGCAGCACCGGGCCGAAGATCTCATTGGTATAGATGCTCATCTCGGTGCCCACGTCGGTGAACACGGTCGGGCCGATGAAGTTGCCCTGCGCATAGCCCGGCACCTGCACGCCGCGCCCGTCCAGCGCCAGCGTGGCGCCTTCGCGCTCGCCGGCGGCGATCAGGCCCAGGATGCGCTCCTTGGCCGCCACCGATACCACCGGGCCGACGTCGGTGCCCGGCTCGGCGCCGGCGCCCACCTTCAGCGTGCGGGCCTTGGCAATCAGCTCCGGCACCCACTCGCGCGCCGCGCCCACCAGCACCGCCACCGAGGTCGCCATGCAGCGCTGGCCGGCGGCGCCGAAGCCGGCGCCCACCAGCGCGTTCAGCGTCTGTTCCTTGTGCGCGTCGGGCAGCACCACGGCATGGTTCTTGGCGCCCATCATCGATTGCACGCGCTTGCCGTGCGCGCCGGCCAGGTTGTACACGTGGGTGCCCACCGCGGTCGAGCCGACGAAGGAGACCGCCTTGATGTCAGGGTGGGTGCAAAGGGCGTCGACCACGTCCTTGGCGCCATGCACCACGTTCAGCACGCCGGCCGGGATGCCGGCCTCGATGGCCAGCTTGACCAGCTCCATGGTGGACAGCGGATCCTGCTCGGAGGGCTTGAGGACGAAGGTGTTGCCGCACACGATGGCCATCGGGAACATCCACAGCGGGATCATGGCCGGGAAGTTGAACGGCGTGATGCCGGCGCAGACGCCGATCGGCTGCTGCAGCGTGTAGGTGTCGACGGTGGCCGCCACGTTCTCGGCGAAGCCGCCCTGCTGCAGGGTGCCGATCGAGCAGGCGTGCTCCACCACCTCCAGGCCGCGGAAGATGTCGCCCTCGGCGTCGGCCAGGGTCTTGCCCTGCTCGGCGGTCAGGATGGCGGCGATGCGCTTGCTGTGCTCGCGGATCAGTGCCTGGTAGCGCAGCATGATGCGCAGGCGCGCGCCGATCGGCGTGTGGCGCCAGGTGGCGAAGGCCTGCTGGGCGGCGCCGACGGCCGCGTTGACCTCGGCAGCGGTGGCCAGCGGCACGCGCGCCAGCACTTCCTGCGTGGCCGGGTTGACGACCTGGCGGAACTCGGTGGCGGCGGACTCGACCCACTCGCCGTTGATCAGCAGCTTGACGGTCGGCGCCGGCTGGCCGGCGGCGGGGGTGGTGGTGGCGTTCATCTGGCTTGTCTCCTTCGATGGGCGATGGGTCGTATCGGAATCGATATCGGGATCGGATTCGGTGCGGATTCGGTGCGGATTCAGGGGGCGGTGCCGGCGGCGGGCCCGGGGGCTCAGGGCTTGAGGTCGGCGAAGTCCTCTTCCCAGTATTCGCCGGGCATGCGCTGCGCGGTCTCGTCGCCGCGCGCCATCTCCTGGCGCCGCAGCTCCACGCGGCGGATCTTGCCGGAGATGGTCTTGGGCAGCTCGGCGAACTGCAGCCGGCGGATGCGCTTGTACGGCGCCAGCCGCTCGCGCGAGAAGCGGAAGATCTCGCGCGCCAGCTCGGCGCTGGCGACGTGGCCCTGGCGCAGCGAGACATAGGCCTTGGGCACCGACAGTCGCACCGGGTCGGGGCTGGGCACCACCGCCGCCTCGGCGATGGCGGCGTGCTCGATCATCACGCTTTCCAGCTCGAACGGGCTCAGGCGGTAGTCGGAAGACTTGAAGACGTCGTCGGCGCGGCCGACGTAGACGTAGTAGCCGTCCTCGCGCCGCAGCGCGATGTCGGAGGTGCGGTAGTGGCCGTCGCGCATGGCGTGCGCGGTGGCGTCCGGGTTATTGGCATAGCCGCGCATCAGGCCGGCCGGGCGCGTGGCGCCGCCGTCCAGCGGCAGCGCGATCTCGCCTTCCTCGGCCGGCTTGCCGTCGGGGTCGAGCAGGGCGATGCGGTAGCCCGGCAGCGGCCGGCCCATCGAGCCCGGCACCACCGGCTGCCCGGGCGGGTTGCCGATCATGCAGGTGGTCTCGGTCTGGCCGTAGCCGTCGCGGATGGTGATGCCCCAGGCGTGGCGCACGCGCTCGATGATCTCGGGGTTGAGCGGCTCGCCGGCGCCGACGATCTCGCGCAGCGCGGTGCGGTAGTCGGCCAGCGGCTGCTGCACCAGCATGCGCCACACCGTGGGCGGCGCGCACAGGGTGGTGACGCCGCAGCGCACCAGCGTGTCGAGCACCGCCTGCGGCTCGAAGCGGGCGTAGTTGTAGGCGAACACGCAGGCCTGGGCGTTCCAGGGCGCGTAGAAGCAGCTCCAGGCATGCTTGGCCCAGCCCGGCGAGCTGATGTTCCAGTGCACGTCGCCGGGTTGCAGGCCCACCCAGTACATGGTCGACAGGCTGCCGACCGGGTAGGTCCGGTGGGTGTGCTCGACCAGCTTGGGCTTGGAGGTGGTGCCCGAGGTGAAGTAGAGCAGCATCGGGTCGTCGGCGTCGGTGGCGCCGTCCGGCACGAAGTCGGCGGGCGCGGCGTAGCCGTCGCCGAAGGTGTGCCAGCCGGGGCGCGGCGCGCCGGCCACGAAGCGGGTCAGCGGCAGCTCCAGGCCGTCGAACTTGGCGGCCTCGTTCTCGTCGACGATGGCGAAGCGCGCGCCGCCGAGCTGCACGCGGTCGCGCACGTCCTCGGCCGACAGCTGCGTGGTGGCGGGCAGCACCACCGCGCCCAGCTTCATCGCCGCCAGCATGGCGTCCCACAGCTCGACGCGGTTGGGCAGCATCAGCAGGATGCGGTCGCCGCGGCCGACGCCGGCGCCGCGCAGGTGGTTGGCGACGCGCGCCGAGCGCTCGGACATCTGCGCGAAGGAGTACTGCGTGCCCGCGCCGCCCTCGGCGCCGACGATCCACAGCGCAGGCTTGTCGTTGCCGCGCGCGATGGCGTCGAAGTAGTCGAGCGCCCAGTTGAAGGCGCCGAGCTGCGGCCAGCGGAAATCGCGGCAGGCGGTGTCGTAGTCGGTACGGTGGCGCTGCAGGAAGTCGCGCGCCGCGAGGAATGCCTGTGCAGTCATGGTGTCGTCTCCATCCGTTCTGCGGCCGGGCGGCCGCGGCAGCGCGTGCCGCTCACCGGTGCATTGCCGGTGCGTCGTCGGGGTATCGTGGGGAATCGCCGGTGAACCGTCGCTGTTACGCTTGCGCGCGGCGCATCACAACTGCCGCGCGATCACCATCCTCTGCACTTCGCTGGTCCCCTCGTAGATCTGCGTGATCCGGGCGTCGCGGTAGTGGCGCTCGACGTCGTAGTCGGCGAGATAGCCATAGCCGCCATGGATCTGGATCGCATCCGAGCATACCGCTTCGGCCATCTCGGAGGCAAACAGCTTGGCCTGGGAGGCCTCCGACAGGCAGGGGCGGCCGGCGCTGCGCAGCCGCGCCGCGTGGTGCACCAGCAGGCGCGCGGCGTTCAGGCGGGTGGCCATGTCGGCCAGCTTCTGCGCGATCGCCTGGTGCTCCATCAGCGGCTTGCCGAACTGGGTGCGCTCGGTGGCGTAGACCTTCGCCTTCTCGAACGCGGCGCGGGCGATGCCGACCGCCTGCGCGGCGATGCCGATGCGTCCGCCCTCCAGGTTGGACAGGGCGATGCGCAGGCCGTCGCCGCGCGCGCCGAGCAGGGCGTCCTCGGGGATCGCGCACTGGTCCAGGGTGATCGGACAGGTATCGGAGGCGCGGATGCCCATCTTGTTCTCGGGCTTGCCGACCACGAAGCCCGGCGTGTCGGTCGGCACCAGGAAGGCCGACAGGCCGCGCTTGCCGGCCTCGGGGTCGGTCACGGCGAAGACCACGGCCAGGCCGGCGCGCGCGCCGTTGGTGACGAACTGCTTGCTGCCGTCGAGCACCCAGCGGCCGTCCTGCAGGCGGGCGCGGGTGCGCAGGTTGTGCGCCTCGGAGCCGGCCTGCGGCTCGGTCAGGCAGAAGGCGCCGACCAGTTCGCCGCGCGCCAGGCGGCCCAGGTAGCGGTCCTTCTGCGCTTCGGTGCCGTAGTGCAGGATGGGACCGCAGCCTACCGAGTTGTGCACGCTCATCAGCGTGGCGCAGGCCGCGCAGCCGGCGGCGATCTCCTCGATGGCGAGCGCGTAGGCCACGTAGTCGGTATAGGTGCCGCCCCACTCCTCGGGCACGATCATGCCCAGCAGGCCGAGCGCGCCCATCTCCTGCACCACCTCCGGCGGCAGCGCGCCCGCCTCGTCCCACTGCGCGGCGCCGGCGGCCAGCCGCTCGCTGGCAAAGGCGCGCGCGGTGTCGCGGATCATGATCTGTTCTTCGGTGTAGTCGTGGGGCATGGTGGAGCGCTGGGCAGGTTGGCGCGCGGCGGCGCGCATCGATACGGGGCAGTGTAGGAAGCGTGGCCTGCCGCTCCTATGCCAAAATCCGCCAATCTTGCTGAACTCCCAAGCCACTGCCCCGCGCCCGGCCGCCTCCGCCGGGCGGCGGCCGGCCCGGCTCTGCTCCGCCACCCATGGAAAAAGGCACCGTTGCCATCTGTTTCGTCCATCAAGCCATCGCCGGCCTGCGCGCGCGCGGGCTGCCGCCCGAGCCCGTGCTGCGGGCCGCCGGGATCGCCCCGGCCCTGCTGGAGGCGCCCCAGGCGCGCGTGTCGGCCGACAGCTACAGCGCCCTCTGGCTGGAAGTGGCGCGCGTGCTCGACGATGAATTCTTCGGCCAGGACTCGCGCCGGATGAAATGCGGCAGCTTCACCATGCTGTGCCACGCCGTGGCCGGCAGCCAGACGCTGGGACAGGGGCTGGAGCGCGTGGCGCGTTTCTTCGGCCTGCTGCTGGACGATATCGGCGTGCGCCTGGAGCGGCCGAGTGCGGCGGCAGGCGCGGCCGCGCTGGTGCTGACCACGCCTTCGGCGCGCCGGCCGGGCGTGTTCGCCCAGGAGACGCTGCTGATCATGCTGCACGGGCTGATGAGCTGGCTGGCGCGCCGGCGCGTGCCGATCCAGCAGGCCAGCTTCGCCTACCCGGAACCGGACTACAGCGCCGAGTACCGGGTCATGTACTCGCGCCGCCTGGCCTTCGGCGAACCGAGCACGGCGCTGTGGTTCGATGCGGCCTGGCTGGCGCACCCGGTGCGCCACGACGAGCGCAGCCTCAAGGTGTTCCTGCGTGCTGCGCCGCACAACCTGGTGGTCAAGTACTCGGACCGCGCCGGCATCGTGGCGCGCATCCGCCGCTTGCTGCGACAGTCGCGCCCGGAGGCCTGGCCGACCTTCGAGCAGCTCGCGCAGGACATGCACCTGTCGGCCTCCTCGCTGCGGCGCCGGCTGATGGACGAGGGGGCGACCTACCAGCAGCTCAAGGACGAACTGCGCCGCGACCTCGCCATCGAGGCGCTCAGCCATTCGACGCAGCCCATCGTGGCCATCGCGGCCGAGCTGGGCTTCGCCGAGCCGGGCGCCTTCCACCGCGCCTTCCGCCGCTGGACCGGCTCGCGGCCGGGGGCCTATCGGGCGGTACCGGCGCCGTAGCGGCACCGTAGCGGCGCGGCGCCAGCCCTGCCGCTACAGCGGCGGCCGGCCGGCGGGCTCGGGGAAGGCCGGAGAGGCCGGGGAGGCCGGGGAGGCCGGAGAGGGGGACGGCCGCGGCGACGCCTGCTGCGCGGCGGCGTCGGCCAGCCACTGCGACCGCATGCCGCCCAGGTCGGCGCCGGACGGCGCCTGGTACAGGCGCAGGCCCATCTCCGGCAGGATCGCCAGCAGGTGGTCGAAGATGTCGCCCTGGATGCGCTCGTACTCCATCCACGCCGTCACCGCGGTGAAGCAGTAGACCTCGACCGGCACCCCCTCGGAACCCGGCTCCATCATGCGCACGTTGAGCAGCAGGTCGTGGCGGATCTCGGCATGCTGGCGCAGGTAGGCCATGGCATAGGCGCGGAAGGTGCCGAGATTGGTCAGGCGGCGCCGGTTGACCGGCTCGTCGGCCGAGGCGCCCAGTTCGCGGTTGGTGCGCTCCACCTCGGCCTGCTTTTCTTCCAGGTAGTCGTGCAGCAGGCGCAAGCGCATCAGGCCGGCGATCTCGTCGTCGCGCAGGAAGCGCACGCCGCTGGCGTCGATGCGCAGGGTGCGCTTGATGCGGCGCGCGCCCGACTCGAACATCTGGCGGTAATTGCGGTAGCTCTCCGAGAACAGCTTGTAGGTGGGCACCGTGGTGACGGTGTTGTCCCAGTTGCGCACCTTGACCGTGTGCAGCGCGATGTCCTGCACGAAGCCGTCGGCATTGGACTGCGGCATCTCGATCCAGTCGCCGATGCGCAGCATGTCGTTGGACGTGAGCTGGGTGCTGGCCACCAGCGACAGCAGCGTGTCCTTGAACACCAGCAGCAGCACCGCCGACAGCGCGCCCAGGCCGGACAGCATCCACAGCGGCGAGCGGTCGAGCAGGATGGACAGCACCAGCACGCCGCAGATCAGGGCGAGCGCCAGCTTGCCCATCTGGATATAACCCTTGATGGAACGGGTCTGGGCCCGCGTGCTGCCGGAGTAGACGTCCTGCCAGGCGCTCAGCAGGCTGTGCAGCGCCATGAAGACGCAGATCCAGGCGCCGGCATGCGCCACGCGCTCGATCAGGTGGGCGCTGTGGTCGAGGTGAGGTACCTCGCCGATGCCCAGCGCCACCACTGCGAACGGCGTGGCGAACCACAGCCGGTGGTAGGCGCGGTGGCGCAGCAGCGCCACGTTCCAGGCGCCGTGGCCGCTCAGGTCGAGCAGGCGGTGGGCCAGGTAGAGGATGGTGCGCGTCACCACCCATTGGGCCAGCACGGCGGCCAGCGCCAGCAGGCCGAGGTTGAGCGCGAGTTGGGCCCACGGATGGCGGGGCACCAGGTTCGTCAGGGTATCGAGCAGGACTTCCGGATTCATTGACCTTGCGAAGGAACGGCGGAGATGGCGGGAAGGGCCGGGCCGGCACGCGCCGGTGGCGCACGAGGTGCAGCGGGCGCGCAAGGCACGCCAGGCGCACCCCGGGATTCTAGCCGGTGGCGGCAGCCGCCCTCCGCCGGGCAGCTCAGTGGGGCTGCGGCGTGCGCGGCTGCGCCGGCGCGGAGCCCGCCGTGGCCGGGCGGGCCGCCGCCGGCGTGGCGCTCGCCAGCATGCGGTTGCGGCCGGCCAGCTTGGCGGCGTAGAGCGCCGCATCGGCGCGCCCGGTCAGGCGCGCCAGCGACTCGCCCGGCAGCCAATGCGCCACGCCGCCGCTGATGGTGTAGTGCAGCGAGCCGAAGCTGCCGTCGACGCGGCCGGCCTCCGCGCGCGCGCGCAGCCGCTCCGCCACCAGCAGGGCGTCTTCGAGCGCGGTGGCCGGCAGCAGCACGGCGAACTCTTCCCCGCCCAGGCGGCCGATGCGGTCGCCGGGGCGGACGGCATCGCGCGCCATGGCGGTGAAGGCGCGCAGCACCTCGTCGCCGGCGGCGTGGCCGTGGTTGTCGTTGACCGCCTTGAAGCGGTCGATGTCGAGCAGCAGCAGCGCCGGCGCGCTGTCGCCGCGGGCGGCGCGCGCCAGCTGGCGCGTGGCTTCGTCCTCGAAGGCCTTGCGCGACAGCACGCCGGTCAGGAAGTCGGTGTTGGCGATGAGTTCGAGCCGGTGCACCAGGCGGTCGTGGACCATCAGCACCGCGCCCATGGTCAGCGCCGGCACCGCCAGCGCGCCAAGCAGCAGGAACAGGATGTGCATGCCCGGCGGGCTGGCGCCGGGCGGGCCCTGCAGGGCCGCCTGCAGCGACAGCGCGCCGCGCAGCGCATGCGCCGCGGCGAAGAACAGGGCGAAGACGGCGGTGGTGACATAGTGGCCGCCGGCCCGCCCCGGCAGGCGCGCGCGCAGCAGGGTCCATCCGCAGGCGGCGCACAGGGCCGCGTGGAAGACCGAGACGATCGCCACCCGCACGTTGAAATCGTCGAAGTGGAAGTGCCACAGCGCCACCGCGGCAGCCAGCGCCAGCACGCCCGCGACCAGCGCGCGCCAGGGTGGCGCGCGGCCGCAGAAGCGCTGCACGCCTGCGTACATCTGCGCCATCGCCCACGCCAGCAGGGGATTGCCGAGGCCGATCACCAGCCCGTCGGGCAGCCGCCCGCGCAGCGCGAACAGCACCAGCGCCAGCGCGGCGGCCAGGTTGGCGTAGAACCAGTGCCCCACCCCGGGCAGGCCGCAGCGCCGCAGCGACCAGATGATGGCCAGCATCATGGCGCCGAGTGCGGCGGTGACGATCTGCATGGCAAGCGCGGCTTGCATCGGCGCGGGGATTCTCCGGATGGGGCGCGGGCGGCCGCGCGGCGGGACAGGGAAGCGGCGGGCGCGCGGCGGCGCATCGCCGGGCTCCATGATACGGCGCGGCCCGGCGATGCGCGAGCGGCCGGGGGATTGACGGGCGGTAAAAGGACCGCCGCGGTGGGGGGAAAGAAGAGGGGTAAGGCAGAGGGGATGCCGCGCGGGGCCGGCTGGCCGGCCCGCTGCACGCATGCCCCCTGGCGTGGTCCGCCGCGCGCTTACCAGCTGTAGCGCGCGCTCGCGATCACGGTGCGGCCGTTGCCGTAGATGCAGCGCGTGGCGTCGTAGCAGCCCGAGATGTACTCGCGGTTGCCGAGGTTGGTGCCGTTGAGGGCGAAGCGCCAGTGCGGGATGCGGTAGGTGATGGCGGCATCGAACAGCGCGTAGCCGGGCACGTGCAGCGAGTTGTCCGGGGCGCCGGCGGTCGGGCTCACGTAGCGCACGCCGGCACCGAAGCCCAGGCCCGCCAGCGGCCCGCCGCGCAGCCGGTAGTCGGCCCACAGCGCGGCCATCTCGCGCGGGATGGGAATGGCGATCGGCCACTTGTTGAGCGTGTCATCGTTGGCCTTGGTGTTGCGCACGTCCTGGTAGGTGTAGCTGGCGATCAGGTTCAGCCCCGGCACCACCTCGGCGATGGCCTCCAGTTCGACGCCCTGGGAGCGCACTTCGCCCGCCTGCGTGCTGTGCGCGCCGGTGGGATCGGCCAGATCCGGGGTCAGCACGTTGCGCTGGTGGATCTGGAACAGCGAGGCGGTCACCGAGAGCTTGCCGTCCGGGCGCGTGTACTTGACGCCGGCCTCGACCTGCCGGCCCTGGGTGGGCTTGAAGGCCTGGCCGTTGCGGTCGGTGCCGGAGGTGGGATTGAAGGAGGTCGAATAGCTGAGGTAGGGCGCGAAGCCGGACGGCATCAGGTAGACCAGGCCGACGCGGCCGGTGAAGGCGCTGTCGCGCTGGCTGCTGGAGCTGCCGGCGAGCTGGTCGGTGGTGCGGGTCTCGGTCCAGTCCTGGCGTCCGCCCAGCGTGACCACCCAGCGCTCGGCCAGCTTGATCTGGTCCTGCAGGTAGAGGCCGACCTGGCTCTGCGTCTGGCGCACGTCCTGCGGATAGGCGCCCGCGCCGGTGAAGATGGACAGGTCGGTGGGGGCGTAGACCGGGTGGTAGAGGTCGAGCGAGGAGGTCAGCGCGTAGTTTTCCGGGTCGAGCGTGCGCTGGCGCTGGTAGTCGAGGCCCAGCAGCAGGGTGTGGCGCAGCGCTCCGGTGTCGAATTTCGCCTGGGCCTGGGTATCGACGTCGAAGCGACCGTAGCTGGGCTGGGCGATGCCGGCATAGCGCAGCATGGTGCGCTGGGTCGGGTCGGACGGGTCGAGGCCGACGCCGTAGCTCATGCGGTCATCCAGGCGCAGGTGGTTGTAGCGCAGGTTTTGCCGCACCGTCCAGGTATCGTTGAAGCGGTGTTCGAACTGGTAGCCGAACGAGTACTGTGTTTTCTCGTAGCTGTCGAAGTCGGGCGAGCCGGTGAACAGGCGCGACGAGATGTGTCCGTTCGGATTGGGCAGGATGGTGCCCTGGGCGGGCAGGAAGTTGTCCGAGGAATTGGTCTTGTCGCGCAGGTAGCTCGCCATCAGCGTCAGCGAGGTGTCGGCATCGGGGCGCCAGGTGAGCGAGGGCGCCACCATCAGCCGCTGGTCCTTGAAGGGGCCGAAGGGGAGGTTGCCGTCGCGCGCGAGCGCGGTCAGGCGGTAGGAGAACTTGCCGTCCTCGTCCAGCTTGCCGCCGAAGTCGCCGGCGATCTGCTTACGCGCGTGGGTGCCGTACTGGACCTCGAGCTCGCGCACCGGCTCCAGCGTGGGCAGCTTGGAGACCATGTTGATGGTGCCGCCCGGATCGCCCTGGCCGTACAGCACCGAGGCCGGCCCGCGCAGCAGCTCGACCCGTTCCAGCTGCCAGGGGTCGACGCGCCAGCTGGCGAGATTGATGGTGTTGGGCAGTTGCAGCCCGTCCAGGTAGGTGCTGGGCACGAAGCCGCGCACCGCGGTGTACCAGTCCGAGCGCGTGCCGGCGCCGTACGACGATACCGAGGCGGTATAGCGCAGGGCCTCGTTGACGCTCTGCGCGCCCTGGGCCTCGAAGCGGTCGCGCGTGACCACGCTGATGGACTGCGGCACTTCGTCGAGCGACGCATCGGTCTTGCTGCCGGTGGCGCTGCGCGTGGCGATGTAGCCGATCACCGGGCCGTTGGCGGTCTCGCGCTGGGCCGCGGCGCTGACCGTCACCACCGGCAGTTCGGCCTCGCTGCGCGGTGCCTCGGCCGGGCCGATGGTGAAAACGTGGTCGGCCTGCCGGCGCGCGGCCAGGCCGCTGCCGGCCAGCAGGCGGTCGAGTGCCTCGCCGACGGTGAAGTTGCCGTGCAGGCGCGGGGCCTGCTTGCCGTCGGTGATGGCGCTGGCGAAGACGATCTGGGTGCCGGACTGGCGGGCCAGCGTCTTCAGCGCCTGCTCCAGCGGCGCCGCCGGCAGGTCGAGCGCGACCTGCCCGCCCTGCGCCAGCGCCGCGCCGGCCAGCAGCATGGCGGCGGCCAGGGCGGACAGGCGCGCCAGCGGCCGCAGCGCGGTGCGCCGGGGCCCGCTTGCGGCGGGCATGCCGGTGCGCCTGGCGGCGTGGTGTGTCGATCGATGTGTCGTGTCGTGCTGCGTTGCGTCCGTGGCGGCGCCCGCGCGGTGGCTGCGATTCACTGCGTCACTCCCCTTCATTGTGTGTGGCTGTCGAAGGGAATGACGAGCGGGCGCGGCAGGTCCCCTACCTCGCCACGCAAAAAAGTTCAGGGTTCGGCGCGGGCGCGCACCGTGACCGTGTCGTCGGGCGCGCGTGCCACGGTGACCGGCAGGATGGCGGGCAGCAGGTCGAGCAGGACGTCGGTGCCGGCGCTGTCGAACACGCCGGAAATGCGCAGGTCCGCCAGGCGCGCATCGGCCAGCGTGACCGGTGCGCGCCGGTAGCGGGCGATTTCCGCCAGCGCCTCGGCGAGCGGGGTTTGCGTGAAGACCAGCTTGCCGTCCTTCCATGCCAGGCGGCTGGCGGCCTGCTCGGCGCCGACCGCGGCGACGGGCTCCAGGCGCCCGGGCGCGGCCCAGGTCGCCTCGCCGGCGCCCAGCAGCACCGAGTGGCCGCCCTCGCTGACCTGCACGCGTCCGCGCAGCACGGTGACGCCGACGCGCTCGCGCTCGCGCCGCACGTCGAAGGCGGTGCCCACCACGCGGATGGCGGTGCTGCCGGCCTGCACCAGGAAAGGCCGCCAGGCGGCGTGGGCGACGTCGAACAGCACCTCGCCCTCCTGCAGCGCCACGCGGCGCGAACGCAGGTGCCAGCCGACCTCCAGCGCGCTGCGCGTATTGAGCACGAGCTGGCTGCCGTCGGGCAGCGTGACGGTCTTGCGCGCGCCGGCGGCGGTGGCGTAGCGGGCGCTGTGCAGCGGCGGATCCAGCCACAGCAGGCCGGCGGCCAGCGCGACGGCGAGGCCGGACAGGCCCGCCAGCGTGGCGGCGCGCGCGCGGCGCGGCCGGCGCGGCGGCGCGCCGGCGCCGGGGCGCGCGAAGCGTTGTTGCAGCGCCGCGCGGTGGCGGGCCAGCGCGTCTTCCTCGCGCTGGAAATCGTCTTGCTGGCTGTCGGGCTGAACGTTCTGCTGGGGAGGGGACATGCTCAGGATCCGAGCTCGCGCTGCAGGGCCGCCCGGCAGGCGGCCAGGCCCAGGCGGACATGCTTCTCCACCGCCTTGCGCGAAATGCCCAATGTTAACGCCACCTCGGCCTGCGGCAGTTCGTGGACCTTGTGCAGGACGAAGACTTCGCGGCAGCGCGGCGGCAGCGTCTCGATGGCCGCCGCCAGGCGCTCGAACTCGCGCGCCGCGTCGAGCCGGCGCGCCTGGCCGGGCGCCTCGCTGACACCGTCCGGCAACTCATCCATGGACAGCACCCAGGCCGCGCGCGCGCGTTCCACGCGATGGCGGTCGATGGCCAGGTTCAGCGTGGCGCGCCGCAGGTAGGCGATCGGGGTCAGCACCGGCTGGCGCGGCGGCTCGGCGAGCAGGTTGACGCAGACATCGTGGACCACGTCGCGCGCGAAGCCGCGGTCGGCGCCGAAGCGCCGGCGCAGGTGCTCGACCAGCTCGTCGTAGTGGCGCACCAGGGCGGCTATCAGGGGCGGGTAAGTCTGCTCGCGGGGCACCGGTCGTCGCCTTGGCCGGGATCCGGCAACGGGTTGGGAGATGAAAGTGTTGAATTGTAAATGAGAATGATTGGTATTTGCAATAATAGAGAGAGTACCAGGGCCGGCGAGCCCATTCGCCTCGGCCCCCACGCCTGCTCATCCATCGGGCTTAGGGCCATGCCGGCATTGCGTCCCGCCTCGAACCGTGCGGCGCCGAGCCTTGAAGAGGGGGGCCGGGTTCAGCGGCTGCTACCGCGTCGAGAGCATCTGGCCTTGGATCTTGGCCAGGTGGTCCGGTCATCGTCCTGATGCCCCTGAGGCGGTCCTCTGACGGGCACGTTGAGCGCCTTTCCTGCAGAAAGACCGGAAACCTCCTGTATCACCGGCAAGGGCGGCCATGCAATATGAAGAGGTAGCAAGTCCAGGGAAGTCCGCAGCGATTGCTGGAGGGGCCGCACCATGCGTCGTTTGCACAGAGATTTCCAGCCTGCTAAAAAGGAGAAGCGTCACTTGGATCTGGCCATCGGCGGGTTTATCGCATCTAGCATTGCCATACTGGCAATTTTCTCCAATCCTCGACGCCAATTTCGGCAGATTCGTCGGGGGGCGTGATGGCTGACAATGTCTCGTCCCCGGTCTCGACTGCTCTCGAGTTCTACGCCGACCGTCTAGCCAAGAAAATGATCGGAATTGGCTGCGCGCTCATCGTGGTGGCGCTTGTGCCAGCGCTCAAATTCGGCGGAGTCGGTCTGGGCGGCGGCGTATTCTCGGCATCTCTCATGCTCATTGCGACGGGAAAATCCAGGCGGTCAAACGCTTATCTCCGGTTCGATGCGGGCCACTTCGAAACGAAGCTGACGCTTGCTTCCGGGCGGCAGAAGGTGCTTTACAGCGCAGTCACCAGCTGTGATGTGAGCGATAAGCTGGTTGTCGTTCACTATCGCGAGCACGGCCAACCCGCCGGTTCGAAGCCGAAACGAATCTACATCCCTCTTGGCGAACTTCGCGCCGACGATCGTCCCTTGTGTATCGATGCGTTTCGTACGCGTTTGCGGTCGGCCTCATCCGCCTGACGTGTGTCCGATGAACGGGGTGGGTCCAGATCTGACATGGTGGCGGATCAGGAAGTCGAGTTGGTTGGTCCTCGCAGGCACCTGCCGGCGCGTGCTGCCAGGACGGAGCGCTTCGGCCGCATTGCTCTGGCTGGCGCTGGCCAGCGGCCCTGCACGGGCGGAGTCTTGCGAGGCGCCATTGAGCGATCATTCGGCCGTCCAATACTCATGCGACATGCATGAAGGCATGGCGCGCTTCAGGATCGATGGCGCATGGGGTTTCATCGACAAGTTCGGCAAGCTGGCGGGGGCGCCTCCATTCGACCATGCGGATGACTTTTCGGAAGGCTTGGCCGCCGTCAAGTTGGGGGAGCACTGGGGCTTCGTCGACAAGACCGGTGAACTGGTCATTCCTCCCAGGTTCGGCTCCGTCCATCGCTTCTCCGCCGGCCTGGCCGCCGCAATGGGGGAAGGCGGCAACTGGGGCTACATCGACCGCCATGGCCAGTGGGTGATCGCGCCGGCCTACGAGCAAGCCGGCCGCTTTCAAGATCGGACCGCGATGGTCAGGGAACGTCGCCAGGGCTCTCTGCTGATCGACCGGCGTGGACAGGTGGTCAAGCGTTTCGAGGCCGGCCTGTCGGTCGACCTGGACCCGGATGCCCGGGGGCTCTACAGGGCCGAGCGCCAAGGCGCGCGCTGGCTCTGGCATCGCGAAGGCGGGCTGTTCCCGATGCCGGAGGCGTTGCAACGCTACGTGCAGATCGACGGCGACGGCCTGATTCCAGTCAGCCACGAGTCGAACGGCGGCGATGTGCTGTGGGGGGCGATGGATATCCAGGGGCGCTGGGCCGTGCCCGCGCGCTTCGCATCGATCGGGCCGTTTCAAGCGGGTCTGGCTGTCGCACAGCCGGCAGAACCAGCTGGCGGGGATGTCGAAGGCGGCAGCCTGGCGGGACGTCGCCTCGGACTGATCGACCGGCAGGGCCGGTTCGTAGTCCCCCCGCAGTATGAGCGGATCACGCGGCAAGCCTGGGGCGGCTACCAGGCCACCCACGCGGGAGAGGCTGGCAGCGACATCATTGGCCGGGACGGACGGGTGCTGTTGGCCGCCGCCACGTGTCCAGGCTTGCGCGAGGTGTTGGTCGCCCTGTCGGTGGAGAAGGCGCAGTGGAGCGTCGTGGCGGGTTGCGGGCGGAGCTGGGCATTTCATGCCCGTGCGGGCATGGTCCGCAGCCGTATCGCGAAGCCCGCGGCCTATGCCACCGGCACCCATCTCATGCTCGAGGGCGCCCTCAGTGGTACGCAAGCGCCGCTGCCTTTTGACATTTTCGACGCGGCGGGCCGCCGGGTGGTTTCGAGCGAAGACCGGGCGTTACAAGGCGATCAGGCATTGACGCGCGGGGATCTGGTGCTCCTCGTGCCGTCTGGCGAGGCCACTGCCGAGCACAGCCGCCTGGATCTGCTGCCTCTGGCCGTGGTGGTACGGAAGCGCAACGAGACGCAGATCATCACCCGGGACGGCAAGCTCATTTCCAATCCCGGCTGGCACTATCGCGCCGAAATGAACCAGGGTCACTTTGTCTTGAGCGGGCCCGGCGGTCCTGGCGGCAAGCCGCTCGACGGGCCGCTGGTGATGTCCACCCCTGGCGAACCGTTCGATGAGCCGTCTGTGTGGCTCTTCTCGGGTGACGCCCCGCCGGACCGCACCCGCTGGGGCGCCATCGACGGGCGGGGGCGGTGGGTCGTCCAGCCACAGCATGGCCACTATCTATCTTCTTTCCGGGATGGCGCAGTGGTTGACTGGGACGGCACGCAACCGATGGTGGTGGAGCGCGATGGCAAGCGCCACCTATGGCCCCAGGATGTGCAGCGAATCACGCGCGTGAGCCAGCGTGCTTTCATCGGCTCACCCCGCGATCCCGGGGACCCGCTTGTGCGCCTGGAACTGGGTACCGGGAACATAACCCGGATCACTTTCCCCGCCAAGGTGAACCTCGAGGATTTCCACGATGGCCTGGTCAGCGCCGGTGATCCGGAGGGCCTGCGGTGGGGGCTGCTGGACGACCAGGGCGAATGGGCCGTGCCGCCACGTTTCGACAGTCGCCTCGATCCGGTCCGGGACGTGCAGGGCCGTCTGCTCGGCTGGCGAAGCGCCAGCAGGTTTTTCGACGGCGACAGCTCCCGCCTCCGGCTCGGCTGGCTCGACGCGGAAGGCCGGGAACTGGTGGCGCCCGGCTACAGCGCTATCGAGTATGACGCCAAGCACGGCATGTTGCTGCTGACCAAGGATGAAGAGTATAAGGGGCTGATGGCGCCGGACGGCCAGGTCCTGCTTCCCGTGCAGTACGAGGACATTCGGCAGTTGGGGGAAATCTTCGTGGTGAAAGAGCCCACGCAGTACGGCCTGCTCGATGCCCGGGGAGAGTGGTCCGCACCGCTGGCACCGCCGGTAAGGCCGCGGGGGGGATGGCCTGTCCCATGAGGAGACGCGCTCAGGCGCGGAGCGCGTGCTGGCCGGCCTCCGCGGCGCTCCATGGCCGGCGCGCAGTTGCCGCTTGCCATTGCGCATGAAGATCCGTCGCAACGCTGGCGACCCACGCACCGAGGCCCCGGGGGGGCGTCACGTTCTACGGCTGCGACTTCAAGGAGCGCGTGCGTCTTCAATGTGCGCAGCGCTCCGCCAACCGCGGAAGCCCTGGCAAGCGCAAGGCATCGCAACGTCCCGCTAAGCGAATTCATTGCTTATGAATCAACGTCCTATCCCTTGGGCCGAACTCAGCCTGTTCGCCAGACGCGTTGCCGCGTTGCACGCAAGTGATCCTCCCTTGGGCGTTGAGCCTGCCGCGGATAACAACGTGATGAAGGTCACCGACGACTGCCTGTTCATGCGGACATCCTCGGGCAGAGCGTGGGGCGGAAGAGGTAGTTGGAGCTGGATATGCACGCTGGCGATGCCTCTTGTCTTCGCTCTACTCTCCCTTGTCGAAGATTCGACCCGCATGGACGATTGTGAGCACAGGGGAGACGCCGCCGGAGCCCTGGCGCACTATCTGGAGCACCTCGGCAATGCGCTGGGCATGACCGCTGTGCTCTTCCTGGGTTCCGCCTGGACCTTCTTCCTCTGGCGACTGCAACTGCCCATCATCTTCAACCGCAAGACGCGTAAGGTCGCCTGCATCCTCCAGGGAAAATGGGTCTACCAGTCGTGGGATCACCTGCAAGCCTCGATCGAGGACCGAATCCGTTTTGCAGCAGGTCGCGCACCGGCAGTCGATATCGAGCTGACACTGCTTCTGCCCTATGCCAATCCCGACCGCCCGTATGCCGATGGCCGCCTGCGCATCGGCATCGCCGCCACCCGGGATCACCCGGATGCCATCGCCAGGCCGGGTATTTATGGCGCGGCCCAGGTCTGGGAGTACATCCGCTTGTATATGCAAGAGGGGGCCGCGGCATTGCCGCCGAACAGTTCACGCCGGCCATATCGCCTATCTCGGGTAGGCGAGGCTGTACGCTACTTCAACCCCTTGAAGGCGCTGAAGGTCAGCCACCCGGCCTGGCTCCTGCTTGCCGTTCCCTTCTTCGTACTCGTCGCGTTGCCGGTTGCGCCGCTGCTGATGCTGGGCGACGTCTTTTACATGGGACTGGAGCGCATTCTGCCCCGCCGCAGATGGCCGAAGGAACTCATCGACGCTTGCGATGGCATATGGGACGGGAGGGAGGATTGAGTCAATCCCGGTAGTGCTGCGCCGGCAGCAGAGGTCTTGGTAAATATCGGCATTCTTTTCAGATTCCTCTCATAGGGAGACTGGCGAGGCGGGCCCTACACTGCGGCGGGTCTGCAGGTTGCCGCGCATTACTCTGCGGCGCCGATGGGCATGGCGCCGATCCGCCGCACTGTCCGCCGGCCGCAGGATGCATTGCGCAGATGCATCGCAGATGCCATCCCCACGCGAAGATCGGGCGGCTGGACGACCGGCTGACATCCCACGTGCCAGGTGCCAGGTGCCAGGTGCCAGGTGCCAGGTGCCAGGTGCCAAGTGCCAGGTGCCAAGTGCCAGGTGCCAGGTGCCAGGTGCCTGGGACCTGACGAGACGAAGTGAACTGCTCCAAGCTATGAAAAGCACCCTCCGACGCTGGCTGACAGCAAGCAGCCTGCTGGCACTGATATGGGGCCCCAACGCGGCAGCCGGCGAGACGGATTGGCTCCACTTCCCGATGTACGCGAGGGATACGGCGCACGCGGTGGATCTGCAGGCGCTGCGGTGGCGGCCCGATGGCCTGCTGGCGTCGGCGACACGCTACCCGCGCCATTCCGGGGAGCCATGGACCGAAGAGGAGTCCAGCCGCGGCTGGTACAACTACGAACGGCGGCTGATCGACTGCAGCCTGGGCTTCTATGTGTCGACAGACATTCAGTTGCTCGCGCGCGACGGCACCGTGATCGCCTCGCGTTCCTATGCACCTGCGGAGTGGGTCGACCGTCTGGAGGGACAGTTGCTCGAGAGCCGGCAGAATTCCTGGCCGCAAGGCAACGAGATCCTGCTCGCCTGCGCGGCGGCGTCGAGCCCCGACTTGAAGGCGCGGCGTGCCAGGATGGCGCGCAAAGTGTCGCCGCTGATCACGTTCAAGCCCATCACGCAGGATCTTGCCGCGGAAAGCGCGGACCTGATGGGCCTGGCGCGTCCAAACCTCACCCGCGAGGCGTTGCGCCTGAAGCCGGGCATGACGGCGGCAGCCCTGTTCGACCGCATGCGCCGGCAGTATGCCGACTGGCGGCGCTCGGTTGCCGGGCCGCATGCAGGGCCGGCAGATCCGACGACTGCGCGCCGCAGCGAGGTCGAGCGCCTGTTCGGCAGCTATCTGCAGCAAGCGACGGCTGGCCGCATCAGCGCCATGCGCCTGCTGCCTTCCGACGTCCTGGAGTATTCGCGGGCGCTTTCCTTCTACGAGTTTCCCGAATTGCGTCCCGGCGAGGCGGTACGTGTCGGCGACGCGTACCGTGTGGCACGGACCGAGCGCCTGGATTGCCAGAGTGGCGTGGTGCTGCCCGTGGCATGGGTCTGGCGAGGCCGTGACGAGCAGGTGCTGCTCACAAGACGCGCTTCGGCCGAAGAGGCGTTCGGCCCGATTGGCGCTGGTTACCGCGATGCCGGCGGCGGGTGGGACTTGCGCTGGGGGGGCTGGAGCGATGCGACATTGCCGGGTGCGCTCTGTCAGGCGCTGTTCCGCCTGAAGGCTGGCAGGGAGCCCGCTGGTGAGCCCACCGAGGAGCGGACGTCAGCCCCGTTCGGGCTGACGGCGCAACGTCTCATGCAGCAGGGCACGCCCGAGGCGATGCTGCTGGCGATCCGTGCCGCCTGGCGCGCGGACTTGCCTTGACCATCGGCCGGCCTGCCGCAGGCTCGTTTTCACATTCCCCGGATACCTATGTGTATGACCTCATCGCGATCTTCATGGCTGGCTCTCCTGCGTGTCTGTCATAGCCACCGTATCCGTCGTATCCGTCGTAGCCGCCCTGGCCGTCGGCGTGCGGGGGCTTCGATGGCGCTGTTCTGGCTGGCGCTGGCCGGTGGCGTGGCGCAGGCGGCGCCGTGCGAGATGCCGTCGAGCGATGACTCGGCCATCCAAGCCTTGTGCGCCGTGCAAGAGGGCATGGCGCGCTTCGAGATCGGCGGCGGGTGGGGCTTCTTGGATAAGTCCGGAAAACTGGCCGGCGAGCCGCGTTTCGATGATGCGCGTGATTTTTCGGAAGGTTTGGCGGCAGTCAAGCTGGAAGGGCTCTGGGGCTTCGTCGACAAGACCGGCGAACTGGTCATTCCTCCCAGGTTCAGCTACGTCCACGATTTCTCCGGCGGCTCAGCCGCTGCCATGGGGGAGGACGATGCCTGGGGCTACATCGGCCGCCACGGCCAATGGGTCATCGCGCCGGCCTACGAGCAGGCAGGGCCCTTCCGGGGGGAAACGGCCGTGGTCAGCGAGCGTGGCCAAGGCTACCTGCTGATCGATCGGCAGGGACAGGTCGTCAAGCGCTTCGAGGCCGGCCTGGAGGTCGACTTGTTTCCGGATGCCCGGGGTCTCTACCGGGCCAAGCGCGAAGGTGCGGGCTGGATCTGGCGTCGCGATGAAGGGCGGTTGCCGGTGCCGCAGGCCATGCGTGCCTTCTACGACGAAGGCGAGGACCTTTTTCCCGCGGCGCAGCCTGGACAGAGCGGCGCCGATGCGCTCTGGGGCGCGGTGGACATCCAGGGACGCTGGGTGGTGCCCGCGCGTTTCGCCGCGATCGGGGCGTTTCAGGATGGCCTGGCCATCGCACAGGCAGCCGCCCCGGCGCACGCGGGGGCCGATGGCAGCAGCCAGTCCAGGCCAAGCGTCGGGCTGATCGACCGGCATGGCCGCTTCGTACTGCCCCCGAAGTACGAGCAGATCACGCGGGACACCTGGGGCGGCTTCCAGGCCAGCTATGCCGAGGAGGGCGGCAGCGACATCATCGGCCAGGACGGACGGGTACTGTTGTCGGCCGCCACCTGCCCGCGCCTGCAGGCGGTGCAGGTCCAGTTCCCCGTGGGGCCGATGCAATGGCATGTCGTGGCGGGCTGCGACCGGAGCTGGGCATTCCATGCCGCGGCGGGCATGGTTCGCAGCCGTATCGCCATGCCGGCTGCGTATGCATCGGGCACGCATCTCCTGTTGGTCGAGAAGGTGTCCGAAGACGAGTCGGCCGCCACGGACGAGGACGACAAGCGCGCGCCGCTGCAATTCGAAATCTTCGACACGGCAGGCCAGCTGGTCTTTTCCAGCGAAGCCCCCGCCTTGCAAGGCGATCAGGCGCTGACGGGGCGGTATGACCGCGTGTTCCTGATGGCTTCCGGCAAGGCGGCGACAGCAACAGACGGCAGCCGACCCGAACTGTTGCCTCTGGCCCTGGTGGTCAGGGGCTACAGCGAAATCCAGGTCATCACCCGGGACGGCAAGCTCGTTTCCGATCCCGAGTGGACCTACGACAGCGATGTGCTCGATTACCGCCAGCCTTCCTCGGGAGGCGAGGGGGTCGAGGGGCCGCTGGTGATGTACACGATGGGAGGGTGGGGTGCCATCGACGGGCGCGGCCAGTGGGTCGTCCCGCCGCAGTATCGCCGCCTGTCCCCGTTTCACGATGGCGCCGCGCTCGCCCGCGAGGGCGAGCGGCTGGTCGTGGTGGAAGACGATGGCAAGCGCCACCTCTTGCCCGAGGATGTACAGGGAGTCAGGCGAGCGAGCCAAGGTGTCTTCCTGGGGCAGGCCGGCCATGACGACGACGGGCTTGTCCGCTTGGATCTGGCGACTGGCGAGATCACCCGGATCACCATGGCCGGCGTGGCGGAACTCAAGGATTTTCATGATGGCCTGGCCAGCGCTCGCGCTCCGGACGCCCGACGCTGGGGGCTGTTGGACGACAAGGGCGGGTGGGTCGTGCCTCCGCGTTTCGACAACCGCCTGGAGCCGGTCCTCGACACCGACGGCCGCCTGGTCGGCTGGCGTAGCGAGGCCAACTTCACGGATGGCGAAACCCACGGTCGCCTGTTCGGTTGGCTGGACCCGAAAGGCCGGGAGCTGCTGGCGCCCGGCTACAGTGCCATCGAGTACGACGACGAGCACGGCATGCTGCGCTTGACCCAGGATGAAAAGTACAAGGGGCTGATGGCGCCGGACGGCCAGATGCTGCTTGCGGCGCAATACGAAGAGATTCGGCCCGCGGGAAAGATGTTCACGGTAGTCGAGCCCGCGCAGTACGGCCTGCTCGATGCCCGGGGCGAGTGGTCGTCGCCACTGGCAACGCTGGTGCTGTCGGGGGAGGGGGATTTGCCCTACGAGCAGACGCGTTCGGGGGCGGAGCGCGTGCTGGTCGACATCCACGGGCGCCGTTCGACGGCCAGCGCGCCGCTGCCGCTCGCTATCGCGCACGATGATCCATCGCAATGGTGGTGGTCGCGTACCGAGAACGCGTACCTGGACGATGAAGTCACCGTGTTCTACGGCTTTGACTTCAAGGAGCGGATACGCCTGCCCGGCCAGGTGCCTTGGTACAGCCGTTTTTCCGAGGACGTCATCACTTTCACGCCCCGCAACGCCCGGGAGAAGAATGCGGTCGCCCTGGCCGATCGATTCGGCAACGTGCTGGGTCAGTATCCCTACAAGAAGATTGACGCCATGAGCGAAGGCCTTGCCGCGTTCGAGCAGGTGGCTGGCCGCCATCCGTCGGAGCGGCGCAATCGCGCGCGACAGGGAGACGATGCGGAAGACCCGCCGATCCGGATGGGCTTCCTGGACCGCCGGGGCAAGGTCGCCATCCCGCCGGTGTTCGAGCAGGTGCAGGCTTTCTCTGAGGGACGGGCGGTCGTGCTGCGCCAAGGCAATATCGGCCTGATCGACACGCGCGGCAAGCTGGTCGCGCACAGTGCCTGGCTATGCGGGCGCGTGCCTGTGATTCTCGACGCCGGCGGCCGCGTGCAGTGGCCTGCCGCCGCAGTGAAGATCCGGAAGTGTGGTTAGCGCGCGATGGAGGGCACAGGCATCCGCGCACGGCGCGCTTGTGGCGGGCGCGCGCCGTCCGCAGGTCGCACCGGCACCAGGAAAGTCCATGCGTAAGCCCCTGTCTCTATACCATCCCGCCTTGTACGCGCTGCGCGTCTGGCAGCGGAGACTCTTCCGCACCTTTGGCTGGCATGTTTCCCGGCGCCGCTACGCCCGGCTGGGAGCCTGCCGGGAACACCTGCCGTACCGCCACATCAAGCACACCTCCAAGCTGATTCGCCGCCTCGGCGACAGCGACCTGGCCCTGCAGTACAACAAGGTCGTGAACCTGCGCCTGGCTGTCGCCTGCATGGATGGTGTGACCATTGCGCCAGGCGAGTATTTTTCCTTCTGTCGCCTGCTCGGCCGGCCGAGCAGGGCGCGCGGCTTCGTCGACGGCATGGAACTTTCGTTCGGCAAGGCACGCCAGGGCGTCGGCGGCGGCATCTGCCAGTTGAGCAACCTGATCCACTGGATGGCGCTGCATTCTCCCCTCCAGCTGGTCGAACGGGCCAATCACAGCTTCGACCCGTTTCCCGACGAAGGACGGGTGCTGCCCTTCGGTTCCGGCGCAGCCATCTTCTACAACTTCGTCGACCTGGTGCTCTACAACCCGACGCAGGCATCCTTCCAATTGCGGCTCAAGGTGGCCGAGCATCAACTGGAGGGCGAATTGCTATCGGACACGGAGCGGGCCGTGCGTTATCACGTCTACCAGAAGCATCACCGCTTCGTGCGCGAAGGCGGCGAGGTGCTGCGTATCAACGAGATCTGGCGCGATATTCGTGAGAAGGGACATCAGGGAGCGCTGCTTGTCGCCCAATGTCTTTATCGCAATCGGGTCCGGGTGATGTATCCCGTGGCAGAAGCGCAGATCGAGGAGCCCTGTGCGCCATGACACAAGGAAATCCCAACGCCATGACGCCGGTCCCGGTCGCCGGCAGATCGCCGATTCTTGCACCGCGCATGCGCCGGCAGCGTCGCTCTCGCTGCGGCTTATCACGATCTTCTTGAAGGCGACCATAGTGTGTGGCTGGCCGCGCAGCAGACCTTCTTTCGGGCGATGTGAGCGCGGCCGGCATGATGCTCAGTCCCCCGCCTCTCGGTGATTTACCATCGGACCAGCGTCGGCGAGCTTTCGCTGCCGGGCTCTTCCTTGCCGGCCTGGCGGTCGAGCATCCCGATCGTGTCCCGGCCCCGTCACGCGCCTGGGGCGCACCGTTTTCCCTTAGGCTGGCGGCATCGGTCGGCGGGTTCACCGTGTACGTCTTCTGTGCATCGTGTTGCTGGCGGCCGGCGGCCAGTCGTGGCACGATAGACGGCTTCGCTGCGAGTGCCGCCGCGGCGTTCCGCGCGTCCTTGCGCGCCGATACCAAGACCAAAGCCAACACGGAGACAAGATGACAATGCCGACCACCCGCGCAGGGCAATGCCGCCATGACACGATCCCCTCCCGCGCGCGGCGTACCGCCGTGGCCGCCCTTGCCGCGCTGGCTGCCGCCGCGGCGCTGGGCCTGCCGGCCGGCGCGGCCCGGGCAGGGGAGGTCAAGGTGATGAACTCCGGCGGCTTCACCGCCGCCTACAAGGCGCTGGCGCCGAAGTTCGAGCAGGCCAGCGGTGACAAGCTGGTGACCGAGTGGGGACCGTCCATGGGCCAGTCACCCCAGGCCATCCCCAACCGCCTGGCGCGCGGCGAGAAGGCCGATGTGGTGATCATGGTGGGCGAGGCGCTGGACGACCTGATCCGCGCCGGCAAGGTCGAGCCGGGCAGCAAGGTGGACCTGGCCGATTCCCGCATCGGCCTGGCGGTGCGCGCCGGAGCGCCGCGGCCAGACATCGGCACGGTGGATGCGCTGCGCGACACCTTGCTGCGCGCCCGCTCGATCGCCTATTCGGACAGCGCCAGCGGTGTCTACGTGGAGCGCGAGCTGTTCAAGCGGCTCGGCATCGAGGACCAGGTCAAGGGCCGCGCGCACAAGATCGAGCGCATTCCGGTGGCCAGCGTGGTGGCCAGCGGCGACTACGAGGTCGGCCTGCAGCAGGTCAGCGAGATCCTGCCGGTGGCCGGCGCGCAGTATGTCGGCAAGATCCCGGAGGCGGTGCAGAAGGTGACCACCTTCTCCGCCGGCATCCCGGTCGGCGCCGAGCATCCCGAGGCCGGGCGCGCGTTGATCCGCTTCCTCGCCTCGCCCGAGGCGCGCGCCGATATCGAGCGCAGCGGCATCGACCCGCGCGCGCCGGCGCGCTGAGGCTGGGGCGCCGGGGCGCCCCGGGTCTTCTGCCCTGCCATCCTTCAGGCCGCCTGCGCCTCGTCGGCGCCGGCATGCAGCTGCAGTTCCCGCGCCAGCCGCGCGGCCAGCGCGGCGGCCTGGTTGCGCACGTCGATGATGGTGCCGGACTCCCACAGCGCGCCGCGCAGCGGCGCGCCGATGGCGCTGAGGCCGGGCACGATGCGTCCGCCACGGTCGAACACATGGCCGTGCGCGTCGCCATCGATGCCGGTGCCGGCCGCCGCCTGGCGCACCAGGCCGCCGGCCAGCAGCTGGCGCACCAGCGGGCGCGGGCTGGCGGCATTCCAGCCATAGTCGGCGCCGGTGCAGTTGACCGCCGCGTCGACCGCCGGCGGCGCGTCGGCGAGCGGACGCGACAGCGCCAGGCCGACGCCGCCGTCGCGCTCGGCGAGCGCGCTGACCCGCGCCGGGTGCAGGTGCAGCCGGCCTTGCGCGCGCACCTGTTCCAGCACCGCATGGGTGGGCGCGGCGGCGCGATGCAGCAGGTTGTCCCAGAAGGGCCGCACGTGGCGCAGGAAGCGGCGCCGCTCATCGGGCGAAGCCGCCGCCCACAATGGCGCGATATGGTTGCGCAGGGCGCCGGGAATGGCCTGCCAGTCTTCGCCGCGCGCCACCAGCGCGTCGCGCTGGCGCCGCACGCGCCGCACCAGGTCGCGCGCACGCGGGGCCGCCAGGGCCGCCGCGCCGGCCGCGGCGAGGAAGTCCTCGCCGGGACCGACCGGATGGCGCAGCCAGGGCAGCAGGGCGCGCCGCGAAAAGGCATGGTACTGGCCGCGGAAGCCGTGGCGTTCCAGGGTCGCCACCACGTCCAGCATGGTCAGGCTGCTGCCCAGCAGGGCGACGCTGCGCGCCGCCGCCAGCCGCGCCAGCGCGGCCGGCTGCCAGGGATCGGGCACGTAGCGGCCGTCGGCGGCGAGCGTCTCGCCGTCGCCGAGCCGGGGGCGGGCCGGATGAATGCCAGTGGCCAGCACGATATGGTCGGCCTCCCAGGCGCGGCCATCCACCGCCTGCACGCGATGGGGGGCGCCGATGGCGATGCCGCCGATCTCGGCGCGCACATGCTCGAAGCTGGCGTTGCCGGCGGCACGGGCGCTGGCGCGCGCCAGCATGTCGCGGATGTAGTCGCCATAGGCATGGCGCGGCACGAAGGCATCGGCGGCGCCGGCGGCGTCGGCCAGTCCGCGCTGCACCAGCCACTGCGCGAAGTGCTCCAGGTGCTCGGGATACAGGCTGAAGTTTTGCGCCGGCCCGTTCAGGTAGTGGGCCGGGTCGGTGGTGCCGTAGGCCAGGCCGCGCCCGGCTTCGGCACGCGGCTCGAACAGGCGGATGGCCAGCGCGGCCTGGCTGGTCTCGAGCAGGCGGATGGCGGTCAGGGTGCCGGCCATGCCGCCGCCGATGATGGCGACGCGGCGTGGCGTGTTGGGATGCAGGCTCATGTTGGTCCTCGCAGGGTATCGGTGACGGGCGGGGTGGCAGGCGGAGGCTGGCGGGGGCTGGCGGGGTGGCCGGCGCCGCGCCTTCAGGCCGCCCGCGCGGCGGCGCGCTCGCGCAGGGCCTGGGCGCCGGCGGTGGTCAGGATGACGTCGTTCTGCGGCGTATGGATGCGGCTGCACAGCACGTCGCGGTAGTGGCGCTCGAGCGGGTTGCCGCGCGCCAGCGCCGGATTGCCGGCCAGCCTGACCGCCAGCTCGACGGCGGCGATGGCGTTGTCGGTCACGTTCAGCTTGAGCAGGTGGCCCTGGGCCAGCGGCGGCGGCTCGCCGCGGTCGGTGTCGGCGGCGCAGCGTTCCAGCAGCAGGCGGCTGGCGAGCTGCCAGCCGTCGATGCGGCCCACCGCTTCCTGGAAGCGCGGCAGCGTCGCCAGCGGCGCGCCCAGGCTGGCCGGAGCGCGCTGGTTGAGCCAGTCGACGAACCAGTCGCGGGCATTGCCGGCCACGGCGTGATAGAGCGTGCCCAGCAGGGTGGCGGTCCAGGCAGCGTGCACCGGATCCTGGTGCGCGGCCCAGGCGGCCGGGGCGCGCAGGTCGACCGCCGCATCGGCGTCGAGCGGCGTCGCCTCGAACAGCACGTCGTGGCTGCCGGTGGCGCGCATGCCGAGGTGGTCCCAGGTCGGCACCACGCGCACGCCCGGCGCCTCGCGCGGCACCAGGAAGACGCCGGTGCGCGGCTGTGCTTCGTCGGTGCGGGCCCACACCGCCAGCCAGCGCAGGGCCGGGATGCCGGTGGCGTAGATCTTGTGGCCGTCGAGCCGCCAGCCGCCGCCGGTGCGGCGGGCCACGGTGGCGGGCAGGCCGCCGCGCGAGGGCGAGCCCAGCTCCGGCTCCACCCGCAGCGAGTTGATCAGGGCGCCCGCGCTGACGGCGCTGCGCTGCACCTGCTCGCGCTGCGCGGCCGGCCAGTGCGTGTCGCGCGCCAGGCCGTGATGGCTGAGCAGTTGCATCACCAGCACCAGGGCGGTGGCGGCGTCGCCGCCGGCCACGTGGTGGACCACGCGGCGCGCATCGTCCAGGCCGGCGCCCGCGCCGCCCAGCGCGCGCGGCACCGTCAGCGCCAGCAGGCCGTGCCGGTGCAGGTCGGCGAAGTTCTCGTGCGGGAAGCTGCCCTCGCGGTCATGGGTGGCGGCGCGGCGGGCGAAACGCGCCGCCAGCTCGCGCAGCGTGTGCTCGGACGGGATGGCAGCGGGCGGCGTGCCGATGGCGCCGGCCGTGCCGGGGGCGGCCGGCGGCGCGGCAGGGTGGCCGTAGGCGGAAGCGGGCGAGGACGCCGGGGCTGGGGAATGGCGGGTCATGGGTGGCGAAGGTTTCCTGTGGAGTCGGAGGGCGGCGGGTTGGCGCGCCGCGTTCAATGGCAGATCAAGCCGCTCTCGACCAGCATCACCTGGAAGGCGGTGTCGGCCGCGCCGTCGCGTGCCAGCGCCGCCAGCCGGCCGCTGCGGGCCAGTTCCTGCAGGCGGGCTTCCAGGTAGCGCACCGAGCCGGCATCGGGCGCGCGCAGGCGCAGCGGCACCGGCGGCGCGCTCAGCAGCAGCGGGGCGGCGCGGAACACGCGCCATTCCGGCAAGGCCAGCAGCCGCCGCGCCAGCGCGCCGTCTTCGGCCGCCACCGCGCACTCGCCGCGGCGGAAGGCGAGCAGCGCCTGCAGTGGCGAGGGATAGCGCCGCAGCGTGGCACCGGCGTCCTGCAGCAGCGTGGCGTAGGGACTGGCGTGCGCCACGCAGGCGGTCTTGCCGGCCAGCGCGTCGAGCCGGAGCACGGGGGCGAAACGCAAGGACAGCAGTGCCCCGCGTGCGCGGCCGGGCGGAGTCGCCAGGGTGGCGCGCGGCGGCGCCGCGCCTGCCGCCGGGGGCGGCCCGCCCAGCACCAGGTCGACGCCGGGCGGCAGGGACTCGCCACCGGCGTGGCGCCCGGCGGTGGCAGAGGCCGGCATGGCGCGCAACTCCAGGCGTACCCCCAGCGCGCCGGCCAGCCATGCCGCCAGCGTGGCCTGGCGGGGGTCGGGTTCGGGCGCGAGCGGTTGGCCGGGCGGCACGGGGCGCGGATAGGCCGGCACGCCCACCACCAGCACGCCACGTGCCTGCGCCTGCCGCAGCAGGGGACCAGGGCCCGGCAGGCGCGGCGGCGGCGCGACGGTGGCAGCGTGCGCGGCCCGGCCTCGGCTTTGGTCTCGGCCCGGGTCCGCCAGGCCGCGCGGCGGCAGCCAGGCCAGTGCGGCGAGGCAGGCCAGCATGGCGACGGCGGCCAGCGCCAGGCGCGCGTCGGCCGGCCAGGCAGCCGCCGGGCGGCTCAGGCGCGCGCTCATGCGCATCGCGGCGTGCATGCCCGGACCATGGCTCACCAGCCCCGCTGCAGGCCGAGCAGGCCCAGGATCTCGCGCCGCAGCCGGATCAGCTCGGGATCGTCGCGGTGGCGCGGGTAGGGCTGCGGCACCGGCAGTTCGGCGGTGACGCGGGCCGGCCGCTCGCTGAAGACGATCACGCGCGTGGCCAGCAGCAGCGCTTCTTCCACGTCGTGGGTGACCAGCAGCGCGGTGAAGCCGGCGCGTTGCCACAAGGCCAGCAGCTCGCCCTGCATGCTGAGGCGGGTCAGCGAATCGAGCTTGCCGAGCGGCTCGTCCAGGATCAGCAGGCGCGGCTCGTTGACCAGGGCGCGGGCCAGCGCCGCGCGCTGGGCCATGCCGCCGGAGAGCTGGCGCGGGTAGGCGCGCGCGAAGTCGGACAGGCCCACGCGCGCCAGCGCGGCATCGACGCGCTCGCGCTGGCTGGCCAGCAGCCCGCGTGCTTCGAGGCCCAGCGCCGCGTTGTCCCAGACCGTGCGCCACGGATAGAGGGTCGGGTCCTGGAATACCACCACGCGGCTCGGATCGGGGCCGTCGATCGGCGCGCCGTCCACCTTGAGGCTGCCGCGGCGCGGCGCTTCCAGTCCGGCCACCAGCCGCAGCAGCGTGGACTTGCCGCAGCCGGAGGGGCCGAGCAGGGCGACGAATTCGCCGGGCTGCGCGCTCAGGCTGACACGGTTGAGCACCGGCAGCACCTGGCTGCCGAGGGCGAAATGATGGCTGACCTGCTCGATGTCGAGACGCACGCCGGCCTGGGCGGGCGCGGTGTCCTGCCGCGCGGCGGCCGTGGCGGAGGCGGTGCTCACCATTTGACCACTCCCTTCTGCCAGGCCAGCAGGCGGTCGCGCGAGCGGAACAGCAGCGTGATCAGGCCTGAGAACAGCACCGCCATCACCAGCAGCGCGGCGTACATGCTGGCGTAGGCGGCCCAGCCCTGGGCCCACTGCAGGTACCAGCCGAGGCCGGATTTCACGCCCAGCATCTCGGCCACCACCAGCACCGAAAAGGAGGCGCCCAGGCCCATGAAGAGGCCGACGAAGACGCTCGGCAGCGCCGCCGGCACGGCCACCTTGAGCACCAGGAAGCGGCCCTTGGCGCCCAGCGTGCGGGCCACGTCGTAGTAGGCCGGGTCGACCGCCGCCACGCCGGACCAGGTCAGCACCGTGACCGGGAACCAGGTCGCCAGCGCCACCAGGAAGGTGGCCGCGCTGGCGCTGCTGGGAAAGGCGAAGAAGACGATCGGCAGCCAGGCGGTGGCGGGCAGCGGCCCGAGCAGGCGCAGCACCGGATGGACCCAGTAGCCGGCGCGGCTCGACCAGCCGATCGAGACCCCGGTCAGGAAGCCCGCCAGCGCGCCGAGCAGGTAGCCGCTGGCGAGCAGCCGCAGCGAATGCGCCACCGCCTCGGCCAGGCGGCCGTAGTCCTCGCCGAAGACCTCCAGCAGCGATTGCGGCGGCGCGAAGAAGGGACGGGGCAGCAGCAACAGCTTGGCGGTGACGATCTCCCAGGCGATGGTCAGCGCGGCCAGCGCCACCAGCCACGGGCCGGCGCGCCGCAGCGCGGCGCCGAGCGCGCCCAGGTGCTGGTGGGCGACGGCCAGCACCAGCAGCGCCAGCGCGAAGGCGGCGAACAGCAGCGCGGTCTCCTGCGTCAGCGGCCAGTCTTCCGGCTCCGGCCAGTAGCGCACCACGGCGGCGGCGGCCAGCCAGGCCGCGCCGGCGAGCAGGCCGCCGCGCCACAGTCGCGGCACCGGCGGCGCGTCGGCGGCGGCGCTGGCCGGGAAGTCGTCGAGGCCGTCCAGCGGCACGGTGCGGCTGGCCGCCAGGGCGTCAGCTGAGAACGTCGGCATAGATGCGCTCCGCGAACTTGGTGGAATCGGTGCCGGGGCGGATCACGGAGACCAGCTTGAGTTCGTCCGTGTACAGCGCCAGCTCCTTCTTCAGGTCGCCGCCCACCGGGTGGTGGCCGTGCGTATGGCTCTTCAGCATGGCGACCACGTCGGCCTGGCTGGTCTTGGCGAACTCGGCGAAGTGCCGCGCCGCGCCCTCGGGATTGGCCACGGTCCAGTCCTGGGCCTGCAGGACCGCATGCGTCAGCGCGGCGGCGGTGGCCTTGTCCTCGCGCACCAGGCTGCCGCGGATGCCGAGCACGCAGCAGGCGCGCCTGGCGTACTCGTCCGACAGGTTGGTCGCCACTTCGACCAGGCTGCGCTCCTTGCGCAGCAGGTAGGTGCGGGGATCGCCGTCGGCCGCGGCCTGCGCCTCGCCCTTCTCCAGCGCGATGCCGAGCAGGTCGGCCGGATATTGGCGCCACTGCACGTCGCGGACCGGGTCGATGCCGCGCTTGGCCAGCAGGATGGAGAAGAAATTCTTGGCCGGGCTGGCCATGTCGCTGACCGCCACCGTCTTGCCCCTCAGGCTCTTGAGGTCGGTCACGCCCGAGTTGCGCGTGGTCAGCAGGCGCATGCAGCCGCCGTGCGTGGCCGCGGTGAGCTTGACGTCGAAACCCTGTTCCAGCGGCTTGAGCCAGCGCAGCGCCATGCCCACGCCAGCGTCCGCCTTGCGCGTGGCGATGGCTTCCAGCAACTGGTCGGTCGAGCCGCCGAAGTTGATCAGCTCGACGTCGAGCCCGTGGTTGCGGAAGATGCCCTCCTTGAGAGCCGACGCCACCGGCGACAGGCACACCGAGCTGGCGTTCCAGGCCAGCTTGATGGGCTTGGGCTGGCCGCTGGCGGCGCGCGCCCCGGAGCTCAGCACGAAGGGCGCGGCGCCGCCGGCCAGGGCCAGCGCGCCGGCGGCGCGCAGCCAGCCGCGGCGGCTGGTGCCGGCGGGCGGGGATGGTGGTGGCGGGGCGGCAGCGGTGTCGGCATCGTCATGCATGGCAGTCCTCGATCGTCGGGGTGGGCTGGTGTCCTGAATCACGAATTCCAGGACACCAGAGTGGTGGCAGCGGAGGGCGATGCACCATGCTAAGAACTGGCCGAGGCCGATTGAACGAATTGTTTGGTACAAGCTTGCACGCGGTCCGACTAAGGCGCTGGGCGCATAAGAACCGGCGGCGATGGCGGGGCGGTGGCGGGGGTGGGGACGCCGCTGCGGTAAACTCGCCCGGTTTCCTTCCGCTCAGATCGATGCAAGCCCAGGCAGAAACCGCGCTCCGGCGCGTGGACATCGTGGTGTACCCCGGCTTCAAGGCCATGGAGGCGGTCGGCCCGATGACGGTGTTCGACTACGCCAACCTCCAGCTGGCGCGGCGCGGCCTGCCGCCGGCCTATGCCGTGCGCGTGGTCTCGCTCGAGACCGGTCCGGTGCGCTCCGACACCTTGATGACGCTGGAGGCGACCGGCCGGCTCGATACCGTGCTGCTGCCGGATATCGCGCTGATCGTCGGCGCGCGCGACATCGAGCGCGCGCTGGCGCAGGCGCCCGCCATCGTGCCTTGGGCGCGTGCCGTCGCGCCGCGCATCGGGCGCCTGATCGCGCTCTGCTCCGGCACCTTCTTCCTGGCCGCGGCGGGACTGCTGGACGGGCGCCGCGCGACCACGCACTGGAGCGTCGCCGGCCTGCTGCACCAGCGCTTTCCCGCCGTCGAGGTCGATGCCGACGCCATCTTCATCCGCCAGGGCAACCTGTGGACCTCGGCGGGCGTCACCGCCGGCATCGACCTCGCCCTGGCCGTGGTGGAAGAGGACCTCGGCCGCGAGATCGCCCTGGACCTGGCGCGCGAGCTGGTGGTGTTCCTCAAGCGGCCCGGCGGGCAGTCCCAGTTCAGCGTGCACCTGGCCAGCCAGGCTACCGCCCATGGCGGCATCCGCGGCGTGCAGGACTGGATCCTGGCCAACCTCGGGCGCGATTTCACGCTGGCCGAGCTGGCGGCGCGCGCCGCCATGAGCGAGCGCAACTTCCGCCGCGTGTTCACCCGCGAGACCGGCAGCAGCCCGGCCGCCTTCATCGAGGCAGCCCGCGTGGAAGCCGCGCGGCGCCTGCTGGAACAGGGCGGCATGGCGCTCAAGGGCATCGCCGCGCAGGCGGGCTTCGGTTCGGACGAGGCGCTGCGGCGTGCTTTCGTCCGCCAGGTCGGCGTGACGCCGCGCGAGTACCGGGAGCGCTTCGGCGCCGGGCGCTGAGGGGCTGGTGCCTGCCGGCCTTCCTGCCGACGCGGGCGATCCGGGGGTAAGCACCGCCCGCTCCAGGCGTGCCAGGTGCTTCAGGTGCTTCAGGTGCTTCAGGTGCTTCAGGTGCTTCCAGCGCTTCGCCGTACCGCCGCCGGGCCGGCGTTCCCAGCGCGATGCCCGCGAGGAACATCGTCATCGCCGGCCGCAGCGTGCCGTCCGGGCGCTCGCCCGATACGGGCCGGGCGCGGCCGCGGGGTTCGACCGGGCTGTGTTTCGCATGGCGGCCATTACCTGGTGAGGGACGCCGCCCCCTGGCGCAAGCGCCTGGGGGCGGCGCCGAACCAGCGCCGGCAGGCGCGCGTGAGCACCGATTGGTCCGAGAATCCCAGCAATTGCGCGATATGCGGTAGCTTGAGACCGGGCTGGGCCAGCAACTGGCGCGCCCACACCATCCTGGCCGCGTCCCGCAACTGCTCGAACTGCACGCCTTCGGCATGCAGCCTGCGCTGCAGGGTCCTGGGGTGCTGTCCCACCGCGCGCGCGACGGTCGCCAGGTCTGTCATGCCGATGCGGACCAGGTTGCCCAGCACATTGCCGACCTGTTCGGCGACCGAAGCCTCCTGGCCGGACGACGGTCCGAGCAGGAAACGCTCGACGAAGTCCTGCAACAGCCGGTTGTGCCGCGGCAGTTTCTGGCGCCAGGCGAGGGGATCGATCGAGATGCCGTCGAACTCGGCGTGGAAGCGCGGGACCTGGCCCAGGTGCTGCCGATAGCGGGCGCTGCCGGCGATCGGGCCATGGCGGAAATGGATCGCGGCGGGCTGCAGCTTGCCATCGGACAGCATGGCGATCAGGCGGCACTGGTAGGCCACGCAGATCTCCGTGACCTGCGGCAACTCCGGCAGCTCCGGCAACTCCGGCAGGCCCGGCTGGGCCTGCATGCGCTGGAACACCTCCACGCATTCCAGCCCGCTGGCCGGATCCATGAAGATCCGGTACCCCAGCCCGGCGTTGTGGAAGTGGACGTACTTGGCGCCCAGCATGAGTCCCTCGCGCACGCTGGAGGCGGATTGCATGATCAGCACCAGCAGGCCCAGGGCCTCCAGCTCCTGCGCGGCCGACAGGCGCAGGCCGAAATCGCCCACGCCCAGCGTGGTGGCAGCGGCTTCGATCGCCTGCGCCACATGGCGGCCGGGGAGGTAGCGGTCGGGATCGGCGAGGTCGCGCGGATCCAGCGCGCAAGCGCGCAGGATGGCGTCGGGATCACCGCCGAGATCGCGGACCAGCCGCTGGAAGCCGGCCAGCGCGGCCGCGCGGACGAGATTGGCGTGTGGCGAATCAGGGGCCATCGCGGGATGCCTGTCGTGGAACATCAAAATCTTGTCGCGTAAAGCCAAAATCGACCAGAGGTTTAACCCTAGCATTGGCTCGGTCGGCAGCGCTCGACACAGAACAGACAGACCAGACAGGAGACAGATCGCATGGACACGCAAACCGGCCGGCAGGATGCCGCGGAGCACTTCGACTTCCTTATCATCGGCGCCGGCATCTCAGGCATCGGCGCCGCCTGGCACCTGCGCCGGCGCTTTCCCGCAAGCCGCTTTGCCGTGCTGGACGCCATGGACGGGTTTGGCGGGACCTGGTGGACGCATCGCTATCCGGGCGCCCGCTCGGACAGCGACCTCTATACCTACGGCTATGGCTTCAAGCCCTGGCGCGGCCGCTCCATCGCCACGGCCGAGGAGATCCGCCGCTACCTGGGCGAAGTGATCGAGGAAAACGAGCTGGCGCCGCACATCCGCTACGGGCACAAGGTCACGGCGGCGGACTGGTCGTCGCAGCAGCGGCGCTGGACGCTGGAGGTCGCGCGCAAGGCCGCGGGGGACACGGTGACGATCACCGCGGGCATGCTCTGGATGTGCTCGGGTTACTACGACCATGGCAAGGGCCACACGCCGCAATGGCCGGGCATGCAGGACTTCAAGGGCCAGGTGGTGCACCCGCAGCACTGGCCGCAGGACCTGGACTGCACCGGCAAGCGGGTGGTCGTGATCGGCTCGGGTGCCACCGCGGCCACGCTGATTCCCGCCCTTGCCGATGACGCAGCGCACGTGACCATGCTGCAGCGCTCGCCGACCTTCTTCTCGGCCGAGCCGTGGTCCCACCCGCTGGAAGCGCCGCTGCGGGCGCTGGACCTGCCCGAGGACTGGATGCATGAAATCCTGCGGCGCGCGCATATTGCCAAGTCCGCCGAGGTGGTGCGCATGTCGTTCGAGCAGCCCGAAGACCTGCGCCAGTTCCTGCTCGAGCAGGCCCGCAGCCGCCTGCCCGGCGATTTCGACGTGGACAAGCATTTCAACCCGCGCTACCGCCCCTGGCAGCAGCGCGTGGCCGTGGTGCCGGACGGCGACCTGTTCACGGCGATCGGTGGCGGCAAGGCGTCGGTGGTCACCGATACCATCGAATGCTTCGACGACACCGGCATCCGGCTGAGCAGCGGCGAGCACCTCGATGCCGACATCGTCGTCACCGCCACGGGCTTCAATATGCGCTTCTTCGGCGGCGTGCCCTTCCGCGTCGACGGCGCGCCGGTGGACTTCACGCAGCGCGTCACCTATCGGGGCCTGATGATCGAGGGCGTTCCCAATATGGTCTACACCCTGGGCTACTTCCGCGCGAGCTGGACCTTGCGCTCGGACCTGGTCTGCGACCTGGTGTGCCGGGTGATCGCGCACATGCGGCAGCATGGCCTGACCATGGTCGAGCCCGCGCTGCGCGCCAGCGACGCCGGCATGCCGCGCCTGCCCTGGATGGACGCCACCAACTTCAATGCCGGCTACGTCATGCGGGCGCAGCACCACCTGTTCCGCCAAGGCGACCGCGCCCCGTGGACGCACCAGATGGAGTACGCCGAAGAGCGTTCCATCCTGCCCGCGGTGCAGCCCGACGACGAAGCGCTGAGGTATCGTTGAGCGCCGCTGCGCCTGCTTTTCCTTCCCCAGAAAAACCATCCGATCCAAGGAGACAATGACCATGGCCCTCGATCCCCACCTCGCCGGCGCCCTGCAGATGATGACCGGCGCAGGCGCCAGGCCCCTGCACGAAGGCTCGCCCGAAGAAGGGCGCGCCGCCTACCTGGCGCTGACCATCGGCACGCGCACGCCCGAGCAGCTGGTGCCGGTCGGCAGCGTGCAGGACACCACCGTCGACGGCGCCGCCGGCCCGCTGAAGGCGCGTATCTATCGCCCCGAGGGCGCCGGCCCGTTTCCCACCGTCGCTTTCTTCCATGGCGGCGGCTTTGTCATCGGCGACCTCGACACACATGACAATATGTGCCGCGACATCTGCCGGGGCGCACGCGCGGTGGTGGTGGCGGTGGACTACCGCCTCGCGCCCGAGCATCCGTTCCCCGCCGGCATCGAGGACGCGCTGGCTGCCGCCCGGTGGGTCGTGTCCCACGCCGCCGACCTCGGCGGCAGCAGCACCGTCGGCGTGGCGGGCGACAGCGCGGGCGGCAACTTCTCGGCCGTGGTGGCGCAGCAGCTGCGTGACCAGGGCATCCGGCTGGCCGCGCAGTTCCTCATCTATCCGGCGGTGGACCACGTCGGCGCGGTCTACCCCAGCATGGAGCGGAACGCCAAGGGCTACTTCCTCGAAGCCGACACCATGGCCTGGTTCTACGGCCACTATGCGGGCGGCTTTGGCCAGACCCTGGATCCGCGCCTGGCACCGTTGCAGGCCGCGAGCCTGGCCGGCTTGCCGCCGGCCGTGGTAGTGACGGCCGAGTTCGATCCCCTGCGCGATTCGGGGGCCGCCTACGCCGAGGCCCTGCGGGCCGCCGGTGTCGAGGCCGACTACATCGCCGGCCCCGGCATGATCCACGGCTTCTTCGACATGGGGCGCTGGTCGCCCGGCGCGCAGGCCATCATCCAGCACGCCGTCCGCCGCTTCGGCGAGGTGCTGCGCGGCGACTGAGGGTTGCGCGGCCGTCGCCGGGGCGGCAGACGTCCTGATGAAGCGAAGGCGCCTCCGGCGGCGGTGCGGCGGGAGACGTTGGCATCACCTCCGGGGCCGGCGCGTACGCGCGAGCGTGGCGGTGTACGGCGGGGGCATGGACTTCGCCGCGCGCCGCGTCCGACCGTCCGCGCGCGATTTTCGTCACGCCATCGCACCAGTATCCGAGCGGCGTGCCGATGCCGGTGGCGCGCCGGCACGCCCTGCTGCGCCGCACGGCTTCTTCCTGGGCCTCGGGCCAGGGCCGGAACCAGGGCGGGGACTAGGGCGGGGACTAGGGCGGGGACTAGGGCGGGGACTAGGGCAGGTCCTGTGCAACCCGCCGCGCCCACCAGTAGCGCAGCGGATGGTCGAGGTCGGGGTAGAGCACGGGCTGGCTGAAGCAGCCGGCCTGCACCATCAGGCGGTGGGCGCCGAGGATGGTTGCGGCGTAGACGATCACTTCGAGCATGGCGGCCACCGTGAAGCGCGTGCGTGGCGGCGCTACTGCCTGTGATGGATCAGCCGGTTCCACCAGTAGCGGACGGGGTGCTCGTGCTCGGGATAGAGCAGGGACTTGTGGAAGAACTCGGCCCGGATGGCGAACACGTAGAGCGCGACGATGACCGCCGCAAGAACGAGCGCGGTAAGCATGGCGGTCTCCTGTACGAGCGACCATTTTCATTCTAGGCACGCGCGCGCCCAACCGCCAGGCGGGTGCCTGGCGGATGGGCGATCAGGATCGGGATCCGGGGCCGGCGCCCGCGCCGGCCGGGCTCAGGCGGCGAGCTGCGCCGCGTGGTGGCGCAGGTGGTCGTCGATGAAGGTCTCGATGAAGTAGTAGCCGTGGTCGTAGCCCGCATGGCGGCGCAGCGTCAGCGGCTGCCCGGCCGCGGCGCAGGCGGCCTCGAAGGCCTCGGGATGCAGCTGCTCGGCGAGGAATCTGTCGGCCAGGCCCTGGTCGACCAGGATGCCGAGCGGGAAGGGCGCCGCCGGCTGCGCCTGCATCAGCGCGCTGGCATCGTGCCGGGCCCAGCGCGCGCGGTCGGCGCCGAGGTAGCCGGTGAAGGCCTTCTCGCCCCAGGGGCAGCGCGACGGCGCCGCGATCGGCGCGAAGGCCGACACCGAGCGGAAGCGCTGCGGATGGCGTTGCGCCAGCACCAGTGCGCCGTGTCCGCCCATCGAGTGGCCGCACAGGCCCACGCGCTCGCGGTCGGCCGGCAGCACGGTGGTGGCCAGCGCGAACAACTCGTCCACGATATAGCTTTCCATGCGCCAGTGGCGCGACCAGGGCGCCTCGCTGGCATCGAGGTAAAAGCCAGCGCCCACGCCGAAATCCCAGCTGTCGGCCTCGCCCGGCACGCCGGCGCCGCGCGGGCTGGTGTCGGGCGCCACCAGCATCAGGCCCAGCTCGGCGGCCAGGCGCTGGGCGCCGGCCTTGATGGCGAAGGTCTCTTCGGTGCAGGTCAGGCCGGCCAGGTAGAACAGCGCCGGCACGCGCGGCGCGCCGGCGGCGAGCGCCTGCGGCGGCAGGAAGACCGAGAAGCGCATCGGCAGTCCGATGGTCTCCGCGTCATGCCGGTAGAAGCGCTGCACGCCTCCGTGGCAGCCGTGCTCCGAGATCAGTTCCAGTGCCACGGCGGCCTCCTCAGTACAGCACCACCGAACGGATCGATTCGCCGCGCTTCATCAGGTCGAAGCCTTCGTTGATGCGTTCCAGCGGCAGCGTATGGGTGATCAGGTCGTCGATGTTCAGCTTGCCTTCCATGTACCAGTCGACGATCTTCGGCACGTCGGTGCGGCCACGCGCGCCGCCGAAGGCCGAGCCTTTCCACTCGCGTCCGGTCACCAGCTGGAAGGGGCGGGTGGAGATCTCGGCGCCGGCCTCGGCCACGCCGATGATGATGGACTTGCCCCAGCCCTTGTGGCAGCACTCCAGCGCCTGGCGCATGACCTGGGTGTTGCCGATGCACTCGAAGGAGTAGTCGGCGCCGCCGTCGGTCAGCTGCACGATGTGGTCGACCACGTTGTCGACTTCCTTCGGGTTGACGAAGTGGGTCATGCCGAACCGGCGCGCCATGGCTTCGCGCCCCGGGTTGATGTCGACGCCGATGATCTTGTCCGCGCCCACCATCTTCGCGGCCTGGATCACGTTCAGGCCGATGCCGCCCAGGCCGAACACGACCACGTTGGCGCCCGCCTCGACCTTGGCGGTGAAGATCACGGCGCCGACGCCGGTGGTCACGCCGCAGCCGATGTAGCAGACCTTGTCGAAGGGGGCATCGGGGCGGATCCTGGCCAGCGCGATCTCCGGCACCACGATGTGGTTGGCGAAGGTGGAGGTGCCCATGTAGTGGAAGATGGGCTTGCCGTCGAGCGAGAAGCGCGAGGTGCCGTCGGGCATCAGGCCCTTGCCCTGGGTGGCGCGGATGGCCTGGCACAGGTTGGTCTTGCGCGACAGGCAGAACTTGCACTGGCGGCACTCGGGCGTGTAGAGCGGGATCACGTGGTCGCCCGGCTTGAGCGAGGTCACGCCCGGGCCCACGTCGGTGACGATGCCGGCGCCTTCGTGGCCGAGGATGGCGGGGAAGATGCCTTCGGGATCGGCGCCGGACAGCGTGTAGTAGTCGGTGTGGCAGATGCCGGTGGCCTTGATCTCGACCAGCACCTCGCCGGCGCGCGGGCCGTCCAGGTCGACGTCTTCGATGGTCAGCGGGGCGCCGGCTTTCCAGGCGATGGCGGCTTTGGTCTTCATCTCGGGCTCCTTCGGGGGTAGGGCGGCACGCCGGCGGCGCGCAATGGACTAGGACTATACGCGCGTGCCGCCGCGCCGGGACCGCCGCGGCGCCGACATTGGCCCGGCCTGCGGCAAAGTTGGCCGGCCGCGCGGGCCGGCCGCGCCGATGCCCGGATGCCCGGATGCCCGGATTGCCGGCGCTAGCGCGGTGCAGCCGGTGCGCCGGCGCGGCACAGTCCGCTGGCCGGCAGTACATCGAAGGCCAGCAACTGCGTCACCTGGGCCGGGTTGAAGTTGTCGTCGGAGACCAGTACAAGGGTGGCGCAGCCGTCGCCCACGCGCGGTCCCCAGGCCATGCCCTCCAGGTTGTCCAGCCGCGCCAGCGGCAGCTCCGACAGGTCGAGCACCAGCCGCTTGCGCACCGGCCGGTAGGCGGCGCCCTGCAGGGCGGGCAGTGCCTGGATGTCGCTGGCCTCGCGCAGGTCGAGCTCGTACAGGCGCAGCGACATCAGGTAGCGGCCATCGGGCTGCCGCACCGCGGCGCGTTCGAGCGTGAGCAGGTGGTCGTCGTCGACGGCCAGGATCTCGCTGACGCCGTTGACGGCGGACGGGTCTTCGGCCGGTGTGTCGGGCAGCGCGTCGAGCGGGTAGGCCACCTGGCGCAGCACACCGCCGGCGCGCGTGAACTGCGTCAGCCGCGTGACGCTGCCCTGGCCGCGCGCCGGCACCGGGCCGTCCTGCCACAGCGGGCCTTCCATCGACACCCACAGCGAACGGCCGTCGCGCGCGAACGTCAGGCCTTCGAAGGCCAGGTTGTCGCGCGTGCCGGTGCCGGCGCGGCGGCACAGGTCGAACATGGCCGGGCCTTCGAAGCGCGACAGCGTGCGGCCGTCGCGCGCCAGGTGCAGCAGCGCGGGATTCTCGCGCACCGCGCAGCCGCCCTCGCTGCCGATCCACAGGCTGCCGTCGGCGGGATCGATCCGGATCGACTCGAAGTCGGGCACCTCGCCGCCGCGCGCCGCCTGCTGGCGGCGATCGGGAAAGAGGCTGCCGTCGGGCTGGCGCAGCAGGGTGACGCCCTCCAGCCGCAGCCCCGTGAAACCGTGGCTGCCGTAGTCGAGCGTGGCGGTGTAGAAGCGCGCCGGGGAGAACACCGAGCGGTCGTCGCTGACCATGACCCAGGTGCCGCTGCGCGCATCGTAGTCGATGCCGGACAGGCCACCGACGACGGTGTCGCCGAAGGCCTGGCGCCAGGCGAGGCGCTGTTCGCCGAGCAGGCGCAGGCCGCCGCGCTCGGGCGCCGGACCCTGCTGCGCGCCGGCGCAGGCACCGAGCAGCAGCGCGGCCGCCAGGGCGGCGAGGGGGGCGATCGAACGGGCGATCGAACGGGCGATCGAACGGGCGACCCAGGGGCTGATCAGGCGGGACCAAGCGCGCGCCGGCGCGCCGGCCAGGCGGCGGCCCATGTTCAGGCCTGCGCGCGGCGGAACAGGGCGAGCGAGGCGGCCAGGCCGATCAGGGCCGCGCCGGAGATACGGTTCAGCCAGCGCATGCCGCTGGCGCGCAGCCGGCGCATCATGTGCGCGCCCAGCATGGCGTAGCCCAGCATCGCCAGCACATTGAGCAGGGCCAGCAGGCCCATGATCAGCGCGTACTGCGGCAGCAGCGCGGCGCGCGTGTCGATGAACTGCGGCAGGAAGGCCGACATGAACAGCAGGGCCTTGGGATTGGTCGCCGCCACCAGGAAGCTGCGCAGGAACAGCGCATGCGCGCGGGCGCCGTCGCGGGCCTCCGCCAGGCCCGGCTGCGGCGCCAGGGCGCCGGCCTCCGGCGCGGGGGCGCGCAGCAGTTTCCAGCCGACATAGGCCAGGTAGGCCGCACCCGCCCACTTCAGCGCGCGGAAGGCGAACTCGGAGGCCGCCAGCAGCACGCCCAGGCCGGCCGCCGTGATGGTTACCAGCATCACGTCGGCGGCGACCGCGCCGGCCATGCCCCAGCAGGCCGCACGCACGCCATAGCGCGAACCGTTGTTGAGCGCGAGCAGGACGGTGGGGCCGGGCGTCACGATGGCGAGCGCGGAGGCGAGCACGAACAGCAGCAGGGTGGAGAGCGTCATGATGGGTCGTGAGTCGTGGAGCGTGGAGTGGGCAGCGGCGGTCCGGGCGGGGCAGCGCGGCCGGCGGGCACAGCATGCCGGCCAGCCGGATGTGGCGCCGGCGTGGCACGGACGTGACGCTATTGTTGGGCCAGCAGCCGCTTTTCCGCAAGGCCGATCAGCCAGCTCACGGCCAGCGCGGAGAGCGTGCCCAGCGTGACCTGGCCCAGCCGCAGCAGCGCGATCTCCCAGGCCGGGCCGGCGCTCGGCACCAGCAGCATGATGGTCGCGGTGACCCCGCCCAGGCGCGCCGCGCTGCCGATATTGATGATCCAGCAGATCAGGATGGCGGCGGCCACCGCCGCCCCGTAGGCCAGCAGGCTGCCATGGCCCAGCACGGTGGCGCCGAGTCCGCAGAAGGCCCCGATCATGGCGCCGACGAACTGGTCGCGCGACAGGTGGCGGGTATCGGCATAGTGGTGCTGGGACACCGCGATGGCCGTGATGGCCGCCCAGAATGCCTGCTCCGTGTGCAGGTAACTGCCGACCTGGTAGGCGAGGCTGGCCCCGCCCACCGCCTGCAGGGCCATGATGCCGCCCTCGGCGAGGCGGTCGTGCAGCGGCAGGGACTTGAACAGGTCGAGCAGCGTGGTCGCCGCCGCCGTACGGCGCTGGCGCTGTGCCTGGCTGTCCGGTGTGGGCATGGCGCGGGATCTCCTGGTAACGGGTCGGCGCCCATTCTGTCGGCGCGTGCCGCACGGCGCAAGCGGCGGGCCGCCCTCAGTCCGGCGCACCGCGTCCGGCAACCGGCGCATTGCCTTCGAACTTGGCGCGGTGGGTGGAAAAGAAGGTGCGCACATTGCGCACATTGGCCATGGCAGTGAACAGCCGGCGCGCCAGCGCATCGTAGGCCGGCATGTCGGCCAGTTCGGCCATCACCACGAAGTCCGGCCCCGGCGAGACCCGGTAGCACTGCGTCACCGCCGACTCGGCGCAGATATAGGCTTCGAAGGCGGCGTAGTCCTCCGCCGCCTGGCGGTCCAGCGTGATCTCGATGATGGCGGTCAGCGTGGCGCCGAGGCGGGCGGCGTCGAGCAGCGCGATCTGGCGCTGGATCAGGCCAGCCTCGCGCAGCCGGCGCACGCGCCGCAGGCAGGTCGGCGCGGAGGCATGCACGTGCTCGGCCAGCGCCGCGTTGGACAGTGAGGCGTCGTGCTGCAAGGTGCGCAGGATGCGCAGGTCGAGGTCGTCGAGCGGGAATGCCGGCTGGCTCATGGCAATCGGGAGTGGCGTCGATGTAGTGAAAGAAAATTTCACTGCAGTTCGGATGGTACCAATGATTTCATGAATAAAAGAATAATGAAAGAAAATATCATCTGGTCGCACATAAGATCCTCGCAACGCCCCAAGCCCGGGGCCATCGAGAGGAAAGAACCATGTGTGGAATCGTCGGTGCGGTCGCGCAGCGGGACATCGTCCCGGACCTGGTCAATGGCCTGAAGCGGCTGGAGTACCGTGGCTATGACTCCTGCGGCGTGGCCGTGCACCAGGACCGGAGCCTGGCGCGGGCCCGCAGCGTGGGGCGCGTGGCGGGGCTGCAGCAGGACGTCGCCGCGCGCGCCCTGGCGGGCGCCACCGGCATCGCGCACACGCGCTGGGCCACCCACGGCAAGCCCGTCACCGACAACGCCCATCCCCACTTCTCGCCGCGCGAGACGGGCGCGCGCATCGCCCTGTCGCACAACGGCATCATCGAGAACTATGAGGAACTGCGCGCCGGCCTGGAGCGCAGCGGCTATGTGTTCGCCAGCCAGACCGACAGCGAGGCCATCGCCCACCTGATCGACCACCTCTACGAGGGCGACCTGTTCGAGGCCGTGCGCGCCGCGGTGGCACGCCTGCGCGGCAGCTTCGCCATCGCCGTGCTGTGCCGCGACGAGCCCCACCGGCTGGTCGGCGCGCGCGACGGCATGCCGCTGGTGGTCGGCGTCGGCGCCGGCGAGAACTTCCTCGCCTCCGACGCCATCGCCCTGGCCGGCGTGACCGACCGCATCGCCTACCTGGAGAACGGCGACGTGGTCGACGTGCAACTGCACCGGCACTGGATCGTCGACGCCGCCGGGCAGCGCGTCGAACGGCCGGTGCAGCAGGTAGCCGCGCACGGCGCCAGCGCTGAACTGGGCCCCTACCGCTACTACATGCAGAAGGAGATCTTCGAGCAGCCGCGCGCGGTCGCCGACACCCTGCAGGACGTCACCGCGGTGATGCCCGAACTGTTCGGCGACACCGCCTGGCGCGTCTTCGACGCCTGCGACCGCGTGCTGCTGCTGGCCTGCGGCGGCAGCTACCACGCCGCGCTCACGGCCAAGCACTGGATCGAAAGCCTGGCGGGCGTGCCTGCCGCCGTCGAGATCGCCAGCGAATTCCGCTACCGCGAAGGCGTGGCCGACCCGCGCACGCTGGTGGTGGCGGTGTCGCAGAGCGGCGAGACGGCCGACGTGCTGGGCGCGGTGGCCGAGGCCAGGCGGCAAGGCATGGCCCACACCCTGGCCATCTGCAACGTGCCCACCAGCGCCCTGGTGCGCGAATGCGCGCTGCAGTTCATCACGCGCGCCGGCGTGGAGATCGGCGTGGCCTCGACCAAGGCCTTCACCACGCAACTGGTCGCGCTCTTCCTGCTGGCCCTGGCGCTGGCCCAGCAGCGCGGCCGTCTCGACGAAGCCAGCGAGCAGGAACACCTGCGCGCGCTGCGCCACCTGCCCGACGCCATGCGCCAGGTGCTGGCGCTGGAACCGCAGATCATCGACTGGTCGGAGCGGCTGACGCGGCGCGAGAACATCCTCTTCCTCGGACGCGGCATGCACTACCCGGTGGCGATGGAGGGCGCGCTGAAGATGAAGGAGATCTCCTACATCCACGCCGAAGCCTATGCCGCCGGCGAACTCAAGCACGGACCGCTGGCGCTGGTCAGCGACGCCATGCCGGTGGTGGCCGTCGCCCCCAACGACCGCCTGCTGGAAAAGCTCAAGAGCAATATGCACGAAGTCAGCGCGCGCGGCGGCCAGCTCTTCGTCTTCGCCGACAGCGACTGCGGCATCGCCCCCAGCGCGGGCGTGGAGGTGCTGCGCATGACCGAATACTACGGGCCGCTCTCACCCATCCTGCACACGCTGCCGATGCAGTTGCTGGCCTACCACGCGGCGCTGGCGCGCGGCACGGACATCGACAAGCCGCGCAACCTGGCGAAGTCGGTGACGGTGGAGTAGGGGTGATCCCTGGTTGTGCCGCCGCGCAGGTGCTTCACATGACGGGCGTCGCTTCGGCAAGGGTGGGGCAGAAACTGACGTTGCCGACCTACTGCCCTGTATGCGCTCGCCTCGCCGTGGGAACTCGATAGGAAGATGCCGTAGGGCGACTACTCCGAAAGCGGCGCATCGACGAGAACCCGGTTCCTCAGCCTGCGGATGCGCGGGTCGACGAAGTATCCTCCGCCTTCCACGTAGCGCAAGTACACCCGCCCGCAAGTGCGGCACTGCCACACGGTGCATCGATTGCAGGGATAGTAGCGCGGTGCAATCGGTGCCTCGACGGACCAGAGGCCGGTGTCCTGCGGGTGGTATTCCTCGAATGTCGCCTCGGTGTAGAGGTCGCGAACAAGGGTGCCGAGTTCGCTGAGCTGCTGCTCGGGGAAGGAAACCGGCAGGCTCGTCCAGGCATCCAAGGTGGGCGCGCTGCAGGCGCAGTCGGTGGTGACGGCATCCGTCTGACGGGCAAGGGCCTGCAATGCGTCAAACGAGAGGTAGGCGTTGTCTTCCATGGTGTTTCGAGGTCTTGGCGCGGGCTCGCGGCCGGATGTACCGCATCTTACAGAGGCGGCCGTGAGCCGGCCACCCGGAGCGCTGGCCACGCTCGGCGCGGTGACAAAGGTCTCGATCCGCCGCCACATTGCCACCGGATCGAGGTCCATCGGGGAGTGGGCGCAGTCGCTGGTTTCGGCGAGTTCCGTAACAGTGAACAACGGCGAAGAACGGCGAAGAACGAGCGGACGGTCATGGCCGAGACCGGTACCGGTACCGGCCCCGCTACACCTTGCCGGCATCGGCGAGCAATGCCACGAGATGGTCGCGGATGATGTTCGGCACGACGGGATCGCGCTGGATGCAGATATGCAGATGGCGCATCGACCAGGGTTCGTCGATGGTGACGGCCGCCAGCTCGCTGAGGTCGTCAGGCTGCAGTGCCGAGCGCGGCACGATGCCGATGCCTGCGCCGGAAGCCACCAGCCTGGCGATCGCGCGATAGCCCGAGACCTGGATCATGACATCCAGGCGGCCGCCCAGGGCCGTTGCATGGTTCATCAGGAAGGTATGCAAGGCCGCGCCGTGCCGGAGGCTGATGAAGGGCTGTTTGAGGCAGGCGGAAAAATGGGCACTTTTCTGCCTGGATAGCTCGGTGCCCAGCGGGGCGAGGATGATGAGTTCGTCATCGCGGTAGGGGATGAACTCGAGGTCCGTGTGCCGCGGTGCGTCCACCGCGACGATGCCGATATCCGCGCGTCCGGCGGCGACGGCTCCGATGATGTCATGGCTCATTCTTTCCTCGAGCGTCACCCGCGCGTTCGGATGTGCCTGGAAGAACCTGGACAGGTCATCGGGCAGGAAAGAGCTGATCGCATTGTTGTTCGCAAAGAGCGTGACGTGGCTCGGCAGGCCGTTGCCAAAGGGCAGCAGGTCCGCGTGCATCTGCTCAAGGTGTGCGAGACAGCGCCTGCAGTGTTCAAGCAAGACCTGCCCTGCGGGGGTGATTCCCACGCCACGCGCCTGGCGCGTCAAGAGCGGGGCGCCAATGGTGCCCTCGAGCGCCTTGATGCGCAGGCTGACGGACGACGGGGCGAGATGGACCCTGGCGGCGCCGCGGGTCAGGTTACCTTCCTCGGCCACCGCGAGAAAGACCCGAAGGTCGGTGAGGTCGTAGTGAAACATCGTTGCAGGTTGACAAAGTCTTGCTAATTCTAGCCCGCATCAGGGCCGGATTCCGGCCAGAAGTGCCGTCGCTCCCCGATCTTCGTTTGTAGCAGGCAAACGGTAAGTTCGGGACATCTCAATTCTCCAGGGGGCGCCCCTTGGCCATACTGCCCGGCATCGAAGGCAAGCAACGAAGGGCTATGGAAACGGTTGAAGAGACGAAAAAGCCGCTGGAGGGCATCCTGGTGGTGGCAATCGAGCAAGCGCTGGCCGCGCCGCTCTGCACGAACAGGCTCGCGGAGATGGGGGCCCGCGTCATCAAGGTGGAAAGGGCGGAGGGCGACTTTGCGCGAGGCTACGACAGCGCAGCGAACGGGGAGTCTTCCTATTTCGTCTGGACCAACCGTGGCAAGGAATCCATCGTCATCGATTTCAAGCAGCCAGACGATGCGGCGCTGCTCCATCGCATCATCGGCGCGGCCGACATCTTCATCCAGAATCTGGCGCCCGGGGCATTGAAACGTGCCGGATTCTCTAGTGCTTCGCTTCGCGAGCGCAATCCGCGCTTGATCACCTGCGACATCAGCGGCTACGGTGAAGGGGCCGAGGTCAGCCATCTCAAAGCCTATGACATGCTGGTGCAGTGCGAGAGCGGGCTGGCGGCCATCAGTGGCGCCCCCGAAGCCTACGGCCGCATCGGCGTATCCATCTGCGATATCGGCGCCGGCATGAACGCCACGATCGGAGTATTGAGCGCTCTCGCGCAGCGTGAACGCACGGGCCAGGGACTGGGTATCGAGGTCTCGCTCTTCGACGGCGCCGCCGACTGGATGACGATTCCCTACCTGCACGAGACAGTTGGCGCGGGGGCTCCGACGCGGCAAGGCCTGCGCCATCCCTCGATTGCGCCCTACGGGGCCTTCGCCACGGCGGACGGCGGTGAGATTGTCATCAGTATCCAGAACGAGCGCGAGTGGACGGCTTTCTGCCGGGTCTTCCTGCGACAGCCCGAACTCGCAAGCTGCGCAGAGTTTTCCAGTAACAACGCGCGTGTCAGGAACCGGGACGCGTTGGAAAGCAGGATTGGCCAGGTTTTCGGTGCGCTCAGCACCGAGCAAGCGCTGCAACGGCTGGCCGAGGCCCAGACGGCTTTCGGACAGGTACGGAGCGTGGCTGAGTTCGGGGCGCATCCGGCGCTTCGCACCTGGCCGATGCCTGTGAACGGCAGGATGCTGGAGATGATTGCTCCTGCCGTACGCACGCCGTGGGACGAAGGATTCTTCCGCGGCGCCCCCGCACTCGGTAGCGATACCGCTCGCATTGCGGCCGAGTTTGCCGCTGCCACAGAGGAGACAGCATGACCCAGCTTGATCTGGCCCACCTGGAACAGTGGATTGGCAAAGTGCAGAAGGACCAGGACCTGCTGTCCGCTCGCCACGCGAGGTTGATGGCCGCCACGGTCGGCATTCCCGGCGAGGGGCTTGTCGGTGGCGCACCACTTCCCCCGTTGTGGCACTGGATTTTCTTCCTGGAAGGCCAGCCGCCACAATCGCTCGGCCGTGACGGTCATCCGGCCCGCGGTGGATTCTTGCCACCGGTGCCCCTGTCCAACCGGATGTGGGCGGGAGGGCGTCTCGAATTCCATGAGCCTTTGCGCATCGACTGCGTTGTCGAGAAGACGTCGCAGGTCGTCTCGATCCAGCACAAGCAAGGTCGCAGCGGTGACCTGGTCTTCGTCAGCGTTCTGCACGAACTGAGCGCGGGCGGCAAGCTGGCCATTCGTGAGATACACGACATTGTCTATAAAGAGGCGACCCCGCCCGGCGCGAAGAAGGAGAAGCTGATTGCGCCGGGAATCGCGACGCACAGCCGCCGGTTCAAGCCCGACTCCACGACACTGTTTCGCTATTCCGCATTGACCTTCAACGGTCACCGTATCCATTACGACGCCGACTACTGCCGGCAAGTCGAAGGCTATCCGGACCTGGTTATCCATGGGCCGCTTCACGCCACGCTTCTCGCGAACTACGCGGAGGAGGTGGCGGGCAAAGCGCTGAAGCGGTTCGAATACCGCGGGCTGCAGCCCAGTTTCCTGGGCGAGCAACTCTCCATCAACGCCCGACCTGGCGACGAGGGCCTGCTGCTCTGGACGGCGCTGGCCGACGGTCAACCGGCAATGAAAGCCGAGGCCAGCTTCTAAGCATCCGCGGACTATTCAAAACCAGGAGACATGCAATGTGGGGAAAAGGCATCACCGTGGCCGCTGCCATGCTCATCGGGACCGGCGCGTCGCCGGTCAACGCTCAGTCATATCCGTCAAAGCCCATCACGCTGGTTGTGCCTTTCGCCTCCGGAGGGACGACCGACATCGTCGGGCGAATCGTCGCGGATGGACTTGGCAAAAGGCTTGGCCAGCCGGTCATCATCGACAACCGCGGCGGTGCGGGCGGCAATATCGGTGCCGCGCTCGTCGCCAATGCCAAGCCAGACGGCTACACCCTGCTGATGGGCTACAACGGCACCAACGCGGTCAATCCCTCTCTGTACAAGCACCTGGCCTGGGACCCGGTCAAGAGCTTCGACCCCATTGGCATGGTCGCTCGCGTCAACAATGTCGTGGTCGTGAACCCGTCCCTGCCGGTCAAGACGCTGCCAGAACTCGCAGCGTATGCAAAGGCGCATCCGAACCAGCTGAACTACGGGTCTGCAGGGCCAGGCAGCATCTTCCACCTCGCTGGCGAACTGTTCGCCAGTCAGGCGGATGTCAAGATGTCGCACGTGCCTTACAAGGGGGCGGCGCCGGCGCTCAGTGACCTGATGGCTGGCCAGGTCCAGCTCATGTTCTCCACCATTCCCACCGCATTGCCGTTCATCAAGGCCGGGAAGTTGCGCGCCATCGCGGTGACCGGCTCCGAGCGTTCGCCGGTCTTCCCGCAGCTTCCAACGGCCAAGGAGGCGGGTTATCCCGGGATGGTGGTCGACTCGTGGTTCGGTGTGTTCGGTCCGAGGGGCGTCCCCGCCGAAGTGCGAGCCCGGTTGGAAAAGGCCGTGAAGGACGTCGTCAACGACCCATCGGTGGCAGACCGGCTGCGCGCCCAGGGTGCGGAACCGAGGAGTTCCACCTCCGGCGAGCTTGGGGCAACGCTGGCGGCGGATCTGCGCAACTGGAACAAGGTGATCGCTGCCGCCAAGGTCAGCCTGGAGTAGGGCTTCCGGTTTCCGTTGCCTGCCGGCTCAGCGGCCCCCGAGTTTCCCGGTGTCGAATCCCGTCACGAAGAAGTCAATGAGGCCATAGCCGAAGATCCACTGGTTCCGCTCAAAGAAGACCTGCCGTGGCGCCTCGCCGCCTTTGACGCCCTTCGTCGTCTTCGCCTGTTCAATGAACGCGGGACCCCTCCAGAAACTACCGAAGGCCGCCGACTGCCCGCCGGTTGCCGCTTGAGGTAGCCGAGCGCAACGGCGTCTTCTTTTGAGATCCCCTGCCTGGCCTCGTGGCCCATGGCGCCGAGGGTGCGTTGCGTTGGCGCGCTCTCCAATGTGTGCCGGCCCCGTTCATCGACGAACGGGGCCAGCCTTGTGCCGGTGGGCGGTGCTCGCCGTTCAGGCCTGGATCGCCACAGGACTGCCAATGCTCCCAGGCGGATCGCTCTGGCTTAGCGCGCCTGTCGCTGTGCCTTGCGCCGTGCCTTGCGCCGCAGTCAGCAATGCCGGTACCCACTCTTCAAGCCAGGCCAGGGCTGGCTCGTCAGGGAAGGACGTTCTGGATGCATCGATCTCCAGGCGGCTTCCGATTCGCACGGCCCCCTTCGCCGCCAGCGCTTCGTCGATCCTGCGGCCTCCCCCGCAGAACGTCTCAGCATAGGTCCGGTCGCCCAGCGCAATCACGCCGTAACGCATGTGGCCCAGCTCAATGGTGGCGTCCAGCAACTGTGCGTAGAAGCTGCGAATGGGATCCGGTACATCGCCCGCGCCGTGGGTGGCGCAACAGACGAGCAGGGCCGAGGCCTGGGCAAGGATAAGGGGGGTGTCCCGCTGGGGATCGACGAAGTGGCTGGCCAGGCCGAGCTCCTGTAGCCGCTCCGCGGCGAGGTCGGCAACGAGGGAAGCGTTGCCGGATTGAGAGCCTGCAAGGATGAGAACGCCTGCCATGGGTGAGGTTCCGTAGTTCACTGAGTTCTTGCAATGTAATACAAAAACAGATAACGTGGAACTTAAATATGTATTGCATTATCGGGTCGATCGATTGGGGGAGGCAGATGGAATCACGAAGCCATGCCGTGCCGGGGCTCGCGTTGTCGGCCGTCCTGCCATGCGTCGGTCGATCTCGGCATATGCGACGAATGGTACGGGAGTGCCGTGTGTGATCTATCTGCTAACGCATTGAGAAAGGAGCGCGTGCCTGTGTTGAAAGAAATCCTGGATGGGGTGGCTATCGTCGAGTTGGACAATCCGCCGATGAACAGTCTCAACCTTGCGTTGAGGCGCCGGCTGATCGAAACGATCGGGCGTATCGCCGGCATGCCGGAGGTGTCGGCAATCGTTCTGGTTGGCGCGGGAGGCGTGTTCAGTGCCGGCGCGGACATCGGCGAGTTCGATACGCAGCAGGCCTTCGTGGAGCCGTCGATCCATGCCGTGATGGCAGCTGTCGAGTCCAGCACCAAGCCTGTGATAGCGGGTATCGAAGGGCTGGCCATGGGCGGTGGGCTGGAACTGGCCATGGCCGCGCACTGCCGCGTGGCGATGGCGGGGAGCCGTATCGCGCTGCCGGAGATCAAGCTCGGTCTGATTCCCGGCGCCGGCGGCACGCAACGCCTTCCGCGTGCGATCGGCCTTGAGGCGGCCGCGCGGATGATCTGCAACGGGGATCCCGTCAGGGCCGATGCGCCGAGCCTGGCCGGCCTGTTCGACCTGGTGGTCGAGCAGGATCTGCTGGAGGCTTGCCTGGGCCTGGCGCAGCGGATCGTGCGCGATGGCATGAAAGCGTCTTTGTTGCGCGACCGCGCCATGCCGGCGCCGGCGTCGCCGCTGTTCTATCAGGAGTTGGAGCAGCGGGCCGGCAGCAAAGGACAGTGGCCCACGGCCGTGAATGCGTGTATCGCCTGCCTGCGGGCGGCGGAGGCCATGCCAGTGGAGGCTGGCCTGGCATTCGAACGCGAAGCGTTCATGAAGCTGTTCGACAGCCCGGTTTCCGGCGCACTCAGGCATGCGTTCATCGCCGAGCGGACGGCCGCGAAGATTGCCGGCCTGCCGGCGCAGACCGGGATCCGCCCGCTTCGCGCGGCAGCCGTCGTGGGCGCCGGCACCATGGGCGCGGGTATTGCCATGACGTTTGCCAACGCCGGCATTCCGGTCCGTCTGCTGGAGATGAAGGAAGACGCGCTGGAGCGCGGATTGGCGGTGATCCGTGCGAACTATGAAGGGTCGGTACGGCGCGGCAAGCTCTCGCGGGCCGATTGCGACCAGCGCCTGGCGCTGATCCGGCCCACGCTGTCCTATGAAGAACTGCGCGATGCCGACGTGGTGGTGGAAGCTGTCTACGAAGACATGGATGCAAAAGCCGGTGTCTTCCGGCAGCTGGATACGTTTTGCAAGCCTGGTGCCATTCTTGCCAGCAATACTTCGACGCTGAACCTCGACAAGCTCGCCGCGGTAACGTCGCGGCCGGCCGACGTGGTGGGCATGCACTTCTTCGTGCCAGCGAACGTGATGCCCCTGTTGGAGGTAGTCAAGGCAAGGGAGACCTCGGCGGAGGTCCTGGCGTCAGTGATGAAGCTCGCCAAGCGTCTGAAGAAGACAGGGGTCGTGTCCGGCGTCTGCGACGGCTTCATTGGCAACCGGATGATCGACCCGTATCTGCGCCAAGCCTATTTCCTGCTGGAGGAAGGGGCGCTGCCCGAGCAGATTGACCGCGCGCTCGAAGCCTGGGGGATGGCAATGGGACCGTTCCGCGCAGGTGACCTGACCGGCTTGGACGTGTTGTGGAGTGTACGCAAGCGCCGCTACGTCGAGGTGCCCGGCGTGGTGTATTCCCGCTTGCCGGATCGCCTGTGCGAGCTGGGGCGTTTCGGCCAGAAGACCGGGGCTGGCTATTACCGCTACGAGCCGGGCGCCCGGGAAGGCAAGCCGGACGACGCTGTCCGCGCACTGGTGGAGGGTTACTCCGCGGAGATCGGCAGGGCCCGCAGGCAGATCTCCGACGAGGAGATCGTCTCGCGTTGCATGCTTGCGCTCGTCAATGAAGGCGCGGCGATCCTGGACGAACGCATCGCGCAGCGGGCTTCGGACATCGATGCCGTCTATCTGCTCGGATACGGATTCCCGGCATTCCGCGGTGGCCCCATGTACTACGCGGACACGCTGGGCCTGCGCGAAGTCATCGCATCGATGGCGCGATTCCAGGAACAGGCCGGCTCGGACCCGGCGTTCTGGCAGCCGCACCGCTTGCTGCTCGAATTGGCCGAAAGCAACGGCACTTTTAACTAAACGAAGGGAGACAGTGAACATGAAGGATGCAGTGATCGTTTCGACCGCACGCACGGGTTGGGGAAAGGCATGGCGCGGCGCTTTCAATATGACGCACGGCGCGACCATGGGCGGGCACGTGGTCAGGCACGCAGTGGAGCGCGCCGGTCTCGACCCGGAGGAAGTGGAAGACCTGGTTCTCGGATGCGGCAATCCGGAGGCTGCCAACGGCCTCAATATCGCACGGCAAAGCGCGCTGCGCGCGGGCTTGCCGGTCACGGCCAGCGGCGTCACGGTCAACCGCTTCTGCTCCTCCGGCTTGCAGGCCATTGCGATGGCCGCGCAGGGCATCGTGACCGATGGCGTACCGGTGATCGTGGCGGGGGGCGTCGAATCGATCTCTTGCGTGCAGAACCAGTTGAATACGCACATGCTGCACGAAGCGTGGATCGCGGAGCACAGGCCGTCGGCCTATCTCTCCATGCTGCAGACCGCGGAGATCGTGGCGAAGCGATACGGCATCTCGCGCCAGCGCCAGGATGAGTATGGTGTCAGCAGCCAGCTCCGCGCCGCCGCCGCGCAGCGGGCTGGAAAGTTCGCCGACGAGATTGTCCCCATGACAACCGTCAAGCAGCTGACCGACAAGGACACTGGAGAAACGGAGCAAGAGTCGGTCACGATCTCGGCCGACGAGGGCATCCGTCCGGATACCACCTATGCCAGCGTTTCCGGTATCAAGCCGGCCTTCGAGGGGGGCGTCGTGGCGGCAGGGAACGCCAGCCAGTTTTCCGATGGCGCCTCAGCGTGCGTGATGATGGACGGGGTGCTGGCGCAGAGAAAGGGCCTTGAACCGCTAGGTATCTACCGCGGCTTCGCAGTCGCGGGGTGCGAACCTGACGAAATGGGGATCGGGCCAGTGTTCGCCGTGCCGCGCCTGCTCCAGCGTGCGGGCCTCAAGATGGACGACATCGGCCTGTGGGAGTTGAACGAAGCGTTTGCGGTTCAGGTGCTGTATTGCCAGGATCGACTTGGCATTCCGGAGGAGCGCCTGAACGTCAATGGTGGCTCGATCGCCATCGGCCATCCCTATGGCGCCACGGGCGCGCGCCAGGTCGGGCATGCGCTGATTGAAGGCAAACGACGTGGCGTGAAGTATGTCGTCGTCACCATGTGCGTCGGCATGGGCATGGGTGCCGCGGGTCTTTTCGAAGTCTGCTGACCGCGCAAGGCAAGGCACCGGGCCGGGCTCAGCACAGGAGACGTGGAGCGCCTCCGCAGGCTGATGGGACGGAAAGGCCGCTGCAATGCGAAAGAAAAGCCATGGGCCGCGGCAACGACGGATCGGCGGATTGCCGACTCGCACCGGCCGGAAGCGGAGGCATGAGTTTGCGCGTGGTCCCATGGCTTCATGAGAGCGGGAATGGAAAAGTAAAAAATGGAGACATCGCAAATGGAACAGAATGCCTGGAACAGGTACTATCCAGCCGGCGCCTTGGCGTCCTATCGGGAGGAAGCAGGATCGCCGGTGACATTGTTCACCCGTTCGGCGAGCCGGTATCCGGAGCGGAACTGCCTGAGCTTCGGCGGTCTCACCCTAAGCTATGCGCAAACGCTGGATCTCGTGCAGCGCGCGGCGGCAGGGCTGCAAGCGCATGGCCTGCGCAAGGCCGACCGGATCGCCCTGCTGCTGCCTAATCATCCAGGTTTTGTGATCGGATACTACGCCGCGCTTCAGATAGGGGCGGTAGCGGTAGCGATCAATCCGCTTTATCCCACGCGCATGATCGCTACGCAGCTGCACAATAGCGGCGCGCGCGTCCTGGTCGTGGCGGATCTTCCCGGCTTGCTCGAGACGGCCTCGGCGTGCCTGGAGCAGGGCGTGGTCGAATCGGTGATCGTTGTCCGCATGGATGCTTCGGATCTGCGGTCCGGTGCCGACTCGCCAGCGCCCGCCTTGGCGCCGCGCATGGTCTCGCTGGCTTCGATCCTGGCGAACGCAGGCCATCCGCAAGCCGTTGCGATCGATCCGCTGGAAGACCTTGCCGCCTTGCAGGCAACCGGAGGCACCACCGGAACGCCGAAGTTCGCGATGCTGACGCACAACAACTTCTGGATCAATACCCAGCAGGCCAGGCTGATGATGAGCGGGCTGAGAGAGGGCAAGGAGGTCTTCCTTGTCCCGCTGCCGCTTTTTCATATCACCGGCACGACCTTGCTGATGCATCTCGGCCTCGCGGTTGCCGCCGAGCTGGTGCTGATGCCGAAGTTCGATATCGGCGCGGCCATCACGCTATGCATCGAGCGCGGTGTGACCAATCTCGCGGCCGTCCCGACTATCTATACGGCTTTCCTGGATCACCCCGACGCGGACAAGGTCAACTGGCGCGGGATGACCCAGGTGATGGCGGGCGGTGGTCCACTTCCGCCCGAAACAGGCGTGCGCTTCCTGGAGCGCTTCGGTGTGCGTATCCGCCAAGGTTACGGCCTGAGCGAATGCAGTCCAGGCCTGACGATGATGCCTGACTGCGCAGATGGCCCGGTGAACTCCATCGGGATTCCGATTCCGGGCACGCAGATCCAGATCCGCGATCCTGCCGATCCTGCGCGAGTGCTGCCAGCGGGGGAGGCAGGTGAGATCTGCGCCACAGGGCCGCAGGTCATGAAGGGCTACTGGAATCTTCCGGAGGAGACGCAGGCAGTGATGACAGCGGACGGATTCCTGCGCACGGGCGACATCGGCAAGATGGATGCCAATGGATTCATCGAGATTGTCGACCGGTTGAAAGACGTCATTATCGCTAGCGGCTACAAGCTGTTTCCTACCGCGATCGAAGCCGCGGTCTGCGAGCATCCGGCGGTGAGCGAGGTGGCCGTGATCGGCGTTCCCGATCCCTATCGCGGCGAAACCGCAAAGGCGTTCTATAGCTTGCGTCCCGGGGCGGCGCTGGATGCCGACGAATTACGTATCTTCCTGTCCGGCCGCCTGTCGCCGATGGAAATGCCGAAGCTCTTCGAGATGCGGGAGGCCTTGCCGAAGACCGCCGCAGGGAAGATCTCCCGTCTTGCCCTGCGCGAGGAGGAGCGGGAGAAGGCCAGGTAAGCAGCCAGGTAAGCACGTTGCCCGTCAAGTGCAACGCCACGCAGGCGGCGACGGCGCGTTGTCGCCTGCTTTCCACGTTTGCCATCATTCGGGCGCGGCCGCGCGCTGCGGCATACGCGGTCGACCGGCAGGAAGCTGCGGGCCGGCAGCCGACGTCTGCGAACTGCTGAGCCGGTTAAACGTGCTCGGGCAATTCTTGCCGTGGGCTCGCCGGGCGAGCCGGCGGGACCAAAGGCCGCACGCGCCTGACCGAGCCGGCAGCAGCGCTGCCGGCGGCAATCACCCAGGGCATGGCGGAGGAGCATTCTGGCTTCCAGGCCGCGGACGTGCGCCCTTTTTCCATCGATCCGTGCCATTTCCTGCGCGTCATTCCCTGTGTGTCATTCCCTGCGTGCCGATGGCGACGTCGTGAAGACAGGCTCTCCCAAGTAGCACGCTGCGCCCTCGGTCAGATGACGTGGGTGGCCGGTCCGCCGCAGCGTAGCGAATCCGGAGCCGGCACGCCTGCCGGATGACGGAAATGGCCACCCGAAAGGCTGCGCCGAGGACGGGCGCAGGCGAGTCGGGCAGCCATCCCTGCCGTCAGAATTGGTGCTTGATACCGGCGTAGTACATGCGCACCCGTGCGCCGGCGTCCTGCAAGGGCAAGGGAGACGAGCCGTTGAGCCCGCCCAGCCAGAAGTTGTAACGGCCATTGCTCTGGTTGCGCAGCTCAACCGCTGTCACATCCAGCCAGGTGCGCTTGCTCAGGGTGTATTGATAGCTGACCGACAACATGCGCGCGCCGGTTTCGGCCAAGGTGCTGCCGTTCTGGTGCACCGGCAGCGCCTGTCCGTATGTCAGGGAGAACAGATGCGGGCCTGTCGCGTAGCTAAGCGGAACCGCGAAGGCAATGCGATCCTGCCTGCTGCCGGTCACTTTATCGTCGACGCGATTGCGATCCACCACGGCCCCGAGGCGCAAGCCGTTGTATGTGTAGCCAAAGGCGAGCTTGTCGGCCATCTGGTCGAGCGATCCCACGGTTTGCAAGGGCAGGATGCCCTGGCTGTTTCGCTGCATATGGTAGAAGCCGATATTCAAGGGGCCTTTGGTGTAGCTGGGGCTGAGGTACCAGGTACGATTGCGGCCCGCGCCGGGCTGCTCGGCATCGAACGAGTACGATGCCATCACCGCGAAGCCGCCGAAATCCGGCGTTTCGTAGCGTACGGTGTTGTTGAGGTAGTTGCCCGCGAAGTTGGCGCCATTGATGGAGCCGATCACATTCAATGAGTTGGCGGCGCTGGGCGCCGCGTCGAATGCGCCGTGGGTGTCGGTAATGAACCAGTGATGGCTGAAGTACACCGACTGCCGGCCTAACTGCAGACGTCCGAACGTTGCGCTATCCACGCCGACATAGAAGGCCCGGCCCGCGCCCTGCGCGCCGGTGTCGGCGGAGAAGTCCCATTCGAGATGGTAGAGCGCTCTCGCGCCGTTGCCGAGATCTTCCTTTCCGTCGAGAAAGAAGAAGCTGGTCTGGTTGCTTTCCCGGAATACGCGCGACGCCGTGCCGCCGGGATTTGCCGCTCCGCTTACCGACGTGGCATCCAGCCCCAATTTGATCTGACCGCCTAGCAGGACATTCTGGGCGTGGGCGAGGGCAGGGGTGCACAGCGCGGCCGACGCGCAGATTCGTGCAAGGATTCTCATGGTCTCCTCCGTCATTTGTATGATCGATTTCTGGTTGAAAGACTTGGAGCAAGGCGCGCACTCTGTTGTCAGGAAAGTGTTCGCGATGCGCCTGTGCGGATCCGTCGCCTGGTTGTCGCGAGCGTTCGGGGGCGCTCCGAAGCGGGTCTGCTATGGAGGCTGATCGGTCATTCCCTGGTGGGGAACCGGCGTGTCTGCGCGGCGGTCGCAGCGCAGTGGACACATTGCATGACGAGCGCCGGCGGACCGCCGCAGGCGCTGCCCGAGAGAACGGATCCGCGCGTGCCGAGTTGCGTCGGCTTATGACGCCAGCGCAATCGCGCCAGCGAGATACAGGGAAAAGGCGAGCAGTATGCCGAGCAGTGGCGTACGGAACCAGTAGCGCTGGGCGACGGCGGCATAGGCCGCCAAGGCCGATGCGCCGAGCAGCTGGAGAAACAGGGATGCCCTCAGTAGCCCGGGAGCAGCCTGCGCCAGGTACAGGTAGAACAATCCGAACAGGATCGCGCCGAAGCTATGGCTGGCGTTGAATCCGATCCATGCATTCCACATGGTTGTCCGGCCGGAGATGACCGGAGAGGAAGCCTGCATCTTTGCGGCCGCGTCCTGTTCTTTGGGGTGGAGTTTACGTGAGGCGAAGGTGTATGCCAGGTGCACGGCGCCGAGCGCCAGCATGATCGAGGCACTGACAGAGATCAGTATTGCTCCCAAGATGTCTCCTTTCAACGAATGGCTGGATTGCCGCAGTGCCGGATCTGACGCCGCGCCGGTGTCCTGATTCTTGAATTCGTGGAATCACTGAGTCTGTCGAGAAACCGAGCGAGGCGAGGCGCGAAGCCGGGCAGGGCTGGGACCTTGCGAGCATTCGTGACGACGCGTCGTGCGGACCATCGGCGGACTCAGGACGGATCCAGGGCGGACTTGGTCCACGAACTCGTGATCCAGGACACTGGAGGGCTTCCGCTGCGGGACACCGAAAGCGTGTGGCGCATCAGGCCGTGCGGGCGCGTTGTTGAAAAGCGCGGAATCTGTCCTGTGCGTCCGCGCTTTTCATGAGGCGCTGGAACTCCTTTGCTTCCGCGGCGAGGGCTGCCTTGACAGCTGGTGCGGCATGGCTTTTAACGAGCTTCTTCGTGGCCATGGCGGCTTGCAGCGGGAGCGACGCCAGCCTGGCGGCCAATGCCTTCGCGGTTGCGAGCAAGGCGTCGTCATCCACCACCTTGTAAACCAGACCGGCTTCGGCCAGCTGCGTAGCGGACATGCTTTCACCAAGCAGAAAGCTCGCCATCGCGCGCTGGTGCCCCAGCGCTGCTGGCAGCAAATAGCTGGAGGCGGCTTCGGGGCAGAGACCAAGCTGCACAAAAGGCACGCTTGCCCGGATCGACGGCGCCGCCAGCACAAGGTCGCAATGCAGCAGGAAGGTCATGCCAACGCCAATCACATGTCCCTGCGCCGCGGCCAGCAATGGCTTCGGAAATGTGCTGATCGCGTCCAGGAAGGCAAATGCGGGTGAGGTGGCCAGGTCTTCCGGCGCGTCGATAAAGTCGGCGAGGTCATTGCCGGCAGAGAACGAGGTGCCGGCGCCGGTCACCAGCACCGCGGCTATCTCCGCGCTGTTTGCCGCGTGCTTCAGATGCTCTGCGATGGCGATGTACATCTGCCTTGTCAGCGCATTCTTCTTTTCCGGGCGATTCAAGGTGATGTGCATTACCCGATCCGATACCGCAACTGTGATGTGAGATGTCTCGACTGCCATGATTGCTAGCTCACCTTTGATGGTTGACCGCGGGGACGCATGCCCCTTCGGGTCGTTTCAGGAGGGAATGCCTGCTCAGGTCTGCTGTGCCACGCCTCCGCGTTGCCGGGCATCTGGAGCCGCGGATGGCGGTCAGGCCGGCGCAGAGAGTACGCAAAGTGCGCGCCCCCAGTATAATACGAATTCTACTTCTTAAAACAATCTATTTGTATTGCATGGAGACGGCATGAACCACCCAGGCTGGAACGAACACGGACGTCGGCAGCAACTGGCGCGCTTCGGCTACCGCACCGATGCGCAGGCGCCGGCGCCACTCGCCTTCGACGCCGAATGGAGTCGCCTGCAGGCGGACTTCCCTTGCCCCCCCGGGCAGCGCGTGCCCACCTATGCGGCCCTCGACACCGCCGCCGCCGAACTCGCCAGGCAGTACATGCGCGACCGCTTCCAGCTCGACAGCCTGCTCAACCAATGCGACGCCATCCATGCCGACATCGTTGCCCTGGGGCCGCACCCGGAGGTGGTCGAACGCTACGCCAGCGCGCGCGACGCCTTCGAGGACGCGGTCGAGCGCTTCGGTGTGCTGCGGGGCCGGCTGCAGTCGGCTCTGGCCGCCGCAGCCACCGCCGGTGACGCGCCTGGCGCCGGTGCGCCGGCCGATATAATCCGCCCATCCAAGGAGGATTCGTGATGGCGAAGGCGGCAACGACCAAGGCCCGGCAAGTCAGCTGGGAAGAGTTGAGCGCAGGGCTGGCCGGGCAGGTTCCCTTCTCGCCGAAGGCGATCATCAGCACGGTGTTCGGCGACATGCTCTCGCCCGGGCGCGGGTCGGTCTGGCTGAGCAGCATCGTGCAGCTGGTGAGCGCGTTCGGACTGGAAGCGTCCCACGTGCGCACCGCCGCGCTCAGGCTGGTGTACGACGGCTGGCTCGATGCGGTACGCAGTGGCAAGTACAGCTACTACTCGCTCAGCAAGGAAACGTTCGAGAACACCCGGGACTACTTCGAACGCGTCTATGGTGAGCCCAGGTCCGCCTGGGACGGCAGCTGGCAGATCGTGCTGTTCGAACCCGACAACCTTGACAAGCGTGTCGTGGCCGATCTCAAGCTGCGACTGCAATGGCTCGGCTTCGGGCCGTTCGCGCCCAATCTCTACGCGGCGCCGGGTAACGACCCCGGCGCCTGCCAGCACCTGGTGCGCGAGCTGAAGATCGAGGGCAAGGTGCAGATACTGAGCGCGACGCCGGCAAGCCAGATGGCGCCGGCGCCCATGGAGGCCACCATCCGCAAGGCCTGGCGCCTGGACGCGGTGGAGGCCGGGTACCGGGACTTCATCGCGCTGTTCGGACCGGTGCAGGCGGCGCTGTCGGACGGGGCGATTCCCCCGGCAGCCGCTTTCCAGGTGCGCACCCTGCTGGTGCTGGCCTATCGCCGCATCGTCTTGCAGGATCCCAAGCTGCCGCTGCAGCTGCTGCCCTCCTCATGGGCCGGCACCGAAGCCCATGCGCTGTGCCGCGCGCTGTATTTCCAGCTCCTGCCGCCCTCCGAAGTGTTTCTCGCCGAGACGGTGCAGACCAGCGAAGGCGTTCTCGCCCCCGTCTCGGACGAGGTATTGCGGCGCTTCGGCGGCGCGCCGTCCGCGGCGCCGGTCTTGCAGGGCCGGCGCCGGGCCGCAAAGGCGCCTGCGGCGTAGCTGGCACAGTGGCAACTTCAGGTATTCAGCGCAATAGTGAAACGCTGGAGTTCATCCGCCAGTGCCGCGCTTGCCATCCACCCCGGAAAGTGTCCGCCAACCGGATGCTCGTTGCGATAGATCAGCCGGTGCGCCCGTTCGATCCAGCGGCTGGGCGGAGGCGGGAAGAAGCCGCCGCCGAAGCCGGAGTATCCGGTAGGGACCACGCAGCGCTCGCCGCCAGCCAGCGCTTGCGGCGCGTGGCGGTCGGCCCAGTAGATCCACGCGGCGGAGCCCAGGCTGCCGGTCAGCCAGTAGCTGGATGCAAGGGTCAGGATTGCCGACTGGAGACGCTCGGGATCCTGCTGCGCAGCGGGGCCGGACCACTGGTGCAGCTTTTCGGCGATCCATGCCAGCACGAATGCTGGCGAGTCGGCCAGCCCCACCGACAGCGTGGATGGCCGGCTGGCCTGCAGTTCGCGGTAACCGCCATCCACGGCAAGCCGTTTCTGGGTGTGGCGAATCCAGGAGCGCTCGGCGTCGTCAAGCGGGTCTGACGCGTCGATATCCGGCTTCAACCCCATCATCGTCAAGTGCAGGCCTGCAACCCGTTCCGGTGCATCGACCGCCAGCCAGCTGGAGACCACGGCACCCCAGTCGCCGCCGTGCGCAATCACGGGACCGAGTTCAAGCCCTTCGTCGATCAGCAGCCGCCATAGGCGAGCGATGTCCCGGGCATGCATCGGCCTGGACGGCGCAGACGACCAGCCGAACCCGGGCAGCGAGGGGGCCACCAGCGTAGGGCTTCCCCTGCCGCCGCCGTGGCGCTCCCGCGCCCGCAACTGCTCGATGACCGGGACGTACTCGACCGGCAGGCTTGGCCAGCCATGCGTCATCAGGATGGGCCGGGCATCACCGCTGCCGCCGGCAACGAAGGCATGGACGTGCAAGGTGCCGAATCCTTCCGTCTCGACCTCGAAGAACACGGAAGGCACGGCGTTCAGCGCCTTCTCCAGCAGGGCGAAGCCGTCCCCGGCTTCCCACCGGGCAGACAGGGCGCGCAACCACTCCTGGTCCACGCCGAAGGACCACCCCGCGCCCGGGCTGGCCACCGGCCAGCTGGTGGTGCGCAAGCGCGCCCGCAACGCCTCCAGGCGCGCTGCCGGCACGGTGAGCGCAGAGGCATACCGTCTGATGATTCTCACGACTCTCCTCCTGTCGCGCCATGCAGCCGCAGCAGTTGCTTGCCGGTGTTGCTGCCCTCGAACACGCGCGCGATCGCCTGCAGTGCATGCTCGATCCCGTCGACGATGTCGACACGCTGGCGTAGCGCTCCGGAACGATGCCAGTCCCAGAGCCGGTGCTCCGCCATGGCAAACTGAGACTCATAGTCGAAATAGACGAAGCCGCGCATGGTGGCGCGCTGCCCGATCAGTGCAAGGTAGTTGGCGGGTCCGACCGGCTTGCGTGCGTTGTATTGCGAAATGCCGCCGCACAGCACGACGCGCCCGCCGGTATTGATCCGCTTCAGTGCCGCGTCGAGCACCGCGCCACCGACGTTGTCGAAGTAGATATCGATGCCCTGCCTGCACAGGGCCTTCAGCCGCTGGTCGACATCGCCGCCGGTGTAGTCAACCACCTCGTGCGCGCCATCGCCGAGCACCGCTTCGCGGCGCCGGGAACTCGCCACTCCAATCACGTGGCATCCGGCCAGTCGCCCCAACTGCACGACGGCCGAGCCCACCGAGCCCGCCGCTGCCGACACCACAAGCGTATCCCCGGGGGCCGGGCGGCCGACGTCGAACAAACCGAAGTAGGCGGTCATTCCCGCCAGACCGCAAGTGCCGAGCGCGACCTCATCCGGGATATCGTCCGGAATGCGGCGCACGCCGACACCTTCCATAAGCCCATCCGACAGCGCATGCTCGCGCAAGCCGAACAGGCCGGTAACCCGCGTGCCTTCCGGGAACTCCGCGTGGCGGGATGCGATGACGACGCCCGCCGAGATTGCCCGCATCGGCTGGCCGAGCGCCACCGGCGGGATGTAGGAGCGCAACGGGCTCATCCATCCCCGCATGGCAGGATCAATCGACACGGTGGTCACGCGAACAAGGAACTGCCCTCGGTCCGGCATGCCGATCTGGCTGTCGTGAAGCACGAGGTCTGTGGAGGAGACCGCTCCTTCCGGCCGACGCTCCAGGCGCCACTCTCTATTTCGCATCATGTTCACCGATGAAGGAAGACAGGTTTGCGCCGGTCAGCGAAAGCGCGCATGGCTTCCTTCTGGTCATCCAGAGCAAAGGTCGCGTGCAGAAGGCGGCGCTCGAAGCGAAGGCCGCCGCTGAGGCCCGTATCGAAGGCCGCGTTGACGCTTTCCTTGATCATCTCGACAATGGGTAGCGAGTATCCGGCGATACGCGCCGCCATTTCCAGGGCTGTCCGGATATGGTCCCCGGCTGGAACCAGGATCGAGACGATGCCGATGCGCTCCGCCTCATCCGCGCCAAGCAGCCGCCCCGTCAGGCAGAGCTCCATCGCTTTTGCCTTGCCAATGGAGCGGGCCAGGCGCTGAGTGCCACCGCCGCCGGGAATGGTGCCGACCGAGACCTCCGGCTGCCCGAAGCGCGCGCTAGCGTCGGCCACCACGATATCGCTCATCAGCGCGAACTCGCAGCCGCCACCAATGGCGTAGCCGGCAACCGCCGCGATGACGGGCTTGCGGCAATACGACAGCACTTCCCAATCACGGCTGACGAAATTCCGCACATAGGCTTCGGCGAATGTCTTCTCGGTCATCTCCTTGATATCGGCGCCCACGCTGAAGCAGGATTCGCCGCCGGTCACGACGATCGCACCGATTTCCGGGTCTTCGTCGAGGGCACACACAATGCGGCTAAGCTCGAGAACCAGTGCTTCGTTCAGCGCGTTCTTTGCTTCGGGCCGGTTCAACGTGACCAGCCCGACGCGCCCGATGCGCTCAGACAATACCAATGACATCTTTGCTCCTTTCGGGTTCTCTCGTCTTACTCAGCGGCAAGCCGTGAATCGAGTTCCTGATCGTCCATCGCATAGCCCATGCGCTGGTCATAGTCCGGCTGAACGTCGTCGACCCACTCGAGGCCGGCCTCCTGAATGCGCTTTCTGACGAGTTCAAGGTACTGTGCCTGGCACGCTTCCGGCCGCAGGATCTTCAGACCCATGTCGTAGTAGCGCTCGAAATTGGCAGACTGCGTTTCCCCTGCCAGGGAAGGACGGCCGTACATGCCCATCCCCATCGCCAGAAACTTTGGCACGCGCCGTTGCAGCCGCTCCCACGCTTGCGAGCCGCCGAATTCGATCGCACGTTTGACGGCCCACAGGCCGAAGCCCATGTGCCCCACCTCCTCGCGCGCGATCCGTTCCGAGGCGCGGGCCCAGGGGAGGTAAGAGCATTTCGTGTACTGCCCCAGGAAGATCACCGCGCCAGGGGTTGCGACGCACGACATCATCGCCACGTCCTCCCAGCACTGGAACTGGTCGCGCCAGTAGGACCGGCGAAACCCGTTGATCACGTTGACCCGCGCCGGGTCGGGGTTCTCAGGATGGTCGCGCAGTTCCGCAAGCCTGGGCTTTACGTCGATGCCAAGGTCCTCCAGCACGGTCCACAGATAGAAAGCATGGCCGTATTCCTCCATCGTCTTCTTGGCGAGCCGATAGGCCTCCTCCGGCCGCGGCGCGAAGCAGAGGTTCTCGCCGACCCGCTGGGCGCCGGCATACTCGGAATCCGCCTGGAAGCTGAGCAAATGGATCAAGGCTTTCCGATAGTCCGCAGGAAGGGTATCTCCCTTGTCGTAGTACTTCATGTTGTTCTCCTGTTGAAAAAAAAGAAGGGGCAGATCGCAGGTCTACGGCGCGTTGTCTGCCGGTTTGGCAGACTGGGTTCGGCTTGGAGTCAAAGCGGATCGGCGCCAGGCTCGGACGCTCTGGCGTCATGCGGAAGATCGCTGGATCCCGGCGCGCATGCCACTTGCCGCGTCACGGTTGGTCCACCACCGGTATCCGGCAACCACCATGCACCTGCTGAAGAATCAGTTGGCGGGTACCGGTGTGCCTGCCTTGACCGAAGCCGGGGCGCGGACCGCCGGACGGATCGCGCCCCCTCGCATCGACCTCGACCAAGCCCAGACGCACGGCATTCGCGCTGGTGCTTCTCCAGGAAGCACCGATGCCGCTGAGAGCACCGTAGCCGCCCAGCGCAATCTCTTTGTCCGATACACCTCTTACCTGCGTCCTCCCAACGCATGGCAGCAATGCGCGGAACGCAGGCCACCGTGCGACCAGGCCTCGTGGTTTCATCTGGCTCCTCCAGTCGATGCGCTCGACTTGGTAATACAAATTTAAGATGTAAGTTAGATGATTTTGTATTACATTGCAAGAGCTCAGTGAGCGACGAAATCTCACTTCCGGCGGGCATCCGCATCCTCGCAGGCACCCGTTCCTGCATTGCGGGCTGGACAGCGCCGAGGGGTACCCGCCGAGTCAACCCAGAAAGGGAAGAAGAATGAAGAACGGAATGACACCCTATGTAGCCCCGCTTGAAGCGCTCGCCTTTGCCGTTGCCACCGCGACGAATGGCAACCCGCGATTGGCAGTAAAGGAAGACCTGGATTGGGAGACGTTCCAGGGCATCCTTGCCGCAAACGCCCGCCTGACCGAAGACATCCTGCTGCCGTTGAGCCGCCATTCGGACACCACGCATCCCGTACTGCACGCCGACGGGAAGGTCACCACCTCCGAAGCCGCGCGCAGCGCGTACAAGCAATTCATCGACGGTGGCTGGCCGGGCGCCCCGCTTCCCGTTGAGCTTGGCGGCTTGGGACTTACGCGCCTGGCGTGGGCGCCTCTTGCCGAAATGTGGAATGCAGCCAATCCCGCTTTCGCGCTGTGCCCGGTGGGCAACGTCGGCGCGGTCGACGCACTGCTTGCCTCGGCGTCGGCCACGATCATCGAACGGTATGCGTCGAAGATGGTGACGGGAACCTGGCCGGGCACCATGAACATCACGGAGCCGCAAGCGGGCTCGGATCTATCGCTGATCCGCGCGAGGGCCATCCCGGACCCCAGCCGTGGTCCCGGGCATTACAGGATTTCCGGGCAGAAGATCTTCATCACATTTGGCGAGCATGATCTCGCCGAGAACATCGTCCACCTTGTACTTGCCCGTTTGCCGGATGCGCCCGCCGGTGTGAAAGGCCTATCCTTGTTCCTCGTGCCGAAGTTCCTGGTCGGCGGCAGCGGGGCGATCGGCGAGCGAAACGATGTCAGATGCGTAGCGCTGGAGAACAAACTCGGCATTCACGGCAGCCCTACGGCGGTGATGGTCTACGGCGAGATGGGCGGGGCCCAGGGCTTCTTGATCGGCGAAGAGAATCAGGGCCTCAATGCGATGTTCGTGATGATGAATCTGGCGCGCTTCAGTCTCGGCCTGCAGGGCACGGGCATAGCCGAACGTGCCAGCCAGGCGGCCTTCTCCTACGCCGCCACCCGCATCCAGGGGCGCCATAAGGCATCCGGCGGGAAAGCAGTCGCGATCATCCATCATCCGGGAGTCAGGCGCGCGCTGCTGAATCTACAGGCCAATACTCATGCCGCACGCAATCTGACCTACTACAGCGCTTCGCTGATCGATGCGCTCGGCTCCCCCGCGTCAACCGCTGAACAGCAGGAGGCACAGCGCTTGCTCGGTTTCCTGACCCCCATCGTAAAGGGCTGGATTTCGGAAATGGCGGTCGACTCCACCAATGCCGCGCTGCAGATCTTCGGCGGGGCCGGGTATATCGAGGACACCGGCGTAGCACAGCTGGTACGCGATGCACGGATCACCACCATCTACGAGGGAACCACCACCATACAAGCGAACGATCTGGTGCATCGCAAGGTAATAGGAGATGGGGGAGCGGCATTCGCACTGATGGCCAGAAAGGTAATGGATACCGCCTCACGCCTGCAAGCTTCGCCAGCGCCGCGCCTGTGCCGTGCCGGCGCCCAGCTTGCCGCGGCGCTGTCGCAGGTCACCGCAGCCACGGACTGGATCGTCAGGCAGGGCGAAGACCGGAACGAGAGCGCGCTCGCGGTGGCCGAAGCCTATCTCGAGGCCTGCGGCAGGCTCTTCGGTGGTTGGCGCTTGCTTCATGCCGCGTTACTCGCCCAAAGCGGCACGGCTGCGTTCCGGTGCCCGCCCTCGCTGGCCGACGAACTGGAAGCCTGTTCGTCCTACTTTGCCGACTGGCAGCTGAGTCAGGTCGAAGGCCTGAGCTCGGCTGTCATGCGGGCCGGTGCCAGCGTGACCGAT